>NZ_BBJP01000035.1 GCF_000739595.1 Halorubrum halophilum | reverse complement strand
GCAAGCCGCTATCCAACTACATTGGGCGTTCCGCTGTTGTAGAAACTGAATTCGACGAGCCCCACTACTTTGCTTCATATCTCATCCGCTTCCGTATTCCTAACATAGGCGACCTTCCACAGTGGGTGAACTTAGTGTGGAATAGTCCACAAATACGTGAAAAGGTATTACAGAAGTCCTCGACATCAGCTGGACAATATAATCTTAGTCAAAAGAAGGTTCTCGATTTTGAAATCCCATTACCACCATTAGAAGAACAGACCAAAATTATTTCAAGAATAGATGAGTTACTCTCTAAGTTGGATTTCGGATTCAATGAACTGCAAAACGCACAATTTCGTTTAGAACAGTATCGACGATCAGTTTTACACAGTGCGGTATCAGGAGAGACAACGAAAGAATGGAGAGAGAGTAGTAACCTAGAACCGGCATCTAGTACACTACAAGCATCCAACACTCACTACAATATTCCGGACACCTGGGTCGAGGCAAAATTAAGCAATATATGTAATAAAATAACAGATGGAACACACAATTCCCCAGATAATTATGATTCTGGCGACTATATGTATATCACATCAAAGAATCTTAGCGGTGGAGAGCTAGATACCACAGATGTAACATATGTTTCAGAAGAGGATCATAAGGAGATTTACTCAAGATGTGACCCAGAAGAGGGAGATGTCCTGTATATTAAAGACGGGGTGAATACTGGTATCGCCGTTTATAATCATATTGAGAATGAATTTTCTCTTCTCTCTAGTGTCGCTCTACTTAAACCTGGAGAACAGGTAGACCCTCACTATCTAAAATATTGTCTGAACAGCCCTGTAGTTCGAAATCAAATGGTTAAACAGAAGGGTGGAGTAGCCATTCGGAGACTAACTCTCTCAAAGATCAATGAGTCCACGATACCACTCCCACCAATTGAGGAACAGCGACTAATCGTTGAGAGGATCGATAGAAAATTGTCAGTAGTAGATAATTTACGAGCGAACACTGATGACAATTTAGAACGCGCCGATAGACTCAGAATGTCTATAATCAATAAGGCAATCAAGGGAGAATTAATTTCACAAAAATCTGTGAGACATACATCTGATGAGGAAATTGAACTGAGCGAATCAGAGAGTGAAAAACCAGGATTACAAGGGCAACTAACCCTATCAGACATTACAGAAGATGTCTAATAATGCAAATCAGTTAGTAGATAAACTGTGGAACTACTGTGACGTACTTCGTGATGATGGCGTGAGTTACGGCGACTACGTGGAGCAACTCACCTATCTCCTCTTCCTGAAGATGGACGAAGAGATGACTGAGATCGGCTTCCAGGAAGAGTCACAGGTCCCCGAGGAGTACAACTGGGAGAGTCTCGTCGCCAAGGACGGCGAAGAGTTGGAGAGCCACTACCGTACAGCACTTCAGGAACTCGGGAATCAGGGCGGCCTACTGAGTGTCATCTTCAGTAAGGCCCAGAACCGAATTCAGGACCCAGCTAAGTTGCGTCGTCTCGTCCTCATGATCGACGACGAGAACTGGTCCGGGATGGACGTCGACGTGAAGGGCGAGATTTACGAGGGCCTGCTCCAGAAGAACGCCGAAGACGTGAAAAGCGGCGCTGGTCAATACTTTACGCCGCGGCCACTCATCCAAGGTATTGTTGAGGCGGTCCAGCCTGAGCCGGACCAGACCATCTCTGACCCTGCCAGCGGGACAGGCGGGTTCTTCCTTTCTGCACACGATTACATTACCGAGAACTATCAACTCGATAAGCAACAAAAAGAATTCCTCCAGCATGACGCTTTCAAAGGCTGGGAAATCGTCGACAACACGGCGCGACTCTGCGTAATGAATCTTTACCTCCACGGGATCAACGGCGAGAAGAGCCCCATCGTCGTCGACGACAGCCTGCGCTCAGATCCGGGAGACCGCTTTGACCTGATCCTGACTAACCCGCCATTCGGTAAGAAGAGTAGTGTGACGGTGATGAGCTCCGAGGGTGAGGCAGTCAAGGAGTCGCTTACCTACGAGCGGGACGACTTCTGGGCGACCACCTCGAACAAGCAGCTGAACTTCCTCCAGCACGTGAAAACGCTCCTCAACATCGGCGGCACCGCTGCTGTCGTTGTCCCGGACAACGTGCTGTTCGAGGGTGGAGCCGGAGAGACTGTTCGCCGCAAACTCCTGAACCAATTCGATGTTCACACGATGTTGCGACTCCCGACGGGTATCTTCTACGCCCAAGGTGTGAAAGCCAACGTACTCTTTTTCGATGCGAAACCTGCGCAGGCGGACCCATGGACGGAGGACCTCTGGATCTACGACCTGCGGACGAACAAGCACTTCACGCGGAAACGCGATCCACTCACGTTCGATGACCTGACGGGCTTCATCGACTGCTACAACCCCGAAAACCGCCATGAGCGCGAGGAGACTGAGCGGTTCAAGTCGTACTCTTACGAGGAATTGATCGAACGCGACAAAGCCAACCTGGACATTTTCTGGCTGAAAGACGATAGTCTGGAAGATGTCGAGGACTTGCCGGAACCAGAGGTATTGGCAGCCGATATTACGGAGAACTTGGAAGCTGCAATTGACCAGTTCTCACAGATACGAGACGACTTCCAGCAGTAATTGATAGAGTAAAACATCGTGGTAGAAATCGTCAACGTCGTCGGGTCAGGGTCACTGAAAACAGAGTTCGATTTAGAGAGAGTCGCTGCCGACATCGGTTCCATCGCTGAGTACGACCCCGACAAGTATCCCGGTATGTATCTGCGATTTGGGGAGGACGCCCCGCTCATCACTGTCTACCGAACTGGAAAATACATCGTAACTGGGGCAGATTCAGAGGAGGGGGCGCATGAGATACGAGAACGTTTTCTCAACCTCCTTGCTGACAACGAGATGATTGCGGAGCCTGATGATGAGTGGTTCCGAATTCAGAATCTAGTCTGTACAGCAGAGCTGGGGGAATCGCTGAATCTCAACGCGCTTGTAATTGGCCTTGGTTTCGAATCCACGGAATACGAACCTGAACAGTTCCCCGGCTTGATTTACCGGCCGTCCGATGCTGATAGTGTCGTTCTACTCTTCGCATCTGGTCGTGTCGTAATTACGGGCAGCCCAGACCTCGATACGGCGGAGGAGACGTTCGCCGCGTTACAAGACGAAGTGACGGACCTCCTTGCCGTCGACTAAGGGACAGACCAAGAGACATCGACGAGACGCGGTTCTTTGGCGAGGGCTAAGGGATACATCGGACTGTACCTCGACCCGCAGAGAAACGCATCTCTTGACAAAAATGACCTAGTCGGAGAACCGGTTTCGCTCTGTAAACGCGAATCTCCGGTATGCTCTAAGCCAAAATCCCGGAATAGCGGTATGAGACGTTTGGCGTATTTTCAATCCTGCTCTAAGCTGTGAGTTGGCAGGACGATCAGCACATCAGGATCACAGTCGAACGGACTCGGGAGTTCGTCGACAAAGGCTCGCACGAATCCCGTAGTTCCCGGCTCGACGATCACCTCACCATCTGCGTGAACCGTTTCACCGTCTACATTTTCGTAGGTCGTGGGGACGATCACAGGAACGCCCTCCTCTAGATACTCCTGTGAGACACGCCTGAGCGTCTCACTCTCTGTGTTTAGGTTCCCGTCCGTATCTATCCTCCCGACGACCTCACCCCGCTCATGATTGATTATCTCGACCTCTACGACCTCGTGTGCTTTGTTGCTCGCGTGCTCTTCTGCCGCCTCGGCGATCGCCCGTCCAAAGTCCTCGTCCATCCATTGGGCTATCTCGGCAGCGTCAGCATCAGGAGGCGGGCGTTCTGGTTGGTTTGAGTCGTCCATGGTAGTGTATCGTTCCTGAACGGATTTAGTTGCGGGTGGCAGTTCACTCATCGCCTCCGAGCGCCCACAGTGCCATATCGAGCGTTCGGAGACTAACATCGTACTCGTTCGCTATCGCCCAACACGATCCAAGATACAGTAAGTAATCGTCAACAGAGGGGTCATCAGGCATCTCGTCGGGCAAGTATCCGCTCTCGTGTAGGACACTCCATGCCTTCCAGTCGAGCACGGTGAAGCGATCGGGGTTCATAAACAAGAGAAACGCAGAACCCATCCGTTCAGCGACACCGGATATCTCGATCAGATGTGAGAGTTTCTCACCTGGTGAAGAGGCAGCGACCGACTTCTCAATTTGAGAGGTGACAAACGTCTCGTCGTTTGAATTGAAGTCATCGAGAACCTTTCCGACAAATGGTGAGCCGGTCATTTTCCAGCGCACAATCCACTCTAGATCTTCCCACGTCCACGTACCTTCCTCGAACGCCTTCGGTAGCGTTTCGAGTCGCTCCATCTCTTCGGCATACTGATCCTCGTCTTTCTCGTAGGCGGCTTCCTGCTGTTTGAGTACACGCCGGCCTAATTCCATTTGATCGACGATACATCTCTATCAACTTAGCATTAACCACAAAATTCTGTGTTTGTAGAACTGTCTTTTACTGTCGTTAGACACGTTTTGACACCTTCTGAAACAGTTAAAACCAGTATCTCACTGTTAGATGCGACCACGGGTTGACTGGATGACACAGGCTGATGAACGGGTGCTTGAGTTTCTACATGACAAGGAGATCGTCGCTTCTCCAAGCGTCATTGCCGCGAATATCGACTACACACAGGAATACCTCTCTCGTCGTTGCCGAAAGCTGACTGACGCAGGACTGTTACAACGCGTCGACGCATCAAACTACCGCGTTACTGACCTCGGGGAACGGTTCCTCGCAGGAGACCTCACGGCGGAGGAACTGGAACATACTGAGGATCACTTAGAGTGAGATACTATGACTGACCGCTCCAAAATCGAGCAACAGGTACAGGATCTCAAACCGGGAGATACTATCTACGTAAATACGAACAGAGATATTCAGAACCGCGAGTTTCATGTGAGGGAGGTAGAACCCGCCGAGCTACACGTTCGAGACGAAAGCAAGCATTATCGAGTATATGTGAGGGGAACTGGTAATTCACGAGGTATAGGAGCGTACGTCATTAATCTTGACCGACCGGAGTGGTCAAGACGAATCAGCGATCATAATCCGCCTGAACTATTTTATATTGAGGATGAGAACCTTCCAGCCGGTAGAGGCGAGTCCACAGAAGGGTCAATAACAAACATCAGACGACAGCCATCGTAACTGTTACTCAATCAACACACTTTCCAAGACATTATCCACAGTATACGGTTAAGTTAGATATCATTGAGATTCTCTTCGAACACTGGATAGTAGACGTATGGATTCCCCGGTCGCATGGTATCCTTCTCCCGTGTGAGTATATCGTAGTCGCGTAATTCTTCTAGCGCCTTTCGTGTCTGCTCTCGGGATACGTCTACAGTCTCGTTCTCGGTGATCTCGTTGACTGTTGCGGGATACAGTTCAAACGTAGCGTCGAGAACCTTGCCCGAAGTTACTTGACTGACTTCAGGTCGCGGCCCACGTCCTGACCATGGAGGGGTGTATGTGTCATTGTAGTCAGGTAGCTGGGTTGTGCCCTTACGGTAGCTGTCATCGTCACGGACGAGCCATTTCCGGAGTTCATTCCAGTCCGTCTTCGGATATCGCCCACAAGCGAGGGTCATCAGCTGACCGACAACCTGAGCGTTGCGCTCAAAAAACCAACCAAGATGATATGCGAGTTCGGCCTCAGCTTGAGATCGGTCGTTATGACCTGCGTCAGAGTATCGTCCTTCCCAGAGTGCTTTCCGCTGATCCTTCGTGAGAAACGCTTGTAGCCGTGTGTCGAGTTTTCCAAACGGCGCGTCTACATCATCAACAGATGCTACCTCTGGTGAGCCAGTCGGAACCATTGTTGATGATTTCGATTCCTGCGTGGTCTGCTCCGGTAGTGACGATGTGGAGATTTGTGCGAGGGGACGGTCTTCAAGCACGATATAGCGCCCAGCGTCGTCGTCAGAACAGTTGTGCCAGTTCTTCGAACACGAGTCGAGTTCTGAACCAGGGCCGACAACGTATTGATTGTCAGCGCGGACTTCGCCCCACTCAGATCGAGTGTTACTCATCAGGTCACTAACTGCGTAGTACCTATGCTCGCCTCCGTGCGGGGTTTCGACGGTGAACGTCGGTGGTAAGGATGTAACCCAGTCGGGGGCAAGCTGATCGTCATCGTAATCGTCGATATCAATGATGACCAGCCCGTCGCCAGCCATCACCCCGTAGTTGCTGTCGAGTTCTGCGACCGAGTATTGGTGTGCGGGGTCTGTATGGTTGACACGACTCTCTTTCGTGCCGTCGCGTAACGGTACGAATCGCTCTACGTCCAGTCCAGCGGTTGCCAACTGATTCCGAAGAGCTGTCTGTGGTTCAGTCTGTACTGTCGTTCCAGTACCAGAGCCGTGCGCTGTATGGTCTTGGCTCGATACCTTCCTAGGGTCGGAGTCCGTATTGTGATTTGTCCGGGTCATTGTCTTGGTGTACATGGCTCGGAAACCCGCTGCCCGCAGATCTACTGTCCATGTTACCTCGCCTCGTGCTCGATTTGCTGGCTCACAGCGAGCATCGAAGCGGGGTCAAGTCTTAATCGAGCGTCACCTCGCCAGATGAGTCTCGGTTGATACTATCGAGAATATACAGCAGTAGGTCATCGTAACTCTCTCCGCCACGCTTGAGTGCGCACAATTGGGCCTTCGTTGAGTCTTCCAGTGCGATCGTCGTTCGAGACATATATTGTATAGATTCTAGATAGCAAAAAACAGGCCGAGAGAATGGTATTTACAGTTCTCGTGTCGCTTCCTCGTACGCTAAGACCGACTCCAGAACATCCGCAAGCGCCTCATTCACGCCCGTAGGGGTGGTAAATGAGACCGCTTCGCTGATCTGAGCGTACGACCGATTTGTTACTAATTGTTTAGACACTTGGGGGTGCATTTTAACATCCCCACCGTCTGCGTAGAATGGATAGAAGCACTCGATATGATCAGCAACGTGTTGTGCCTGATTGAGAGTGATCTGATTGTCTCTGGCACACAACTTCTCCACAACTTCATTTCGCGAGAGAATTTCTGGAACCAGTTCATCTGTGTCGGCCAAGATATCACTACTAAGAATACTGACCCAATTACAGTGATCTCCGGTCACATCTGGTTCAGATATGTAGTAATCCCAAGTCAGGTTGTCGAGATTGATCTGAACACGAAACAGTTGGCCGCATTCTGCGGCTTTGTCGACAAATGTCTCACCGAATTCCTGACTAAAGCCGTATTTGTTACTGACAGCCAGGGCTAACGTATCTCGCTGTAGAGGGGGTTCAGTTGACCCGGCAACTCGCTCAAACAAGCCCTGCCAATCTGTTTGGAGCCACGGATCGCGGCCGAATTTCTCTACTGTACTTCCGTCGTCGGAGTGGATTTCATTCATCTCTTTCTCCTGTGGAGTCTTCCAGCCTAGCGACCATCTCGCAACAAACACATCGAGACTCCACGCATGAGGGTCAGAGAGTACCTATTGTGAATCTCACGTGCTAAAATAGCCCCACGTTTAGGGCGAAGAATTTATATACGAGTGGTCAGGCCGACAACTTTACTCAGTTCTTCCAAACACCCGTCTCCACACCCATTATTAAATAGCTCAAACCTATTCTAACGTGGATAATTAACGTCTAAGCAATGGCTCACCTGTGCTGATAGAGTATAGGACCCGATATGCTCGATCGTCAGACGGACTATTCTGCTAAGATCTCCGGTAAGCAGAGCGACGACAAAAATTCGATTCTGCTAAGACCGCTTCGACAGAAAGAAGGAGAATATCTATCTCTGTATTTTCACAATTTCCGGAATAGAAACGCTATCAAAAAAGTTAGTAGCATCTTTTCCGAGCGCCATGGCATGCCTGACTACTGCCAACGGTGTGGTTCAGAGCTTGCTGACGACGCTTCGTACTGTCCCGAGTGTGGCTCTACAGTTGGAGATGTCCATGAACCAGACACAACCGACAAAGAGATCTCGACAGACGGCGATTCGTGGGACTGGTCAAATCCCCGAGGACCGTTTCAGTCACCACGACAGGCGCTTGGGACACTGAACATGATCGGGTTCGTTTCGATGCTCGTCGCCATCGGTCTCAACGCGGTTGGTCTGCCTATCACCGTGCTCCCTCACCCACTACCCATCGCCATGTTCGTCTTCTGGTTCGGGATACTTGTCGTCGGTTTACCGTTATGGGGACTCCTACATATCGTTGACAACGTTCTTGGGTTCCACAAGGTCGAATAATCCTGATCGCAGAGACGACAGCAGCCTCGTCGCTCTCGCAATATCGGAGATATCTGTTACATCGTAGGCACCGGTATCACAAACAGGGACAGCGTGCGGTCTCTTTACGCAGAGACAAAAGCAAGGACACCGAGGAGCCGGACTGAAACACCGCGTACCTGGATTCAATTAGTTTCACCACGGTCAGACAAGTATTATATTGATAGTCAGAAATCACGAGGTATGTGGATTGAACTGCTCCCTCCAGTTGTCATTGAGAATTTGAATGTGATTGCGCTGATACTGCTCGGATTACTCGTTGAGAAGCAGTATATCAGTAGACCGGCTATCTGGGCGAACGTCGCAGCGATCAACATCCACTTGTACGAATATCCGTATGTCAGCGAGTGGCTCACCTGGTATGCGAATATCGGGATTCTCTTCGCTGGACTAGCACTCTTTACATACGAATTCGATGAATCTCTTCCAAACTGGTACTACACGGCGGCTTGGGCGTATTCATCAATTCCTGTCGCTGCCCTCGCATACCTGACGTGGAGCGGCGCGCTCTGAGTAAGTTCTTGAGACAGACAACCCCTACTTCTTAGACGAAGACACTCAGTCGTCTCCGCGGTTTAGAGTCTATCCGATAGAACACAGGCACCTTGCCCATCGACTGTCTTCACGACCGCGTCTCTGTCGTCTCCGCAAAATGCTCTACGAGAGGAGGTCTACAGATCAAGCGACTTGATACACTCGAGATATTCTTGTCGGGCGTCGTTTCGATCAACCCTTGTGTAGACATCCATCGTTCGATTATTAGCGTCACCGCGGATGTGCTGTAAAATGTGGTCCTTCATTCCCTCATTCCGCATTAACGTCGTGAACACCGTCCGAAACGTGTGAGGAGTGAACTTACGGTGAAAGCGCGTCTCTCCTTCATCCATTACGCCTGCTTTGACCGCAGCGTCTCGGACAGCCCGCTGGACCTGCGTCGTGTTCACTCGGTTTCCACGGACGCTGAGAAACAGATAGTTAGAGTCGGCGTCCGGTCGGATGAGTTGATACCGCTTGATGGCGTGCTTGACCTCGTTATCAACAGGAACGACAGTCTGACTGCCACCTTTCCGCTCACGAAGTCGAATGAATCCCTCGTCGAGCATCAGGTCATCGCGTTCGATTTCGAGCGCCTCCCGAATCCGGCATCCAGTTTTTGCGAGAATGACGGCGATCGCCTTGTTCCGTGGTTCAGCGATGTTGTGGATGATTTTCTTTGCGCTCTCCCACGTCGCACAGTCGGGACGCTCGCGGTACTTTTGTGGGATCTCTTCGAGGACGACTGCTGCGGGGTTGCCGGTGATATTCTCGAACCGAGGGCGCTTCATCGCCCACCCGAAGAACGAGGACAGCGATTCGAGGTATCTACGCTTCGTGTTTTGGGAGAGATCGCGGGCAGCGAGTGCGCCGACGTAGTCCTCGATATGGCGCACCTCAACGTCTTGCGGTGCGAGGTCGGGAAACTCCTCGTGGAAGAACGACTTCAGCGTCCGCGAATAGGCGTTTAGAGTGCGACGACTGCGACCCATTGCCTCCTTACGCTCGATGAAGTCGTTGACCGCGTCGTGCTCGTTCTCGTAAATCTTCTCGCGAGTCTCGCCCGTCATGCCTCGACCGCCTCCTCGTCAGCAGTGTTGTGGGCGAGTCGCCAGCCGTAGCCCTGCTTGTACTCGACCTTGTTCTCCTCCGCGAGGTCGAACAACTGATCCTCAACCGCATCTTTCACGATGCCCGTGAGAACACCGCTATCCGTGACTTGGTGGAGTACCTTATTCAGGGGTTGGTAGTTCTCAGTGAGGAACGTCGTCACGAACTCTTCGTGAGCGATTTCGATCTCCCCGGGGTCCGAGTTCTGCGCGTTTTCGAGCTCGTCCTGTAACTGCTCGACTTGTAATTGTAGTTCTTCGACCTTCGACTCGTTCTGACTGTAGGCGAGAAACCCCTCTTGACGAGCAGCGCGAGCCTCTTGTATCAGTTCGTATAGGTACTTCGATCGACTCCCGTAGCCTTGCTCTTCAGCCTCCTCCATCCACTCCTCAGCGTGCTTGCGACTCGGATAGATGGCGACGTAGGTCGTCTCTTCGGACAAGCCGACCTCGGTTTCCCATGCCGTCTGCTGTGGCTCTTCGCCAGTCATTCGTGTCTCACAACAGACAATTACGACTGGACGCTCCTAGGCCTATGGATAGTAACGATGGATGTGACGACCAAATGACTTCTATTATCAGAAGTCGAATTTTCAGAAGTAGTTTGATATGCTAGAAGATAGCTCGTTACATTATGAATCAACGACAAGAAAATATGTGTAGCCCCTTCGGAGGTCCGAGTGAACAGAATGGCACTTCTGGCCTTGGTTTGAGGACGGCACAACAAATACACGACTTCATCAAGTTGGGTCTGGCGAGTATGGGCCTACCTCTGTGTCATCAACACATTTCAGGTTGGATCAATAAGTAAGATGTCTGAAAAGTCCGATTATTTAGAAAAAGATCCGATTCCTTTGACAGATTCTGATATTGATCCAAAGGTGGAGATAGTTCGAGAGTTTCAGCCAAATGAGCTGGGGGCTCGTGGGAGGGCCCAGTATTTCTATCATAATGAGGGTAACAACCTACCAGTCCGAGATGTAACAAATACGCAGGGGGAAGGGAATAAGCCAGAACCGTGTATTGAAAGAAAAGCTGAAAACTACTGTACTGGATGTATAAATTGGAACATATCGTCATTCGCAAACGATGACGATGAACGCTATTTATTTTTATTCACGCGAGTGAGAAACAGCAGCTTACAACAGAATGGGGAGCAGTTCTATATCGGATACATCGATAAGCGTCGGAAACTGGGTATAAATGGTCGAACTGCTGTCCAAGGCCTGATCAAACTCGTATCTTTCGAGGACGCATGCCCGCTGTCATTGGTCGGTTCACCAGATACACTGAATCAGAAAAGATTGAATGAGGAGAAGACACAGAAGGTTCTATCCTACCTGAATGATGCCGAGAACATCTATCACGACTGTATTGAAGAAGTTGAAAGACTTGAGAAGAAAGTCGGACGAGCGCGCCTATGGGAGGATAGAGCTGTGCCCCCCGAGACAGATGGTCCCCTTAATGAAGAATCGAGCGGGTGTTAACTAATTCAGCAAACAAAATGACAATAGCATTACTGGGTGTGGGAGCAGATTCAACGAATAGTTCACCAACGCCACCAGTTTACTCCGACAACAGATTCGAGTACATACCGATTCCTGAATCGAGGGGTTCAGAAGGGACCACTGAGAGCCGTACCTTCGGAAACTCAAAACTCCGTCACCAAGACGCTTCGATGGCCGATTATTTGAACCAGATTAAACCAACAGAAGACGACGGAGAAACATATACAGGTGATCAATTGGCGGAGTGGCCGCTACATTTCGACCCCAATTTTGAGGCTCTTACATATGGTGAAAGTACTAGCAGGGGGCCATACACAAAGATCATTCGCAGCCTCAGTGAGGGCGATGTTGTGGCGTTCTATACCGGTCTAAGGGGAGACAGCACAAAGTACACGCATCGCTACATAATCGGCTACTTTACCGTTGATACTATCATTGACTTCAAGAGTCTGAAACAGGGCGGTGAAGAAGTCAAATTTAGTGATCTACCTACTGACGAACAAAAGAACCTCATCGAACAACATAGCGAGAATGCTCACGCCAAACGATTCGAAGCGTCTGGTGCCATTGGGAACAATGACGGATTAGTTGTTGTCGACGGGAAAGAACCGGGTGGGCTCTTAGACGAAGCATTTCGAATTAGCCAGCACAGTGGCGGTGGGCATCATTATCTCACTGATGAGTTACAAGAAGAATTCTCACCTGGACACGGCGGGAATTCAAAGAGGAATGCGTACTTAGGAGGTATTAAGCAAGCACACACGCTGGATGTCTCTCTGAGCAAGTTCCGAGAAATTGTAGAATAGAAGTAATAAATGAGATTTTCGTGTTGATCGGGACCCGTGCGAGAGTTTTTGAGATAGGTGTCTGTACGCAACTGTATGCCGAATCCGCTCTTTTCGACGTACACACAGGACGAAAATAGAGTCACGTCAACGGCCATTGCCGTACTTGAACACGTCAACAACCAACTGGCCGAAGATATTCTAGAGGCATTGACTGACGAATCGGATCTATCACTCGTTTCGTTCGATAATCAAGTGACGGGTGTCGACTCAGTTCCCGATGCTGCGATTAAGAGTTCAACCGCGCTCTGGTTCGAGACGAAGACGAGTCGGGACGCAGTAGATAGAACGCAACTGGAAAACCATCTTCATGCGCTCAACAAAGACGAAGCGGAATTACAGCGTCTCATCGTCCTAACACCCGATGCTCGACTTCCCGACGAGATAGCTGAAATCGAAGACGAACGTATTGTATGGGCCAACTTCGACTCGCTCATTGATACAATCGAGACAGTGCTCGATCGAGACGTAGGGAACGCTGAAGCGAGTATGTCAGTGCCCACAGAACGTGAAGCGTTCCTGCTACGTGAACTCAGCCGCTTCCTCTACGACGAAGACCTCGTGAGCGGCAAGGAGGATCGGGTGTTGGTCGTCGCAGCCCGCAAGGCATGGCCCGAGTATGAAGCTCATGGCCTGTACTTTTGTCAACCGAATCGTTCATTCAAACCCGTAGACCACCTCGCGTTCTACACTGACGGCGAAATCAAAACATCAGTTCCAACAGTGACGGACGCCGTCGAGAGTATCGAACTCACAGAAGAAACCGTTCGAAACCATCCTGACCTCTCACAGTCACAGCGCGATCAACTGTTGGAAGCGGTAACGCAGTTCCGTAAGGAAGGTTCCGAACGGTACGGCGAGACAGAGAAGGTCATCTTCCCACGGGATGGTATCGAACTCGACCATCCGGTGAAGAACGACAAGACCGCGAGTGATTCCGACCGAACGGTTGCTTTCGTTCAAGGACATCGCTACGTCTCGTTCTCGAAACTTCGAGAGAATCCCAAGTATACAACGGAGTTGGAAGAACCGAGCTAATGCCGTCTAAGTGTTGAGGTCTTGTGCTTGTTTCGTAAGCGAAGAGGCTTCATCGATCGCCTCAGCAAGCGCTTCGGTATCTTCTGGCTCACTTACCATTGTTCTATTGGCGTGCATCACCTTATCACGGAATTTTGAGACGGCATCAAACGATTGACGACACTGTGTTTTCGAATCAAATCCCATGTCTTCACGTATCTCTTCAATTTCGGTTACAATGACTTTCAAATCGGTCAAATTCATGAACTCTACAACATGAAGTTCAACGTTATTCTCTCGCGCTTCCGCCCAACGGTTAGCTGCTTCCCCACTATTCCGGTTGCTCAGATACGTAGGAAGCACTTCTTCTGTACTATAGCGGGATTCAATAACGTGAGATATACTCTGTGCAGTGGCAGCAAAGAATGTGTATAGGTACTCTTTCGCAATTCTCTTATTGAAATTAGAGGGAGTTACAATTCCATAACACTCTTGATCTGGGTGAGTGACAATAGCCAACGGATATTCAGTCAGGACATTCAGACACTTGAGCATGATTTCATCATGTCCAATACATTGCTTTTGATCAAGCTCTTTAATTTCTTGAGCCGATACGTCATAGTACTGCTGTGATTTATATGGTCGGATTGGCGCGTAATCAAAATCATTCTCAATGAACTCCTCGCTTATTTCCTCAGGGACACTACCACTCTGAATATCCCCTTGTGCGATGAACTTAATTGGCGAACCAAGTTCCTCAGCACTCCCTTCAGCCAGATATCTTACAACCTCGCCTAATTCAGCATCGTTCCAGTACATGCTTTTGTCTTTCATGTCTTGACATAATTTATTTACCATGCAGAGAGAGCAGATTAGAAAATTTCGATTGCTAACGACGCTATGGCGAAGTAGTGTCGTTAACCGCGTTCTGAAAAATGTCCAGAAATTCGCTATCGTACCGCTCGTCTACGTGATTCACGTTCCAGAGTCCAGATTCGCGAATTTCCCGACTCTGACTGTAACGGCCGAGCCAGCCATCTCTACGTGGATCAATCGGCTGCTTATCGAAATTGCTGAGGAGAGCAATAGCGTTCCGTTCGAGATATGCTCGGTCGCTGTCGACGCTCGGTTCGTCGTCGAGATTTACCCAGAGAAACGGCTGTTCGCGGACGTACGTACTCACACGCCGTTCGAGGATGTATTCTTCATCACGTACTTCTGATCGCTCACGCTCGATGCTCGACCAGCGCTTGTCCCAGTCGGGATAATCGTCATCGAGGTCGTGTTTCTCGATGATCGCCTCGCCGGCGTGCTTGCGATACACGGAGCCGCGGTGAGCGCCCCCGTGAGGATGGTTAGGACTCCCGCTGCCCGTTCCATAGTGTTGTTTCAACCGACCCCAGAGCGAGGTTGTGCTCTTTTCAGATGTCGGTTTAGATACCGCGACTGTCCCGATGCGGGTTACGCGTAACTGGTCGGCCGAATCGCGTGTCTCGCCTGGTTCGAGGAAAAAGTATACTCCCCGGTCGGGCCAATCCATGTATCCAGTACAATTCTTGAGCTTCCGGGTTCCGCCGACCTGTTTCTCAACGTCGTCGAGTAGCTCATAGAAGCGGTCAAGATCATCCTGACGAGTCATCTAGTAGTACGTGCGAACCTTGATACTTTGAGGTTTGGAACCCTTATACCAATATGGCTGAGCGAGGTTTCATGGTTCGCGCTGGGAACAACAACGAGTTAGTAGACGAATTCGAAACTCGTTCTCTAGTCGCAGTTGGCTGGGAAGAATTAGGCGACGTTTCTAATGTATCCTCATATGAGGAGATGAAAGCTCGGTTCAATTCGACTAGCGAATATTCGGAGCACAATAGCCGGCGTATCGCCCAGAACGCGGGGCAGGTCAATCGATTTGCGCTAGAAATTGAAGAAGGAAATCTAGTTTTGAGTTACGATAAGACGGAACGAGAGTATCTGATCGGCGAAGTAACGAGCGGGTACGAGTGGAAACCAGACGATCACCCCTCGGGATATCCACACATCAGGCGTGTTGAGTGGAAAGATACCGTCTCTCGTGACGAGTTTTCGACCCCAACCAAAAACACGCTTGGAAGCACTCTGACGGTGTTCTCGCTTGATGACTGTGCTGATGAAATCCTGGGCGTTCTAAGCGGGGAGACACCCAGAGAGAACGAGGACGACGAGGACACCGTACCATTCGTTGACGAGGTTGAGAATCAGGCAGACGAACTCATCTCCGACATTCTGGCGAACATGGATCCGTTCGTCTTCGAGGAGTTGGTCGCCGCAGTCCTACGAGCGATGGGATATCACGCGAAGAAAACAAGAGACAGTCAGGATCGTGGTATTGACGTAATCGCTCACCCTGATTCGCTGGGATTCGAAGAACCATACATCAAGGCGCAGGTCAAGCGCCAGCAGTCGAAAGTCGGCTCGCCGGATATGAGAGCATTCACGGGAACGCTCGGAAACGGCGAACGGGGCCTGTTCGTTTCGACTGGTGGCTATACAACTGGGGCAGAGGATGCTGCACGGAATAACGAACAACGTGTCACGCTCATCGACCGGGACGAGTTCATCGACCTCCTGATTGAGCACTACGACGACCTCGAACCGGAGTATCAGGCGACCGTCCCGCTGAAATCCGTCTATATTCCGTCACAAGACCCGCCCCTCGAAGAGTAACAGTTTCTATGCGTACAAAATCCAAGCTGTGGTGTCTCCCCCAAGTACCTACGATGCCAAAATTGACTCCCGAACTCAGACTAAGGTAGAGTGGTCTGGTCGATGGAAATATTCACGCCGGGGAGTTGTGTCGCACCTCCAGATTCCCCCTTGATTGAACAACCTCCCTGCCTCAGCGAGAATATACGCTCACCAGAGAGCTGATTTTCCTCATATTCCTTTTCGGTTAGATACATGACTGCTGGTGACGAGCAGCCATCTTGGTCACAATAGACGGCAGCGTTATTTGAGTGACCAACAGGTTCTAGAAAGGCAACGTAGTCGTCAGATTTGCCTCTTGGTGGGCCATGATTGCGACAACGAAGGAGCATTGTGTATTAATTGAGAACACAGAACAGCGGTTGTTAAATCATACTCATATCAATGGGGACAGGTTCCGTAAGGGGGCTATCGCTTGAACGTATGTTAGCGGCCCTATTTTATAAGCCATGCATCTCTTTCCTAACGATATGAGCGTCTTCCTCATTCAGACGAATGGCCGAGAAATCAGTGAGGATGCCGCGCCCGAGTATATCCGAGGGGCCAAAGGACCAACATTCGTTGATGAACCGCTTCGGCATCACCGATATTTCAACGCTAATCCGTACTGGAAACGCGAGGGATACGAACGACGGGACGCATGGGAAAGCGCGACCACAGGAGACACCGCGCTTCTATACTGTTCATCCTCAGTTGACGAGCATTCGACCTGTATCAGCCATATTCTCCCAATCGAAAAGACAGAGATCGACCCCGAGGGTGCGCTACTGAAATTTGGGACACCAATAGAGATAGAACCCAAAATCAACTACCAAGACATCAAGCGGCTCGTCAACCAAGGAGAGTTCTCGGAGAAGATGGGTTACTGTGGGCAGCAGGGGTTCAATTTCACACAGGTCGCAATCTCAGACCTCGACAAAGTCAATGAACTCACGTCTCAGGTATGAATGAAGAAGAGATGCGACAGGCGGTGTCAGTTGCTCTTGAGAGAGTCAAAGACGAGGACACTGACCTACTAAGGTTTGATGTTAGCGAGAGGTCCATCACCCATCGGCTCGGGATGTATCTACAGGAAGCTGTCAGGGACGCTTGGGACGTAGATGTTGAGTACAACCGTATCGGCGGAGATGAAACCAAAGAGGTTCCAGAAGAGTTGCTAACAAGTGGAAGCCAGGGACGGGTAGTTCCGGACGTTATCATTCATCGACGAGGGTCAATGGAGCATAATATTCTCGTAGTCGAAGCGAAGAAGTCAGGGAATTCAGACGGTGGTGACCGGCAGAAGATTCGAGCATACCAGCAACACTTGGATTACGACTATGGGTTGTTTGTGAGGTTTGATACAGGGCAGGATTTCGAGAATCCAGGATATTCGTGCGAATGGCAAACGGAATGAGCAGACAATCGACTATCAAGGGAATACGGACTCAGAAGTCCCGATAGAGCCGCTAAACACATTCACTATGGATAGATTGTGAGTCGTGAGTGCCGAGGCCGTTTTCGCTAACAGCGCGTTTCTCCTCTCCGGTGTCCCCCACTGCGGGTCGCACGATCCGACCCTTGTCCGTGGTGGAGGGGCGGAACCTCGATCGGTGACCGCCCCGGTTCGTCGGGCTCTCGCCGGGAGCGGAAGCCGGCCCGTTCACAGCAGCAGCGAGATCACAGCCAGCACGAGGAAGATGATGACGAGCCACTTCGCGATGGTCATCGAGAGGCCGGCGACGCCGCGTGCGCCGAGGACCGCTGCGACGATCGCGATGATGAAGAACAACACCGCCAGCTCGAGGAAATCGCCAGAGAACTGTAGCGGCATCGAGAGTTCGATCGCCGACGACAGCTGCTGATCGACCGACGGTATGGTTGTACTGTCCATACTCGGCGTGGTAGTGCCGGTCGATTAGTTATGGAGCCTTCCAAAGCGAGTAAGGCCGGCTTACTTTCCTCCGATCGCGTTCGGATGAGGCGGACGGAACCGGATTTGGCGTCTTCGGCGACGAGCGGCGAGCGACCGCACCGGAAGGCGACGACTTGATCCCCGCGGCCGAAATCGACGGCGGAACCGCGAGGGAGGAATCAGCCGTAATTGATATCGCGGATTTTAGTTTATACACGCGGTGGTGGAGTGATCGGACGACTCGGTCGACGACCGTTATAGACGGGCCGATGGCGCCGTTAGGGTGGTTTCCGGCGAGCGCCGCCGATCGGCGTCGAACCCACTCACCACGTGCTACCGTGACACGGATCCTCTGGGGAACACCGGAACTGCTCGGGGAGACGTTTAACCCCATACCGGCGAACGTGTTGGCATGGATCCAGACGTGGACCGGTTCGGCTCCCGGCGGTCGACGGTGTACGGACAGCGCGGCGTGGTCGCCACGAGCCAGCCGCTCGCGAGCGAGGCGGGGATCGAGGTGTTGCGGGACGGCGGAAACGCGTTCGACGCCGCGGTGGCGACCGCCGCCGCCCTCAACGTCGTCGAGCCGACGTCGACGGGGATCGGCGGGGACGTGTTCGCGCTGTACCGCACCGCGGACGGCGAGGTCGGCGCCATGCGCGCCTGCGGCGGCGCGCCCGCCGACGCGACGATCGAGAACGTCCGGGAGGCGCTCGCGGGCGACGACGATATCGAGGAGGGCGACCCGAGCGCGGTCGAGATGCCGATGACGGGGGCACAGACGGTGACGGTCCCCGGGACCGCACGCGGGTGGGAGGCGACGGCCGAGCGGTTCGGCGAGTTCGGCCTCGACCGGCTCCTTCGGCCGGCGATCCGCTACGCGACGGAGGGATACCCGGTCAGCGAGGTGATCGCGGAGTCGTGGACTCGTGGCGAGGAGCTGTTCGAGAGCGACCACGCCCGCGAGGCGTACCTCTTCGACGGCGAATCGCCATCGATCGGCCAGCGGGTGACGCTCCCGCGGCTCGGTGAGTCGATGCGGCTGATCGCCGAGGAGGGAGCGGACGTCGTCTACGAGGGCGAGATCGCCGAGGCCATCGCCGACGAGGTGCAGGCGGCGGGCGGGTTCATGACTGTTGACGACCTCGCGAGCTTCGAGGTGGAGTGGCCGGATCCGGTCTCGACGACGTACAACGGCGCGGAGGTGTACGAACTCCCGCCGAACAACCAGGGGCTCATCGCGCTGGAGGCGCTCAACGTCGCCGCCGAGGTGGGCGCCGGCGAGTACGACTACGACTCCCCCGAGCGCGTCCACTACTTCGCGGAGGCGCTGAAGGTGGCCTTCCACGACGGCCACCGCTACATCACCGACCCGGCCTACGAGGAGGTCCCACCGCTCGCCTCCGCGTCGTGGGCGAAACGCCGGGCGGCCGAGATCGGCGAGACCGCCGACCACGACGTGAGCTTCGGCGTCTCCGACGCCAACGCCGAGGACGCCGACACCGTCCTGCTGACGGTCGCCGACGAGGAGGGCAACATCGTCTCGTACATCAACTCGCGGTTCGCCGGGTTCGGCTCCGGGCTCGTCGCGGGCGAGACGGGGATCGCCCTTCAGAACCGGGGCTCGTCGTTCTCGCTCGATCCCGACCATCCCAACCGCCTCGAACCGGGGAAGCGACCGTTTCACACCCTGATACCCGGCCTCGTCCGGTTCGACGAGGACGACTGGGCCGCCTTCGGCGTGATGGGCGGGTACATGCAGCCGCAGGGGCACGTGCAGGTAGTTTCGAACCTCGTCGACTACGGGATGCCGCTCCAGCGCGCGCTCGACGAGCCGCGGTGGCGCTACCGCGAGAGCGGCGAGCTGGCGCTCGAACCCCACGCTGACGGGGGGACCGCCGCGAAGCTTGCTCGGAGGGGCCACGACGTACGGACCCTCCCGCCGGGTCGGTTCGGCGGCGCTCAGATCGCGCGATCCCGGAACGGCGTCCTCTCGGCGGCGACCGAGCCGCGGAAGGACGGAAACGCGCAGGGGTACTGACTCTCGCCCGTCCGGAGGACCGGATTCGATCGACTCGGCGAGACATGACCAATATCTATAACTAACGCCGATCTCGCCGGGATCGGCGATCGACCCAGACCCCGACAGCCGGCGTCTCGAACGCGTCACGCCCCTCAGCGGCGGAACGAATCGGTCGGCTGTGGTATTTGTGGGCGTGGATACACTTATAAGCTCACGTATGGTATGCCGTAACAGAATGACGCGAAGGATACAGCGACGCGACGTACTCAAGGGCGCCGGAGTGGCCGGCATCGCGGCACTCGCCGGCTGCTCGACCGAAAGCGGCGACGGCAGCGACGGAGGGGACAGCTCGGACGGAAGCGACGGTTCTGACGGCTCCGACGGAAGCGACGGTTCCGACGGCGGGTCCGGCGGCGACGCGCCGGACGCCGTGATGGTCGTCGGCTTCCCGGAGTCCGGTATCCAGCTGTTCCGCGACTTCTACTCCGACTTCGCCAGCGACGTGCCCGAGCTGGACATCATCGTGCCCGACGGGCTGATCGACTCGGACCTCCCCGGCGAAGTCGACAACGACATGAACAACGTCATCGGGACTGCGCCGTCCGCGGGCGGTCCGGGCGCGGAGTTCTTCACCGGCCTGTACGAGGAGGAGTACGACACCGCGCCGGGCGTGTTCACCGCGCAGGCCTACGACGCGATGGCGGTCGAGATCCTCGCGGCGACCGCCGCGGGCGAGAACAACGGCGAGGCTATCCGCGACCGCATCCGGACCGTCGCGAATCCCGGCGGCGAGGAGTTCGGCCCGGAGAACCTCCCCGAGGCGGTCGAGACCGTCGCCGCCGGCGACCCAGTCCACTACGTGGGAGCGTCGTCGAGCGTCAACTTCGACTCCAACGGCGACATCGCCACCGCGGCGTACGACGTACAGGACTTCCAAGACGGCGAGATCGTCACGCTCGACACCCTCGAGTTCGGGAACGAGCTCTCCGACGAGGACCTGAACGCGACGGCGGCGGACCCCGTCGGGATCGACGGCGAGTTCGAGGCGATGATCGGCGTGCTGATGCCCGAGACCGGTGATCTCGGGTCGCTCGGCGGTCCGATCCGCGACGGCGCGCTGCTTGCCGCGATCCAGGTCAACGACGCGGACCTGAATGTCACGGTGAACACCCGCGTTGAGGACACGCAGACGGACCCGCAGGCGGGGATTTCGGGCGCGAACGCGCTCGTCGACGCCGGCTACGGCGCGGTCGTCGGCCCGGCCTCCTCGAACGTGAACCTGCAGGTGGCCGACCAGGTGTACATCCCCAACGGCGTCGTCGGCATCTCGCCGTCTTCGACGAGCCCGGACGTGACCGACTTGGACGACAACGGCTACATCTTCCGGACCGCGCCGTCCGACCTCCTGCAGGGCCCGGCGATGGCCGAGCTCGCGCGGGGCGACACGGTCGGCGCCGAGTCTTCCGGAACCCTGTACCTCAACGACGCCTACGGCCAGTCGCTCGAGGAGGAGTACGTGGCCTCGTTCGAGGACAACGGCGGCACGATCGCGGAGCGCGTCTCCTTCGAGCCGGCACAGGCGACGTACACCAGCCAGTGGTCGAGCGTGCTGAACCAGTAGGCGAGCAGGCGGTTCGGCTCGGTCCGTTTTCCGATTTTTTCTGCGCGATGGTGGGAGTGAGTGTTGCAGATCGATGGCGACGATAGAGTATTTAAACAACCGTGAGCGACGGCGACGATCGCTTATAAACGAACGGGTGGTGGCGCGCCCCGGTGAGCGGCCCGAAGGGCCGCGAACCGCCGGTGCGAGGGAGTCGCTGGCGGCGACAGCCGCCAGCGACGAGGCTGGGGAGGCGTGAGGCTGTGCGGTTGCGGTGCGGGGTGGGCTCAAAGGGGCAGCCGCGAGGGCGGCGCAGGCGAGGTAAGCACCGCAACGAGGGAGCGATAGCGACCGAGTGAGGCGCGCAGCGAGCGTGCGCCGCCCTCGCGGCTGGGGCTTTGGAGATGTTCACCGTGCTGTCTGAGACTTATAAACGACCGCCAGCAACATCACTCGATCGCTTATAAACAACCGTTTCACCAATTCGCTATACCCACTCCCGCACTCGATCGAGAGACACGGTTCAGCGATCCGCGGTTTCAGAACGGGAATCTGAAGAACGGATGTCTCTGGAGCCGCTGAGTCGATTATCCGCCCAGGAAGTCCTTCCGCACGTCCTCGTCGCCGAGCAGCACCTCCCCGCGGTCGGTGTAGCGGTTCTCGCCGTTCACGAGGACGTAGCCGCGGTCGCAACGCCGCAGCGCCTCCTTCGCGTTCTGCTCGACCATGAGCACCGCCGTCCCCGAGTCGTTGATCCGATCGATCCGGTCGAACATGTCGGCCACGAGGTCGGGTGCGAGCCCCGCGGAGGGCTCGTCGAGCAACAGGAGGTCGGGGTCGAGCATGAGCGCGCGCCCCATCGCGACCATCTGCCGCTGACCGCCGGAGAGCGTCCCGGCCTTCTGTTCCTTCCGCTCCCGGAGGATGGGGAACCGGTCGTAGATCTCTTCGATCTGGTCCTCGGGAACGCTGTCGAGAATGTACGCGCCCATCTCCAGGTTCTCGCGCACGCTCAGTCCCGGGAACACGTTGTCGTTCTGCGGGACGAACCCGATCCCCTCGCGGATGATCTGCTCGGGCGGAAGCCCGTGGATCGATTCGCCCTCGAACTCGACGGTCCCGTTCATGTAGGTCGTGAGCCCGAAGACGGTCTTCATCACCGTCGACTTGCCCGCCCCGTTGGGACCGACGATGGTGACGTACTCCCCGTCGGCGACGTCGAGGTCGACGTCGGAGAGGATCTGGAGGTCGCCGTAGCCGGCGTCGAGGTCTCGGAGCCGGAGGATCGCGTCGCCGTCGAGCGTGTGTGTCGTTCCCGCGTCGACCTCGGCGGAGAGTGGCGTGTCGCCGCCGGCGGTACTCGGGGAATCATCGGTGTCCGCGCTCGGCGAATCTCCGGCGTCGCCGGGGTCGTCCCCGGCGGTTTCGTCGGTGGCTTCCGCCTCGTCGGCGCTCATATGTCCTCACCCAGGTAGGCCTCGATGACCTGTTCGTTGTTCCGTATCTCGTCGCCAGTCCCCTCGGCGAGAACGCTTCCCTGGTGCATGACGATGACGTGTTCGCAGTTGTTCATGATGACGTCCATGTCGTGTTCGACGAGGAGGAAGGTGTAGCCGTCCTCGCGCAGCTGGTGGATCCGGTCGAGGAGCTTCTCCTCTAGCGTGGGGTTAACCCCCGCGAGCGGCTCGTCGAGCAGGACCACTTCCGGGTCGGTCATGAGCGCGCGCGCCATCTCCAGCAGCTTCCGCTGCCCCCCGGAGAGGTTGCCGGCGTGTTCGGTCGCGAGGTGGTCGATCTCGAAGAAGTCAAGCGTCTCCCAGGCGCGCTCGCGGGTCTCTTCCTCCTGCTCGATCACCTCGCCGCGGAGCCCGGGCGTGACCGCCCGGATCGCCGACTCGCCGATCTGCCCCTTCGGCGCGAGCATCAGGTTCTCCAGCACGGTCATCTCCTCTAGCTCGCGGGCGATCTGGAAGGTCCGCACGAGTCCCTTCCGCGCCATCTGGTACGGTTCGAGCCCGGTGACGTCCTCGCCCTTGAAGTACACCGACCCCGCCGTCGGCTCGTGGACGCCGGTGATGCAGTTGAACGTGGTCGACTTGCCGGCCCCGTTGGGACCGATCAGGCCGGTGAGCGATCCCTGTTCGACCTCGAAGGAGGCGCCGTCGACGGCGGTGACGCCGCCGAAGCGCTTGACGAGCCCGTCGACTCGGAGCGGCGACGTCCCCCCGGACGGGATGTGCTTCGCCGCCTCCTCGACGGCGCTGTCGTTCGCCTCGGGCTCGTCGCTGATCGCGTCGGCCGCGTCGACTTCGTCCGCCGCGTCGGCGACGTCCGAGGCCTCCGGGATGTCGCTACTCATCGGTCTCACCCCCGCTGGGGCGCTCCGAGAGGTCGACGGCCGCGGCCGTCTCGATCCGGTCGCCGAGTATCCCGTCGGGCCGCCGGTGCATGATGAACACCAGGATGAGCCCGAGGAAGACGAACTGCAGCGGCGCGATGTTGTCGGTCGCGTACGCGAGGAACGCGGTCGGATCCAGCGAGACCAGCGCGTCCCCGAACGACGGCGGCGTCTCGGCGTCGATCACGTCGCGCAGCGACGACCCGATGCGGCGCGGTCCCTCGAACAGCACGGTTGCGAAGACGATGCCGCCGAGGACCGCGCCGGTGTTCGAGCCGGACCCGCCGATGATGACGGCGATGAAGACGTAGAAGGTCAGGACGGGCATGAACTGCGGCGTCGGCGAGACGTTGCCCTGGCTACCGAACCAGAGGATCCCCGCCAGTCCCATCAGCGCGCAGCCGATGACGAACACCTTGATCTTGATCAGGTCCACGTTCTTCCCGAGCGAGTCGGCGACGAGCTCGTCCTCCCGGATCGCCTTGAGGAGCCGGCCGAACGGCGACCGGCCGAGCCGTTCGAGCAGGACGTAAAAGCCGATCACGAAGGCGGCGAGCACGGCGATGTACGCCCAGTCGATGAGGATCGTGTTGGAGATCCCGAGCCCGCTCTCGCCGAAGACGCCGAAGATGAGGTCGCCGAGGGCCGTCGGCGTCCCCGCCTGTCCGTCGACGAGGAACAGCTCGCGGATCGGATTCTGCGGCATCCCCATGCCGCGGCCGCCGCCGGTGCCCACGCCGAGCGTGTCCCTGAGGAACGTGTCGAACGCACTCGACTGGAGGAACAGCCGGATGATCTCCGAGATGCCGAGCGTGACGATCGCGAGGTAATCAGCCTTGAGCCGGAGCGCCGGGAGCGCCGCGAGCAGCCCCACGACGGCGGCCATCAGCATGCCGGCGACGATGCCGACCGGGAGCGGGAGCCCGAATCCGGGCGGGCCGAACGCCGGGTCGGGGGACCGGACGACGATCCCCATCGTGTAGACGCCGAGCGCCATGAACCCGGCGACGCCGATGTTGAACAGCCCGGCGTACCCCCACTGGAGGTTCAACGCGAGCGCGGCGAGCGCGTACACGAGCCCGAGGAACGTCAGCGTCCGCATCAGCCCGACGACGCTGTTGAGCCCGTCGGTGAAGGTGAGCAGCGTCGCGGCGAGGTAGACGAGGAGGAGCGTCCCGAGCACGAGCCCGAGGTCGCTCCGCCGGGCGGCGTCAATCAGGGCGGCGGTCGCGCTCTCCGGGGCCGATCCGTCGGCCGGCGATCCCCCCTCGCCCGACGGCGGCGAAGCGTCGCTCATGCGGTCGAAACACCTCCGAAGAGCCCCTCGGGGCGCAGCAGAAGCATGACGATCATCACCGCGAAGGCGGCGGCCTCGTTGAAGTCGGACGGGATCCAGATCGTCGACGTGGTGAAGACGATCCCAATGACGAGCCCGCCAGCGATCGCGCCGTACACCGACCCGATCCCGCCTAAGATTACGGCCGCGAAGATCAGGAGGAGCAGCAGCCAGCCGAAGTCGAACTGGATCGTCCCGCGGAGCAGGACGTAGAGGTACCCCGACGCGCCGGCCAGCCCGCCGCCGATGATCCACGTCGCGGTGACGACGCGCTCGGCCGGGATGCCGGTGACGAGGGCGAGGTCCTTGTTGTCGGCCATCGCCCGCATCGCGGTGCCGAGCTTCGTGCGCTGGAGCATGAAGTGCATCGCGAGCATGAGCCCGAGCGCGGCGACAGCGATGGTCAGATCGTGGGCGTTGACGGAGATCCCGAGCGGACCGAACGCCAGATTCGAGGCCTCGACGCTCGCCGTGACGCCCCGCCGGTCGGAGCCGTAGACGAACTGGATCACGTAGCGGACGATCAGCGCGGCGCCGATCGACGCGATGAGGATCGAGATCCCGTCGCGGTCCCGCATCGGCTTGTAGAACGCGCGGTCAAGCGCCAGTGCGACGACGGCGGTGACCGCGAACGCTGCGAGCAGTCCGACGAGTATCGCGAGCGGCGTCGAGAGGACGTGCGCCCCGATGTCGCCGGGGGTCGCGCTCCCGGCGTCCCCGACGGTCAGCAGCGCCCGGAGCGGCACGTCGCCGAATCCGGCGATCAGGAAGGCGACGCCCCAGCCGGTGAACGCTCCGGTGCTGAGGAGATCGCCGTGCGAGAAGTTCGCGAACGAGAGGATGCTGTACGTCATCGAGAGTCCGATCCCGGCGAGCCCGATCACGAGTCCGATCACGACCCCGCTCCAGAGGTTCGATCCGAGCCGATCGGCCGAGAGCGCCCCGCCGATCGGACCGAGGTCAACCCCGGCGAGTTTCGCGGCGAGGTCGACGAGGAGCAGGCCGCCGAGGAGAGCGACGAGGAGAAGCCCCGGTCGGGCCCGCGCCGAGTCGACGATCGACGATTCAGTTGTTCCCATGTGTGCGTCTCACTGACGCAGGGTGAGTCGTGGAGAGGTAAATAACTCGCTGTTTCGACAAAAGACGATACCTCAAGAACGCCTGACAGCTGTCGAAGCGTGGTGGTTTTTCAATCCGCGCCGAACGGTCTGGGGCCCACGCCTCAGTCGCCGCCCGCGGCCCGCGCCTGACGCCGGGCGTCCTCGGGGGCCCGCCCTTCCCGGAGCAGCGCCTCGACGAACAGCTCGCCGGCCTTGTACGAGGATCGGACCATCGGCCCGGAAGCGCAGTAGAGGAAGTCGAACTCCCCTTCGGCGACCGCGCGCCACGTCTCGAAGACGTCGGGGTGGACGTACTCGAACACGTCGAGGTGCGAGCGCGACGGCCGGAGGTACTGCCCGAACGTGACCACGTCGACGCCGACCTCGCGGAGGTCCCCGAGGGTGCGGTACACCTCGTGGTCGTACTCGCCGACGCCGAGCATGAGGCTCGTCTTGGTGTGGATGTCGGACTCCCGGTCCACCCGATCGAGCACCGCGAGCGACTGCTCGTAGTTCGCCCGCCGGTCCCGGACCGGCCACTGGAGTCGTTCGACCGTCTCAACGTTGTGGGCGATCACGTCGGGTCCGGCGTCGACGATCCGGTCAATCGCCTCGGGGTCGCCCCCGAAGTCGGGGATCAGCGTCTCGACGAGGATCTCCGGGTCGCGGCGCTTGATCTCGCGGATCGTCTCGGCGAAGTGCGCGGAGCCGCCGTCAGCGAGGTCGTCGCGGTCGACCGACGTGAGCACGACGTAGTCGAGCCCGATCTCGGCGACCGCGTCCGCGACGTTCGCGGGCTCGTCCGGGTCGAGCGGCTCCATCCCGCCCGTCTCCACGTCGCAGAAGTTACATCCGCGCGAGCAGCGGTCGCCCATGAGCATGAACGTCGCCGTGCCTGGGCCATCTTCCCCCGACCAGCACTCGCCCATGTTCGGGCAGTTCGCCTCCTCGCAGACCGTGTGGAGGTCGCGGTCGCGGAGGGTGGACTTGATCTCGGTGAACCGGCTCCCGGACGGCGGGCGCGACTTCAGCCAGTCCGGCTTCCGACGGCCGCGTTGCATACCGGAACCACGGCGGCGGAGTGGAAAAGCGTGAGGATCCGAGCGACGACCGCGGGACATCCCGGGCCGCCCTAAGTCACTGGAGGTCGTCGGCCTCGACGACCGTCGCGAACTCGCCGTCGAGATGCGCGAGCGCGACGCGGTGAGAGGTCTCCGGATCGATCCGATCGCCGTCGCGGGCCGTCCGGGCGTGGGTCGCGGTGGCATCGGCGACGACCGAGACCTCGTACCCCCGGTTCTCGGCCATCCGGGCCGTCGTCGAGACGCAGTGGTCGGTGGTGAGCCCGCAGACGACGAGCGACTCGTGGCCCCCTTCGCGGAGCCACTCGTCGAGCCCCGAGTCGAGGAAGGCGCCGTTGACCGACTTCTCGAAGGTCGGCTCGCCCGCCGCGGGAGCGGTCTCCGGCTTCCACGCGAAGCCCGGGGCGTCCGGGCGCAGCGGGGAGTCGGGCTCTGTCGAGGCGTGTCGCACGTGCGCGACCGGGCGGTCGGCCTCGCGCCACCGGCTGAGGAGCGCGGACGCGACCGACTCCGCGTCGGGGTTGTTGCGCTCGCCCCACCCCGGCTCGTCGAAGCCGGTCTGGAAGTCGATCAGGAGGAGGACGGCGTCGTCGACATGCCCGGGAGCGGCGCCGGTGTCCGCCGACCGCGACGAGTCAGTCATCGCCGAGCCCCGCGGTCAGGGCGGCGTCGTCGTCGCCGGGGGCGGGGGACTCGTCGAGCCGGCGCCACGCACCCGGCTCCAGCAGCGCCTCGGGCGCCTTCGGGTGGTCGGGAGTCGGGTTCAGGGGACAGGCGTCCGGGCTCGCGTCGCCGTCCTCGCGGAACAGGTACTGTTTCCACTCGCGGTCGCCCTCGACGCCCCAGTCGCCGAGGTCGGCGTGGGGACAGACCCCGTCGTACTCGTCCATGCGCTCGCGGATCGTCTCGCGGGCGCGCTGGCCCGCCTCCGTGTCGGCGGTGAGCCCGTCGAAGACGGCCCGCGGCTGGAAGGTGATCTCGAGCCCCACCGGCGAGTACCGGCTCTTGCGCTCGTCGTAGAACGGCGCGCGAGAGGTCGGGAACAGCGGCTCGCCGCCGAAGCAGAACTCGAAGCGGGGTGTGTCCGGGTCGGTCGGGATGTTGTCGGGCCACGGCTCGGGGTCGTGGACGTGGAGGAACTCCAAGACGTGCCAGAGGCGTTCGTGGTAGTGCGCCTCGCCCCGGTCGCCGTCGGGCGGTCGGAAGAACACCGCGAGCGGGGCGCGGTCGGCGTGGTTCTCGTACCTGTCGAGGTACTCGACGAGGACGTCGCGGAACCGGAGGAGCGCCGCGGGATCGGTGGTCGACTCGCAGGCGGCGTACAGCAGGTCTCCCTCGCGCTCCACCTCGATACCGAAGTAGCAGGGGAACGGGGAGCCGTCGCGCTCGCCGAGCATCGACTCGCGGAAGGTGCGGTAGTGGTCCCGCAGCCAGCCGGGCGCGTCGTCGAGCCGATCGTGGAGCGTCTCCTGGTCCAACAGCACGCCCTCGGTGGCGGGCTCGTTCATACGATTCGTGGGGGACAGACGGGCTTTTGGCTTTCGGCGGTCGTCACCGATCCGGAAGGGATCGCTCTCCCGCCGCGCGCCAGCGGTTTTTTCACCGCGCGGAACGCTAAATCACGTATGAGCGATCCCGAAGCCGACGCGCCCGACGCGGACGGCGGTCCCGCGGTCGTCCTGTTGGACGTGATGCCAAACGGGCGGCCGGACGACGATCGCCCGCAGTACCGGAAGTCGCCGGTCGCGTACGGGCTCGGGACGGACGCGTTCGAGCTGTACGAGCTCGCGCTCGACGAGGCGGCGGACATCTCCGTGAGCGACCGGATCGCGCTGGACGGCCCCGCAGTCGGCCGGTATCACGAGGTTTCGTTCGACGACCTCACCCGGAACGCGGCCGCCGAGATCGAGTACGCGGTCGAGGCCATCGTCGAGGGCGACGAGGAGCGGTTCGTCGACTTCTACAACGAGGCCGGGCCGATCACCCTGCGACTCCACCAGCTCAACCTCCTGCCGGGGATCGGCAAGCAGCTCCGGAACAAGGTGCTCGACGAGCGGAAGCGCCGCCCCTTCGAGAGCTTCGAGGAGATCTCCGAGCGCGTCACCGGCCTCCACCGCCCCAAGGAGGTGATCGTCGAGCGGATCGTCGAAGAGATCCGCGAGGAGGACCTCAAGTACCGCCGGTTCGTCGGGTACGAGGAGTGAGGCGGGCGAGGGACGGCCGGGAAGCGCGGTGACCGGTCCGGGGGCCACCGACGCCCCGAAACGGGACTTTTACCCGGAACGACGGAGTAACGCGGCCATGACCGATTCATCGACGGGCGCTGGCGCGGCGTACGGGGACCGCGATCCCGACGCGCTCGCCCGGCGGGCCGGGGAGCGCGCGAACCCCGACCGCGACCAGCACTTCCTCGTCGACGACCGCGTCCTCGATCGGATCCCCGCGTACCTCCCGGACGACGCCGACACGAGCCACCTCTTGGAGATCGGCGGGGGCGCCGGCGCGCTCACCGACCGGCTGCTGGCGGCGATCGTCGCGGAGGGCGGCGACGCGTCCACCGGCTCCGACCCCGCTTCCGGCCGCGAGCCCGCCCCCGGCCGCCTCTCCGTGATCGAGCGCGACGGCGCCTTCGCCGACTTTCTCCGCGAGGAGTTCGCGACGGCGGTCGACGACGGCCTCCTCGACGTGATCGAGGGCGACGCGCTCGACGTCGACCTCCCGGCCTTCACCGCCTGCGTCGCGAACCTCCCGTACGGCGTCTCCTCGGAGATCGCCTTCCGGCTGCTCCCGGAGGGGAAACCGCTCGTTCTGATGTTTCAGGCCGAGTTCGCCGAGCGCATGGTGGCGTCGGCCGGCGAGTCGGAGTACGGCCGGCTCTCCGTGTCCGCCCAGCACTACGCCGCCGTGGAGATCGTCGAGCGCGTCCCGAAAGAGGCGTTCGACCCCCGGCCCGCCGTCGAGAGCGCCGTGGTCCGGTGTACGCCCCGCGACCCGGACTACGAGGTGGGCGACGAGGCCTTTTTCCTCCGGTTCGTGAAGGCGCTGTTCACCCAGCGGCGCAAGACGGTCCGGAACGCGATCCGGAACACTGGCCACATCTCCGGGTTGGACGACCCGGAGGCCGTCGTCGACGCCGCCGACGAGGAGCTGCTCCGCCGTCGACCCGGTGACCTCGATCCGTCCGCGTTCGCGGCGCTGGCCGAGCTGGCGCGCGAGCACGGCTCGCCGACGGAGGTGTGAGGACGAATGACGGGCGCGAGTTCCGGTCTCACGACCGACGTGCAGGGAGCCGTCGCCGGCAACGTCGAGCGGATCGCGGTCTCCGCGCTGATCGTCGCGGTCGTGATCGCCGCGCGGTACCTCACTCGTCGCCTGAAGCGGCGGGACGCGGAGCTCTCCTCGACGCGTCGGCTGCTGTTGTCCACGAGCGTCGCCGCCGTGACGGCCGCCGGCGCGATCGCGCTGATCGGGGTGTGGGACCGGAGCGGAGCGCTGCTCGAAGCCGTTCGGTCCGCCGCGATCGCCGACCAGCTCTCGAACGTCGTGCTCGCGGTGGTGCTCCTCGCGATCGCGTACGCGGTCACGGACTTCCTCGGCGGCGTGATCCGGGAGATATCCGCCGAGAGCGCGTCGGTCTCCGACCACCAGCAGGAGGTCATCCTCCGGCTCACGCAGCTCTCGGTGTACACGGCCGCGCTGCTCGTGGTCGTCGGCCTCTTCACCGACAACGTCGGCGGGCTCCTCGTCGGGGCCGGGTTCCTCGGGATCGTGGTCGGCATGGCGGCCCGCCAGACGCTCGGGGCGATCCTCGCCGGCTTCGTGCTGATGTTCTCGCGCCCGTTCGAGGTGGGCGACTGGGTCGAAGTCGGTGACCACGAGGGGACCGTCACGGAGATCTCGATCATGAGTACACGCCTCCGGTCGTTCGACGGCGAGGTGATCACGCTCCCGAACGACGACGTGCGCTCGGGATCGATAATCGACCGATCGCGGCGGAACCGGCTGCGGATCGAGATCGAGGTGGGCGTCGACTACGACACCGACGTCGAGCGCGCGGCGGCGGTGATCGAGGAGACCGTCGCCGAGGTCGAGGACGTGGCCGAGATGCCCGAGCCGAACGCCGTGACGAAGCGGTTCGACGACTCGGCGGTCGTGCTCGGGCTGCGCTACTGGATCCGAAATCCGAGCATGCGAAAGCGCTGGCGCACGCAGACCGCCGCGATGAACGCGATCAAGGGGTCGCTCGAAGACGAGGGGATCGTGATCCCCTTCCCCCAGCAGACGCTCTCCGCACGGAACGCGGACGCCACGGGCCCGCAACTGGACGCGTCGGTCGAGGAGCGCGCCGCGACGCGCGGCGGGTCGCGGTCGGACGCCGAGGGCGGCGAGGCGTCTGAAAGCGGGAACGCCGGAAGCGACGGCGACACCGACGGTTCGGAGGGCTCGGACCGATGACCGGAGACGACCCCGATGCCGGCCTCGCGGAGCGGCGCGGGCTCGACGACGCCGTCGTCTACCAGCCGGCCGAGGACTCCGGGTTGCTCGCGGAGGCGGCGCTCGAAGAGGCGCACGGCCGGGTGCTGGAGGTCGGCACGGGCTCGGGGTGGGTGGCTCAACAGATTTCCGAGGAGCGCGGGCTGGACACCGTCGGCAGCGACCTCAACCCGCACGCGGCGCGGCAGGCCCGCGACCGGGGCGTCGAGGGGGTCGTCGCCGACCTCCTCTCGCCGTTTCGGGCGGACGCGTTCGACACGGTGTGTTTCAACCCGCCGTATCTCCCGACCGACCCGGACAACGAGTGGGACGACTGGATGGAGCACGCGCTCTCGGGCGGCGAGTCGGGTCGGGAGCTCATCGAGCCGTTCCTCGACGACGTGGGGCGCGTGCTCGCGCCGGGGGGCGTGGTTCTCCTTCTGGTCTCGTCGCTGACGGGGTACGAGGAAGTGCTTGCCCTCGCCGATGACGCCGGGTTCGCGGCCGAGCCGGTCGTCGAGGAGTCGTTCCCGTTCGAGACGCTGACGGTGCTGGCGCTGCGGCGAGAGTGAGGCGTTCGCGGCCAGAACGACTTATTCGCGAGCGAGGAGAAAGCCGACGAGCGCACCGACGATAACCGTCCCGCCGTAGGTCACGATCACCCCGAGCGCACCGAGGAGCAGCGGAGCGAGAAGGAACATGAGGAGGTCGGAACCCAGTTGGATCCCGGGGGTCGCTCCCGGTAGCGGCTCGAACGGGTTCCCGTCGACGACGACGAGCGCGAGTTCGAGGAAATAGAACACGACCGGCATCGCGAGCAGGCCGACGAGGGCTCCGATCCCCGCTCCGCGGATCGGCGAGCGTTCGCCACCGAGGCGTTCCCAGAGCAGCCACGCGACGAGCGCCCCGCCGAGAAACCCTCCGACGACGAACAGCAGCAGGAAGGCCGACGGAGCGGTAAACTCCTGTCCGCCGAGCGCGTCCAGAACCGGCTCGGACAGAATATATAGCAGCGCGAATCCGCCGCCGGCCATTCCGAACGTCAACGCGGGGTGCCGCCGGGCGGTCCCGAGTACATCCCGTCTCATAATTGCCCGAATGCGAGGAGAGCAAATAACGCTTGACAGCGAAGTAATTACTATAAGGCATAAAACACATTAGCAAATATTATACCACGGCATATCGAACGATCGGTGATGACTGAACGAGTCGCGGCCACGCCGGGGCTGTACCCGCTCCCGGACTGGGCGAAGGAGACGCTCTCCGACCTCAAGGGGCACCAGAAGGGTGACCTCCTGAGCGGTGACGAGAGCGAGGCGATCGTCGAGGAGTATGCCGAGGTACGCGCCGAGTACGTCGACGACCAGCTCGACGCCGGCCTCGATCGCGTCGTCGAGGGACAGGGGCGCTGGGACGACATGATCGCGCACCCGCTGACGGTCCACGACAGCGTCGAGACCGGCGGTATCGTGCGGTACTACGACAACAACAACTTCTACCGCGACCCGCGGGTCGTCGACGACCTCGACTTCTCCGGCGACGTGGCGCGCGAACTGGAGCGGGCGACCGACCTGATCGACGGCGAGGCCCCCCTCGCCGCGACGCTCCCCGGTCCGTACTCGCTCGCGGAACTCGCGACCGACGAGCACTACGGCGACGAGGCCGAGTTCCAGGCCGCGATCGCCGAGTTCCTCGCGGGCGAGGTCGAGGCGTTCCCCTCCCACGAGACGCTGTTCCTCCTCGAACCGTCGCTCGTTACGAACCCGCCCGCCGAGGGCGAGGAGTCGACCGCGACCGACGCCATCGCGACAGTGGCCGACGCGACCGACGCCGACGTGGTCGTCCAGACCTCGTACGGCGCGCTCGGCGAGAAGCTGTACGCCCACCTCGTCGACGAGGCGGGCGCGGACGCGCTCGGCCTCGACCTGGTCGCCGGCGACCGCGACGACACCGTCTACAACGTCCAGGAGTTCGGCGCAACCGACTCGCTCGCGTTCGGGCTCGTCGACGGGCAGAACACGCTCGTCGAGGAGCCGGAGACGATCGCGGAGCGCGTCGAGTGGTTCGAGTCGCAGATTCCCGCCGAGGGGTTCGACCGAACCTACCTGACGCCCAACACCGAGCTGTTCTACCTGCCCGCTAACAAGTACCGCGCGAAGCTGAACGCCCTGTCCGCCGCCGCGGAGGTGCTCGACTAATGGTCCGAACCCCCGAAGCAAACCGCGAACAGTTCCGCCCGCACGACCACCCCAACGACTCGTTCCTCCTGACGACCGTCGTCGGCTCGTACCCGAAGCCGAAGTGGCTCAACCGGGCCGACGAGCTGGTCGAGGACCCCGACTCGAAGTTCGACGAGGGGGACCTGGAGGAGGCCCACGACGACGCCTGTCGGCTCATCACGCACGAGCACGAGCGCGCCGGGCTCGACACGGTCGTCGACGGCGAGATGCGCCGCAACGAGATGGTCGAGTTCTTCGCTGACCGCATCGACGGCTACGAGTTCAACGGCCCGGTGAAGGTGTGGGGCCACAACTACTTCGACAAGCCCTCGGTCGTCGAGGAGGTCGAGTACGACGAGCCGTGGCTCGTCGACGAGTTCGGGTTCACCACAGAGGTGTCCGAGCGCCCCGTCAAGGTCCCGATCACGGGGCCGTACACGCTCGGCTTCTGGGCGTTCAACGAGGCGTACCCCTCCACCGAGGAGCTCGTGTACGACCTCGCCGACCTCGTCAACGAGGAGGTCGAGAAGCTGGTCGAGGCCGGCGCGCGCTACATCCAGATCGACGAGCCCGCGCTGGCGACGACGCCCGAGGACCACGCCATCGTCGGCGAGGCCCTCGAACGCATCGTCTCGGGCATCGACGAGGAGGTCCGGATCGGCCTCCACGTCTGTTACGGCGACTACTCGCGGATCTACCCCGAGATCAACGACTACCCGATCGACGAGTTCGACGTGGAGCTGTGTAACGGGGAGTACGAGCAGATCCCGACGTTCGAGGACCCCGAGTTCGAGCCCGACCTCGCGCTCGGCGTCGTCGACGCCCACACCGCCGAGGTGGAGCCGGTCGAGGAGATCAAGGAGAACATCCGACAGGGGCTCCGCGTCGTCCCGCCGGAGAAGCTCACGATCTCGCCCGACTGCGGGCTGAAGCTCCTCCCGCGCGAGATCGCGTACGGGAAGACCGAGAACATGGTCACCGCGGCCCGCGAGGTCGAAGCCGAGATCGATTCCGGCGAGATCGACATCGAGAACCCGCTCGACGACTGAGTCGGGGCAGTTACGTTTTATTTTCAGTCTATCTCCTACTGAGGCAGCCGGGAGACCCCGCTTGTTCATGATTGATGACGGGAGTAGGTATAGTACGTCATGAATGAGGTCGTTTATAGGCGATCGAGTAGTGTTGCTGTCGGCTGTTTATAAGTCTCAGACAGCACGGTGAACACCTCCAAAGCCCCAGCTGCGAGGGCGACGCACGCTCGCTGTGCGCCTCACTCGGTCGCTGGCGCTCCCTCGTTGCGGTGCTTGAGTCGCCTGCGCCGCCCTCGCTGCTGCCCCTTTGAGTCCCACCCGCCCGCAACCGCACAGCACCTCACACCACCCCAGCCTCGTCGCTGGCGGCTATAGTACTCAGGATAATTTCTGGAGATCAAGGAACTCTGCGACCCAGTTTTTCGCAAAGCTCACGCGGTTAGTCAGCTGCTCGAAAACATCACTCAAGAGCTGTCTCTTATCCACCTCTGCCGCTGCCGACGAATAAAAAGGTCGACATATATCGTCGCGCCGGTCTCTTCAAAACAAATAACGCTGCCGACAAGCCATCTCTTGTGAATCTGGATCGACTAAACGAGAGAA
>NZ_BBJP01000036.1 GCF_000739595.1 Halorubrum halophilum | reverse complement strand
GAACAGGCGAACGACCAGCTCACGGTGTTGAACCGCGTGCTCCGGCACAACATCCGGAACGCGATGACGGTCGTCAGCGGGCGGGTCGAGATCCTCAGCGAGCGCGCCGACGGCGGCGAGGAGAGCGCCGCGGTCGTCGAGGAGAACGTCGATCGACTGCTGACCGTCAGCGAGCACGCCCGCCACATCGGCGGGGTGATCGGTCCCGACGGCGACGACGAGGACGTGGAGGCGGTCGTGGACCTCGTCGAGGTCGTCGACGGCGTGATCGAGCGGCTCAGGGCCGAACATCCCGACGCCGAGTTCGACGCCCCCGCCGCGGAGGCGTGTCGGGTGCGGGCGCATCCCCTCGCCGAGGCCGCCGCGTCGGAGGTGATCGAAAACGCGGTGGTGCACAACGAGAGCGACTCGCGACGGATCTCGGTCTCGGTCCGCCGGGACGGTGACGCCGCCGCGCTCCGCGTCGACGACGACGGTCCGGGGATCCACGGGGACACGGTCGAGACCATCCGACGCGGCTACGAGACCTCGATGCGGCACACAGACGGGCTGGGCCTGTGGCTCGTGCAGTGGGTCGTCGATCGGTCGGACGCCGACCTCGCGTTCGAGTCGACCGCGGACGGGCAGGCCGTCGTGATTCGCTTCGAGCGCGTCGAGGAGACGGCCGGCGTGCCCGCGAGCGGCGGAGTCGTCGGAGGCGACGACTGAAGGCGACGGCGACAACGAACGCGACGACGACGGGGACACAGACGGACAACCTTGCCCGAACTGTAGTCCCTTTCAATCGCTCGGGCGAACGCCGACGAGATGACCGCGCTGGACCGACTCGAACGGGTGGGAGAGTTTACGAGCAAGTACTTCGTCCTCTGGGTTCTCATCGCCTCCGCGGCCGCGCTGTATTCGCCGGCGGCGTTCACGCCCATCTCCGAGTACATCACCCCGCTGCTCGGGGTGATCATGCTCGGGATGGGGCTGACGCTCACGCCCGACGACTTCAAACGCATCGTGGAGCGCCCGCGCGACGTGCTGATCGGCGCGGCGGCGCAGTGGCTCGTGATGCCGACGCTCGCGTACGCGCTCGTCGTCGCCCTCGGGCTCCCGTGGGAGGTCGGCATCGGGCTGATCCTCGTCGGCGCGGCGCCGGGCGGGACCGCCTCGAACGTGATGACCTACCTCGGTCGCGGCGACGTGGCGCTGTCGGTGACGATCACGACGGTGACGACGATCGCCGCCCCGCTCGTGATGCCGGCGTGGATCGTCGCGCTCGCCGGCGAGCAGATCTCGGTCACCTTCGCGCAGCTCTCCGAGACGATCATCTGGGTCGTGCTCGTCCCGGTCGTGGCGGGGCTCGTCCTGCGCCTGCTGCTCGACCGTTACGCGCCGACCGCGGCGAAGGTCGGGCTCTCCGTGTTCCCCGCGATCAGCGTCGTCGCCATCGTCGCCATCGTGGCCGCCGTCGTCGGCCTCAACGTCGAGAACATCCTCACCGCGGGCGCGCTGGTCGTCGTCGCCGTCGTCCTCCACAACGGGCTCGGCCTCGGCGCCGGCTACGGGGTCGGGAAGCTGACCGGGATGGCCGAGGACCGGGCCCGGGCCTGCGCGTTCGAGGTCGGCCTCCAGAACAGCGGGCTGGCCGTCGCGCTCGCGACCGCCTTCTTCGATCCCATCGCGGCGCTGATTCCGGCGCTGTTCAGCGTCTGGCACAACGTGAGCGGCCCGGCGCTGGCGACGCTGTTCACCCGGATCGACGGCGAGCCGATCTCGGAGTACGAGGCGTCGGTCGGCGCGGACTGAGTTTCGGAACCGACCCGCGACCTTTTGTGACGCGCGCCGGAAACGGGTCCCATGCGCGCTGCCATTTTCAACGGTCCCGGAGAGATCGATGTCGAAGAGCGACCGCGCCCCGAGATCGAGGCCCCGACCGACGCGATCGTCCGCGTGACCCACACCGCGGTCTGCGGCTCTGACCTGTGGTTCTACCGCGGCGACAGCGACCGCGACGCGGGGTCTCCGGTCGGCCACGAGCCGATGGGGATCGTCGAGGAAGTCGGCGATGAGGTCACTTCGGTCGCGCCCGGCGACCGCGTGCTCGCGCCCTTCGCCATCTCCTGTGGCGAGTGCGAGTTCTGCCGGAAGGGGCTCCACACCTCCTGCGAGAACGGCGACTCGTGGGGCGGCGACAACGGCGGCGGCCAGGGCGAGTACGTCCGGTCGACCCACGCCGACGGCACGCTCGTCCGCGTCCCCGACCGGTTCGCCGACGACGAGGAGACGCTCCGGTCGCTGCTCCCCCTGACCGACGTGATGGGCACCGGCCACCACGCGGCCGTGAGCGCGGGCGTCGAGGCGGGCTCGACGGTCGCGGTGATCGGCGACGGCGCGGTCGGGCTCTGCGGGGTGCTCGCGGCTCGCCGGCTGGGGGCGGAGCGGATCATCGCGGTGGGGCATCACGAGGACCGGCTGGAACTCGCCGAGGAGTTCGGCGCCACGGAGACCGTCTCCGAGCGCGGCGAGGCCGCCGTCGAGCGGGTCCGAGAACTCACCCACGGCGGGCCGAACCACGTGATGGAGTGCGTCGGCGCCGCGAGCGCGATGAACACCGCCATCGACGCCGTCCGCCCCGGCGGCAGGATCGGGTACGTCGGGGTCCCGTACGGCGTCGAGGACGAGGGGCTCGACGTGTTCGGGATGTTCGGTCAAAACGTCACGCTCGCGGGCGGGGTCGCCCCCGTTCGCGCGTACGCCGAGGAGCTGATGGACGACGTGCTGCAGGGCACCCTCGATCCCGCGCCGATCTTCACCGAGACCGTCGACCTCGACGCGGTCGCCGAGGGATACCGCATGATGGACGATCGCGAGGCGATCAAGGTGCTCGTGAAGCCGTAGAAAACCGTTTCAGCCGGTTACCCTGACGATTTTGCAGTCGAGACGAGAAACGGTCGATCCGCGTATCCGCCAGGAGATCGGTAACGGCGTCTCAGGTGAAGTGAGCCGACCGCGGTCGGTACGTCGCCGCGGCCCACCGCAGCGATAGCCGCCGGACGCGGATATATCCGCACTCGGCCCGTACCGGCGGTAATGGCAGACGGTGGGGCAAGTAGTCGCGGTCGGGCCGAGGCGGAGGCCGGATCGGCGACCCGTGAGGAAGTCGATCGGGGCGACCGAAACGTCGAGACCGCGCTCGCGATCGAGGGCGTCTCGAAGCGGTTCGGCGACGGCGACGACGCCGTGCTCGCGGTCGACGACGTGAGCCTGACCGTCGAGCGCGGCTCGATCGTCGGCCTGCTCGGACCGAACGGGGCCGGCAAGACGACACTTATCAAGTGCGCGCTCGGGATCGTCCTCCCCGACGCCGGCTCGGTCCGGGTGTTCGGCACCGACGTCGGCGACGGTCGGCGGGCGGCGTACGCGAACGTGGACGCGATGCTGGAGGGCGCGCGCAACGACTACTGGCGGCTCACCGTCCGCGAGAACCTGCGGTACTTCGCGACGATCGCCGGCGTCGACCCGGACTCGGTGCGGGCCCGACACGACCGGCTGCTCGACCGACTCGATCTGACTGAGAAAGCCGACACGCCCGTCCGGGAGCTTTCGCGGGGGATGAAACAGAAGGTGTCGCTGGCGAGCGTGCTCGCGGGCGGCGCGGAGCTCGTCTTCCTCGACGAGCCGACGCTCGGGCTCGACATCGAGAGCTCCCGGACGCTCCGCCGGGAGCTCCGGCGACTGGCGCGGGAGGAGGGACTCACGATCGTCCTCAGCAGCCACGACATGGGCGTCGTCGAGGACGTCTGCGACCGCGTGGTGATGATGGCGGACGGCCGGATCGTTGCCGACGACACCGTCTCGGCGCTCCGCTCCGGGACCGACCGCGACGTGGTCCGCGTCGTCAGCGCCGACATCGACGACGCCCTCGTGGCGAGCCTCCGAGAGCGGTTCGACGTGCGAGCGGTCGAGACCGAGATCGGGGGGATCGAGCGCGGCGGGGACGAGGTCGAGCGCGGCGGGGACGAGGTCGAGCGCGGCGGGGACGAGGTCGAGCGCGGCGGGGACGAGGTCGAGCGCGGCGGGGACGAGGACGAGCGCGGCGAGGGGGAAATGGACGAACGGGACGAAGGCGACCGCGACGGGACCGGCTCGACCGCGGTCGAAGTCGCCGCCGCGGGCGACGCCCTGTACGACCTCATGGACGCGCTCCGCGAGGCCGGGGTCACGGTCGAGGACATCGAGACGGTCCGCCCCGAACTGGAGGACGTGTTCGTCGACCTCACCGGAACGGAAGCGGGAATCGACTCGCGGAGGCGGTCGCCGTGAGCCGCGACGACTCGGCCGCTTCCGACGGCGGAAGCGCTCCGGCGTCGGCCGCCGTCGATTCCGCCGACGAGCCCCGACCGGCCACGTACTACCACCTCGCGCGGGCCGTGCTCTACCGCGAGTACCTGATCTTCGTTCGGTACCCGGCGAACGCGATCGGCGGGATCGTCGTCGCGCTGTTCTTCTTCGGCGTCCTCTTCTACGGCGGGCGGCTGCTGGCCGGGCAGGCGCTGACGGACTCGCTGTCGGGGATCATCGTCGGCTACTTCCTGTGGACCCTCTCCGTCGGCGCCTACTCGTCGGTGTCGAACGACATCGGCAGCGAGGTGCAGTGGGGGACCCTAGAGCGGCACATCACTACCCCGTTCGGCTTCGCGCCGGTCGCCCTCCTGAAGGGAGCCGCGAAGGTCGTCAGGACGTTCCTCACCTCGGCGGTCGTGCTCGCCGTCATGCTGCTGCTCACGGGGACGCGGCTCAGTCTCGATCCGTTCACCGTGATCCCCGTCGCGGGGCTCGCGATCACGTCGGTGCTCGGGTTGGGGTTCGCCGCCGGCGGCGTGACGGTGCTGTACAAGCGGATCGGCAACTGGCTGAACCTGCTGCAGTTCGGATTCATCGCGCTGATCTCGGCGCCCGTCCTCGACGCGCCGTGGACCCGATTCCTCCCGCTGGCCCACGGGAGCGCGATGCTCCAGCGCGCGATGGTCGACGGCGTCCGACTGTGGGAGTTCGGGCTCGCCGACCTCGCGCTCCTCGTCGGCGTCGCCGCCGGCTACCTCCTCGGCGGCTACGTCGTCTTCCACTACGCGACGCGGCGGGCGCGGCGGCTCGGCGTCTTGGGGGACTACTGATCTTCAGCGCTCCCCGTCCGGTTCGGCCGCGAGCGCGGCGTCTCGCAGCTCCCGACAGCGCTCGCCCTCCACCGTCAGCTCCGGCACCGGCGTGGGGTCCCCGTTGGCGTCGACCGCGACGAACACGAAGTACGACTCCGTCGTCAGCTCGCGCTCGCCGGTCCGGGGGGACTCGCGGAACGCGCGGATCCGCGTGCGGAGGCTGGTTCGCCCGACCGCGTACACGTACGACTCGACGATGCAGGTGTCGCCCTGGGGCACCGGTCGCTTGAAGTCGAGCCCGTTGATCTTGGCCGTGACGCACGTCTCGCCGGCGGCGCGCATCGCCGACATCGCGCCGATCTCGTCCATCCACTTGACGACGTTGCCCCCGTGGGCCGACTCGTAGTTGTTGGTGTGCGTCGGCTGGACCCGCTGGCGGTTCTCGATGTAGGTGTCGCTGACGGTCGGCATGGCGGACCCCACACGCTCGGGTGTGAAAGGACCGTCGGCGCAGTTGCATCGGCAGCCGAGAGCGCGCCCTCAAACAGGTATGAACAGTTCTGCCAGTGAAATCCGATCGTTCGTTGCCGTTTTCGCAGATCGATAGAGCCACAACAAGATATATATACTCGCGTGGCATTCACTAGCATGCATGTCTAGTAGTGCACCCAGCGCGGACGACGACGTGTTCGACGAGTTCCTGTCCGATCACGGCCACGAGACAGAGATCGTACGCTGGGAGCGATCCTATAACAAACTTCAGTGTCCGGAGTGCGGTGCGCTACACCCAGAAGGAACCGCGCGGTGTGACGTGTGTGACTGGCGCCCGACCTGACTCCGACGGCGTCGCACGGGCGGTTAGCGGTTTTCTTTCGACTATATTGGGCGGCAGTATTATGAGGTATCAATCGATAGTGACGAGTATGCCGACCTGCCAGAACTGCGGTTCGTTCGTCACGACCGACTACGTTCGGGTATTCACGCCGAACGAGGTCGATCGGCCCCGAGTCTGTCCCGCCTGCGAGGACCTCGTCCGAGACGGCGCCGACGTGCGCGAGGCGCGGGCAACGCGAAGCAACTGAGCGCGACGAAGACCCGAAGACGGTTTATCAGCCACCATGTCGACGAGCCGATCGATAGCGCGGAAACGCCCCGATCCGGCGTTTGCTCCGGTACGGCCCGAGCCAAGGCGTTTAAGAAGAACCGGAATCAGGGATAGACAATGACCGATCCCACGGTGACGCGACTGTTCGGCGGTCCGGGCAGCGGGAAGACCACGGCGCTCCTGGACCGCGTCGAGGGGATCCTCGACGACGGGGACGCCGACGTTCGCGACGTGCTCGTCGTCTCGTACACGCGCGCGGCCGCCGCCGAGATACGCGAGCGCCTCGCCGAGCGGCTCGACATCTCCCCGCGCAGCCTCCAGGGGAACGTCTGTACCATGCACGCGAAGGCGTACGAGCTGCTCGACCTGTCGCGCGGCGACGTGGTCGGCGAGGACGACAAAGAGGAGTTCTGCGAGGAGTACGGCATCGAGTTCGAGGACCAGCACGGCGGCGCCGGGCGACGGACCGCGCGGTCGACGACGATCGGCAACAAGATCATCGCCACCTCGCAGTGGCTCCAGCGCACCGAGCGCGACGTGACCGACTGGTACGACGTGCCCTTCCAGTGGAACGTCGAGGAGGTCCGGCTCCCACCCGAGGAGGACCCCAACGCCCAGGAAGGGAACAAGTACACCCCGACGTGGCCCTCCGACGACGAGCGGATCGACATCCCGGAGACGATCCGGGCGTGGCGCGGCTACAAGGGTGACCACGACCTCGTCGGCTTCGCGGACATGCTCGAACGCGTCGCGCAGCGCTCGCTGGTACCGAACGTCGACTACCTGATCATCGACGAGTTTCAGGACATCACGACACTGCAGTACAACGTCTTCGAGGAGTGGAAACCGCACATGCGGAAGGTGCTCATCGCCGGCGACGACGACCAGGTCGTCTACGCGTGGCAGGGCGCCGACCCCGACCTCCTCTTAGACACCGAGGTCGACGAGGATGTGGTGCTCCCGAACTCCTACCGGCTCCCCTCCGAGATACTCAACGTCGTCAACGCGGAGATCCGCCACATCGACAAGCGACAGGAGAAGGACCTCCACCCCCGCAAGGAGGGCGGCACCGTCGAGGCGATCCAGTCGCCGTCGATGCTCGAGCTCGTCCGGAACGTCCGGTACACCGTCGAGGACGACGAGGGCAGCGTGATGTGTCTGTTCCGCGCGCGCTACCAGATGTTCGACTTCATCGACGAGTTCATCGATCACGGGATCCCGTTCACGATGCTGACCGACGGCCGGATGTGGACCGACCGCGTGCAGGACTACGTCAGCGCCATCGAGAAGGCCGAGGCCGGTGACTCCGTGAACGGACTCGAGGCCCGCCGGCTCGCAGACATGCTGCAGGACTCGGCGTTCGGCACCCACGAGCGCGACGAGTTCTACGACTTCCTCGACGACCGCGAAGAGGCGGCCGACGCCGACGACATCTCCCTGATCGAAGTGACGACCGACGAGCTCGACGAGTTCATCCCCTTCATGCCGGACACCGAGAGTGCCGACGACATGGTCAGGAAGGTGACGAGCTTCCAGCGGAAGTCGATGGGCGCGTACTTCAGCGGCGACTACGAGGGGGCGGACCCGACCCGCGTCCGCGTCGGCACGATCCACTCCGCGAAGGGCCGCGAGGCGGACCACGTGTTCGTCGCCACCGACCTCACCGAGAAGGTGGTCGAGCAGATGGCCGCCTCGCTCGACGATCCGACCGACGTGGACGGCGTCGAGGAGTTTACGAAGACGACGAGCCCGGTCCCCGTGCTCACCGACAACGAGCGCCGCGTGTTCTACGTCGGGATGTCCCGCGCACGCGAGCGGCTGGTGATCATGGAGAGCCTCATCAGCGGGGCGCCGACGCTCCCGATCAGCGTCCTGCTGTTCAACGAGCTCCGCGACGAGCCCCCGCAGGAACTCGTCGAGGAGGTGCAGGCGGAGCTGGCCGTCCCCGAGCCCGAGCCGTGAGCGACGGGAGCGACGACCCGGGTGCGGGCTCGCTCGACTCCGACCAACTCCCCCCGCTCCGCACCGACCTTGCCCCGATCGCCGAGGCGGTCGCGGCCGCCGACGCCGACGCGTTCGTCGCGGTCGGCGACCGGTTCGACGACGGCCTCCGGTATCTCACGCGGTTCGCGGGTCCGGACCGAACGTACGCGCTGGTGGTCGTCCCCGGCGACGCCGACGCCGCGGGTCGCGCCGTCCTCTGTGCGCCCTCGCTGTTCCGCGCGCAGGCCGAACGGGAGTTCGTCTCCGGTGCGCGCGACCGTGACGACGGTGACAGCGACGGCGCTGACGGCGACGGCGACCGCGAGTTCCACGACGGCGTCGCCCGCGAGGTACGGACCGAGCGCGCCGGCGACCACGCGGGCGAGCGCGCCGCGGCGGTCGTGCGCGATGTACTCGGTAGCGAAGGCGGGGACGGCAGCGAGGGCGACGACCGCACCCTCCTCGTCCCCCCGTCGATCCCGCACGACGCCGCGGTGTACCTCGAACGCGCCGGCAACGCGCTCGCGTCGACCGACGCGGTCGCGACCGCCCGAGCCCGGAAGACCGACGCCGAGATCGACCGCCTCCGCCGGGTCCAGCGCGCGGCGGTCGCGGGGATGGCGCGCGCCGAGGCCGTGTTGGCCGCGAGCGAGGTCGGCGGGGCGGAGACCGCGGGAGAGGCGGCGCCCGAGGGCGACTCGGAACCCGACCGCCGATCCGCCCTCCGCTGGGAAGGCGCACCCCTGACCACCGAGCGCCTGCGCCGAGCCGTGAACGCGACGCTCGCCGCCCACGGCGTCCGGGACGCGGGCGACACCGCGGTCGGCGCCGGCCCGTCGGCGGCCGACCTCCACTACCTCGGCGACGACCCGATCCGACCGGGCGAGACGGTGCTGATCGACGTCTCGCCGCGCGGCCCCGACGGCTACCGCGGCGACCTGGCCCGGACGTTCGTCCTCGACGGCGACGGCGGCTGGGAGCGGCGGGCGTCCCTCGCGGTCGAGTCGGCCCGGGAGGTCGCGCTCGGCGAGATCGAACCGGGCGCGACCGCCGCGAGCGTCCACGGCGAGGCCGCCGCCGAGCTCGGTGCGTACGGGTTCGACCCGAACGCGGGGGAGGGCGAGACCGGCTTCACCCACGGTACCGGTCACGGCGTCGGCGTGAGCCTCCACGAGTCGCCGTCGCTGTCGAGCGGGACGGAACTGCGGCCGGGTCACGTCGTGGCGGTCGAGCCGGGAGTGTACGACCCCGACGTGGGCGGCGTCCGGCTGGAAGACATCGTCGTCGTCACAGACGAGGGGTACGAGGTGCTTGCGGAGTACCCGTTCGGGATAATTCCGACCGAGCGGGAGTGAAGTCGGGGAGAACGCTCACTTCTCGACCGTGGTTACGTCCTCGGACGTCGCCTCGGTCTGATCCTTCTCGATCGCCGACTCCTCAGCCGAGTCCGCATCACCCGAAGCCACCTCATCGGGATCGAGAGCGAAGAGTCCGCGGAGCTGTCGGGGGAGCAGTCCGACGACCAGCCCCCGCAGAATCCGTCCCGGATCAAGGAAATACTGCGGGAGGACGACCATCGCGGCGGCGACGACGAGCAGGCCGACGCCGAACGCTATCTCGCCGGTAAATAGCCGATTAACGGCGAAAAGCCCGAGCGGGAGGGCGAAGATCAGCGATGCCGCCAGCCCGATCATGTCGGTCAGTCCGAGCCTCATTGCGACCGCGTTGGCTCCCGGGGGCCAAAAGGGGCGCGGCGTGGCCGGGGGTCGAGGGCGGTCCGAGATTCGGGCGAACACCGAACCGATATGTGTCGCGCGCGCCCAGTTCCGGTATGTTCACCGGCATCGTCGAGGACACCGGAACCGTCCGCGAGCGGACCGAGACCGAGGACGGGCTCCGGCTCCGGATCGCCGTCGACGGGTTCGACGACCTCCATCACGGCCAGTCGATCAGCGTCAGCGGCGTCTGTCTCACGGTCGAGGAGTACGGCAGCGGCGCGGACGCCGGCGGCGACGGCGCCAACAGCGGCGACGACGACCCCGACTGGTTCGAGGTGTTCCTCGCGAGCGAGACGGTCGCGAAGACGTACCTCGGCAAAGTCGTCGAGGGCGATGCCGTCAACGTCGAGCGCGCGATGCCCGCCGACGGCCGGTTCGACGGCCACGTCGTGCAGGGCCACGTCGACACCGTCGCCGAGGTGACGGCGATCGAGCGCGTCGGCGAGGACTGGCGGTTCACCTTCTCGATCCCGGAGGGGCACGAGGATTACCTCGTCGACAAGGGGTCGGTGACGCTCGACGGCATCTCGCTGACGGTCGCGGAGAAGCGGGGCGACGAGTTCGACGTCGCGATCATCCCCACGACCTACGAGCTGACGACGCTCTCGGAGAAGTCGGTCGGCGACCCGGTCCACCTCGAAGTGGACGTGATCGCGAAGTACGTCGAGAACATGGTCGAGGGGTACGCCTGAGGGCTGTTGCGCCGAGCGGGCGTATCGATACCTCTGGCTGTGCGACTGTGTGGCACCCGGGACGTGGCTGGGGAGGGTATCTTCGAAGCCCTAGTCGCTCGCCTATGAGTATCTGACCGCGGATTGGCGGTAAACACCTCTAAAGCCCCAGCCGCTCAGTGGTGTACGCGATCGACTCCTCTGCGGTGAACACCTTCAAAGCCCCAGCCGCGACGACTCGGAGGCCTTGCTGCGCGCCTCGCTCGCGTTGCTCGCTGCGGTGCTTACTGCGGCCGCCTTCGTCCTCGCGGCTGCCCCTTTGAGTCCCGCCCCGCAACCGCACCGCCGGAAGACGTTCCTGCTCGCTTCGCTGCGCAGGCTGCGACTTCCGTGCTCCCGCTCGCGTTGCTCGCGGGACCGCAGCCTCACGCCTCCCCAGCCTCGTCGGTGGTCCTCCGCTTCGCTTCGGACCACCGACTCCCTCGCGCGGTGCTGTTCGCGCCCTTCGGGCGCTCACAGGCACGCGCCGACCACATCGTCGGCCCACACAGTCCAGCAGATCGGCAGTCTCCTCCGTACAGAGCATCCGCGAGCGGAGCGAGCGGTTCACCGACGGCGAGGCGAACGCCTCGCCGTCGGCTTTTTCCCTCCAGGTTTTTCGAGGAGCGGTTCCCGAAGCGAACGAAGTGAGCGAGGGAACCCGACGAGAAAAAGGTGGTTAGGCGTCCTTCGCGCCCTTCACCGTCTCGCGGACTGCGTCGACGCCCTCGTCGTGGAGCAGGTCGCCGACGACGATCACGTCGCTGTGGGCGGCCATCTCGTTGGCCGACTCGTAGCCGTGGATCCCGCCGCCGTAGAAGAGGGTGGCCTCGTCGAGCGCGTCGTGGGCGGCCGCGACCTTCTCCGTGTCACCGAACATGCCAGAGTACTCGACGTAGACGATTTCCTGGCCGAACATGCGCTCGGCTACCTTCGCGTAGGCCTCCACGTCGTCGGCGCTGAGGTCGCAGTCGGCCTCGGTCAGCTGGGCGACCGACGCCTCGGGGTTCATCACGATGTACGCCTCGGTGTGCGTCCGGTCCCAGTCGAGGTCGTCGATGCGGACCCACTCCTTGTGCGCGCCGGTGATCCAGAACGGGCCGCCGGCGTTGAATACGGTCGGGATCAGGTAGCCGTCGAGGGCGGGCGAGTCGATGACGACGCCCGGGTTCGACGGCTCCTGGTAGAGCGGCACGTCGTACTCGGCGGCGGCGTCGACGACGCGGGTCATCTTCTCCGCGGTGACGTCGAGGGTCCCGCCGATCTCGATCGCGTCGGTCCCGGTCCGGCAGACGTCCTCGAAGGTGTCGTCCCCGTGCAGCTCCTTGTCGGGATCGACCTTCAGCACGTGGTCCCAGTCGTCCCACGGGTTGTTCATCGGAACCGACTCCACCGTCAGGAACCAAAAAGGTGCGGAACCTGTCTCGCGAGCGGGCGGCTTGGGAGACGAGACTACAGCAGGTCGTCGAGCTCGTCGTTCCGGAACGCGTCGGCGGCGTCGGGCTGTTCCTCCGGCTCGTCCCGGACAGCCTGTCGCGCGCGTTCGAGGAACTCCTCGACGCGGCGCGAGCGCTCGACGCCGCCGAGGAGGACCAAGGCGGCCACCCGATCGGAGTCCAACGGAAAGTCGCCGCCCCGCACCTGCATCGACCCGGTCTCCTTTTGGAGCCACTTTCGCGCCTTCTCCGCGCCCTTCCGGGAGATTCGGTCGGGGTCGCCCGCGATGGCGACGAGCGCGGCGTCGGCCTCGGTCGCGTTCGGGAGCGACATCCCCGTCATCACCGCGCTCCGGACCGCGCTCATCACGGTCGTGACATTCTCCTCGGCGTCCTCGGCCGCAGGCGCGGACGCGAAGCCGACCGCGGCCATGCCGCCGGCGCGCAGCGTGTTGATCACCTCGCTCGTGTCGACGACCGACTCCGCGACGCCCTCGACCGACTCGCCGGCCGCGAGCAGGAGCCCGATCCGCTTGGCCATCGAGGCGTTGATCGCCGCGTAGCCGCCCTCGACCGACTCGCCGGAGGAGCGCCACGCGTCGTTGTCGAGCAGGATCGTCGCGTCCGCCTCGTGGACGAGCGTCTTCAGCGAGCGTCCGGCGTTCACCTGATACATCGCGCCCTCGTCGCGGCCGGGGAGGATCCCGATGGCGTACACGGGCACGTCATACACGCGGCTCAGCTCGCGGACGAGCACGGGCGCGCCGCCGGAACCGGTGCCGCCGCCGAGCCCCGCGACCACGAACAGTGCCTCCGCGTCGGCGTTCACCTTCGGCGCGAGTGCGTCAAGCACCTCGATAGAGTCCTCTTCCATCACCTCGGCGCCGAGCTCGTTGTCGCCGCCGACGCCGTGACCGTTCACCCGGGACTGGCCGACGAGGACCGTGTCGAGCGGGAGTGGTTCGAGGTCCGCCGACGCCGTGTTCACCGCGAGCGCGTCGAGCACTGCACCGTAGCCGGCGTCGGCGTCGAACTCGGCGAGCGCGGTCGTGAGCTTCCCGCCCGCCTGTCCGACGCCGAGGAGGACCGCTTTCATGATCGTTATCTAACCGATCCCGTGATAATACCTTTTCCCCTGATGTTTAAGTGGAGAACCGCGGCCAGTCGGCCTCGTGACCGACGACACTCGCGACCGCGACCGACCGTTCGTCGACGCCGGAGAGTCGCCGGAGCCGACGAGCGGCGAGGAAGCGGAACGATCCACGGCCTTCGATCGAACCGATCGGGCGGCGGCTGGGACGACCGAAACGGCCGGAACGCCAGAGGCGACGCGACCGGCGCCGGAGCAGCCGACCGCCGCGGACCCGGACAGAAAAGCGGACGAAGACGCGAGTAACAGTTCGAGCGTCGGACGGAACAGAGACCGAGTCGAGGAACGACTCCGCGCGGTCGAGCGAGCGCTCACCGAGACCGACGACGCGGTCGCCGACCTCGGCGACGAAGCGGCCGCGAGCGCGGAGCGAGAGGAACTGGCGACGCGGCTCGGCGATCTCGAAGCACGTATCGAGGAGCTAGAGGCCGCGACACAAGCGATCCGAGGATACGTCGGATCGATCCGATCCGTGAATCAAGCGGTCGAGCGCCGGGCCGACCTCGCGCTCGCGAGGGCAAGCGAGAACGTCGCCTCGACCGCTGACGGCGACGGATTCGCGGGCGGAGAAACGGCTGGGGGTGGCGAGACGGTCCACGACGACGAGACGATTCCGAGCGGCGGAGCGACCGAGAAAGAGGCGCGCGACGCCGGCGTGCCGAGCGAGGCCGCCCTCGACGCCGCAGTTCCGTCGGAACGACGCCGGGGAAACGGGGCGGGGTTGCCGTCCGGATCCGCGGTCGAGCGCCCCGAAGCGGACAGCGAGAGAGCGAACGAATCGTGGCGCGCCGGCGCGTTGGATCGGCTCCGTGAGTCGCTGTAACCCGTGAGTCACTGTAACCGGCGGCGTGTCGCGCGAATGAACTTGTGATCCGCGTCGTTCTCACGGTCCTGGTCGCCGTCGCGCTCCTCGCCGTCTCGATGCCGGCGCTGGAGGACGCTCGAACCGCTACGACCGCCGAGCAACTCGGAACCGAGTCGGACCGTGTCGAGCGAGCGATTGGCGGGCTCGCCTCCGGGTCGATGAGCGTCTCGGATCCGTCGCTCGCCGCCCGGACGACCGTGACGGTCCGCGCGCCGGGCGGCATCACCGCGGCACCGATCCACCGGCTCGCGCTGATCCAGCCAGATCGGTCGGGGAACGGGTCCGGCGCCGCTCTTCGGTATCGGATCGACGGCCGCCGCGACCGGACCCTCCCGATCGGTCCTGATGCGACGGCAGCGACCGTCGAGGTCGTCGACGGACCGATCGCGCTCCGGACGCGCGGCGAGAGTCACCTCAAGCTCCGTCTCGTCGACGACGGCGGTCCGACCGTCAAAGTAGAGCGGGTCGGATGAGGGTTTATAATCGATGCCGCGGGCACGCCCGCCATGAGCTTCGATCTCCCCTCGCTGTCGCGGCTCGAGGGCGACGACGCGCCGCTGCGGTCGCTCCCGTGGATCGACGGCGACGAGGACGGCTGTCGGTGCGACCCGTCCTTCAGAGAACCGGCCGGGACTGGGGTCGACGACCGAGTCGTTCTCGCGGTCGACGCCGACGACTGTCCGGGACGCGGTGACCTCGCCGCGAGCCCCGCCTGTCTCGCGACCGTTATAGAGGCGCTGACGGAGCGCGACGCCGACGTGGTTCGGACGCGCCACGCGGGTCGAGAGCGGACCTACGCCGGTCGAGCCGCGGCGTGTCTGATCGCGGCCGGACGGTTCCGCGAGCGGATCGAGTTCCACGAGACGCGGCTCGCGGAGCACGTGACTCGAGAGCCGATCGCGGCGGCGCGGGAGGCGAGCGGTCGCGAGGGGCCACCGAAACGGATCGCCGCGGAGACCGGTCTGGCCGAAATCGTCGCGGGCTCGGAGGAGGCCGGCGACGTGTTGCGGGCGCACGCTGGCCCGACGGTCGCGGCCACGCGCGTCGCGTCGGCACCGCCGCCGGACGCGGCGCTCGTCGATCGATGGAAGATCGAGACCGGCGCGACGGTGCGGCTGTACGAGGGGGCGGGGGCGCTGCGGACGTACCACCTCACGCCCCCCTCGACGCGGCTCGACGACGAGGCCGTCGAGCGGCTCGCCGCCGCCAAAGACCGGCTGCTTGACGACCCGACCGGCGGCGACCGAGCGCCGGGGCGAGCGGTGCGAGCGGTCGCGGCGGCTGACGACCCCGTCTCGACGCTAGTCGACGTGCTCCGCCGACACACCCGCGGGTACGGTGCGTTCGAGCACGTTTTCGCCGACGATCGCGTGAGCGACGCGACGCTGTCGGCACCCGTCGCCGAGAATCCGCTTCGGGTCGTCGTCGACGGAGAACGCTGTCGCACCAATGTCAGGCTGCCGCCCGAAGGCGCGGCGACGTTGGCGTCTCGACTCCGACGGACGAGCGGGAGAGGGTTCTCCCGCGCGAGCCCGACGCTCGACGCGACGATCGAGGCCGAAGCCGGTCGCGTTCGGGTCGCGGCGACGGCTGACCCCGCCAGCGACGGTCTCTCCTTCACGTTCCGTCGCGGTGACCCGGACGCGTGGACCCTCGCGCGGCTCGTGGACGTCGAGACGATCACGCCGACGGCCGCCGGACTTCTTTCCGTGGCGGTCGAACGAGGCGTGACCGCGCTCGTCGCCGGCGGCCGCGGCGCGGGGAAGACGACCGCGCTCGGGTCGCTCCTCTGGGAGCTGCCGGCTGAGACCCGCTCGATACTGATCGAGGACACACCGGAGCTACCGGCCGAGGCGGTGACCGCAGCCGGACGCGACACGCAGCGGCTCCGCGTGGGCGACGGCGCGGAGCCGTCGCCGAGCGAGGCGGTTCGGACCGCGCTCCGGCTCGGCGGCGGCGCGATCGTCGTCGGCGAGGTCCGCGGTGAGGAGGCCGCGGCGCTGTACGAGGCGATGCGCGTCGGCGCGGCCGGCGAGGCGGTGCTCGGGACGATCCACGGCGAGGACCCCGACGCGGTCCGAGAGCGGGTCGTCAGCGACCTCGGCGTCTCTCCCTCCTCGTTCGCCGCGACCGACCTGATCGTTGTGCTCGACGACCACCGCGTCGAGACGATCGCCGAGGTCGTCAGCCACGACGGCAGGTCCTCGTTCGAGTCGCTGTTCGAGCGAACCGAGAGAGGGGTGGACCCTACCGGTCGGATCGACCGCGGCGAGAGCCGGATCGTCGAGTCGCTCGCAGAGGCAGGCGAGTCGTACGCGGCCGTCAGGGATGCCATCGATCGACGGGGAGAGCGCATCGGGGAAGCGGCGAGAGTCGGCCGGATCGCTCCGGAATGCTACGTCGACCGCGACGGAGACAGCCAGGAGAGAGACGGCGGCGGGCAAAGGATCAACGGATTTGGCGGTGGCGAGCGATGACCGGCCCAGACGGCGATTTCGACGGTGCGCCGCAGCGCGGTACAGCGAACGGCAATGAGGGATCGGCGGAACTCCGTCGCGCGGTCGCGTTCCTCGAATGGGACGCGACAAGCGCGCGAGTGATCGAAGCGGGCTACCGGGCCGGCGCGGGAGTTGCCCTCGTCTTCGCCGTCGTCGTCGCGTTCGTCTCCGGACCCGTTCCAGGGGTGCTATTCGGGTTGGCTGGCGGTCTGTGCGCCACACACGCCGTCCACCGCGGACCGGTGTGGCTCGCGTCGCTCCGGCGGACCAGAGCCCTCGGGGCCGCACCGGGACTCGTCGGACGGCTCGTGTTGCGGATGCGGTTGGACCCGTCGACGGAGCGCGCCGTTCGATTCGCTGCACGGACCGGTGACGGCCCGCTCGCAGACGGCCTCGCGCGCCGCGAACGAGCGAACGCCGACGGGCCGACCAGCGGACTCAGAGCGTTCGCCCGCGAGTGGCGACCGTGGTTCCCAGCGATCGACCGTGCGGCTGCGCTCGTCCGGACGGCGGCGTCGGCGCCGCCGGAACGACGTGGACGGTGTCTGGATCGAGCGCTCGACGCGACGATCGCCGGAACGACCGACCGGCTCGCCGCCTTCGTCGGCGAGGTTCGCGGCCCGGTCTCGGCGCTGTACGCCTTCGGGGTGTTGCTCCCGCTCGCGTTCATCGCCCTCCTTCCGGCAGCCGCCGCGGCGGGCGTCCCGATCGGTCCCGGTGTCATCGCGGCACTGTATCTCGGCGTGTTGCCGGCAGGGTTGCTCGCGGCGGCGGCGTGGCTGCTCTCCCGTCGTCCGGTCGCGTTCGCGCCGCCGAACATCGACGGGGACCACCCGGACGTCCCGGAGAGGGGTATCCACGCCGCGGTCGCCGGGCTGGGGACCGGAGGCGTCGCCGCCGTCGTCGCGGCGCGGTTCGTCGCCGAGTGGACCGCGCCGGTCGCGGGAGTCGGAGTCGGAGCCGGCGTCGCGCTGTTCGTCGCCGTCCGGCACCGCAGAGCGGTACTGTCGAACGTCCGTGCCGTCGAGCGCACGCTCCCGGACGCGATGACGGTGATCGGCGGCGACGTGGCCGAGGGTGTCGCCGTCGAGAGTGCGATCGCGAACGCCGGCGAACGGCTCGACGGCGCCACCGGAGAGCTGTTCGAGCGCGCCGGACAACGGAGCGACACGCTCCGCGTCGGCGTCCGGGAGGCGTTCCTCGGTCGGGGTGGGCCGGCGGTTCCGGTGCCGTCCCCGCGGGTTCGCGGCGCTGTCGCGCTGCTCGCCGTCGCCGCGCGAGAGGGACGACCGGCGGGCGATGTACTGCTCGAACTCGCCGACCAGTTGGAGGACCTCCGCGAGCTCGAGAGCGACGCGCGGCGGCAGCTCGCGACCGTGACGGGAACGCTGACGAACACCGCGGCGGTGTTCGCGCCGCTCGTCGGCGGGGCGACGGTCGCGCTCGCTACCGGAATCGACTCGGTCGACGCCGGTGGGCTCGGCGCCGGAGCGACGGCCGGTGCGGACGCGCTCGGTGTTGGCGGTGCCGGCGGCACCGGTGCTACCGGCGGTGAGACGGTGGGATCTCCCGGCGAATCGACCCCGGGATCGAACGGCGGGGCGCTTTCGGTGCCGGTGCTCGGGCGGATTGTCGGCGCATACGTGTTGATTCTCGCGGCGCTGCTCACCGCGCTCGCGACCGGACTCGAACGCGGATTCGACCGGACACTCGTCGCCTATCGGATCGGGATCGCGCTCCCGACCGCGGCCGCGACGTACCTCGTCGCGTTCCTCGGCGCCGGACTGCTGCTGTAGCGAGACGAGGGGCCCTCCGACGATCCGTTGGAGCGATCCTTTAAGTTAGAAGCCGCGGCCAGCCGCCCCATGTTCGAGGCCCACCTCGACGCCACGTATGCGTGGCTCGGCTTAGCGCTAGTGAGCGTCGCGACCGCCGGCGTCGCCGCCGCACTCCCGGCCTCCCCGCCGCCGGACGCGGATGGCGTCGCGCACACGATCGACTCGGTCGCGGACGGCGAGCATCCTGCGACGGCGGAACACGGACTCGCCGCGAACCGCATCCGTCTCACTGAACGGTCCGTCGCGCTCGACGACGGCAGCGGAACCGCGCGGGCGCCGATCCATGCGCCGCGGATAACACCAGTCCCGAAGGGACGTGAAAGGGATCCCGACGGCGACGGGCTCCGCCGAATTCTCGGCGGTGTCCCGCCGGACGCGGCGTTCGACGACCCCGAGGCGTTCGCGGCTGCCGCCGAGCGCTCCCGGGCGACGGACCACGAGTGGCGTCCCGCGCCGGATCAGTTGACCGTGAGACGCGTTCACTACGGAGGAGTTCATGTCACACTGGTCGGGTGAGGGCCTCCTCCGCGGGGCGGAGAGTGAGAACCGCGCCGCGGTCGAGCCGATCGCTGCCCTCGTCGCCGTGCTCGCAGTCGGCGCGGCGCTGGGGTTGTACGTGGTCGCGCTCGACGATGCCGCGCCAGAGCGGGAGCGTCCGACCGCCGAAGCGACACTCGATCGCGTCGAACCGACCGTGACGACGGGCGGCGTCGTCAATCCGGAACGGTTGCGGGGCGTCGACGAGTTCCGATACGCCGCGACCGTCGAGATCGAGGCCGACGGCGAGACGTGGACTGTCCGTTCCGGCGACGAGGCGCCGTCGGTGGAGACAGCACGGGATTCGGACGCAATCGCGGTCTCTGAGCGACCGGTAACGGTCGGTGTCGGACCGGGACGGAACGTCCGCGGAACGCTCCGAGCGGTGGTGTATCGGTGACGAGTACCGTGCTCGACGTGACGGTGCTGCTCCTCTGCGTCTCCGCGAGCGTCGTGGCGCTCGGCGCGGCCGACCGCGACCGCGGGGCGGTGGGGCCCGAAGCCAGCGAGGTCGGCGATCTGATCGCGACGGAGACGGTGACCGTGACGTACGCGTCGGCCGAGGCACCGAACGGAACACGGACAGTCCATGCGACGCACGCCGAGCTACTGGCGTTGGTGGCAGCCGAAGACGGAGGAGACCGTGGAGAAAACGCGCCGAGAGAGGCGTTCGAGTCCGAAGCGTTGGCGGCCATCGATCGGAGGATCGGACCGCGGACGCGGATCGACGCGGAGGTAGAGTTGAAAGGATCGGACGGGCCCGCGGACGAAACTGAAGGCGCATCGGAGGCGGCCTCAATAGACGCCGTAACCGGATCGCCGCGCAGGGCGCCGAACAGGTCTGCGGCGCCGATCGGGCCGAGAAGATGGAGATTCGGCTCGGACGGATTCGTTCGAGATCCGGCCGGTGCAATAGGGAGAGGCGTCCCGTGGCGACTGGATCGCAAAGAATTCGGCGACAGAAGCTCCGAAACGAAGGTTTCGACGGCCGAATCCGAATTGCCGAAGCCGATCACCGTCGGAAGCGATCCGCCGCGAGGCGCCGACGTCACCGCCACGGTGATCACGCAGCCGGCTCCGAACGACTCTAAGCCGGTCGAGACAGTCAGAATCGTGATCAGGAGGTGGTAAGCGTGGAAAGGTGTTTACCGGGCGAACGCGCGTCCGACTCCCGATCGCGGTGTCGATCCTTCACCGTCGACAAGCGCGCACGAGTCCCGTTCGCGCTGATCGGCGTGCTCCTTCTAGTGACGAGTTCGACGTACGCTGCGGGGATTGCGGATCAGGGACTCATCGGGGAAGACCGGAGCGTGGAACGCGCCGTCGAGCGCGTCGACGCTGACTCGACCGCCGCGCTCAGAGCCGCTGCGCGTCAGGCCGCACACGACGCGGCCGCAGAGCCGGTGACGCGGGCGCCGAACGAGGCGGCCGCCGGCCCGAGAGGCAGACAGGGAGCGACGGCGGTCAGGAGCGGCTCAGCCTTCGAAGACGCGTTCCGGATCCGACTCGCGCTCGCCGGCACCGAGGCGCTGTCAGCCGTCGAGACAGAAGTGGGCGGCGTAGCGGCGACAGCGTCGCTGCCGGTAGTAGACGACCCGAGCGAACTGGCGGCAGCGCGCGATCGAGTCCGCGTCGAACCCGTCGAAAATGGGACGGCGACACGCGTAACGTTCGAGGACGTGGAAACGACCGCGACGCGGAACGGACGCACCGTCGTCGACCGAGCGGAGGACAGGACCGTTGTGGTGGGCGTACCGACGCTCGCAGCGCACGAGCGGACAGAGCGGTTCGAGAAACGACTCAATCGGGGGCCAGTCGAGGGGCCGGGGTTGGGTCGCCAGCTCACCGCGAGCCTCTACCCGATGACGTGGGCGCGCGGATACGGACAATATGCGGGTGCGCCGGTCGAGAACGTGCTCGCGAACCGCCACGTGGAGCTGTCGACGAACGCGGGGATCGTCCGGACGCAGCGCGACGTGTTCGGCGCGAGCGATCCGAACGCGCGCGGCGGAGTGGCGCGCGCGACGGCACGGACCGGCGTCACTGACCTGCTCAAGCCGACCGGCGTCGACGAGGGATCGTGGACCGAGGCCGTTCTCGACACGCCGACGCCGGGAGAGGCCAGTTCGGGAAAGCGAGACACCCCGAGCGAGAGCGACGACCCCGACGGTCGGTCGAACGAGGACGCCGCGTTCGATTTCGGGTCGGACCGAATGGACGAGCGGACTTCGGTCCCGATCGGCCATGCGGCCGACGAGGGAGCGGCGCGTATCTACGACGATCTGGACACGATCATCGACGGCACGTACCGGGTCGAAGCGAGCGTCGAGACGTCGACGACGCAAGTGGTCGACGGCGGACGCCCGAGGCCGACCTCACCTTCGGGATCCACGACGACCGGCGATTGGGACCGCGTCGACCTGACGCGGACGGAGCGGGCGCCGGTCGCCTCCGGAGCAGGCGTGCCGGAGGGCGTTCCATCGGGAACGGTCAACCCCGGCGAGCACGTCTCGTTCGGCACCGCGACCCGTGAGGCGACCGTCGAGCGCGTCGCGGTCGCGGAGTGGAAGCGGGTAACGATCGAACGCGGCCCGAACGGAAGCGTTGTCGACAGGGAGGTCCACCGGGCGACCACGCGAGACGCGGTGACCGACCGCTACCGGGTTCGGGTGTCGGTGTCGGGAGAGCACGCCCCGACCGACGGAGCACCCGACCGCGCCGCCGCGACGTTCGGCGCGGGCGGCGCAACCGAGGGACCGGACCTGCGTGACGCGCCGCCGGCCGCACGGGCCGATTTCGAGGTCGATACCGAACGAGGTGTTGACCGGATCGCCGAGGACGCGGTCGACGGCGGAGAAGTGACGCGCTCGACGACCGTCGTCGGGTCCCGCTCGTCGGCCGATCGGGACGCCGTCGCGGCCGACGTGGCCGCACTCGCGAGCGACGTGCGCGATATCGAGACCGAGGCGTCGATGGAGGACGCGGCAGTTGGCAAGGCGGAGCCGTACGCCGACCTCGCGGACGTGCTTCGCGACCGACGCGCGGAGCTCATCGATCCTCCGGCGACGTACGACGGTGCCGTCGATCGGGCCGGAACCGCTGCCTGCGCCGCGTACCTCGACGCAGTGATCGACGAGCTCGAGGCGGCCGCAGACGACCGCGAGCGCACGACAGACGGGTTTCTCGACCGAGTGAACGGTGCGTTCGACGGCCCAGACGTGGGCGACGTTATCGCCAGCCGCGAGGCTGCCCGCGACCCCGGAACGTACACGGTCGGCGAGGACGGACTCGGCGGAGCGGTGACGTTCGCACCGAACGGCTCACCGGGGTATCTGCCACGGACGACCGTCGACGGGAAGGCCGTCGACGGCGTGAACGGAACGACGACCCGACCGCTCGCGGTTCGCAACGTGAACTACGTCACCGTGCCGTATGGCGAGGTATCGAGCGGCGTCGTCGATCGAATCCTCGGCACGGAGGACACGGTGCGGATCCGGACCGCCGGCCGGTCGCTCCTCTTGGCGAACGAGGCGCTGGCGTCCGGCGGCGACCCCGACCTGCGAGCGGACCGGGACGCGCTCGCGCGGCAGATAGACGGGTCGCTAGATGAGGTGGACAGGGAACTCCGAACGACGCTCCGCGTCCGGACCTCGCTCTCGCGCGACGAGCGCCGCAGGGCGCTCGACAAGGCCGCCGCGAGCTACGGTTCGACGGGCGAACGCGCGGTCGCCGTCGGGGACGGGTCCTATCCGGAGCGAGTCGCCGCCGAGGCCGCGAGCGCCGGGTCGCTGCCGAGCGCGGCTGAGAAGGCGCTTGCCGCACATCTGCGCGTTACGACCCGAACCGCGGCCGGAAGAGATGCGGTTCGTGTCCCGACCCGATTCGTCGACCAGACGACGAGCGGCGCGCGGGTGCTGCTCAGAGACCGGATGGAGAAGGCGATCGAAGCCCGGGCGGCGCGGGCCGGCGACGCGGCCGCCGAGAAGGCGAGCGAGAAGGCGACGGAAGAGTTGGGCGAGAAGTGGGCGCTGAAGCCCGCCCGAACCGTGGGTGCTGGGCTCCCGGTGGCCCCCGTTCCCGGATATTGGGTGACGACGGTGAACGCGTGGCGCGTGCAGGTCCGCGGAGAGTACCCGCGGTTCGCGCTGCGCGCCGACGTGGGAGCGCCCGGAGAGCGCTTCGCGTACGTCCGGAGCGAGGGCGACGTGACTGTCGATGTCGGCGGGGAGACGGTTCGGATGGGCCAAACGGAGTCAGTCGCGTTCGAGACCGGGACGGTGATCGTCGTCGCGGTCCCGGCCGGCCCGCCCGGCGTCGGCGACGTAGACGGAACCCGCGACGAGCGGTCGGGAGGATGGCCGTGTCCCGGGGCGATGGGGGAGTCGCCGCCGAACGGAGATGGCGAAAGAGCGTGTGCGGATCCGTGACCCGACCGCAGCCGTTTTGAGACGCGACGACCGAGGGAGAGCATGTTTCACGAGGTCGTCGCCGACGCGGAGGCGGGAGCCGAGAGCGAGTCGGACGAGGTGACCGCGGCGGCGCTGCTCGCGTCGTTCGAGACACTGGTGAGCGAGGCGGCCGCGGAGATCGGACGTGACCGGCTCGTCGAGAAGACGGGGATCGATGGATCCGCCGTCGACGCCGCTATCGAGGGCGACGCCGCGGGGCTTCGACTCGAAGACGGGGCGGCGATCGTCGCCGCGCCGACCGACCGCGACGGCGACGCGGTCGTCGCCGAAGTCCGCGATCACCTGCTGATGGGAATGGCGACAGCGGTGCTCGACGTCGACGCGATCGCCGCCGCGATCGACGCGGACCTCACGGGACAGGAGGTCCAGCAGGCGCTGGAGGGCCGCGCACCGATGACGCTCGGCCAGCTCGCGGAGATCATGGCGGTCATCGAGCGGAGGAAGCCATGAGGGTCGTCATTGTTGGCTGCGGCTACGTCGGCCTCGAACTCGCTCGGCAGCTCGCCGAGCGCGGCCATACCGTGACGGGAGTCCGGCGGTCGGACGAGGGACTGGACGCGATCGAGTCGGGCGGGGCGGGCCAAGTGGAGGCCGTCCGCGCGGACGCGACCGATCCGGCGTCGCTCGGCGCGCTCCCCGACGCGGACGCGGTCGTGTTCGCGGCCAGTTCCGGCGGTCGCGGCGCCGCGGCCGCCCGAGAGGTGTACGTCGACGGCCTCCGAAACGTGATCGAGGCGTACGGGTCGCGATCGGCGACGCCGGACAGGCTCGTCTACACCTCGTCGACGGGCGTGTACGGCGACCACGACGGCGCGTGGGTCGACGAGGAGACGCCGATCGAGCCCACAACCGAGAAGACCCGCGTCCTCGCCGAGGCGGAGCGGACCGCGCTAGAGACGTCGACCGAGTTCGGGATCGACGGAACGGTCGCGCGCTTCGCGGGGCTGTACGGTCCCGACCGCTACCGACTTGACCGCTACATCGACGGGCCGGTCACGGCCGGCTACCTCAACATGGTTCACCGCGACGACGCCGCCGGAGCGGTCCGATACCTCCTCGAAGCGGACCGCGTCCGCGGCGACGCCGTTCTCGTCGTCGACGACGAGCCGGCCGACAAGCACGCGTTCGCCGACTGGCTGGCCGACGCGTGCGGCGTGCCGCGGCCAGAGAAACAGTCGAAGGAGGACCGCATCGCGACCGGCGACCTCTCCGCGGCAGCCGAACGGCGGATCCGGACCAGCAAGCGCTGCTCGAACGACCGCCTGCGGGCGCTCGGCTATGAGTTCGCCTACCCGACCTTCCGCGAGGGGTACCGCGACGCGGTGCGGGCGTTCCGGGCGGCAAAGCGGTAATCCGGGCGACCGCCGCGACCGGTCTGGCCGGGGCCGTCACGCCGTTGCCGGCGGGTCGAAACAGTAACGAACCTTGATGTACCGGGAGCGAGTCGACGGGCACGTATGTGGTCTCCGAGTGCGGTTGACGACCGGCTCTCGCAGGCGGAGACGATGGCGCGGGAGAGCCCGGAGCTCGTCGTCGCGGTTGCGGTCGTCGCGCTCGTCGCGCTCGTCGGCGCGTACGTGCTGTTCCGCGCTCGCAGGGCGCCAGGCGTCAGGTTCCGGCGGCTATTGGCCGAGCACGACGAGATCGCGGTGCTAATGCATCCGAATCCGGACCCGGACGCGATGTCGGCGGCGCTCGGCGTCGCGTCGCTCGCGGAGCAGCTCGACGTCGACGCGACGGTCCAGTACCCCGGACAGATCCGACATCAGGAGAACCGGGCGTTCCGCACGGTACTCGATCTGGACTTAGAGCCGATCGAACACGTGAGTGACCTCGCCGCCGAGTCGGTCGTGCTGGTCGATCACAACGAGCCGCGTGGGTTCGCCGGTGCCGACGGCGTCCTCCCGCTCGCAGTCGTCGATCACCACCCCGGCGACGGCGCCGGGAAGGCGTTCACCGACGTGCGAACCGACTACGGTGCGACGGCCTCGGTGGTCGCGGAGTACTTCCAGCAGAACAGCGCGACCCCGATCCCTCCGGACAAACACGCCAGCGAGACGGACAGCGACCTCAACCTTCCCACCAACACGGCGACCGGGCTCCTATACGGGATCCTCACCGACACGAAACACCTCACCGTCGGCGCGAGCGAACCCGACTTCGCGGCCGCGGCGTACGTGTACCCGGGCGTCGATCAGGACCGGCTCGACCGGATCGCCAACCCGGCGGTCGACGCGGAGGTGCTGGAGGTGAAGGCGCGGGCCATCGCGGGCCGCCGGATCGAGGGGTCGTTCGCGGTCGCCGACGTCGGGGGCGTGAACAACGTCGATGCGATCCCGCAAGCGGCCGACGAGCTGATCCAGCTCGAGGGGGTCAGCGCCGTTGTGGTCATCGGCGAACGCGACGGAACGGTCCACCTTTCCGGGCGATCCCGGGACGACCGCGTCCACATGGGCAACGCCATCGACTCGGTCCTGTCCGACCGCGACAACGGAAACGGCGGCGGTCATTCACGGATGGGGGGCGGGACGATCGGCCCGACGGTCGACCCGACCGGCGACGAGGAGCCGGAGAGCGTGGACCGCGACGCACTCGCTGACGACCTGTTCCGCGCGCTGGCGGGCGACGTGTGAGCGTGGGGCGGCCGGCGGAAGGGAGGAACCTGGCGGGCAGAGCGGCCACCGATACTTAAGTCGACGGCGGCGAAGCCACGAGTATGAGTTCCGACATCTCGCTACGGAGCCTACCCGACGACGGGTGGCGCGCGCTCGCCGGCGTCGGCGTCGGCTATGCGATCGCGACCGGACTGATCTTCGCGATCCTCTTCGTCGCGCCGTACCTGGTTCTACGGGCACTGTAGCGACTCGCGGCGATCGGTGTGACCGAATGAACGGCGAAAATCGGGGGTAACGAGCCGAATCAGGCGAACGCCAGCGAGTCGTCGGCGCCGGTCTCCTCGTCCTGCTGGAGCTTCTCGTGAGCCCCGAGGAAGTCGTCGAGGGTGACCTCTGTACGGTCGTCGCGGATCGCGAACATCCCGGCCTCCGTGCAGATGGCCTTGATGTCGGCGCCGGACGCCTCCGGCGTCATCTCGGCGAGCTCGGCGAAGTCGATGTCGCTCGCGAGGTTCATCTTCCGAGTGTGGATCTGGAAGATGATCTCGCGGCCCTCGGTGCCCGGCTTGGGCACCTCGATAAGGCGGTCGAAGCGGCCCGGCCGGAGAATGGCGGGATCGAGCATGTCGAAGCGGTTCGTCGCAGCGATGATCCGGACCTCACCGCGCTCGTCGAAGCCGTCCATCTCCGAGAGCAGCTGCATCATCGTGCGCTGGACCTCGGCGTCGCCCGAGGTCTTCGAGTCCGTCCGCTTCGAGGCGATCGCGTCGATCTCGTCGATGAAGAGGACGGCGGGCTGGTTCTCTCGCGCGACCTCGAACAGGTCCCGGACCAGCTTCGCGCCCTCGCCGATGAACTTGTGGACGAGCTCGGAGCCGGCCATCTTGATGAACGTCGCGTCCGTCTCGTTGGCGACGGCCTTCGCGAGCATCGTCTTGCCCGTCCCCGGCGGGCCGTACAGCAGCACGCCGCTCGGGGGCGTGATTCCCACGTCCTCGAACATGTCGGGGTGTTCGAGCGGCATCTCGACGGTCTCGCGGACCTCCTGCATCTGGTCTTCGAGCCCGCCGATGTCGGCGTAGGTGACGTCGGGGGAGTGTTCAACCTGCATCACGCGGGCGCGCACGTCCGTCTCCTTCTCGAGCTTCTTGACGACGGACAGCGAGTTGTTCACCGCGACCCGGTCGTCCGGGTCGAGCTTCTTCCGCATCTCCGCGGTGATCTCGGTGAGCGCCTCTTGGTTGTTCCCGTGCTGTTTGATGACGGCGCCGTCGGGCGTGACCTCCTGGACCGTCGCCACGAACAGCGGGGACTGCTTCAGTTTCTTGTTCTCGTGAGTGAGCCGCTCGAGCTTCTGCTGATACTTGTTGTTCTCGGCGTTCGCGTCGAGGAGCTTGTCGCGCATCTCCTCATTTTGCGACTCGAGCACGTCGAGCTCCTCTTGGAGAGACTCGATCTTTTCCTGTCTCGACGCCGACCCCTCGTCGTAGGGCAGCTCGACGTCGTCGACGGTGTCAGTCATTGTGCGTAATAAGGCGTCTCGCGGGTAAGAGGTTTCGGGTGGGGGAGAGATAGCGGGGTGCATCCGCCCAGAGAATGCCCGTTGGTAATTAAATAGGATAGTAAATATTATCTAACGGCATGAACAAGGAGGAGTCACGCATGAGTGCCACCGACGCCGTCACCGCCGATGAGGACATCGCGGATCGCTGGAGCGCCGTCCGAGACCTGCCGCCGAGCGCGAAGCTCGTCGCGAAGGTCCTCGACTACAACGACACCCTCACGCAGAGCGAGCTCGCCGAGGAGACTCTGCTTCCGCCTCGAACCGTCAGATACGCGCTCTCGCGGCTGGAAGAAGAGGACGTCGTCGACTCCCGATTCTCCTTCGCCGACGCTCGGAAGCGGCTGTACACGCTGTCGGTGTAGGAGACCGATCTCGGACCGAGCACGTCCTTCTCGTTCCCGTTTCCGTCCCTCCTCACCTTCTCTCAGGGCCGTCCCTTATGAGCGATAGCGACCCAGTCCGCCCATGGTCTCGACCGCCGCCGTCAAGCGGGCGCTCTCCGCACTGGCGAGCCGCACCGACACCGCGACTCGACCTGCCGTCGCCGTGATCGACGAGGCCGACGCCGCGCGGGCCGATCTCCGGCGAGCGGCAGAGTTCGTCGACGCCGACGGCCTCGATCGGCTGGACGAGGCGATCGCGGCCGCCGAGCACGCGGGAAACGAAGGCGCCGCAAAGCGAGGGCGCGAAGCGCGCGCCGCGTTCCGCCGGTTTCGCGCGGTCGCCGCCGACAGCGACTTGGGCGGCGGTGGCGACTGCGGCGGCGACGACGGTGACGAGAGGTCCAAGTAACCCACCGGACCACTTCCACCCCGCCCCCGGAACCCCTAAACCCGATACCGGCTAACACCCGGGCAGATGACACGGGTGATCCACACCGGCGACACCCACGTGGGATACGCGCAGTATCACTCGCCGGTCCGACGACAGGACTTCCTCGACGCCTTCGCGGCCGTGATCGACGACGCGATCGAGGGGGAGGTCGACGCGGTGGTCCACGCCGGCGACCTCTTCCACGACCGGCGGCCGGAGCTCGCCGATCTGATGGGGACGATATCGGTCCTCCGACGACTCGACGACGCCGAGATCCCCTTCCTCGCCGTGGTCGGGAACCACGAGTCGACGCGGGGCGGCCAGTGGCTCGACCTGTTCGAACGACTGGGGCTCGCGACCCGGCTCGACGACGAACCCACCGTCGTCGGCGACACGGCCTTCTACGGGCTCGATCACGTCCCCGTCTCGCGCCGCGACGACCTCGACTACGCGTTCGCCGACCACGACGCGGAGTACGCCACCCTCGTCGCCCACGGCCTGTTCGAGCCGTTCGGGTACGCGGACTGGGACACGGAAGAGGTGCTCGCGGAGAGCACGGTCGAGTTCGACGCGATGCTCCTCGGCGACAATCACACGCCCGACTCCGCCGAGGTCGGCGGCACGTGGGTCACGTACCCGGGATCGACCGAGCGCGCGAGCGCGAGCGAGCGCGAGGGGCGCGGCTACAACCTCGTCACCTTCGACGCCGGCGCCGCCGGGGGCGACGACCGCGTCGAGATCCGGCGGCGCGCGCTCGACACCCGCCCGTTCGTCTTCGTGGAGGCCGACCTGCGCGAGGGCGAGGGCGCGGCACGGGTGCGCGAGAAAGTGCGCCAGCACGACCTCGACGACGCCGTCGTCCTCGTGAGCGTGACCGGCGAGGGCGACCCGGTCACGCCGGCCGCGATCGAAGAGTTCGCGACCGACGAGGGGGCGCTGATCGCCCGCGTGACCGACCGCCGCGAGGTGGAGGCGGACGCCGAGGTCGAGGTGAGCTTCGCCGACCCCGAGGACGCCGTCCGAGAGCGGGTCGAGGAGATGGGGCTGTCGGAGGCCGCCCTCGACGTCGAAGAGGCGGTCCGCGCCGACACGGTCCCCGACACGAACGTCCGGGAGACGGTGAAACGCCGGGTTGAGGAACGGGTCGACGACCTCGACGACCTCGACGACCTCGACGCGTTCGATCGGGGGGAAGCCGCAGACGGAGCCGCCGAGAGCGACAGGGCCGACGGGGCCGAAGTCGACGACGGGGCTGATGACGGCGAGACCGCGTCGGCCGAGGGCAACGACGCCGCAACGACCGCCGACGGCGACGAGGCCGCGACCGCCGACGGCGACGGTACCGACGGACAGGTCTCCATGGAGGACTACCTGTGAACTTCGACCGCATCCGCCTCACGAACTTCAAGCCGTACGGCGACGCCGACCTCCGACTGACCGAGGGCGTCACGGTCATCCACGGACTCAACGGCAGCGGGAAGTCCTCGCTGTTGGAGGCCTGCTTCTTCGCGCTCTACGGGTCGAAGGCGCTCGACGGGACCCTCGGAGACGTGATCACGAACGGCGAGGAGGAGACCGAGGTCGACCTGTGGTTCACCCACGACGGCGTCTCCTATCACGTCGAGCGACGGCTCAAGGAGTACGACGGGCGGATCGACCACCAGTGCACGCTCGAGGCGACGGACGGGAGCGACGTGACCCGCGACGGCGCCCGGGCGGTGCGGGAGTTCGTCACAGAGCTCCTCCGGATGGACGCCGAGGCGTTCGTCAACTGCGCGTACGTCCGGCAGGGCGAGGTGAACAAGCTGATCAACGCCACGCCCCGCGAGCGCCAGGACACGATCGACGACCTGCTCCAGCTTGGAAAGTTAGAGGAGTACCGCGAGCGCGCCGGCGACGCGCGGCTCGGCGTCGATGACGTGCTGGAGAACCGCCGCGGGCGGCTCGACCAGCTCGACGATCAGATCGGGGAGAAAGAGGGGAAGGAGCTCCACGATCGGCTCAACGGACTCGAAAGCGACCTTTCCGAGGTCGCGGACGAGATCGATCGCTACGAGACGCAGCGAGAGCAGGCGAAGGAGACCCGCGAGGCTGCCGCCGAGACCCTGTCGACCCACGCCGAGAAGCGCGAGAAACTGGAGGCGGTCGAGTCGGAGATAGACGAGATCGAATCGGCGATTCGGACGACCGAACGCGAGCGCGACGAACACCGCGACGCGATCCGGGAGGCCCGCGAGCGGATCGCGGAGATAGAGACCGCGATCGACGACCGGCTCGACGACGCGGGGCTCGACGCGGCAAGCGAGGAGGCCATCGCGACCCGGCGAGCCGAGCTCGACGACCGCGAGAGCGAGGTCCGCGAGGAGCTCGACGAGGAGCGAGTGAGCGCCGAGGCGTTCCGCAACCAGGCGACGAACCTCGCCGGAAAGGCCGACGACCGCGCCGAGCGCGCGGCGGAGGTGGAGTCGGAGGCCGACGACCTCGCCGACGAGGCCGAGGCGGCCGCGGACGAGGCCGACGAGCGCGAGACCTCGATCGAGGAGCTCCGCGAGGAGGCCGAGAGCCTGCGCGAGCGGTTCGCGGCCGCCGACGCCGACGTGGACCGCGAAGAGGTGGCGGACGAGCGCGAACGGCTCAAGGAGCGGCGCGGCGAGGCCCGCGAGCGGATCGCGGAGCTGTCCGCGGAGCTGAAGAACGCCCGCGAGCGCGTCGATGAGGCCGAGGAACTGCTCGCGGCGGGGAAGTGTCCCGAGTGCGGCCAGCCGGTCGAGGACTCGCCGCACGCGAGCGGGATCGACGAGGACCGCGAGCGAGTCGCCGAGCTGGAGGCGGACCTCGAGGACGCCCGCGAGCGCGAGAGCGACCTCGACGGCCGGATCGCGGAGCTGGACGACCTCGCGAGCGCGGCGGGCCGGCTCGACGAGATCGACGAGCGGGTCGAGACCCTCGAAGAGCGGGTCGAGGAGAAGCGCGCAGAGGCGGAGCGGAAGCGCGAGGCGGCGGCGGAGAAGCGCGAGCGCGCCGAGGCCCTCCGCGAGGAGGCAGAGGAGACCCGCGACGTCGCCGCTCAGAAGCGCGAGGAGTCCGAGGCGGCCGCGGCGCGCGTGGCGGAGCTCGAGGACTCGATCGCGGCGGTCGACGACGCGCGGGAGGCCGTGGGCGCGATCGAAGAGCGGCTCTCGGCGGTCGCGGACGCGGAAGACGAGATTGAGCGCCGCCGCGAGAAGCGCGAGAACCTGGAAGCGGTGAACGACGAGCGGCGCGACCGGCTCTCGGACAAGCGCGAGCGCCGCGACGAGCTCGCCGACGCGGTCGACGAGGACGCGGTCGAGGAGGCGAGGGGGAGGAAGGAGCGAGCCGAGGAGTACCTCGAGAAGGTCGAGGGCGAGCTCGACCGGCTGGCCGAGCGGCAGACGGAGCTCCAGAACGCGATCGGGGGAGTGAAGGGAGAAATTCGAGAGTTAGAGAACCTCCGAGCGGAGCGCGACGAGCTCGCCGACACCGTCGCGGCGCTCGAGGACCTCCACGAGGAGACGAGCGAGCTGGAAGCGATGTACGGCGACCTCCGGGCGGAGCTGCGCCAGCGAAACGTCTCGGAGTTGGAGCGAACCCTCAACGAGACGTTCGAACTCGTCTACGGCAACGACGCCTACTCGCACATCGAGCTCGACGGGGAGTACGTCCTCACCGTCTACCAGAAGGACGGCGAGCCGCTCGACCCCGAGCAGCTCTCCGGCGGCGAGCGCGCCCTGTTCAACCTCTCGCTGCGCTGTGCGATCTACCGGCTCCTCTCGGAGGGGATCGAGGGCGCGGCGCCGACGCCGCCGCTCATCCTCGACGAGCCGACCGTCTTCCTCGACTCCGGGCACGTTTCCCGGCTCGTCCGGCTCGTCGAGGAGATGCGCGGGTTCGGCGTGCGCCAGATCCTCATCGTCAGCCACGACGACGAGCTAGTGGGCGCAGCCGACGAGCTGGTGACGGTGGAGAAGGACCCGCGAACGAACCGGTCGACGGTGCACCGGGAGGACGCCGCCGCGCTCGACGCCGACGAACTCGATATCGCCGAACTCGCCGACGACTGAGCGGGCGGGCTCTCCGCCGCGACTATTTATAAGCGATTGCCCGCGGTGCGATCGACGCAGAATGACAGCGACGACAACCCGTATCACCGGTAGTGACGACAAAACCACCGATTCCGGATTGGCGCGCCCGCTCGCGCCTTATAAGGTGCGAGCGGTCTGCGAGGGAGGCGGCGGGTCGGCGTGGCGCCGCCCGCGCCGACCCGTCCGCCGAGGCTGGGGAGGCGCGAGGCATACGCGCGACCGAACGAGATCGGGCGCGAACAGCCGCGAACGGCCACGGATCGCGCTTATAAACGGTTCACTCGCCGTCCGCCGACCCGCCCCGCAACAACCCCATCGCTTCAACTGCGACCGAGGTCGCCTCGTAGCCGCGCCGCCCCGCGACCTCGGCCTCGTCGATCAGGCCGGCCGCGCGGAACTCCGCGATCGCCCCGTGGAGGTCGGACTCGCACATGTCGGCCGCGTCGAGGAGGTCGATCGCGGCGATCGGTCCCTCGTCGACGACCACCGCGAGGAGGCCGAGCGACCGGTCGTCGCGGATCGCTCGGATCGTCTGCCGGACCGACGCCGGCACGCCCGAGGCCGCGGTCGCGAGCGGCGACTCGCCGTCGACGACCGAGAGCTCGTCGTTGTCGACGTACCGCTCCTCGCCGGTGGCCGGATCCCGCACCCGGCTCGACTCGGCGGAGCGTTTCACGAGGAGGTACGTCTCGCCGGCCGTGTCACGAACCGTCTGCATGGATCGGGAAGAGTGGTCGCTCGGGCATTACGCTTCCGGGGGCGAGGGGTCGGAGTCGGGATCGAGGTCGGGATCGTCGGAGGAGTCCGACTCCTTCGCGTCCCGCGCCCGCTTCCACGACCGGTACGTCTGATAGGTCCGAACGCCCGCGAAGAGCCCGACGGCGAACAGGGCCGGACCGATCCGCGACCACCCCTCGAAGAACCACAGCATCGGGCCGAGCGCGACGAGGAGCACGGCGGCGTTGGCGTAGACGACCGCGACGACGAACGCGCGGAGAGTCCCCGAGTCCACGTCGCTCGCGCCCTCGAAGTCGCCGCCGTCGTCGAACGTCTTCACCGAGGGCGCCTTCGGAATGTCGGGCGTCATCTCCCGCTCGGCGTCGGAACTCTCCCCGAAGGAAACCTCGCCCTCGTCGTCCTCGTCGAGGCTGAACACGCCGGGCGTACGCGGGGACGGGGCAAAGGGGTTCCGCCCCGGTTCGTCCGCGAGCCACGGCTGCGAACGGCTGGGATCGGAACGAAAGGGGCGAAAGGGGTGGCCGCCGTCAGACCGCGTCGGCCAGCCGGACCGTTCGGCTCGCCTCGACCCACGCGAGGGGGTTGGCGGCGTCGAAAATCACCACGTTCCCGTCGTCCTCGTACACCTCCATCTCGGCGTCGACCTCGTCGCGATCGGCCGGGCGAGCCACCTGGGGTTCGGAACGCGGGTCCGAAGACATAGACCGTGGTATGCCGTCACACATTATATGCCTTTCCGTGCCGGGACTCCTCGCCGCACCCGAAAGCCGAGTTTTTTAGCCGGGTGCGCCGAAGTACTGGTATGACTCAGTCGGGGCTGTCGGACTTCTCGCCGTCCGGAGACGCGGACGGCGGGTCGGGAGACAGCACGGAGGCCGAACGAGAAGAACTGGCCGCACAGGAGGCGGCCGTCGTCGCCGGCGGCGGGCGCGGACACGTCAGCGACGTCGTCGACGTCGACGAGGCGAAGTTCCCGAAGTCGACCGGGACCGTCGAGCTGATGATCACCCAGATCGACTACGCCGTGGAGGGGTACGGCAGCGACGAGTACCCGGTCGTCCACGTGTTCGGCCGGCGACCGGCGGAGAACGCCGGCGAAGACACTGAGGAGGACACCGTCGAACACCTCCGCGTGCTCGGCGTCGAGCCGTACTTCTACGTCCCCACGGCCGACCTCGACCGCGACCCGGTCGAGGAGTACGACGTGGTGATCGGGACGCGCGAGGAGAACGCCGAGGGAGAGCCGTACGAGAGCATCCGCGGCGAGCCGCTCACCCGGATCGTCACCCGGACGCCCCGCGACGTGGGAAACATCCGCGACGATTTCGCGACGAGCTTCGAGGCGGACATCCTCTTCCCGAACCGCTTTCTGATCGACAACGGGCTCAACGGCGGAATTCGGGTCGAAGAGCGCCGGCTCGACGACGGAGACGGGACGATTCAGGTCCACGAGGGCATGCTCGAACCCGCCGCGGTCGACGCCGAGATGCGGGTGAACACCTTCGACATCGAGGTCGACGACCGGCGCGGCTTCCCCGAGGACGGCGAGGAGCCGATCATCTGTCTCACCAGCCACGACTCCTACGACGACGAGTACGTCGTCTGGCTGTACGACGCCCCGGAGGCCGAGATCCCGCCCCCGGAAGATCTCCCTGACTACGAGGGGATCGTCGGCGACGAGAGCGAGGAGCTCGACTTCAGGGTCCGCACCTTCGAGGCGGAGGCGGCGATGCTCGACGCGTTCGTCGACTACATCGACGAGACGGACCCGGACCTGCTGACGGGGTGGAACTTCGAGGACTTCGACGCGCCGTACGTCCTCGACCGACTGGAGGTGCTCGACGACGGGAGCCAGTACGACCTCTCGGTCGACCGGCTCTCCCGGATCGGCGAGGTGTGGCGCTCCGGCTGGGGCGGCCCGGACATCAAGGGCCGGGTCGTCTTCGACCTGCTGTACGCGTACAAGCGGACGATGTTCACCGAGTTGGAGTCGTACCGGCTCGACGCGGTCGGCGAGCGCGAGTTGGGGGTCGGCAAGGAGCGCTACACGGGCGACATCGGCGACCTCTGGGAGCAGGACCCCGAGCGCTTACTGGAGTACAGCATCCGCGACGTGGAGCTGTGCGTCGAGATCGACCGGAAACAGGACGTGATCGCCTTCTGGGACGAGGTGCGCACCTTCGTCGGCTGCAAGATCGAGGACGCGCCGACGCCCGGCGACACCGTCGACATGTACGTCCTCCACAAGGCGTTCGGGAAGTTCGCGCTTCCCACGAAGGGCCAACAGGAGTCGGAGGACTTCGAGGGCGGCGCCGTCTTCGACCCGATCACGGGCGTCAAGGAGATGGTGACGGTCCAAGACCTGAAGAGCCTCTACCCGATGTGCATGGTGACGATCAACGCCGGCCCGGAAACGAAGGTCGACCCCGCCGAGTACGACGACGAGACGTACGTCGCGCCCAACGGGACGCACTTCCGGAAAGAGCCGGACGGGATCATGCGCGAGATGGTCGACGAGCTCCTCACCGAGCGCGAGGAGAAGAAGGCACTCCGGAACGATCACGACCCCGGCACCGAGCCCTACGAGCAGTACGACCGACAGCAGGCTTCTGTCAAGGTTATTATGAACTGCTTCACGCCGGACACCGAGGTCGTGACCCCCGACGGCGTTCGGCCGATCACGGATTTGGAGGTCGGCGACGCCGTGTACTCGCTCGATCCCGACACGGAGGAGATGGCGGTCAAGACCGTCGAGGAGACCCACGCGTATCCGGACTACCGGGACGAACTCGTCGACATCGAGACCTCGAAGATCGACTTCCGGGTGACGCCGAACCACCGGATGCTGGTCCGGAAAAACGAGACGAACGGGATCACGGAGGACGGATACAGTTTCGTCGAGGCCGGCGACCTCGATCGGGCGACCAACTACGAACTGCCTCACGACTGGGACGGGCCCGACGGCGAACGGGTAGAAGAGGTCGACCTGACCGAGCTCGTCGACGGCGAGTACGAGGTGTGGGTCCGGCCGAGCGTCCACGGTCACACGTTCACGGCCGAACTCGGTTGGACGCCGCGACGCGTGCCGAAGGCGGACGTCGGCGAGACCGGCTACGTGTTCACGGCGGCCGAGTTCGAGGAACACCGCGAGTACATCGAGTCAGTGTGTGAGACAAGTTTCGTTCACCGAGAGTCCGGAAGAAAGTGGATCCCGCGGACGTTCGACGGCGACGACTTCCTCGAACTGCTTGCGTGGTACGTCACGGAAGGGAACGTGTTCACGTCCGAGGAGAAACAGTTCGGCGACAAACTTCGCGGCTCCGCGACGACGGTGAAGATCTCACAGGACGCCGTCGCCGACGGCGGCGCTTCCGATCACGAGACGATCGGCCAACTACTCGATCGGATGGGCCTGGACTACCACGTCAACGACCGCAGCTATCAGTTCACGTCGGAGTTGCTCGGGAATCTCCTTCGAGACCGCTGTGGTGACGGGAGCTTCGAGAAGCGGATTCCGGATCGGGTCTTCGAGGCGAACGCGACACAGAAACGCGCGTTCTTGGAAACGCTGATCGACGGCGACGGTGACAGGCAGACCGGGTCGTGGCGGTACACGACGTCGAGCGAGAGGCTTCGGGACGACGTGATCCGCCTGTGTGCACATCTCGGGATCACCGCGAGTTACAATCACGACAGCGGGAGCTGGCGGATTTACGTCACGGAAGACGCGAAGAACACGCTTCGAATGCACCGGAGCGGAAGCCGAAGCGAGGCCGAAGACGGCGTCTACTGCGTGACCGTCGAGGACAATCACACGCTCCTCGCGGGACGGAACGGGAAGTTCCAGTTCGTCGGGCAGTCGTTATACGGAGTGACGGGATGGGATCGGTTCCGTCTCTACGACAAGGAGGGCGCAGCGGCCGTCACAGCGACCGGTCGGGAAGTCATCGACTTCACCGAGGAGGCGGCCGAGGAGCTAAATTATCAAGTTGCTTATGGGGATACTGACAGCGTTATGATTTCTTTATCTGACATGTCGAAGGAGGAGGCGATCGAGACCTCCTTCGAGATCGAGGACCACATCAACGAGCGCTACGACGACTTCGCGCGCGACGAGCTCAACGCCGAGTTCCACCGCTTCCAGATCGAGTTCGAGAAGCTCTACCGGCGGTTCTTCCAGGCGGGCAAGAAGAAGCGGTACGCCGGGCACATCATCTGGAAGGAGGGGAAAGACGTCGACGACATCGACATCACCGGCTTCGAGTACAAGCGCTCGGACATCGCCGGGATCACGAAGGAGGTCCAGCAGAACGTCATCGAGACGATCGTGACGGGCGACGACATCGACGAGGACATGGAGGAGGTGAAAACGTACCTCGTCGACGTCATCGCGCGCGTGCTCGACGGCGACATGGACCTCGACGAGATCGGGATCCCGGGGGGGATCGGCAAGAAGCTCGACGCCTACGAGACGCCGACCGCGCAGGTCCGCGGGGCGAAGTACGCGAATCTCATGCTCGGCACCAACTTCGGCAGCGGGTCGAAGCCGAAACGGCTCTACATCGAGAAGGTCCACCCCGACTTCTGGCAGCGGATGGAAGACGAGAAGGGACTCGATCCGCAACGCGATCACTTGTACGGGGAGTTCAAACGCGATCCGGACGTGATCTGCTTCGAGTACGCCGACCAGGTCCCCGACGAGTTCGAGGTCGACTGGGAAAAGATGCTGGACAAGACCCTGCAGGGACCGATCGAGCGCGTTATCGAGGCGCTCGGCATGTCGTGGGAGGAGGTCAAGACCGGTCAAGAGCAGACCGGACTCGGCTCTTTCATGTGATCTGTCCTCGTGCCTGAAACAGATTTCTGAAAACCGCTTTTCGATCGTCGAGAAAAATTCTTACCGATTTCGGGAGATTCTACGGGGAGATGCGTAACCATTAACCCGCCGAGAGACCACTGTACGGACACGAGGCAACGAGAATACATATGGCAACTCTCGAAATCAACGATCTTCACGCGCGAGTGGCGGAAGAGGACGGCGAACGCATCCTTCGCGGGGTCGATCTGACGGTCGAGTCCGGCGACATCCACGCGCTGATGGGGCCGAACGGCTCCGGCAAGTCGACGCTCGCGAAGGTCATCGCCGGCCACCCGGCGTACGAGGTCACCGGCGGCGAGATCCTCCTCCACCTCGACGAGGCGGACATCACCGATGTCGACGCCGACCTCGACGACGAGGACTACCACTGGGAGCTGCTGGAGCTCGAACCCAACGAGCGCGCCGCGCTCGGTATCTTCCTCGGGTTCCAGTACCCGGCGGAGATCGAGGGTGTCACCATGACGAACTTCCTCCGACAGGCGCTCAACGCGAAGGCGGACGAGCGCGAGGAACTGTTCGAGGACGAAGACGAGGAGGAGGCCGACGCGGACGACGACGAGGGCTACGAGACCTCCCCGATGGAGGGTCCCGCGGACGACGGCGAAATCGGCGTCGCCGAGTTCCAGGAGATCCTCTCGGAGAAGATGGAGCTGCTCGACATGGACGAGAAGTTCATGCAGCGGTACCTCAACGCCGGCTTCTCCGGCGGTGAGAAGAAGCAGAACGAGGTGCTGCAGGCGGCGATGCTCGAGCCCGCGGTCGCGGTGCTCGACGAGATCGACTCCGGGCTGGACATCGACCGGCTGCAGGACGTTTCGAAGGGGATCAACGCGCTCCGCGACGAGCAGGGCACGGGCGTCCTCCAGATCACCCACTACCAGCGGATTCTCGACTACGTCGAGCCCGACCACGTCCACGTAATGTTAGACGGCGAAGTCGTCAAAAGCGGCGGCGCGGAGCTCGCCGAGAAGCTCGAGGACAAGGGGTACGACTGGGTCCGCGAGGACGCGTTCGAGGCCGCGTAACCGAATCCAGTCACGCGATACACGTAAGTCCGGAACAACGTAACACCATACTATGAGCTCACAACAGGACGAACTGAAGGAGACAGACACAGAGGCCCGCTTCGAGTTCAAGAAGGAGGAGAAATCCGCCTTCCAGACCGAGAAGGGTCTCACCGAGGAGACGGTCCGCGTCATCTCGGAGGACAAAGACGAACCGGAGTGGATGCTGGAGCGGCGCCTGCGCGCGCTCGAGCAGTTCCAGGAGATGCCGATGCCGACTGACTGGCCCGGGCAGCCGGACCTCAGCGAGGTCGACGTCGACGAGATCATCCCGTACATTCGGCCCGACGTGGACGTCCGTGCGGGCGTCGACGACTGGACCGAACTCCCGGACGAGATCAAAGACACCTTCGACAAGCTGGGCATCCCGGAGGCCGAGAAGAACGCGCTCTCCGGCGTCGGCGCCCAGTACGAGTCGGAGGTCGTCTACCAGAACATGCAGGAGCGCTGGGAGGAGAAGGGCGTCATCTTCTGTAACATGGACGAGGCCGTCCAGGAGCACGAGGAGATCGTCCGCGAGCACTTCATGACGAAGTGCGTCCCCCCGAGCGACAACAAGTTCGCCGCGCTCCACGGCGCGATCTGGTCCGGCGGCTCGTTCGTCTACGTGCCAGAGAACACCACCGTCGACATGCCGGTGCAGGCGTACTTCCGGATGAACTCCGAGGGGATGGGCCAGTTCGAGCACACGCTCATCATTGCCGAGGAGAGCTCCGAGGTCCACTACATCGAGGGCTGTTCCGCCCCGAAGTACTCGGCCTTTAACCTCCACTCCGGCGGTGTCGAAGTGTTCGTCGGCGAGGACGCCCACGTCCAGTACTCCACGGTGCAGAACTGGTCGAAGAACACCTACAACCTGAACACCAAGCGCGCCATCGCCGAGAAGGGCGGACGCATGGAGTGGATCTCGGGATCGATGGGGTCGAAGGCGACGATGCTGTACCCCTCGACGATCCTGAAGGGGCGCGGCGCCTCCGACAACCACATCACCATCGCCTTCGCGGGCGAGGGGCAGGACATCGACACGGGCGCGAAGGTGTACCACAACGCGCCTGACACTAAGTCGACCATTGAGTCGAAGTCGATCTCGAAGGACGGCGGCCGCACGAACTACCGCGGCCTCGTCCACATCGCCGACGGCGCAGAGAACTCCTCGACTGCCGTCGAGTGCGACGCGCTGATGTTCGACAACGAGTCGACCTCCGACACCATGCCGTACATGGAGATCAACGAGTCGAAGGTCGACGTCGCCCACGAGGCGACCGTCGGGAAGATCGGCGACGAGGACATCTTCTACCTGCAGTCGCGCGGCCTCGACGACGACGACGCCAAGCAGATGATCGTTTCGGGCTTCATCGAGCCCATCACGGAGGAGCTGCCCATCGAGTACGCCGTCGAGCTCAACCGGCTCGTCGAACTGGAGATGGAGGGCTCGCTCGGATAACATGAGCACGCAAGCAATCGAGAGCCTCTCGGAGGACACGGTACGACGCATCGCCGACGAACGCGACGAGCCCGAGTGGCTCTTGGAGACCCGTCTAAACGCGCTTTCGGCGCTGGAGACGGCCGAGCTGCCGGACGTGATCCAGACGCCGGGGCGCCGCTGGACCGACCTGGAGGCGCTCGACTTCGAGTCGCTGGTCGACCCCCTGAACCAGTCGGACGCCACGGAGCGGACGGCCGGGGACGACGAGGTCGTCATCCTCCCCTTCACCGAGGCGTTCGAAGAGTACGGGGACATCATCGAGGCGAACTTCGGCTCGGTGCTCGACCCCGAGCACAACTACCTCACCGCGCTGTCGGTCGCGCTGTTCACGACCGGGACGTTCGTCTACGTCCCCGAAGGCGTCGACGTCGAGGACGTGACGGTGCGCGCGGAGATGAACTCCCGCTCGCTGTTCAGCCAGACGCTCGTCGTCGCCGAGGAGTCGTCGTCGGTGACAATCCTCGAATCGATCGAGTCGGGAGACGACGGCGTCGACGGCGACCGGTACTTCTCGAACCTCGTCGAGATCGCCGCGGGCGAGAACGCGAACGTCCAGTTCGGCTCGCTCCAGAACCTCGACGACGAGTCGTACACCTACTCGCTGAAGCGCGCCGTGACGGACGCCTACGCGACCGTCGACTGGATCGAGAGCAACTTCGGGTCGAAGCTGACGCGCTCCGACGTCGAGACCGAGCTGAACGGCGACGGTTCCGAGAGCCAGATCGTCGGGACGTTCTTCGGCACCGACGACCAGCACTTCGACATCAACGCCCGCGTCTGGCATCAGGCCGAGCACACGACGGCCGACCTCGTCACGCGCGGCGTGCTCGACGACGTGGCCCGCTCCGTCTACGAGGGGGTTCAGGACGTGGGCAACGACGCGTGGAACACCTCCAGCTACCAGCGCGAGAACACGCTGATGCTGTCGGACGACGCCGAGGCCGACGCGTCGCCGAAGCTGATCATCCACAACCACGACACCGAGGCGTCCCACTCCGCGACGGTCGGGCAGGTCGACGCCGAGGACCTGTTCTACCTCCAGAGCCGCACGATCGACTCGCTGACGGCACGGAACATGCTCGTCGAGGGCTTCTTCGTCCCCGTGTTAGAGGAGATCGCGGTCGACGAGTTCCGCGACGACGTCGAGGAGCTCGTCTTCGAGCGCCTGCAGTAAACGGGCTCGTCGGTCGCCGGTCGACCGGTTTCCGAGTTCGTCCGTTTCCGAGTTTTTGCGTGGAGACGGGAACGGTCGGGTTTCCGCGGCATCGTCGCAGAGGCGAAACGAACGAGAGGCTGTGACGTTCATTGTTTCGAGACTATTCTATTTTCATATTACCTACAGGACTAAACGGTCGAGCGTCGTAGGTACGGGAATGGCAGACGACAAGGACGGACGAGAGAAACAGGCGCGCAACGAGGACGACCGGCAGCGGCGGCGCGACGTCGAGGCGGAGCTGGAACGCGGCGACGAGCCGGAGCCGGAGATCGACGCCGCGGATCTCGACGACGTCGAGGCAGATCTCGAGTCGCTGGAGTTCCCGGCCACGGGGGCGGAGATCGTCGCGGCGATCGGAGACCGAGATATCGGGCCGTCGGACGAGCGGTACACCGTCGAGCAGCTGGTGCCCGAAACGGACGCCGTGGTGTTCGACTCCCCGGATCGCGTCCGCGTTCGGATACAGCGGCCGACGGTCGCCGCGGCCATGAAGCGGATCGTGGAACTCAGCGAGACGCTCCCGGACGAAAAGCTGGGCGGGTCGCAGTACGACGCCTACGAAAAGACCTTTTTCGAGCTTCAGCGGCTCAGTCCCGACGACGACGACGAGGCGATCGGCGTCGTCCGCGACTGGGTCGTCGACCGGATCCGCGACAAGGAGAAGCTCCCGACCTCGCGGCAGATCCGACGACAGGCGGCGAAGATCTGTCGAGAGGAGGGACACCAGATCCGGAACGACGACTGGCTCGGGATATAGAGCGCCAGCGTCGCGTCGGAGGGGAACTCCTTAAGTCGGACTACGTCTGAGATGACGTGTATGCGTACGGTCGTATCGAACGGTGACGGGTGGTCGCCGTGAGCGTGAGCCAGCGGATCGCCTCGGACGACCAGCTCGCCCGGTTGTTACAGATCGGGATCGTGCTGGAAGAGGTCGTGGAGGCACGGGCGCACCACCACTACCAGAGCCTCGACGCCGAACTCGACGAGGAGATCGAGGACCTGCTCGCGGACGCCGCCGACGAGTCGGCCGAGCACCGCCGGCGGCTCGAATCGCTCATCGAGGGGCTCGGCGTCGAGAGCGTCCCGTTCGACGAGATCGAGGAGCTCGTGGGCGCGCGGTACGGGCGGACCCAGCCGGAGGACTTCGACGGAGTTCTTTACGACCAGCTGTGCAACGAGGAGACCGCCTACAAGTTCTACGACGACCTTATCCAGGCGATCGAGGAGTCGGACGCCGAGTTCTCGGTCGACCGCGCGGAGCTGTTGGACGAGCTGCACGCGATCCGCGAGGACGAGGCTGAGGGCGTCAGCGAGGTAACCGAGGTCATGGAGCGACGATGAATCGGGGGATCGAACCGACGACGAGCGCCGACGGAGGGAAGCCGTGAACACCGCAGACCAGTACCTCAAGACGATATACGTCGTACAGAAGCAGGAAGACGGTCCCGCCTCCACCGGGTCGATCGCCGACTCGCTCGGCGTCAGCCCGGCGAGCGCCAACGAGATGATCGGGAAGCTCGAGGAGCGCGGGCTCGCAGAACACGAGAAGTACAAGGGGGTCCGGCTCACCGACGACGGGATCGTGCGGGCGCGCGACGCGCTCCAGACCTACTGTATCATCGAGCGCTTCCTCGCGAACGTGCTCGCGGTCGAGGAGTTCCGCGACGAGGCCCGCGAGCTGGAGGCGGTCATCGACGACACCGTCGCCGAGCGGCTCGACACGATCATCGACCGGCAGCCGGAGTGTCCGGACTGCTTCGACCCCGAGACGGACGCGTGCGCGTGTCTGGAGATCGCGGCGGCGCCCGTGGAGCCGGATCAGTAGGCCGAGAAAAACCGAACGCTGACTCGCCGGATCAGACGCCGGTCGAGTAGCGCAGGATTCCTGCGATTCCGCCGAACGCGTCGAGCAGCTGTTCGCCCTTCTCGAAGTCGGTCGAGATGAACTTGGTGTCGGTGCCGCGCTGTTCGGCAATCGCCATCAGGTGTTCGATCACGTCCTCGCGCTCGTCGACGTCGGCCTCCTCGCCGCACTCGGCGCACTCGTGGTCCGGGGTCGAGTGTCGTGCGTCGATCACCTCGTACTCCTCGTGGCCGTTCGGGCACTCGTAGACGACCACGTCGGACCGGAGGTCCTCGGAGATGAGGAGGCGGTCGACCGAGCCCATGATCAGGTTTCGGCGGGTCTGGTCGAACCCGTACGTGGCCTCGTCGCCGGTGTTGAGGTTCTCGAAGAACTCCTCCATGTGGCGCTTGTCCTCGACGATCTCCTGATCGGCGAGCGCCTCGCTGGCGTTGTCGACGAGGTCCTTCAGCCCGGACTCGTCGGTGTACGCCACGTCGAACTTGCCGAGCACCTTGTCCTGCAGCTCGTGGTGGAGGTAGTCGCCGTCGAGGAACTCGTCTTTTGTCGGCGAGGGACCGCCGACGAGGATGCCGTCGAGCTCGTGGCGCTTATCGACGAAGAGGTCGTCGGCCATCCCCGCGACCTCCTGGTAGAAGTTGTCGATCGCTTCGAGGCGGAGGCGGGCGAACCGCTGTGCGGACTGCCCCCCCTTCCGCTGTTTGCCGGGGACGAGCGAGGAGGCGGACTTGACGGGTTCGACCCGCTTGCCCTTCAGCCAGCCGACGTTGGCCTCACGGCGGTCTAAGACGATGAGCCCGAAGAGCCCGGAGTCCTCCAGCATGTGTTCGAGCGGCTCGGTGAGGAACTCGGAGTCGCAGTGGTAGCGGAACGACTCAACGGGCTGCGGGGGCGACTCCAGCGTCCGCGTGACCATGTCTGTCTGGCCGCCGCCGGCGTCGATGGCACCCGAGAAGATCACCATCCCGTTCTCCGGCGGAAAGGTGTCGTAGTAGCGGAGGCGGTCTTTGATCGATGTCAGCGCGTCCTGAACCGCCGTCCGCGTCTGCTTGGACTTGATGTTGGACGCCTCGCTGTGTTCCTGCGTGACGTGGGCGACCACGTCGGAGATCTGCCGATCCTCGGGGATGTAGATGGTGACGAGCTGCGTGCCGGAGCCCTCGAAGTCGCGGAGCTCCTCGATGACCTTGCGGAATTCGTATTTCCGCCGGTCGTCGCTCGCCTCTTGGGCGTCGCTACTCATTACCCTAAATACGGCGGCGTGCGGGTAAGTAAGCTTTGACCTCCCGGCCAGCGCGACGGTACCGCGTCACACGGGCGGTCGATCGCAGGGTCGTTTATAAATGAGATGCGGTGGCGCGCGCCTCCGAGCGGTCGTCTCTGACGGCCGCGAGGAGCGCCGCGCGAGGGACGCGGCGAACGCGAGCGGCGGAGCCGCGAGCCGTGAGCCGCGAGGCTGGGGAGGTGTGAGGTGCTGTGCGGTCGGGTGGAACTCAAAGGGGCAGTCGCCGGCGGCTTCGCCGCCGGCTGCCAGAGGCGCGAAGCGCCTCGCGGCTGGGGCTTTGGCGGTGGTCACCGTCGATCTGCGATCAACTATTTATAAGCGAGCGGTTTGGCCTTTGGCGATGGTCATCATCGATCCGCCGCCAACACCCCGATCGAACAAAACCGAACGACCGAACCAATCGTCGCCCCGATCCTACATCGAGTCGGGCGCCTCGACCCCGAGCACGTCGAGGGCGTTCGCCATCGTGTGCTTCGCGGCCGCGACGAGCGCGACGCGAGCGGCCCGCAGATCTTCGTCCTCGGCGGTCACGACCGGACACTCCCGATAAAAAGCGTTGTACGCGTCGGCGAACTCGCGGGTGAACGTGGCGATCGTGTGCGGCTCCAAGTCGTCCGCCGCCGACTCGATGGCAGCGGGGAAGCGAGCAACCTCGCGGAGGAGGTCGCGGGCCGCCTCGGTCTCAAGCGTCGACGCGTCGACGTCGAGAGCGTCGACGTCGACGACCCCCTCGGCGTCCGCCGTCACGCCCGGCACCTCGACCCCGGCGTCGGCCGCCTCGTCCAAGATCCCGCAACAGCGCGCGTGGACGTACTGGACGAACGGGGCGGACTGCCCCTCGAAGTCGAGCGCGTCCTCCCAGTCGAAGGTGATCGCCTTCGCGGGCTGCTTCGAGACGATGTCGTACCGGACCGCGCCGATCCCGACCTCGTGGGCGATGCGCTCCACGTCCGCCTCGGTGAGGTCGTCGTCGCGGATCCGGTCGTTCATCCGGGTCTCGACCGCCTCGCGGGCGCGGTCGATCGCCTCGTCGAGGAGGTCGTCGAGCATCACGCCGGTCCCCTTTCGGGTGGACATCTTCCCGTCCGGGAGGTTGACGTACGAGTAGATGACGTGCCCGAGCCGGTCGGTGTCGTTGCCGAGGAGTTCGAGGGTCGCGTCGAGCTGGTCGGCCTGCAGCTTGTGGTCCTCGCCGAGCACGGTGACGGCGCGGTCGTAGTTCGCGAACTTCCACTCGTGGTGCGCCAGGTCGCGGGTGGTGTAGAGGCTGGTGTCGTCGGAGCGCAGGAAGACGAGGTTCTTATCGATCCCCCAGTCGTCGAGCTCCAGCTGCCACGCGTCCTCCTCGTAGACAGCGTGGTCTGTCTCCTTGAGCCGCGCCGCGATGTCGTCGGTCGAGCCGTCGCGCATGAACCGCGTCTCCTTGACGAACTCGTCGAACTCGGCGGGCAGGCGGGCGAGACAGTCCTTCATCCCGCCGAGGACCGTGTCGACGACCTCGCCGACGCGCTCGTACGTCTCCTCGTCGCCGGCTTCGAGGCCCTGGAGGATCGCGGCGATTTCGTCTTCCGCGGTCTCAACGGCCTCGGGGTCGGCCTCCTCCAAGTAGGAATTCCCCTTGCGGTAGTAGCGCACGAGGTCGTACTCGGCGCGGTCGCGGGCGGGGTCCTCCGCCAAGTCCGACTCGTCGAACCGCTCGTACGCCCACGTGAACACCGCCATCTGGCGGCCCGCGTCGTTGACGTAGTAGTGGCGGTCCACGTCGTAGCCCGCGTACTCCATGAGGTTCGCGACCGCGTCGCCGACGATCGGGTTGCGCGCGCGGCCGACGTGGACCGGGCCGGTCGGGTTCGCGCTCGTGTGCTCGACGACGACCGAGGTGTCCCGGTCGGGGAGCGCGCCGTAGTCCGCGTCGGGGGCGGCCGCGTCGAGCGTGTCGGCGAGGTAGCGCTCGCCCGCGTGGAAGTTGACGTACGGGCCGGCGGTGTCGACCGCGTTGAGGTAGTCGTACCCGTCGATATCGACCGCGTCGGCGACCGTCGCGGCCACGTTCGGGGGCGCGTCGCCGACCTCGCCCGCGAGTCGGAAGGCGACGCTGGAGGCGAGCGTCGCGTCCATATCGTCGGGCGGGCGTTCGATGCCGAGGTCGTCGGTCGGGAGGTCCAGCGAGGCGAGCGCCTCGCCGAGCGCGTCGGCCACCTCCGACCGGAACTGCCTGAACATACCGTCCGTTCGACGGGCGGGTTAAAAGGCCCTTCCGAAGCGGCTCGGCGGGCGAGACGTGGGATCGAAGGGACAAAATTGAGACACTCAGGACTGCGGTGGCGCGTGCCTGCGAGCGGCCGCCCTCGGCGGCCGCGAGTCAGCACGCGCGAGGTCGCCGGAGCGAAGCGGAGGCGACTGACGAGGCTGGGGAGGTGTGAGGTGCTGTGCGGAGCAGTTCGGGGCGGGACACAAAGGGCAGCCGGGAGGCGGGTGCAGGCGTTCACGAGAGCTTCGCTCTCGTGAGCCAATCAGAACGCTCCGCGTTCTGATGACGACGTAAGCACTGGAAGGAGCGAGCGGAGCGAGCGACTGAAGCGCGCAACGAGCGTGCGCCCGCCTCCCGGCTGGGGCTTTGGAGGTGTTCGCCGCCGATCTGTTGACGACCATTTATAAGCGAACGGCTAGGTCTTCGGAGGCGACCACGGTCGACCGCAATCAGCGATTTATAAATAATCACTCTGAACGGCAATTAGGGATGTCACAGCGTCCGTCTGCCACTACTTACGAGACGATCTCGTCGATAAGCTCCCGCGCGCTGCGCCGCACGGCCTCGTCGCTCTCGATCGACGGCTCCCAGCCGAGGTCGGCGAGCTTCTCGATCGACAGGCGCATCTTCGGCACGTCGCCGGTCCAGCCGCGGTCGCCGCCGGTGTAATCGTACTCGGGGTCGACACCGAGTTCGTCGCTGACGATATCGGCGATATCGGTGACAGAGGTGGTCGTCTCCGTCCCGAGGTTATACACGTTCAGGTCCTCGTCGGCGTGCTCGACGACGTGCTGGATAGCGTCGACGCACTCCGAGACGTGCATGTACGACTTCTCCTGGCGGCCGTCGCCGAGGATCTCGAGCTCGCTCGGGTCGGCGTCGAGCTTCTGGATGAAGTCCGGGATCACGTTCCCCCGCTGGTGCGGGCCGACGATGTTCGCGAAGCGGAACACCCACGACCGGACGCCGTACGAGTGGGCGTGCGTCGAGATCAGCGCCTCGTCGGCGAGCTTCGAGGAGCCGTAGATGGAGATGGGTTCGAGGGGCCCGTAGTCCTCCGGCGTCGGCCGGGGCGCCTCGCCGTACACCGTCGAGGAGGAGGTGAAGGCGAGCCGGTCGACGCCGACCTCGTGCATCCGTTCTAAGACATTGTACGTCATCGCCGTGTTGTCCTCGAACAGCTCCCGGTCGTCGTCGTAGTTCGTGTCGGTGTACGCGGCGAAGTGGAAGACGACATCGAGGTCGTCGGTGACCGCCTCTGCGACATCGTCGGGATCGGTGAGGTCGGCCTCGATAAACTCGGCGCCGTCCGGGACGCGCTCGCGGTCGCCCTTCGAGAGGTCGTCGGCGACGCGGACGGTCGCGCCGCGATCGAGGAGCCGCGCGGCGAGGTGGCTCCCGACGAGCCCCGCGCCGCCGGTGACGAGTGCGGTCGAATCGGTGAGGTCCATGTCGATCCGCTGGGGCGGAGTCGGGTAAGTACGTGTGGAATCGGGACGTGAAGGAGGGCGGATCGATAGTCGATCGCTTAAAAGCGATCGCTGACAGAGCGGCGGTGAGTACCTCCAAAGCCCCAGCCGCGAGGACTCGCGCGACTTGCTGTCGTTCGAGACGCCGAAGGCGTCTCGTGATGACGAAACGGCTTCGCCGTTTCGAACCACGCTCCTCGCTCGCGTTGCTCGCTGTGGTGCTTGCTGCGCCGTGCTTCGTCCTCGCGGCAGGGCGAGAGCGAAGCTCTCGCTTGAAACCGGCGCATAGCGCCGGTGACAGCGAGGCGCTTCGCGCCTCTGGCAGCCGGCGGCTTCGCCGCCGGAGACTGCCCCTTTGAGTCCCACCCGACCGCACCGTACAGCCTCACGCCTCCCCAGCCTCGTCGCTGGCGCCGATGGCGCCAGCGACTCCCTCGCGCGTGCTCCTCACGCCCTTCGGGCGCTCGGAGGCACGCGCCACCGCACAGCAGATCGATCGGTGACAATCAGACTGAGCGAGGACAAATCGCTCTATGACGCCGGATCCTCTACCACTTTATAGTCCGTCCTCGCCGCCCTCCTGTGCGAGCATGACGACCATCGAGAGCCCGGAGATGACGAGGAGGAGGAGGGTGGGGACGACCGCGTACTGGTAGAGCCCGGACTCTTGTGCGCGCCAGATCTGCGTGACGATCGTCTCGAAGTTGGAGGGGCGGAGAATGAGCGTGACCGGGAGCTCCTTCATCGTCGTGAGGAACACGAGGGCGGCGCCGGCGACGATCCCGGACCGCACTAAGGGGAACGTCACGCGCCGGAACGCCCCCATCGACGACTCGCCGAGCGCTCGGCTCGCCTCGACCAGCCGCGGGTCGACGCCCAGGATCGAGGTCCGCGTCGACCCGACGACCTGCGGCAGGAACCGGACGACGTACGCGAACACCAGCAGGGGGAGCGTCTGGTAGAGCCACGGGAGGTAGCTCGACCCGAAGTAGACCAACGCGAGCGCCAACACGATTCCGGGGACCGCGAACCCGACGTACGTCGTGCGCTCGAACAGCGTCGACAGCGGTGAGTCGTGGTTCGCGGCGAAGTACGCGACCGGGAGCGCCGCCAGCGCGGCGACGACCGCGGCCGCCGCGGCGACCGACACCGAGTTGAGCGCCTGCACCCACTCGAACGCCATCGAGGGGCGGCGACCGGTGTCGGTGCGGACGAGCCACAGGAGGAGGATCCAGAGGGGAACGAGCAGCGCGACCGCGGACACCGACGCCGGCAGGAGCGTCGCCGGCCAGCGCCACCGCCCCAGTCCGACGAGCCGGTCGGTGTTTCCCGCGTCGTCGCCGTGGGCGGAGCGGTCGGACCGGACGAACCACTCCAGCGCGAGCACGACGAGCACCACGGCGAGCAGCTGCAGCGAGAGGAGGGCGGCGTAGTCCCGGCCGAAGGAGTTGTACTCGACGTAGATCTGGCGGGTGAACACGGGGAGCCGCATGATCGTCGGCGTCCCGAAGTCGGACACCGCGTACAGCGCCGCCAGCAGCGACCCGGCGGCGATCGCCGGGCGGATCACGGGAAGCGTCACGCGGCGGAACGCCTCGAGCCGACCGTGGTTCAGCGTCCGCGCCGCCTCGATCAGCGTCGTGTCGAGCGAGAGGAGCGCGGCGCGAGTGGTCAGGTAGACGTACGGGTACGTGTAGAGAGTGATGACGAGGACCGTTCCCGGGAGCCCGTAGATCTCGGGGAGCCGCTCGATCCCCAGCGGCGCGAGCAGGTCGTGGAACTCGCCGCGGGGACCGAACGCGGAGACGAAGGAGAACGCGCCGACGTAGCTCGGCACGACGAGCGGGAGCGCGACCGCGATCGACCAGAACCGACGGAAGGGGAGGTCGGTCCGCGCCGTCAGGTACGCCAGTGGAACGCCCAGCAGGATCGAAAACGCGGTGACGCCGCCCATCAGCAGCAGGCTGTTCGCCAGCACCTCGGCGGTTCCCGCGCTGAACAACAGGTCCATCGCCCGCGACCGCTCGACGGTGACCGCCTCGATCACCAGCCACGCCAGCGGGAACACCAGCGTGCCGGCGATGGCGGCCGAGAGCAGCGTCAGCCCCACCGGTAATCGGCCGTCGCCGTCTGTCAGGATATCGCGGATCCGGCGTGTCCAGCTCATGGTCCGGAAAGGGCGGGTCTTGGTGGAAGTCGGCCGCACCGACCGTTAGCAGTTACGATCCGGTCGCCGATCTGGTCCGATGGATATAATAGTTTAGGGAAGCCTAAATCAGACATGGAACTGACGCGGCGCGACGCGGTGGCCGCGCTGGCCGCCGTCGGCGCGACCGGCGGCGTCGCCTTGGCCGCTCGCCGGTCGGGCGACGGACCCGATCGCGCCGACGCCGACCGCGACGACGCCGGGAGAGCGGACGGCGAAGGGGATGACGGCGGGGACGGAGACGCGCTCCCCGACGACGAGACCGTTCGCGCGGCGATGACCGCGTTCGCGACGGTCCTCTACCCCAGCGAGGTCGAGGGGGTCGAGGCGTTCGTCGACCGATTCCTCGACGGGCGGCTCGACGGATCGGCCCACGCGACGGGAGTGCGAACGACGGTCGGCGAACTCGACGACGCGGCCCGGTCGTGGTACGGAGCGCCGGTCGCCGAACTCTCCGAGGACGACCGAGACCGGCTCCTCCGCGAGGTCGGCGCCGACACCGCCGACGAGGACTCCGACGGAACCCTCGCCGAGCGGGTGCGCTACCACGTCGTCAACGAGCTCCTGCTCGCGCTGTATGCCTCGCCGACCGGCGGCGAGCTGGTCGGACTGGAGAACCCGCAGGGCCACCCCGGCGGGACCGAGAGCTACCGACAGGGGCCGCGATGAGCGCCGGAGACGCAAGCCGGGACGGCGACCGCTCACCCGTGGCGAACGCGGACGTCTGCGTGGTGGGCTCGGGGCCGGCGGGCGCGCTCGTCGCGGACCGGCTGGCCGCCGACCGCGAGGTGGTCGTCCTCGACGCCGGCCCGCGGTTCGACCCCACGGACCGGCTCACGCGACAGGAGCGGGCGATCCGCCCGAGCTACGACCGACCCGACGTCTGGGACGTGGGCGGCGAGCGGGACGCACACAGCAACTCCGGCGAGTGGTTCTACCCGCTGAACCACGCCCGCGTCAAGGGGATCGGCGGGTCAACGCTCCACTGGCAGGGGATGGTGATGCGGCTCCACGAGGACGATTTTAACTCCAAGACCGAGCGCGGCGTCGGCCCGGACTGGCCGATCGACTACGGCGACCTCCGATCGTACTACGCCGAGGCCGAACGCGAGCTGGGCGTCGCGGGCGCCTCCGATAATCCCTACGCGCCGCCGCGCGAGGAGCCGCACCCGATGCCCGCGTTCGAGCCCTCCTACAGCGACTCGCTGTTCGCGGAGGCCTGCGAGGAGCTGGGGATCGACATGCACTCGGTGCCGAACGCGCGCAACTCCGAGACGTACGACGGCCGGTCCGCCTGCGTCGGCTACGGCACGTGCCAGCCCGTCTGTCCGGCCGGGGCGAAGTACGACGCCACGGTTCACGTCGATCGCGCGGAAGAGAAGGGCGCGAACGTCATCGACCGCGCGGCAGTCCAGCGGCTCGAACACGACGCCGACCGCGTCACCGCCGCGGTGTACGCGACGCCCGACGGCGAGGAGCACCGGCAGACCGCCGACGCCTTCGTCGTCGCCTGCGGCGGGGTGGAGACGCCGCGGCTCCTGCTGCTCTCCGAGTCGGAAGAGTACCCCGACGGGCTCGCTAACTCCAGCGGGACGGTCGGGAAGTTCTTCATGGACCACCTGTTCGCGGGCGTCGGCGGCACCCTCGACGAGCCGACCCGACAGAACCACGTCGGGTTCTACACCAGCGCGTGCGACCAGTTCTACGACGAAGCGGACGAGGATATCGGCCCGTTCAAGCTGGAGTTCTTCAACTACGCCGGCCCCTCGCCGGTCGAGATGGCGCTGACCGGCAACGACTGGGGCGACGACCTCGTAGACCGGCTCCGCGACGGCTACGGCACCCACGTGGCGATGGGCGGACTGGTCGAACAGCTTCCCCGGTCGGACAGCTACGTGACCCTCGATCCCGACCGCACCGACGACCACGGTAATCCGGTTCCCGACATTCATTGGAGCGTCGGCGACCGCGCGCTCCGGACGATCGAGCGCGCCAACGAGATCCAGCGGTCGGTCCTCGAAGAGCTGGGCGCCGAGATCGAGTGGGTCGCCGGCCCCGACGCGACCGGCCCCGCCTTCCACCACATGGGGACGACCCGGATGAGCGCGGACCCCGACGCGGGCGTCGTCGACGCCGATTGCCGGACCCACGACCTCGATAACTGCTGGATCGCCTCCAGCGGCGTCTTCCCCACGAGCGGCGCGATGAACCCCACGCTGACGATCGCCGCGCTCGCGCTGCGCGTCGCCGATGACGTTCGAGAGCAGCTCTCACAGCCGCTTTAGGTGAACCTAAAAACTCAAGTGGGTGGGGCGGCTCGTCGGAGGTAATGAGTTCGATCACGGCGCCCGACGACGAGGCGAGCGACGGAGCCGACTCCGTCGACGTCGACGCGACCGCGGAGACCGGCGACGCCCCCGAGGAAACGGACGACGCGGAGTACACCTTCGACGACCTGAGCGTCGTCATGGGGACGTACAACGAGGAGGAGGCGATTGGCACCGTCCTCGACGACATCGAGCGCGTCACGGACGGGCGCGCCGAGGTCGTCTGCGTCGACGGCTCCTCGGACCGGACCCCGGAGATCGCCCGCGAGCACGGCGCGACCGTCATCGAGCAGGAGCCCCAGGGGTACGGGGTCGCCGTCCGGGAGGCCGTCCTGACGCCGGACCGTCCGGTCGTCGTCACGACCGACTGCGACGACACCTACCCGATGGACCGGCTGCCCGACTTCCTCGACGCGATCAACGACGGCGCCGACGTGGTCAGCGGCGACCGGCTCTACCACGGCGCGAAGTCGATGCCGGCGTTCAACCGGTTCGGGAACCAGTCGTTCGCGGCGCTCGCATCTCTCCTGATGGGCGAGCGAGTCCACGACACGACGACCGGGATGCGCGCATACCGCCGCGAGGTCGTGCAGGATATCGGGTGGACCGAGAACACGGGCCTCTCCGCCGAGCTGCTGATCCGCCCATTGATGCGCGGCTACGACGTGCGCGAGGAGCCGATCGAGTACGCCGAGCGACTGGGCGAGACGAAGCTCGACCCGATCGAGGGCGGTGCCGCCATCGCGAAGTCGATCGTGACCGTCTGTCTCGAAGAGCGGCTGCGACGGTTCTGAGCGCTGAGCGGCCCAGAAGGCGAGAAGGGCTTTTTACGGTAACGCGGACTACCGGCGTCGACTATTTATAAGTAGACGAGGCGGTGGCGCGCCTCCGAGCGGCCGCCGCTGGCGGCCGCTCGGAGCCCGCGAGGGAGTCAGTCGCCCGGAGCAACGCGGAGGGCGACTGACGAGGCTGGGGAGGCGTGAGGTGCGGGGCGGTGCGGTCGGGTGGGACTCAAAGGGGCAGCTGTGAGGCCGGCGCAGGCGATGGAAGCACCGCAGCGAAGGAGCAAAGCGACTGAGCGAGGAGCGCAACGAGCGTGCGCCGGCCTCACAGCTGGGGCTTTGGAGGTGTTCACCGTCGATCCGTCGGCAACTGCTTATAAGCGAGCGGCTGGGGCTTTGGAAGTCGTTACCGCGGATCCACGTTCAACCACTTATAAACAACCGCCAGCGCGTCACCGATCTTCGACGCCTTCGGCGTCCGTCTCGAAGACCACCCACTCGGCGTGGGCGTCCGGGTTCTCAGGGAGGTACGTCCCCTCGGTGCCGCACTCGGTGACCAGCCGGCACACCGAGCGCTCCGGGGGCCAGACGACCTCGACGCGGTCGCCCTCGGCACCGCCATCCGCAACGTCCTCATCCGCGGCCCGAACCGCCGCCTCCTGCCGATAGGTGAACGTCGCGCCCGTCGGATCGACGAGCGTCACCGTCACGATGATCTCGTCGCCCTCGGGGTCGATCGGGACGGTCGCGTTCGGCGCGCCGGCCAGCCGCGCGCCGTCGGGACCGATCGACCAGTCGACCGACAGCGACCCCTCGGGATCAGTCACCACGTGGCGGGCGAAGTCGTCGCCCGCAGTTTCCTCCCCACCAGCGCCACGCACGGTCTCCACCCGAACCCGCGCGCTCTCGACGCGCTCGGGGACGCCGACGGTCGTCGTCGCCTCGACCCGCGAGCCCGCCCGAACGTCGAGCGGCTCGAGCTTCGGGGCGACGTGTTGGGTCGGATCCGGCGTCCACTCCCCCTGATACGCGTACCGGTGGAGCTCGCGGTCGGGGTACGCGTCGATCACCGCGAAGTCCTCGGCCGGGTCGCGGTCGAGCGCGTACACGGCCTCCCCGTCGAGTCCGGGGTCGTTCCGGAGCGCCTGGAACGGGTGGTTCTGCCACTCGCCGTACGGCGTCGGAATGAACACGAGATCGTCGTCGAACTCGGTCGACTCGATCGGCTCGTAGGCCGTCTCGTACTTGTCGGCGTGGGCCGCGTGCCGGTCGAGCGGCGCCTCGACGGCGGCGGCGGCGCCGAGCGCTCCGCCGAGGAGCGCGAGGACCGCGACCGCGACGACCGCCGCGCGACCCGCTCGCGGGGTGGCCCGAGCCGCGAGCCGCGCGCGGAGCCGGGAGAGCCCCCGCCACCCGGAGACGACGGCGACGCCCCCGAATATCGACAGCGGGACGAGGAGGTCGAAGTGGTAGAACGGCCCGAACCCGGCGACCAGTCCGTCGGTCGGGTCCGAGAAGGTCGCGAGGAGGTTGTTCGATCCCCAGAAGAAGAGGTTCCCGACAACGACTGAGACGACGACGCCGACGAGGAGGACCCCCGCGGTGCGCTCGAACCGGCGGGCGTCCGCGTCGTCCGCGTCCTCCGCGTCGTCCCCGACGCCACCGCCGAGCGCGCGCCGCCCGGACAGCCACCGCCGCGCGGCCAACCCGCCGCCCGCGAGCGCGAGCAGCGTGCCGAGCGGCCCGGCGACGACCCAGCGTGTGACGAGGTACCACAGCGCGTATCCGTTCGAGCGGAGCGCCAGTTCGGGCGTGTACTCCTCGGTGTGTCCCAAAATCCGGCGCTCGCCGAAGCCGGGGCCGTCCATCGGCGCGAACGCCTCGTACGGGAAGGTGAGGGGCGAGCCGGTGACCCGGAGGTTGTACGCGAGGGTGACCCCGACGAAGAGAATACCAAAGAGCGCCGTGAGCCCGTGGCGGCGGATCGGACCGGGGAACGGAAGCGACGGAATCCCGACGTCCCGAACCGCGACGACCACCCGACCGAGCGCGTGCAGGATGAACGGCGCCGCGAACAGCACCGCGGTGAACGGCCGGGCGAAGAAGGCGAGCCCGATCGCGACGCCCGCGAGCCCGGCGAGCGCGAGCGACCGATCGCGGACCCCCCGGAGGTACGCGACCGCGAAACAGAGGTTGAGGAACGTCGTCGGCGCGTACGGGAGGAACACGGAAGAGGTGATGAGCGCCAGCGGGGAGGCCGCGAAGAGGACCGCGGCCGCGAGGCCGACCCGTCGGTCGAACATCGTCCCGCCGAGCAGGGACACGAGCGCCGCGTTGCCGGCGGCGACGACCGCGAGCGTCACCCGCGGCTCGTCGAACAGCCACATCGAGACCGCGTACATCGCGGCGGGGACGGGGTTGTACTTCGGGTAGAGCCGGCCGTCGTCCTCGATGAAGAACCACGGGTGGACGGCGTCGGCCAGCTCGCCCGCGTGGATCTCGAGCTGACCGGAGAGCAGCATCGCGGCCTGCATGAGGTACACCCCCTCGTCGTGGTTGACGGAGTGATACCGGAACAGCGTCGCGGCGATGGCGAAGGTGAGGACACCGGTCGCGACGGCGACGAGGGTGGCCGCGAGCGTGAAACGGTCCGCGCGAGCGATCCGGGCGCGGCCGCGGCTCGCGAGTCGGCGTGCGAACGGGCGCGGGTCAGCGGAGTCCGAACGGGACGACACGGGAGTCGGTGGGGGAAGGACCTAGACCTCGACGCCGGCGTCGCGCATGAGGTCGATGGTCGTTTCGAGGTCGGACAGCTCCGCCAGGTCGATGTCGGGGACGTCGAGTTCGTCGATCGTCGGCAGGTCCCCGACCGGCTCGACGTCGGGGATGAGCGGGTACTCGAACGTCGACCGGGCGAAGTAGTCCTGCGCCTCGGACGACAGCAGGTGGCGGACGAAGTTCTCCGCGAGCGTCGCGTCGCTCGCCGTGTCGACGACCGCGGCGCCGGCGACGTTGAACACCGCGCCGGCGTCGCCGCTGGTGAACGCCGTGCCGATCGACGCCTCGGGGTTGCCGTCGAGGACGCGCTGGATGTAGTAGTGGTTCGTGAACGCCGCGTCGATCTCACCGTCGGCGATCCCTTGACAGGTAGCGAACTCGTTGTTGTACGGAGTGATTCCCGACTCGACGACGGCTTCGAGCCACTCGCGGGTGGCCTCCTCGCCCTCGATGAGCCGCATCGCGGTGACGAACGCCTGACAGGAGCCGTAGGAGGGCGCCCAGCCGAGGTCGCCGTCGAACTCTTCGGGGTACGCCATGATGTCGTCGGGAAGCTCCGATTCGGAGAACGCCTCGGTGTTGTACGGGACGGTGCGCGCGCGGCCCGAGGTGCCGATCCACTGCTCGGTGGTGAACTCCGACCGAACCAGGTCGGTGATCTCCGAGGAGAGCGCCTGCGTGCGCCCCGCGTCGGCCAGCGCCCCCAGCGAGCCCGCATTGACGGAGTAGAACACGTCTGCCGGTGACCCCTCGCCCTCGTTGGCGATCTGATTCACGAGGTCGGTGGCGCCGCCGTATCGGACCGTCAGGTCGAAGTCGTCGTACAGGTCCTCGATGTACCCGACGAGCTCGCCGACGAGGAACTCGCCGCGGCCGGAGTAGACCGTGAGCTCGCCTTCCAAGTCGGGCATCTCGGCCATCGGAGTGCCGCCGGGAGCGTCGCGGCCCTCGCGGCCGGAACCGATCTGTCCGACCGAAGATCCGGCGTCGTCGCCGTCAGTTCCGTTGCCGCTCTCGCCGTCGTTATCCTCTCCCATGCACCCAGCGAAACCGACGACGCCGAGGCCCCCGGTCGCCGCAAGGAACCGTCGGCGGTTCACGTCGTCTGATAGATGTTCGGTCATGTGTTTTAGGCTAACCTAAATGCTTTTAGTGGTGTCGGTTCAGTCGTCCGCGACCGCCGGCGTCCGACGGATCGCGTCGAGACAGTCGAGCCAGTCGCGCATGTACTCGCCGCAGTGGTTGAGGAACGCGCCGTTGTTCCACTCAGAGAAGTCGCCCTCGGCGAGCGCGTCGGCCATCTCGTCGAAGACCGCCGCGTACGAGTCGGCGTCTCCGCCCGCTCCGTCGATCACCTCCCAGACGTGCTCGTTCAGCTCCAGCCCCGCCACCTCGTTCGCGAGGTCGTCGAAGGTCGAGCGCGCGGCCTTGTTGTGTTCACAGAGCGGGCCGCCGTTGTAGATCCGCTTGCCGAGCACGTCGCAGGCCCGTTTGAGGAAGAGGCCCGACCAGATGTCGTCGAAGCGACCCACGTCCCACTCGTTGTCGTCCATCGGCAGCTGGTAGAACGCGGGGATCACCTCTCGGCGGAACGCGAGGTTCATCGAGCAGACGGTGAGGTAGTCGCCGCGAGAGGCGACGAAGTCGCCCCCGAAGTCGTCGGTCGTCGTCCGCGTCTGCGCCTGTCCCTCCAAGTCGCCGTCCATCAGGATCCGGACCGCGTCGAGGTCGGGGACGTTCGTCCACAGCCCCTGCGAGGCGACGACCTCGCCGGCCTCGATCTCGACCGAGTCCGTCTCGACCGTCTCGTCCATCGCCGAGTACGGGTAGCCGCGCGGATAGAGCCCGTGCTCGTCGGCGTTCTGGTAGAGGACGTTGACCCAGTTCTCGTCCGAACTGACACGCTCGATCTCCCCCTCGAACGCGAGGTTCTCCATGTGACGCCCGAAGTAGTCCTCGTCGTCGTGCGGGAGCGTGTCGTCGTCGATAAAGAGGCCGTACTCGAAGTCGTCGTCGGCCCACATGTAGAGGAGCCCGAAACTCGTCTCGGCGTGGCTCGCGGCCGGGACGACGTGGCCGTACTCCGCGATTCCGTTGGCCTCGTACCACTCTTCGCGCCGGCTGCCATCAAATACCTCGCCCGAGACGTCGAGGTCGTCGAGCATCGCGCGCATCTCCTCGACGTCACAGAAGTCCTCGGTGACGAGCACGAAGTGGAGCCGGGAGACGTCAAACCCGTGCTCTCGGGCGTTCGCGACGTACTCGCGGAGGCACTCGTACTCGCGGATCGTGGGGACGATCACGCAGATGTCCCCGCTCGCGTCTACTGCGCGGCGTTTTTCCATACACCGATTTTTTAGGGCGGCCTAAAAACTTGGCGGTCCGCGGTTCGACGATTGGCACTCACCGTCGGCGTTCGTTGACGAATCGTCGGCGACGCTCCCTCCGTCGGTCTGTACCGAGGGGGTCGGCTCACCGTCCCCCGAGGGACCGGCCGTCGGCGAGAGACCGAGCGCGAGCGCCGCGACTCCACCGCCGGCGAGCGTGACGGCGTTCTTCAGCGCGTGGTCGAGGATCGCCGCCGCGAGCGCCGTCTCGACGGGCAGCCCCGTCGCGCTCACGACAAGACCGGTGAACGCCGCCTCGTACAGCCCGATCCCGCCCTGCGAGAGCGGGAGCACCTTCGCGAGGTTGCCGACGCTGACCGCGAGGGTTCCCACGACGAGCAGCGCCGGCGGCCCGACGAACCCCCCGATCCCGCCAGTGAGCGCGGCGAGCACGAGGACGGCGGTGAGAACGTCGAGCGCCCAGACGACGACGCTCCAGAGGAACACCGCACCGAGACGTCGAGGGTCGGCGGCGACGACCCGAACCGACGAGCCGAATCGGACGGCGGCGTCGACGGCCTGCGAGAGACGCGGCCGCGCGATCCGAGCGCGGAGCGCCGGGCCGAACCGCCGGTCGCTCCGAGCGACCGCGACGGCCGCGACCGAGAGGACTGCGGCGCTGACGGCGATACCGGCCGCGGCCGCGAGCGCGGTCGACGGCGCGACGGCGCCGACCGACTCGCCCGATCCGGGCGACCGACCGGTCAGGAGCAGAGCCCCGAGCGCGACGCCCCCGAGGGCGCCGATCGCCACGAGGTCGAACGCGCGCTCGACCGCGAGCGACGCGACCCCCGTCGGGTACGGCACGTCCCGACGCTCCTTGAGCAGGTACGCGCGGACCCCGTCGCCGGCCCGCGCGGGGACGATCAGGTTCGCGGTCTGGCTCGCAAACACCGCCGCCGTGAGGAACCCGATTCGGCAGCGTCGTCCCATCGCCGCGAGCACGTCGGCGTACCGGCGCCCGCGGACCGGCCACGAGAGGAGGTAGACAAGGAGGGCCGCGCCGAGAAGCGCCGGGTCCGCCGCCGTCACCGCCCCGACGACCGCGTCGGCGTCGAGGGTCCGGGCCGTGACGGCGACGCCGACCGCGAGGACGGCGAACGTTCCGACGACCGTGAGCCGCTCCCGCGAGAGGCCGCTTCGGATTCGATCTCGAACGCGACCGCTGGTCATCGGTCCGCCGTCCTTCGACGGCGTTCGAGGGGTCGTTCAGCGAACATACGTTGATTTAGGCCAGCCTAAAGAACAAAAGGCTGGCGGTCCGCATCGCTCCGTCGACGCCGACCCCGAGAACGTCGACGCGGTCGACGACCCGGCCGACCGCGAGCGGTACGTGGCCGAGGCCGAGCGGATGGCGCGGGCACACGACCCGGACGACGCGATCCGACCGCCGCGGTCGGGTTTAACCCGCTCCGGCGCGAACGACCGAGCGATGCGCGCCACGTTCGAGACGCTCGCGGTCGCCCTCCTCGTCGGACTCGCACAGCTCGCGTTGAGCGTCGTCGACCTCGCGGGGATCTTCGCGCTGTCGACGCCGCTCGCCGTCGCGCCGTGGACCCTCTTCACCAGCGTGTACGCGCACGGATCGATCGGTCACCTGCTGGCGAACGCGCTCGCGTTACTCCTCGTCGGCCCCCTCGTCGAGCGTCGGACCACCCGTCTCCGGTTCCACGCGTTCGTGGTCGGGAGCGGCGCGCTCGCCGGGGTCGCGCAAGTGACGCTCGGCGGGCTACTCGGTCCCCCGGCGGCCGTGTTGGGGCTCAGCGGCGCCGTCTTCGCGCTCGGCGGCTACCTCCTCGCGGGCAACGTCGTGAGCGCGACGCTGTTCGATCGCTTGCGGCTCTCCGTGCGGGCGCAGTTCGCGCTGTTCGGGCTGGCAGCCGTCGTCCTCACCGCGACGACCGCGGCGCCCGGCGTCGCGCTGATCGCCCACGCGACCGGGGCGTTCTGCGGGCTCGTCGCCGGACGCGCGCGGCTGCTCGACGTGTCGTAAGGGCAGCGGCTGGAACCGACCGACAGCGTCTCCGCTAGGGATCTCAAAAAACGAAAGGGTGAAAGAAAAACGCCCTAGCGCTCAGTCTTCGAGAACGATCTCGATGCTGACGTCGTTCGGCACTTGGACGCGCATGAGCTGGCGGAGCGCGCGTTCGTCGGCGTCGATGTCGATCAGACGCTTGTGGACGCGCATCTCCCAGTGCTCCCACGTCGCCGTCCCCTCACCGTCCGGGGACTTGCGCGACGGGATCTCGAGCGTCTTCGTCGGCAGCGGGATCGGGCCCGACAGGGCGACCCCCGTCGAGTCCGCGATCTCGCGGACGTCGTCGCAGATGTCGTCGAGGTCCTCGGGGCTCGTGCCGGCGAGGCGGACGCGTGCCTGCTGCATCGATTATCGCTCGTTGACTTCGAGCACCTTGCCGGCCGCGATGGTCTGACCCATGTCGCGGATGGCGAAGCTGCCGAGTTCCGGAATCTCGCCGGACGGCTCGATGCTGAGCGGCTTTTGCGGGCGCACGGTGACGACCGCCGCGTCGCCGGACTTGATGAAGTCCGGGTTCTCCTCGGCGACCTCACCGGACGACGGGTCGATCTTCTGATCGATGGACTCGATCGTACAGGCGACCTGCGCCGTGTGGGCGTGGAAGACGGGCGTGTAGCCGGCGGTGATGACGCTGGGGTGCTGCATGACGACGACCTGCGCCTGGAACGTCTCGGCGACGCTCGGCGGGTCGTCAGCCGGGCCACAGACGTCGCCGCGGCGGATGTCGTCCTTACCGATGCCGCGGACGTTGAACCCGACGTTGTCACCGGGCTCGGCCTTGGGCACTTCCTCGTGGTGCATCTCGACCGTCTTCACTTCGCCGCCCACGTCGGACGGCTGGAAGGAGACGTTGTCGCCGGTGTTGAGGATACCGGTCTCGACGCGTCCCACGGGGACGGTCCCGATACCGGAGATGGTGTAGACATCCTGGATCGGGAGTCGAAGCGGCGCGTCCGTCGGCGGCTCGGACTCCGGCAGGTCGTTGAGCGACTCCAGCAGCGTGTCGCCGTCGTACCACGGGGTGTTCTCGGACGCCTCGGCGACGTTGTCGCCCTCGAACGCCGAGATGGGCACGAACGACGTGTCCTCAGTCGCGAAGCGGACCTGGTTGAGCAGGTCTTCGACCTCGTCGATGACCTGCTTGTAGGAGTCCTCGCTGTAGTCGACGAGGTCCATCTTGTTGACGCCGATGATGAGCTCGTTGATACCCAGCGTGCGGGCCAGGAACACGTGCTCTCGGGTCTGGGGCGCGACACCGTCGTCGGCCGCGACGACGAGCACCGCGTTGTCGGCCTGCGAGGCGCCCGTGATCATGTTCTTCACGAAGTCACGGTGGCCCGGGCAGTCGACGATGGTGAAGTAGTAGTTGTCCGTGTCGAACTCCTGGTGGGCGATGTCGATCGTGACGCCGCGCTCGCGCTCCTCGGCGAGGTTGTCCATCACGTAGGCGAACTCGAAGCCGCCCTTGCCCTTCTCTTCGGCTTCCTCGCGGTGCTGCTCGATTACGTGCTCGGGGACGCTCCCCGTCTCGAAGAGGAGGCGACCCACGAGCGTACTCTTGCCGTGGTCGACGTGGCCGATGATGGCCAGATTCTGGTGCGGTTTGTCACTCATGGGGTAATCACGCGCTAAGGCGCTCTGTGAGTAAGTTTCGGTAGATTCCACTAAAACGGTTTCGATACGGCCTACAGATGATCGCGACGCCGTCGGGCGATTCTCGACAACGCGGGTCACGGCAGCGCGTCACACGACCGAGGTCGCGTGCCGGGTTCCGGTGACACGAATCGGGGACGAGGAGGACCCGTTCCGACGCTCGCGACGCTACTCCAGCCGCCCGACGTCCCCGAGCACCGCGCTCGCGGTCTCCGGGCCGCCCGCCCCGCGCCCGGAGATGTTGAGCCGGCCGGCGTGGGTGGTCTCGATCTGGACGATGTTCTGCGTGCCGGAGACCGCGAGCGTCCCGTTCTCGGGGACGAGCCGCGGCGCGACCCGAACCGTCTCGCCCGTCGCCTCGCCGATGAGCCTGACCGTCCGGCCGTCCTCGGCCGCGAGCCGGAGCGCGGACCCGGGCACGTCGCGGATGCCCGACACGTCGGCGTCGTCGAGCGTGAACTCGCGGGCGTCGGCGGGGTCGTCGGCCGCGCCGAAGGATAGCACGTTGGCGAGGATGACGCACTTGAGCGCCGCGTCGGTGCCGTCCACGTCGAAGGAGGGGTCGGCCTCGGCGACGCCGAGGTCCTGCGCCTCCGCGAGCACGTGGTCGTAGTCGAGGCCCTCGGCGGCCATCCGCGTCAGGATGAAGTTCGCCGTCCCGTTGAGCACGCCCCGGACTGCCGTGACGTGACCAGGCTCGATGTCCTCGACGGTCGACACCGCGGGTATCGCGCCGCCCACCGTCGCCTCAAACCGGATCTCGCCGTCGCTGTCGTTCAGGAGCGAGCGCAGATCGCCGAACCGCTCCGCGACCGGCCCCTTGTTCGCGAGCACGGCGTGGCGGTCGCGCTCCAGCGCGGTCCGGACGTGCGAGAAGCCGGGCTCGGCGTCGCCGAGCGTCGTCGGCGTCGCCTCGACCAGCGCATCGTAGTCGGCCGCAAGCGCGTCCGCGGGGTCGTCGTCGCCGACGATCCCGCGCTCGGTCTTGCGGGCCACCACCGCGTCGGGGTCGACGCCGGCGTCCCGGTCGCCCTTCCCGTCCGCGACGACCGCGCTCGACGAGTCCGCGACCGCGACGACCTCGTGGCCGTACTCGCTCGCGAGGTCGACGACCGAGCGCCCGACCGCGCCCGCGCCGACGACGGCGAGTCTCACGCCTCCACCCCCGTGAGCGGCTCGACCAGACGTAGCTTCTTCTCGTCAGCCAGCTCCCGAACCGCCGCGAGGGCAGCCTCCGTCTCCCCGGCGCGGGCCTCCAGGCGAAGCCGGGCGCTCGACGACTCTTCGGTCCCCTGCGGCGCCGCCAGCGACACGTCGGCGACGGAGGCGGACTCGCAGGCCTCGATCCGCGAGAGGGAGTCCGATAGGTCCGTGTCGATGAGGTGACCGAAGAGCAGGATGGTCACCTCCTCGGCGTACCGCTCCGTCCCCGCCTGCATCACGTTCACGCCCTCGGTCCGAAGGGCCTCGACGATCCCCTCGAAGCGCTCCGGAGTCGCCTCGAAGTCGACCTCGACCGGGATCCGGCCGCGGGGGGTCTTGTTCCCGCGCTCGTGGTAGATCGAGAGGAGGTTCCCCCCGTTGTCGGCGATCGGGTGGAGCGCGGCGAGGAGCTGTCCCGGCTCGTCGGCGAGTTCGAGCCGCACCGTGTGCGTCGACGGCGCCGTCGACGCGTGGCCGCCGCCGTCAGGGGTGACGTCCTCGCCGTCCGCTTCCTCCTCGGGGACCCCGTCGCGGGCGTCGCTCACGCCGCCACCTCCGCGTCGGAAACCGCCGCCGTCGCGGCGAGCGACGTTCCGGAGGTCCCCGTCGGCGGTCCGGTCCGGCACGGTCCTGTCGGCGGCACGGAGCGGTCGCTTGCTGGCTCCATCGCGATGCGCCGAGCAGGAGTCGTGCCCGTCTGCATACCCGAAAGGAGTCGGGGGATCCGGTATAAGCCTTCGGCGATGGCAGGCGTTGCCTCGCTATCGAGCCTGCCAACGCGGCGCACGGAATAGGGCGACTCGCAACCGGCAGCACAGAAGCCGCGACGGTGAACCGGCAGACGGCTGATGGGACAACCGCACAATTATGTGGCGAGGGCGTCTCGCGACGATGTGAAAACCCTCCACGCTGTTCGTCAGCGGTTGCGACGTGAGCGCTCACACGGAACCGACTCTCGCCGCCTCGAGGTGACGTAGCGAATGGGAGACGACGGACTCACGATCAGCGGCCCGAACACGGTCCGGGGTGCGGTCCTCATGCTGATGATCGGGCTCGCGGCGACCGGGTACGGCGCGTACGACTACACCCAGCAGTCGAACGCCGTGGACGACGCCGTCGAGGTCGACGCCACGGTCACCGAACTCGACATCGAGTCGACGTCGACGGGAAGCGAGGCCGGCGTCGACTACCGACCCACCGTCCGGTTCACCTACGAGTACGAGGGGACCGAGTACGCGAGCACGAACGTCTTCCCGTCGGCGATCACGTCGAACTACGACACCGAGTCGGCGGCCCGGTCGGTGATCGAGGGGTACGCCGTCGGCGAATCCGCGACGGCGTACGTCGACCCGTCGGATCCGGACGCCGCGTTCCTGAAGGACCGCACGTCGAACGCGCCGCTCGTCGCGATCGTGATCGGACTGCTCTTCGCGCTCGTCGGCGGGCGGTCGGCGATCAGGTAGTTCGTCGCTGACGGGCTGAAAAGGGCGAAAGAATCGAGAGAGAAACCGCAGAAGCAGCGAGCCGCAAGCCGCGAACCGCGCCGTCGACTTAGAAGTAGTCGATCGACTGCGGCAGTTCCAGCTTCATCCCCTTGCGCTCGCGGATCTCCATGATCTTCTCGCGCTGGAGGTTGTCGACGAGCACGCGGAAGCCCGCGTTCTCGGTGTTCCACGAGGCGCGGCCCTCGGTGGCCGAGCGGATGTCGGAGGAGAACCCGATCATCTCCTCGACGGGCGCGATGCCCTCGACGACCATGAGATCGCCCTCCTGGTACATGTCGTCGACGCGGCCGCGGCGGCCCTGAATCTCGCCGGACGCCGCGCCCATGTGCTCCGAGGGCACGTCGATCCGAACGTCCTGGATCGGCTCCAGCAGGCGGACCTCGCCGTCGATCAGCGAGCGGTGGACCGCGTCGCGGACCGCGGGGATGACCTGTGCGGGACCGCGGTGGATGGTGTCCTCGTGGAGCTTCGCGTCGTGCAGCCGGAACAGCGACCCCTGGACCGGCTCGGCGGCGAGCGGCCCGTCGTCGAGCGCTTCCTGAAGCCCTTCGAGCACCAGCTCCATCGTCTCGTTGAGGTGTTGAATCCCCTTCGTGTCGTCGATGAGGATGTTGGTTCGGTGGATGTGCTCGACGTTCTGGGAGGTGTCCTTGTCCATGCCGGCCTCCTGCAGCGCCTCGCGGCGCTCCAGTTCGGGCATGTCCATCGAGACCTCGCCGAGCTGGATGGCGTCGACGATATCCTGGGCCATCGGCTCGACGGTGATGTAGAACTTGTTGTGGCGGTTCGGCGACTGCCCCTCGACCTCGCGGGAGGCCTCCTGGGGCTGCTCGCGGAAGACCACGATCGGCTCCCCGGTGATGACCGGGATGCCCTGGTTGTCGCGGATCCGCTGGGTGATCACTTCGAGGTGGAGCTCGCCCTGCCCGCTGATGAGGTGCTCGCCCGTGTCCTCGTTGATCTCGATCTGGATCGTCGGGTCCTCCTTGGCGACCTGCTGGAGCGTCTCGATGAGCTTCGGCAGGTCGTCCATGTTCTGCGCCTCGACGGACTTCGTGATGACCGGCTCGGAGATGTGCTCGATCGACTCGAACGGCGTCATCTCCACGGAGGAGACGGTGGAGCCGGCGATGGCGTCACGCAGGCCGGTGACGGACGCGATGTTCCCCGCCGGGACGCGGTCCACTTCCTCGCGCTCGGACCCCATGAAGAGCCCGACGCTCTGGATGCGGTTTTTGCCGGCGGTCCCGGAGACGTACAGCTCCTGACCCTTCTCCAGCGTGCCGGAGAAGACGCGGCCCGTCGCGATCTCGCCCGCGTGCGGGTCCATGGAGATGTCGGTGACCATGAAGACGACCTCGCCGTCCTCGTTGACCATCCGCATCGTGTCGGCCAGCTCGCTCTCCGCGTCGCCGCGCCAGATGCGCGGGACACGGCGGGGCTGGGCGTCGACCGGGTTCGGGAAGTGCTCACAGACCATGTCGAGCACGACGTCCGACAGCGGCGTCCGCTCGTGGAGTTCCTGCCGCTCGTCGTTCTGTTCCAGCTCCATGATGTCGGCGAAGTCCATCCCGGTCCGCTGCATCGACGGCATCGAGACGCCCCACTTGTACAGCGCGGAGCCGAACCCGACCGTGCCGTCCTCGACGGAGACGGTCCAGTCCTCGGGGATGTCGTCCATGTTCTCGGCCATCCCGCGAATGAGCTCGTTGACGTCAGCGATGACGGACATCAGCCGCTCCTGCATCTCCTGGGGTCCCTCCTGGAGCTCGGAGATGAGACGGTCGACCTTGTTGATGAACAGCGCCGGCTTCACGCCCTCGCGGAGCGCCTGCCGGAGCACCGTCTCGGTCTGGGGCATCGCGCCCTCCACGGCGTCGACGACCACCAGCGCGCCGTCGACCGCGCGCATCGCGCGGGTGACGTCGCCCCCGAAGTCGACGTGGCCCGGCGTGTCGATGAGGTTGATGAGGTGGTTGGTATCCTCGTACTCGTGAGTCATCGAAACGTTCGCCGCGTCGATGGTGATGCCGCGCTCCTGCTCGTCCTCCTTCGTGTCCATCGCGAGCTGCTCGCCCGCGGTGTCCTGGGAGATCATGCCGGCACCGGCCAGCAGGTTGTCGGAGAGCGTCGTTTTCCCGTGGTCGACGTGGGCGGCGATGGCGATGTTCCGGATGTTCTCCGGGGAGTCCATCAGCCGCTCACACTCTTGAACGATCTTCTTGCGTCGGCCCATTATACCGCTTGTTACCGACAGCAGGGTCAAAAGGGTAGTGTTTCGTCTCGGCCGTTTCGACCGGATCGACCCGCGATCGCCGCCGTTTTCGTGTCGACCGATCGCACGATCGGGACCGCGCGGTGACGGCTATAGAGTTCGTTCGCATCCGCGCGTATTTAAGTGGCCGCTCGGAAACAGGGGCGTATGAACGAGACGCTCTCACGGATCGTCGACAGCGGCGTCGTCGCGGTGCTGCGCGGAGTCGAGGCCGACCAGCTCATCGGGATCACGGAGGCGCTGCGCGAGGGCGGCGTCACCGCCGTCGAGATCACCGCGGACACGCCCGACGTGGCCGAGAAGCTCGGCGAGGTCGCCGGCTCCTTCGACGGCGAGGTCGTCGTGGGTACCGGCACCGTCCTCGACAGCGAGACCGCCCGGACCACGCTGATGGCCGGCGCGGAGTTCGTCGTCTCGCCGAGCCTCCACGAGGACGTGATCGAGACGTGCAACCGCTACGGCGCCGTCAGCGCGCCCGGCGTGATGACGCCGACCGAGGCGATCCGCGGCTACGAGGCCGGCGCCGACTTCGTGAAGGTGTTCCCGGCCAAGACCGTCGGTCCGGCCCACCTCGGCGCGATGCAGGGGCCGCTCGGACAGATCCCGATGATGCCGACCGGAGGCGTCGGCCCGGACAACGCGGCCGACTACGTCGACGCCGGCGCGTTCGCGGTCGGCGCGGGCGGCGCCCTCGTCGACTACGACGCCGCCGAGCGCGGCGACTACGAAGCGATCACCGAGACCGCCCGCGAGTTCGTGCAAGTGGTCGAGGACGCGCGCGACGACTGAGGCGAGGCAATAGCGACGGTCTATTTATAAATAGAAGGGGCGGCAGCAGCGGTGGCGCGCCTCCGAACGGTCGCCACCGGCGACCGCGAGGAGCCCGCGGGGGAGTCGGCGCGGCGCTTATAAGCGCCGCGCCGACGAGGTTGGGGAGGCGTGAGGTGCGGTCGCGGTGCGGGTAGGGCGGGACTCAAAGGGGCAGTCGCGAGGACGAAGCACACCGACGTAAGCACTGCAAGGAGCGAGCGAAGCGAGCGACTGAAGCGCGCAACGAGGTGCGCGAGTCCTCGCGACTGGGGCTTTGGAGGTGTTCGCCGTTGATCCGTCAGCAGCTACTTATAAACGACCGACGACACCGACCACTACTTAGAAACCCGCAGAAAGCGCCTAACAAACTCGACCTCACATAAAGTCCGCAATACCGGACTGCTTGTTGGTGTCGTCCTCGAAGATCGACTCCAGCGACTGGTCTAACACCTTCAACCGCTGTTTCGTGTAGGGCCGGCAGCCGAACCGGTCGGCGACCTCGATCGCCGTGTCAACGTACTTGCTCACCGACCCCTCGTGGACGGTGAGGTTCACCCGCCCGCCGCACTCCCGGCAGTCGCCCGAGAGCGGCATCCGCCGGTACTTCTCGCCACAGTCGAGACACCGCGTCTTCTGCCGCGAGAACGCGCGGAGGTTCCCGATGATGTCCGGCAGGAAGTGGTACTCGATCACGCGCTCGGCCACGTCCGTCTCGTCGACCGCGCGGAGCTTCCGGGCCAGCTCCAGCTGGGCGCCCATCTTCTCCATCATGTCGCCGAGCGTCTTGTACGCCGACAGATCCGGGCCCATCGCGATGTCCGTCGTGTCGTGGGTGTGGCCGAACCCGTGGTACTCCTCGTCGGTCCCGAGCGTGTCCTCGCCGATCTGGATCAGGTCCTCGATCGACTCCGGATCCGCCATCTCCAGCGTCGCGTCGTAGAACTCCCGCGGGTACTCCCGCGCGATGTCGACGTTGTGCGCCTCGTCGTCGATCTCCGAGGGATCGATCCGCGAGGACATCACGAGGGGCGCGTCCATGCGACCGCCGCGCTGGTCCGGCAAGAACGTCTTCGAGAAGTTGAGAAGTCCGTCCATGAGAAGCATGACGCAATCCTCGTCGCCGTCGCAATTCCGACGCTTAGCGGCGTGAAAGTACGGATGAGCGTACCCGACGGCGGCGGACGTGAATCCTACCACTCTTCCGACAGTAGCCGCACTCGTGTGGGGCGCCATCCCGAAGACGAGCTCGCCGACGAGGTCGTCGCGCTCGTTGACCTCGTAGAAGCGGTCGAGCCCGTAGAACTGTTCGAGGAGGTCGTCGACGAAGTCCGCGGTCTTGAGCATGTGCTCGGCGGCGCCGTCGGAGAGGACGATGTCCTGCACCCGGAGCTCCACGAGCTGGTCGTCGTGGCGCAGCGGCTCGCCGTCGATGTCGGTCTCGTAGCCGATCTCCCGGAGGTGGTCGGCGGTGATGTCGAGTTCTGCGGGCCGGACCGACGTGACGGGGAGGTCGGTCATGTCGTAGCGGACCGTCCCGTCCTTGAACGACGTGACGCCGTTCTTCGCGCGAAGGACCCCTTTCTCGATCGGCTCGGGGGTCTTGTTCCGCGAGGTGAGCCCCTGAACCCCCTTCAGGATCTCGAAGGCGGACTCCCGCTCGCCGACGTTCTCCAGCGCGGAGCGGTACGCGTCGTTGAGATCGACTTCTTGGTAGGTCGCCGCGCGCACCTCCCACTCGCAGCGCGGGCACTCGACGCGGCCGGCCTCGTCGGGCTCGCAGACGGTGCCGCAGTCGCCGCACTCGTAGTGGAGGTCGGTGTGGACCTCGCAGTCCGGGCATCGCGCCCGGTAGGTGTGCTCGTCGCACACGGGACAGACGCGGTCGGAGACCTCCACCTCCAACCGCCCCCGGTGACCCGTGTCGTCCATGACGCTCGCGGCCTCCGCCACGTCGCGCTGGGGGCCACCGGCCTCGTTGATCGGGAAGAGGGTGTGGACCGCCGGCGAGAGGTCGCGGCTCTCCGACTTCTCCGGGCGACCCATCCGGTTGCCGATCCGGGTCGGCGCCCGCTCCCGGACTTCGAAGGGAGCGACCTCGTTGACCGCCTTCACCGCGTTCTCGCCGTCGTCCCACTCGCGGGCCGCCGCGGAGAGGTCGCCCGCGTCCCACGTCTTCCGGAGCCCGTCGTCGACCCCGAGCGACCGTGCGAGCGGGCGCCACGTGGGGATCCGGAGCGCGTCCGGCGTCGCGACGTGCTCGACCAACAGCGACTCCAGGGCGGTCTGGGTCGTCTCGGTACGCTCGATCGCGAGGACGCCCTCAACCACGTCGCCGTCGGCGACCGCGTCGGCGAGCGCCTCGAAGGCGTCGACCGACACGTCGTGCCAGAGGGAGGTGTACTCCGGGTGGAGCGGGCAGTCGTACTCGCGCGCCCACGCGAGCGCCTCGTCGACCTTGGGGTGTTCGAGGTCGACGTGCGGGTCGTCCCGCATGGCCTGCACGTCGGCGCCGGCAGCCTCGAACTCCTGGACCCACCACTCGTAGACGTACGACGCGGGCGCGAGCGGGTGGTTGTTCTCGACGAACTCGCCGTAGTTGACGAGGTACTCGCCCAGATCGAGCACCTTCTCGACGCCGTTCCGGATCGCCTTCGCCTCCTCGGGATCGTCGATCCGTCGGACCTCGCCGTTCGCGAGCCGGACCGTCGGTCCCTCGATGGAGTCGACGGGGACGACCCCGTGGGCCTTCCCCGGCCGCTCCGTCTTGATCTGGGTGCCCGCCGCGAGGAAGTCGTCGACGAGGTGCATCGTCGCGGGATGGACCCCGCCGGTCGCGAATCCGTGGTTGCGCGCGCGACCGTATCGGAGCCGGAACCCGCCCGCTTCGCTCGGATGGGTGAAGACGGGCCGACCCGCGATCAGGTCGCGAAGGAACTTCTGGGAGGACTTCGCTCGGAGCGGGCCGTCGGGCTCGGCTGCTTCCGACTCTGAATCGGTCCCGTCCTCCGAGCCGGCCCCGTCGCTTTCGTCGCCCTCACCGTCACCGTCTGCCTCCGCGTCGCCGTCGTGGTCCCCCTCCGCGTCGGCGTCCTCGTCGGCCTCGTCGCTCGCGCCGCCGCCGTCCTTCCCGATCGTGCCGTCGATCAGGTCCTGGAGCCACGGCCAGTCGACCTCGTCGAGGTCGCGGGTGTACCGCTGTATCTTCGGGGCCTTCAGCGCGATCCCCTCGGCGGCGACGAGGCACATCCCGCCGCGCGCGGAGTTGGTGTCGACGCGCTCCAGGTCGCGGAACCCGGAGACCTCCTCGTCGCCCGTCGCCTCCCCGTCGAGCATGACGGGCATGTGCTGGGCGATGAACTTCGACTCCTTGTCCTTCGGCGTGTACTGGAGCCCCGTCTCCTTGTCGTAGAGGGCGATCTCCTCGGCGTAGCGCTCGACCTCCACGTCTCGGGGCTTGTACTCGTCGATGTCGAGCAGGGATCGAGCGTAGTCGGCGACGAGCACGGACAGCGCCTGCGCCGTCCCGCCCGCGGACCGGATCGGACCGGCGTAGTAGACGTTGACGAACTCGGTGCCGTCGTCGTTCTCCAGCAGCTCCACGCGGTCGATCCCCTCGATCGGCGCGGCGACGACCCCCTCGGTGAGCAGTGCGACCGCGGTCCGAACCGCGCCTTCGACCTTGCCGGCGCGGGAGTCGTAGTCGCCGACGGTCCCCTCGACGAAGTCCGTGACGAGCTCCAGCGCCGCCTCCTCGCGGGACATCTCGCCCTCCAGCTCGCGGACGCGCTCCGCGACCCCGTCGATCCCGAGGATGTTCTCGACGCGGTCCGCCATGTCTCGGGCGATCGGGATTTCGATCTCCGGCTTCGGGTCGTGGCCCTGTTGCTTGGCGGCCTCGGCCACGCCCCACGCCTCGTCCAGCCGGTCTTCGATCCGAGCGAAGTAGCGCTCGTCGTCCGGCCTCATCGCCGCCAGCTCCGACTCAGAGCCATAGGTCGAGGTCGGTGGCCTCGTCGTGAGAGCGCTCCAGCGGCTCCGCGAACGCCCGCAGGTGGCACTCGCCGGCCCAGACGGTCGCGGAGTCGAGGTGTCCCGCGAGCGCCTGCCCGCTCGGTCGCGACAGCACGACGTGCGTGTGCGCGAACACGTCGCCGTCGAGCAGCGAGACGTTGCCGACGCAGGCCGCGACCTCCAGCGGCTCGTCGAACGTCACCGAGCGATACTCACACTCGTCTTGGTCGTAGAACCACACCTCCGCGTCCTGCACGGCCCCGAGCGCCGTGAACCAGCCCGCCTCAACGTCCTCCGCGCGGGCGAGGTCCTCGATCTCCTCGCGCCAGTCGGCGCCCGTCTCGAACCGCGCGACGTACTCCGCCGTCGGCTCGACTTCCCGATGGTGCATAGGAATCGTCCACGACCGCCGAGGGCAAAAAGCCTTCAGTCGCGCTCTGAAGCCAAATTGATATAGCGATATTTGGTTTAATTATACTTAGTGCGGGGTAATCACGCTCACACAGAATCAGTCAGAAACGGGCCAAACATCGGAATATCGAGCGAACAGCTATCGAAAGGTGAAAAACGCAGAGGACAGAGCCGCGAGATCGGGGAAAACCGGGAGAACCGATTCAGAACGGGGCCTGCGGCCCTTCGTCGTCGCTGTCGTCGTCGGTCGTCTCACCGGGGAAGGAGGGGGACATGCCGCCGCTGCTGGTTCCGCCGAGGTCGCCGTCCGCGCCTGCGGCGGCGCCCGTGTCGGCGTGGACCGTCTCGATCTCGGGGATCTCCTTGACCATCCGGGACTTGATCGCCTGGATCGTCATCGGGGAGATACCGCAGCCGGAGCAGGCCCCGCCGAGCTGGATCGTGACCTCGCCGCTCTCGCGGTCGAGGTGGCTGATGGCGGCGCTCCCGCCATGCATCTGGATCTGCGGGAAGTTGCGCCGCAGGAAGTTCGTGATCCGCTCGCGGAGGTCGTTGTCCGCGTCAGTCGTATCCGTGCTCATGTCCGCGGATTGGCGTCCGGGCGGCTTATGCCTTTGGTTCGACGGGACGCGTGCCGCGAAAACCGCCGTATCGGGCGCCGAAGCGGGCGAAGCGCGGCCGGCTCACTCCGGCCGGTCGACGCCCAGCGTCCGGTACAGCTCCGTCTCGATCCGGTCGACGTACTCGTCGAGCGTCTCCTCGAACGTCTCGTCGTCGACGGAGACGGCCCCGCGGATGCGCTCGCGGGGGTTCTCGGGGAGCTCGACGTAGAACTCGCCGTCCTCGTAGAACGGCTCGGACTCGTTGAGCACCGTCTGGTCGATCCCGTGGATCAACTCCGAGTCGTACCGGTCGTTCATCTGGTTGAACGCGTTCTTGTACGCCCGCTGGAGCTCGTTGAAGTAGTTCGCGTACTTGTCCTCGAACTTCTCGGGGTCGAACTCGTCGGCCATACCCGATCCGACGGCGCGGCGGGGAAAAAGCCGGTCGATCGTCGCTCAGGGGACCGGAACCGACGTGCGAAGCGGTCGTAGCCGTCGATCGGGGTGCGAGGCCGGATCGTATAATTAAATCAAATATCGCTATATAAAATATGCATCCGTGTGGAACGCTTGAGGGGGGCCGCCACAAGACCCTTCACGCGCTGGCGGACAGGAGGGACATGCGCCGACGCCCCGTCCTCGCTGGCCTGTCGGCTGCCCTCGGGGCGTTTGCCGGCTGCAGCACGCCGGAAGGTGAATCGAACAAGTCGGCAGACTCGCCGGGACCGGAGATCGATTCAGAGTTCGACGGGATATCGGTCCCGGGACTCCCGTGCGAGTGCGGGGTCACCTGGTACCACGAGTCTGACGAGACGACCCGAGGGTTCGTCCGTCCGAGCACCGAGACGGCGGAGTTGCCCACTCGGATCGAGTTCACGTACTACAACCGATCGGAAGAATCGACCAGTTGCGGTCACTGGAACCTCTACAAACTGCGGGACGACCAGTGGTACCACATCGGCCCAGGTGCTCATGACGGCTTCTGTGAAACCCTCCAAGCAGGTGAGAGCGAGACGTGGGCGATGGCGGCGGCGACCAGCGAGGTGGACGACGGAGGCGACGGAGACGCGGAGCGGTATCCGTACCTCGGTGGAGGCCGCTACGCCGCCGTCGCGGGATACGGGCACGCGACGCCGAGGAGCGCCTCCCTCGTCGAGCTCGACGCCCCGCCGGTCTCCGTCGTGTCGACTGACGACACGACAAGCGAGTCGGACGGGACCACGGTGACCGTCAGGACAGATGGATGGCGGGCGTCGGACGGCGACGACGATCGAGCCACCCTCACGCTGGAGCGAGCGCAGACGGCCGGCCGCATGCTCATCGCCGAGCAGGTGATGCAATGGCGGAACCGCGGCTACCGAAATCTGCTCGCGTTCATGGATAAGGAGGTCGAACAGGTGGTCCTCCACACGGACACGCGAACGGCGGACCAGACAGTTGGCTTCGACAACGAGACGACCCGATTCCGGTACGCCGATCAGGCGTACCGCGTGATGAAAAGCGAGCCGTGATCGGTGCGGTCGACCTCGCTCACCGCAGCCGGCCGAGCAGCCGGTAGTCGCGATCGGGCTCGTACCGTCGGAAGAGTAGGCTGTTGGTGAGCACGCTCACGCTGGACAGCGCCATCGCGCCGGCGGCCAGCGCGGGCTGGAGCAGCCCGAGCGAGGCGAGCGGGATCATCAGCGTGTTGTAGCCGAGCGCCCACACGAGGTTCTGTTTGATCTTCTGGAGCGTCGCGTCCGAGATCCGGATCGCCTTCGCCACGTCGAGCGGGTCGTCGCGCATCAGCGTCACGTCCGCGGCCTCGATGGCCACGTCCGTGCCGCTCCCGATGGCGGTCCCGACGTACGCGACCGCGAGCGCGGGCGCGTCGTTGACGCCGTCACCGACCATCATCGCCTGCCGACCGTCACTCTGAATCGCCTCGACGGCCGCCGACTTGTCCTCGGGGAGGACCTCGGCGCGGACGTTCTCGGGGTCTATTCCGACCTGCTTGGCGACCGCGCGGGCGGTGCGCTCGTTGTCGCCCGTGATCATCATCACGTCGATGCCGCGGTCGCGGAGGGCCGCCACGGCGTCGGCCGCGCTGGGTTTCACGGTGTCCGCGTCGGCGACGATTCCAACGAGCCGGCCCTCGTTCGTGCCGGCGGGCACGCGGGCGACGAGCATCGCCGTCTTCCCCTCGCTCTCCAAGCGTTCCATCTCCTCGGCGGCGGGGGAGGGATCGACATCGTTGTCGCGCAGCAGCTTCCGGTTGCCGACCAGCACCTCGTCGCCGTCGACCGTCGCGCGGACCCCGTGGCCGGGGACGTTCTCGAAGCCGTCCGGCTCGGGGACCTCTAGCCCGCGGCCCTCGGCGCCGTCGACGATGGCGCGGGCGAGCGGGTGTTCGCTGCCGCGTTCGGCGATCGCGGCGAGTCGGAGCACCTCGTCTTCGGCGTCGCGGGCGTCATCGGGAGTCGGGCGGTCGTCGTCGCCCTCCCGTCGCTGCGTCGCACCGCCGTCCGGGGTCGGGCCGCCGTCGGGAAGCGGGTCGCCGTCGCGGTCAAAGGCGACCACGTCGGTCAGTTCCATCTCGCCTTCGGTGAGGGTGCCGGTCTTGTCGAAGACGACGGTGTCGACATCCTTGGCGCGTTCGAGCACGTCGCCGCCCTTGAACAGGACGCCGTATTTGGCGCCGATCGTCGTGCCGACCATCGTCGCGGCGGGCGTCGCCAGCCCGAGCGCGCAGGGACAGGCGATGAGCACGGAGGAGGCGAACACGACGATCGCGAACTCCGAGACCGAGACCGCGCCGCCGGCGACCGCGGGGCCGCCCGCGACGAGCCCCCACAGCGGGAGCGCGTTCACGAACCCGGCAAGCGCCTCCGGGAAGAGGAACCAGACGACGCCCCACAGCAGGGCGTTGACGATGACCGCGGGGACGAAATACGCCGAGATGCGGTCGGCGAGGTTCTGGATGTCGGGCTGGCGCGACTGCGCCTCCTTCACCGTGCGGACGATCTGCTGGAGCGCGGTGTCGGCGCCGACCTTCGTCGCCTCAACCACGAGCAGCCCGTTCTCGTTCACCGTGGAGCCGACGACCTCGTCGCCGGCCTCCTTCTCGACGGGGACCGACTCGCCGGTCACCATCGACTCGTCGACCGCGCTCTGGCCGTCGACGACGACCCCGTCCGTCGGGATCTTCTCGCCCGGGCGGACCTTCATGCGGTCGCCGACGTCGACCTCGTCGAGGGGGACCTCCCGCTCGGTCCCGTCCTCGTCGACGAGGGTGGCCGTGTCGGCCTCCATCTCCAACAGCTTTCGGAGCGCCTCGCCGGCCTGCCCCTTCGATCGGGCCTCCAAGTAGTTGCCGAGCGTGATGAACACGAGGATGAACGCGGCCGTGTCGAAGTAGAGGCTCCCCGCGATCGCGCCCGAGAGCGCCGCGACCGAGTAGACGTACGCGGTCGTGGAGCCGAGCGCGATCAGCACGTCCATGTTGGCGCGCCCGTTCGTCACGAGCGCCTTGTAGGAGTTCTTATAGAACGGTCGCCCCAAGACGATCTGTACCGGCGTCGCGAGCAGGAACTGCACCCAGCCGATCCGGACGCCGAAGAGGGCCTCCGGGAAGAGCTCGCCGCCGAACGCCAGGTGGTCGACCATGAACGCCAGCAGGGGCACCGAGAGGACCGCCCCGAAGAGGGTCAGGCGGAGCTGCCTGCGGATCTCCTCCTCCCGGGCGGCGTCGCGGGCGTCCTGCCCGGAACCACCCGTGCCGGCGCCGTCCCCGGATCCCTCGCCGTTCCCGTCCCCCGCGCCACTCCCGCTCCCCTCGCGGACCGGCGAGTAGCCCGCCGACTCGATCGCGTCGTAGAGGTCGCCGAGCGAGGCGTCGGCGGGGTTGTACCGGACCTGCGCCTCGTCGGTCGCGTAGTTCACGTCGGCGGCGATCACGCCCGGCGTCGATTCGAGGGCCTCCGCGTTGGTCTCCGCGCAGTTCGCACAGGACATGTCCGTGATCGCGACCGTGACGGTCTCGCTGACCGCGCCGTAGCCGGCGGCCTCGATCGCCGAGTAGATCTCGCCGAGCGAGACCTCGTCGGGGTCGTACTCGACCGATCCCTCGTCGGTGGCGTAGTTGGCGTTCGCCGACGCCACCCCGTCGAGGTCGTCGAGGGCGTCCTCGATCGTCGCCGAGCAGTTGGCGCAGGACATCCCCGTGACGTTCAGATGGGCTGTTCTCGTTGGCATGTGTACTACTACGGGCCCCACCCTTAGGCGGTTTTCTGCTTCGAGATCGGGGGTTCGGGTGGGTCGAAATATTCGATTCCAAAGTACCGGTGAGGCGGGGCGTTGGTGAGAGACGAGTGCGAACCAATCGGCGGCCAGTTTAATAGGACAGGCGGTGGCGCGCGCCTCCGAGTGGCCGCCATCGGCGGCCGCGAGGAGCGCGTGCGAGGGAGTCGCGAGCGAAGCGAGCGACGAGGCTGGGGAGGCGTGAGGTGCGGTGCGGTTGCGGTCGGGGTGGGACTCAAAGGGGCAGCCGTGAGAGAGACGCAGGCGACGTAAGGACCGCAGGGAGCGAGCAACGCGAGCGACCGAGGACCGGAGCGAGCGTGCGTCTCTCTCACGGCTGGGGCTTTGGAGGTGTTCATCGTCGATCCGCTGTCAACCACTTATAAGCGAGCATCTGGGGCTTTGGAGACGTTCACCGCCAAAAACGACTTATAACCAAACGACTCGCCGAATTACACCCCCTCCTCCAGTCGCTGGTACCGCTCTCGAAACCGCGACAGGCAGGACGGACAGCAGAAGTGGTACACTTCGCCGTCGATCCGCGCCGTCTCGCCTTCACTATCAACGGTGTTCGAACACTCCGCGCACGTCAGCGCGAACTCCACGCCCTCGATCGAGGGTGTCCACTCGAACTCGTCGACCAGCGTGACGGCGTAGTCCTCGACGGCGACCCCCTCGAACAGCCCGGCCACCCACTCGCGGACGTTACGCCCCTCCACCCGCCCGTACACCCGCAGGTCGCCCTCGGCCGTGACGAAGACGTGCTCGACCGCGTCAGCCTCCCGGACCCGATCCCGCGCCGCGTCGAGCGCCTCGGGACGGTTCGGCGGCAGCTCCGCGTCGATCAGCACCGGAACCCCGGCCTGAAGCTTCGTGCGGTCGACGTCGACCGTGAACCCCTCGATGACGCCGGCCTCCTGCAGCCGCGTGACGCGGTCGGAGACCGCCGGCCCCGACAGCCCGACGCGGTCGCCGATCTCGCTGAACGGGCGCCGAGCATTTTCGGCCAGCAGCGACAGGATCTCCAGGTCCGTCTCGTCGAGGTCGCGCATGCGTCCCGGTACGCACCCGATATATAAGACGGTTGGGCGAACCAGTTCGGATTCCAAAGTCGATCCGCCGATCGAACCGTGTTTCCGAAGCAGAAAACGACAAACGTCCTCCGGCCCTATCGTCACGCGTCATGAGCCAGACGATCACGGTCGAGGGAATGTCGTGCGGACACTGCGAACAGAGCGTCACAGAGGCGCTCGAAGGCGTCGACGGCGTCGAGAGCGCGACTGCGGACCGCGAGAGCGAGTCCGCGACCGTCGAGGGCGACGCCGACCCGGACGCCTTGGTGAGCGCGGTGAACGAGGCGGGCTACGACGCGTCCGCTTAAAAAGACGCAGCAGTCGACTCGGCTCTCGACTACCGGTTCAGCGTGTGAATCGCCTGTCCGCGGGCGTTCTCCGCGGCCTCCATGACCGCCTCCGCGAGCGTGGGGTGCGTGTGGACCGTCGCCGCCACGTCCTCCAGCGTCGCGCCCATCTCGATCGCGAGCGCGACCTCCGCGATCAGCTCCGAGGCCTCCGGGCCGACGATCTGCGCGCCGAGCACGAAGCCGGTCTCGTCGTCGGCGACGAGCCGAACGAACCCCTCGGTGTGGCCGGTCGTCATCGCGCGACCCGAGGCGTTGAACGGCATCTCGCCGACGACCGGGTCGAACCCGTCCGCTTCGGCCTCCGCCTCGGTCAATCCCACCGTCCCAATCTCGGGGTCGGTGAAGACCGCCGCGGGAATCGCCTGCTGGTCCATCGCGGCCGGCTCGCCCGCGATCACCTCGGCGGCGACGATCCCCTCCTTCGAGGCCGCGTGCGCGAGCATCGGGTCGCCAGCCACGTCGCCGACGGCGTGGACATGCTCGACCGCGGTGCGGGTGCGGTCGTCCGTCTGGATGAACCCGCGGTCGTCGGTCTCGATCCCGGCGTTCTCCAGGTCGAGCCCGTCGGTGACCGGCTGGCGGCCGACCGCGACGAGGATCTTGTCGGCGCCGTACGTCGACTCCTCGCCCTCTTCGGTCTCCGTGTGGAGGAGGTAGCCGCCGTCGGCGCCCTCCGACCACTCGCTCGCGCCCTCGCCGAAGCCGAACTCGACGCCGAGTTCCTCGGCGCGCTTGCGGACGATCCGCTTCACGTCGTCCTCGTACGGGTCAAGGATGTCGTCGAGCATCTCGACGACGGTCACGTCGGCGCCGAGCTTCGCGTACGTCGTCGCCAGCTCCATGCCGATGTAGCCGCCGCCGACGATCCCGAGCCGGTCCGGGACCGAGTCCGCGTCGAGCGCGTCCGCGGAGCTCCAGACGTGGTCCTCGGCGAAGTCGAAGCCGGGGATCTGTATCGGCCGCGAGCCGGTCGCGACGATCGCGTGCTCGAACTCGATCGACTCCGAGCCCTGTCCCTCGCCGCCGTGGGCGACGCGCGCGGTGTGCTCGTCGACGAACGAGGCGGTCCCCTCGATCAGGTTCACGCCGTTGGCCTTACAGAGCTTCTCGACGCCACTGGTCAACTGGTCGACCACGCCGTCCTTCCACTCGACCATCTTCCCCATGTCGACGGCGGGGTCCGCGTGGATCCCCATCGACTCGGCGTTGCCGGCCTCGTGGGCGAGCCCCGAGCCCGAGATCAGCGCCTTCGAGGGGATGCAGCCGCGATTCAGGCAGGCGCCGCCGTAGGCGTCCTTCTCGACGAGCGTCGTGTCGAGCCCCTCCTGCGCGGCGCGGATGGCGGCGACGTAGCCGCCCGGTCCCGCGCCGATCACCAGTACCTCCGTTCCGGTTGCGATGTCTCCGACGACCATTATTGAGTCAACAGTAGCAGCGGGTGTTCAAGATGTTCCATCACGGTGTTCGCGAACTCGGCCGCGACCGCGCCGTCGATCACGCGGTGGTCGATCGACAGCGACAGGGGTAGGGTCGGCGCCGCGACGACCTCGCCGTCGCGGGCGACCGGGCGCTCCTCGATGGCGCCCAGCCCGAGGATCGCGGTCTCGGGGTAGTTGATGATCGGCGTCGCGTACTCGCCGCCGATGGCACCGAAGTTGGTGATCGAGAACGTGCCGCCCTTCATCTCCGCCGGCTTGAGCTTCCGCTCGCGGGCGCGAGAGGCGAGGTCCCTGACCTCTGTGGCCAGCTCGAAGAGCCCCTTCTCGTCGACGTCCTCGACGACCGGCACCATCAGCCCGGCGTCGGTCGCGACGGCGATCCCGAGGTTGTAATCGCCCTTCAACACGATCTCCTCGTCGTCCTCGCGGAGCTCGCTGTTGAGGTACGGGTACTCCTTCAGCCCCGCGACGATCGCCTTCATCACGAACGGCATGTAGGTGAGCTTCACGCCCTCCTCCTCGGCCCGGGGTTTCAGCTCCTCGCGGGCCTCCACGAGCGCGTCGACCTCGGCGGTGTCGTGGTGGGTGACGTGCGGGGCGGTGAACTTCGAGCGCTCCATCTGCTTCCCGATGGTACGCCGCACGCCGCGGTAGGGGACGGTCTCGTCGGTCGATCCGGGCGCGCGAGGCGAGGCGTCGACGGATTCCGGCTCGAGAGTCGACCCTTCGAGATCCGCTTCCGACGCTTCCGACTCGGGCGATTCCCCCGACTCCAGCGCCTCCGCGTACGCCCGAACTATCTCGCCGGTGACGAACGCTTCGCCGTCCCGGGTCTCGTCGGTCGGCACGTCGTCGATGTCGACGCCCAGCTCGCGGGCGACCCTCCGGGTCGCCGGGGTCGCGAGCGTCGTCTCGCGGCCAGCGGGTTCGGGGGCGTCGGGCGCGGTTGCGGTCGTCGGCGAGGCTCCGGCGGCCCCGTCGCCGCCGCGCTTTTTCACGGCCGACTTGCGGCCGCCGGATCCCACGTCGGTCGGGGTCGGCGCCGGCGCCTCGTCGGAGTCGGAATCGCCCGCGGCGTCACCGCCGCCCTCCGCGTGTGCTTGCACGTCGGCCTCGCTGATCCGACCGCCGGGACCGCTCCCGTCGACGGCAGCGATGTCGACGCCCAGTTCGCGGGCGAGCCGGCGGGCCGACGGCGGCGCGAAGGTCCGACCGGACGGGGTGGCCGGCTCCGAGTCGGTGTCGGCGTCCGCGTCGATGTCTGCCTCCGACTCAGGCTCGGCAGCGTCCTGCTCCGCCGAGCCCGCCTCGTCCGCTCCGGAGTCGTCTGCCGTCTCACCCTCCTCGCCGACGCGGAACGAGATGATCACGTCGCCGACGGGGACGATGTCGCCCTCCTCGACGAACAGCTCCTCGACGGTCCCGTCGTAGCTCGACGGGACCTCGACGAGCGCCTTGTCGGTCTCGACCTCCGCGACCGGCTGGTCCTCCTCGACGCGGTCGCCGGGCGCGACCAGCCACGAGACGAGCTCTCCCTCGGCGACGCCTTCGCCCACGTCGGGCAGCTTGAACTCTTTAACCGGCATGGTCAGAACTCCACCGCCTCCGTGATACCCTCCTCGATACGCGCCGCGGTCGGGAGGTAGTAGTCCTCCAGCGCGTACAGCGGGTACGGCACGTCGAACCCGGCGACCCGCTTCACGGGCGCCTCCTGATACAGCAGCGACTCCTCTTGGATGATCGCCGTGATCTCGGCCGCGAGCCCGCCCGTCTTCGGGGCCTCGTGGACGACGACGGCGCGCCCGGTGGCCTCGAACGCCTCGACGATCGCCTCGCGGTCGAGCGGGGACACCGTGCGGAGGTCGACGACCTCGCAGTCGATCCCCTCCTCGGCGAGGCTCTCGGCGGCCTCCAGCGTCGGGCGCGTCATGGCGCCGTAGGTGAACACCGCCACGTCGCCGCCCTCGCGGCGGGTGGTCGCCTCCCCGATGGGGACGGTGTACGGTTCCTCGGGCACCTCGCCGCGGAACGCCCGGTAGATGAGCTTCGGTTCGAGGAAAATCACCGGGTCGGGGTCGCGGATCGACGCCGCCAACAGCCCCTTCGCGTCGTACGGCGTCGAGGGGATAACGACCTTCAGCCCGGCCTCGTGGGCGTAGAACGCCTCCTTCGACTCGGAGTGGTGCTCGGGCGCGCGGATGCCCCCGCCGTAGGGGGCGCGGAGGGTCATCGGCAGGTTGAATCGCCCCCGGCTTCGGGTGCGGAAGCGGGCCATGTGGGAGACGATCTGGTCGAATCCGGGGTACATGAACCCGGAGAACTGGATCTCGGGGACGGGTCTGAGTCCCATCGCGGCCATGCCGACGGCGGCACCGACGATCCCCGACTCCGCGAGCGGGGTGTCGACGACGCGGTCGCCGCCGAACTCGTCGAACAGACCTTCGGTCGCGCGGAAGACGCCGCCGTTCTTCCCAACGTCCTGGCCCAACACGAGGACGTCGTCGTCCTCGCGCATCTCGGTGTACAATCCGTCTCGGACCGCCTGTACCACGGTGAGGTTCTGTGTCTCGCTCATTTACTCCTCCAGGAACGCCTCGTCGCCGTGCGCCTCGCGGAACGCCGCGAACTCCTCGTACTGCCGCTCCAGCTCCGGCGGGAGCTCCGCGTACGCGTGCTTGAACATCTCCTCCGGCCTCGGCCGCGCCTCCGACTCGGCCGCCTCGATGGCCTCGGCCACCCGCGTCTCGACGAGAGTCTCGATCTCGGCGACGCGCTCGTCGTCGAGCACGCCCTCGGACCGGAGGTACGCTTCCAGCCGCGGGATCGGGTCCTTGCGCTTCCAGCGCTCGACCTCGTCCTCGTCGCGGTAGACCGTCGGGTCGTCGGCGGTCGTGTGCGCGCCGAAGCGGTACTGGATCGCCTCGATCAGCGTCGGGCGCGGGCGGTCCGTCTCGGGGGCGCGCGCCTTCTCGACGGCCGCCTCCGTGACGCTGTACACCGCGAGCGGGTCCATCCCGTCGACCTGTACCCCGTCGATCCCGTACGCCTCCGCCTTCTGGGCCAGCGTCGCGCTCCGCGTCTGTCGCTCGCGGGGCACGGAGATGGCCCACTGGTTGTTGTTACAGAAGAAGACGGTCGGCGTGTCGAACACGCCCGCGAAGTTGACCCCCTCGTGGAAGTCGCCCTCGCTGGTTGCTCCGTCGCCGAAGTAACAGAGGAACACCTCGTCGGTCCCCCGGAGCTTCGAGGCCCACGACGCGCCGGTGGCGTGGGGAACCTGCGAGGCGATGGGCACCGCGACCGGGAACACGTTCACGTCCTCGGGGGTCGCGTTGCCCGCCTCGTGGCCCATCCAGTAGAGCAGGGTCTGTTTCAGCGGGAGCCCGCGGACGAGGGCGGCGCCGTGCTCGCGGTACGAGGGGACGATCCAGTCGCCCTCGGCGAGCGCGGTCGCGGAGCCGATCTGCGCGCCCTCCTGTCCCGACAGGGGCGGATACGTTCCCATCCGCCCCTGCCGCTGGAGGCTCACGGCCCGCTCGTCGAAGTGCCGCGCCAGCCGCATGTGCCGGTAGATCCCGACGAGCTCCTCGTCGTCGAGGTCGGGTACATCGCCGACGACCTCGCCGTCCTCGTCGAGCACGCGGACCGGATCGTCGTACGCCCTGTCGAACACGCTCACGGTCGAACCCACCTCTTCATACACGAACGGTTCGCCGCCCGGGTATTATGGTTTTCGTAGATAGTTTATTATAGTCAGAAATCGGTGAGTGCGATGAGGAACTGTCCATCAGATTCGGAGAGAACCGGACGCTTTTGAACAATTCGAGGCGTGTCCGGCAATATTTTCGCCGACATCGTCGTTTCGGCGAACAGTACCGAACGATCGAGTAAGTTTCTCCGCGGATGGGAGGCGCGGCTGGGCGGAGAGGGAGACACACCGGAAGGAGTCGAGACCCGTCGCCGGCGGCTACCCGAGTCGGAAGGAGGGCTCGTCGGGCTCGCCGTCGAGGTCTTCGAGCTGGATCACCTCTTCGTCGCCGTCCTCCAGCTGCTCGCGGAGGTAGTTGACGTAGCGTTTGTGCTCCTCGAGCTGCTCGCGGAGGTGGTCGGCTTCGAGCTCCAGTCGCTCGTGCTCGCGCACGAAGCTCTTCGGGACCTCGATCTTCGGGGGGAACGACTCCCCGCTCTCGCCCATGCTGTCGAGCTCCGCCTCCGGGACGACCCGGACCTGTCCGTCGTGGGCAACGAGCGTATCCACGTAGTCCCGGAAGACGGCCGACAGCGAGATGTCTCGCTCCTCGGCGATGTCGCGGAGGGTCTCGAACGCGTCCTCGTTGACGCGGAACGAGATCGTCTTGTTCTTGTTGCCCATTATCGGAGCGATCGTCGCGCAATATACTTAAGCGTTTGTCAGACGATCGCAAGAATGAAAATTGGCTCCCGGTTCGAACCGGGATTGAGTCGCGCAGATCGCGTCAGGGCTCCGGCGTGCCGGCCGAATCCGACCCGTCGGGGGCGGTCTCGTCGCTCGCGGCGTCGGGGGCGTCGTCCCCCGCGAGCTCGTCGCCGTCGCCCTCGTCGAGGTCTTCCAGGGCCGACAGCGCGGCGGCCTTGTACGTCTCGGGGTCGAAGTCGTACTCCTCGCGGGCCATCCGCGCGTACTCGTTCCCCTCGTCGTCGAACGCGGCGACGCGCTCGATCGTTCGCTTGGCCGTCTCGGCGACCCAGCGGTCGCGGGTGTCGGCGTCGACCTCGGTGATCGACTCGGGGCGGACGGAGACGCGGACGGTGCCGTCGTCGGTCTCGTACGTCCGGGGCTTCCCCACGACTGCGACGTACGCCGGGGGCTCCAAGTCCCGGAGTTTGGAAGCGGCTTCCGGCTGGTACTGGCCGGCGTACACGAAGAACGTGCCCGTCGGGTCGACGATGCGGCCGCGCCAGTACTCGCTGTCGTCGCCGACGTCCTCCTTCTCCGTGAGGGTGCCGACGAAGAACACGCGGTTCGACGATTCGCCCGTCGGTAACAGCGCGTAGACGGGGGCGCGCTCGTCGTCGGACTCGGTGAACGTGAAGCCGGCGTCGTTGAACTCGCTCGCGAACACGCGCCGGGCGACCTCTCGGGTGGGTGCGGATTGGCTCATTTAGATCGACCTCGCTTCGATCAGCGCGGCTTCAACGTCGACTTCGCCGGGGTTCTCCATCTCGTCGACCAGGACGTACCGGCCGAAGGTGGGGCCGGTGACGCGGTAGTACCGCCCGAGCACGTCGTCGCCCATCTCCTCGGCGACGACGGTGGTGTCGAGCGCGTCCATCGCCATGTCCTTGGCCTCCTCTAAGCCCATGCCGGTGAGCTCCTCGGTGGCCTCGCGGTCGAAGATGACCTCGGTGACGGTCTCGCCGTCGTCGAGGACGCCCTTGATCCGGAGGTCGAACTCGCCCTCGACCTGCCCGTGCTCGGAGCACCGCCCGTTCTGGAGGACGCGCGTGCAGTCGTCCTCGGGGCAGCGCTTGATCAGCCCGGAGCCGGACTGGATGTCTACGAGGGCGCCTTCGACGGTGTCGGCGTTGTCGCCGACCTCGATCTCCTCGTCGATCTCGGTGATACCGGTGGTCCGGTTGAGCTTCACCGAGTAGCTCCCCTCGTACTCGTCGGTGACGACGTTCGAGAGCTCGTACGCCTGCCCCTCAGTCAGTTCGGGAAGGTCTGAGGTCTCGAAGGCGACGAACTTGATCGTGCCCGACTCGTCGCCGAGGAGCCCGACCTGTGAGATCGAGTCACTGCGGGGCTCCCACAGATCGACCAACTCCACGCGCAGGTCGACCCACTGTTCGTCCTCGTCGATCTCGTCGACGAGCACGGACTCGCTGCCGCCGCGGCCGAGCTCGTCGCGCTCCATCCCGGCGTCTTCGAGGTAGCTGTTGGTCACGCTTCGGCGCGCCTCGTCGAGGGGGACGCGGTACTCGTTGACGAGGTTCTCCAGTCGCTCCTCGATCTCGTCGGCGTCCACATCGAGGTGGTCCGAGAACTGTTCCGCTATCGCTTCCGCTTCCTGTCGCAGTTCGCTCATGGGGTGTCTCCGCCTCCGGTCATGATTCAGTGGGAGGCGTACGTCGGTTGGTTCCTCACGGTATTAAAAATCCCGCAACCGCGGTGAAAGTGGTCGTTTTCGCCCCGTTGAGCGGCCTCTTCCGTCGGTTCCGGGTCGTCGACGCCGACCGCGTCTGACGCTCGTCAGCCACGCGCGGGCGTCGTTTCAAGTGGAACGGTACCACGCGAAGTGCCCGCACGCGGCAAGACGGACCACACAGACACACAGACTCCCGCTATCGGTCGATGAGTCCCTTCAGCGGCCGTTTGAGCTGCGATATGTCCGAAAGAGGGATGACAACGGTGTCAGAGGGGGCTCGCTCCGATCAGGCGCCATCGGTCGGCGTGTCGGGGTCAGTCGGGAAGTTGGGCTCGGCCGGGGGGTCGTCGAGCCCGGAGTCGGGGTCGCCGCCGGCGGTGTCGCCGGTATCGCCGCCCTCGTCGGCCTCGTCTTTCGGCTCTCCTTCGAACGTGTAGTCGGCGGAGTTGTCGGCAGGGTCGTAGCCGAGCGCCTCGCGGGCGCGCTCGATCGAGTAGTAGCGTCGGTCGTTGTTCGAGATGCCGTAGACGATCTCGTAGCCGTAGTCGGCCTGGAGACACCGGTCGAACAGGTGCGCGCAGTCGCGGTGCGAGAGCCACATCGCCTGGCCGCGCTCGTACTCCCGCGGCGGGTGGTCCTTCGTGAGGTTCCCGATGCGGACGCAGACGACGCTCATCCCGTGTTCGTCGTGGTGGAAGCGCCCGAGCGACTCCCCCGCCGCCTTCGAGACGCCGTAGAGGTTCCCGGGACGAGGGAGTTCGGTGCCGTCGAGGCGGTAGCCGTCTTCGGGGCGGTACAGGTCCGGCGTGCGCTCCTCGGTCTCGTACCCGCCGACGGCGTGGTTGGAGGAGGCGAACGCGAACTTCTCGACGCCGGTGTCGACGGCTGCCCGCATCACCACCTGCGTCCCGTCGATGTTGTTCCGGAGCACGGAGTCCCACGGCGCCGTCTTCCGTGGGTCGCCCGCGAGGTGGATCACCGCGCCGACGCCGTCCATCGCCTCCCGAACGGCGTCCGCGTCGGTGATGTCGGCGACGTACCGGTCGGCGTCGGTGACCCCGTTCGGCACCTTCGCCGCCGGGAGCGGCTCCCTGTCGAGGAGTCGCCACTCGTAGTCGTCGCCGATGCCGCGGAGGATGGCCTGCCCCACCCGTCCGCCGGCGCCCGTCAGCAGGACCGGCTCGTCCATTCGGTCGTACGTGGGCGCGAGACGGGCATATATGCCACGGTTCGACCGCGATGCACTGGATCGGTGATCAACCGCCCCTTACAGCTTCTCGCGAGAGATGCTCACGCCGGTCGGCGTGACGACGATCTGGTCGTCGCCCTTCTGGACGATGTCGCCGTCGACCTCTTGCGCGACCTGCCGCAGCTCGTCGATGATGTGTTCGATCGTCCGGTCCGACGTGGAGTGGCGGGTGATGTCCGCGATGACGAAATCCCCGTCGTAGACGGCGTCTTTGATCGGGATCACGTCGCCCTGGTCGCCGATCTCCGCGATGTGTACCTGCATGCCCGTGTCCGCGTGCGCCTCGGCGAAGTCGTCGAGGTCGAGTTCGACGTAATCGTCGACGGAACGGTTTCCGCCGCCGCCGAGGATCTTGCTCATAATACCCATACACACCACACGACGAGGTTAGACATTAGTTCTTACGTCAGACGCAGCGTGTCGAATCTGTCCTCGCGGCCTCAGTCACCGTCGTCGAGCCGTGCCTGCCACTGCTGTACCCGCGACAGCAGCTCCACCGGCGCGGTCGCCGCGACGTCGACGTCGCTCAGTTCCTCGATCACGGCGCGGGTCTCGGGGTCGACGCGGTCGGTCTCTGCGGTCTCGGAGACTGCTCCTTCGGGGGACGACGCCGACTCCGGTCCCGTTCCGTTCCGGTCGTTCCCGGGCTCGGCCGCGTCCGACACCGCCGCGTCGGAACCGCCGCCGCTCTCGCCCGCGAACGACCCGGACGAGAGGTCGAAGACGACCTGTTTCGTGTCGCCGTCTGGGGCTCTTCCTTCGGCGCCCCCGCCTCCGACCCGCCCCCCGCCCTTCGCCTCGATCGCCTTCTCCTCGCGGAGCCGGTCGAGCACCGTCCCGGCGCGGGAAACGACCGGCTCCGGGACGCCCGCGAGGTCGGCGACGTGGACCCCGTACGACCGGTTCGTCGGGCCGTCCCGGACGGTCCGGAGGAACGTCACCTCTCCGTCGCTCTCGTCGACGGCGACGTGGACGTTGGCGACTCGGGGGAGGTGGTCGGCCAGCGTCGTCAGCTCGTGGTAGTGGGTGGCGAAGAGGGTGCGCGCGCGCACCTCGTTGTGGAGGTACTCCGTCGCGGCCCACGCGATCGAGATCCCGTCGTAGGTGGCGGTGCCGCGCCCGACCTCGTCCAGGATGACGAGCGACTCTTCGGTCGCCGAGTGGAGGATGTTCGACAGCTCCTGCATCTCCACCATGAACGTCGATCGCCCCTGCGCCAGCTCGTCGAGCGCGCCCACGCGGGTGTAGATCCCGTCGACGAGCCCCACCGCGGCCGCCCGCGCGGGGACGAACGAGCCCGCCTGCGCGAGCAGTTGGATCAGCGCCGCCTGCCGCATGTACGTCGACTTCCCGCTCATGTTCGGGCCGGTGACGATCAGGAAGCCGCGCTCCTCGTCGAGCCGGAGGTCGTTCGGCACGAAGTCGGTCGTCCGCTCGACGACGGGGTGGCGCCCGGCCTCAACGTCGAGCCGGCGCTCGTCCGTCAGCTCGGGTCGAGTCCAGTCGTTACCGGCCGCGTGGGTCGCCAGCGACGCCAGCGCGTCGATCTCGGCGACCGCGCGCCCCACGTCCTGCAGCAGTTCGGCGTCGGCGGCGACCCGCTCGCGGAGCTCTTCAAACAGCTCGTACTCCAGCTCTCCACGGGCCTCCTCTAAGCGGAGCACCTCGCGTTCCCGCTCTTCTAACTCCTCGGTGACGAACCGCTTCGAGTTCTTCAGCGTCTTGATCTCGCGGTAGTGCTCGGGCGCTTGGTCCGCGACCGACTTGCCGACCTGGATGTAGTACCCGTCCGTCTTGTTGCGGTCGACGGTGACGTGGCTCAGCCCGTACTGCCGCTTCTCGCGCTCTGCGAGCCCGTCAAGCCACTCCTTGACCTCCTCGTGGCGCGCGATCAGCTCGTCGAGCTCGTCGTCGTACCCCTCCCGGAGCAGGCCCCCCTGCGTCTTCGTCTTCGGCGGGTCCTCCGCGAGCGCGTCCGCGAGCTCGTCGCGGAGCGTCGCCGCGCGCTCGCGGTCGATCCGATCGAGGACTGCAGCGACCGGAGAGTCCGCGAGCGCGGTCCCGGACACGGCGTCGGCGAGTTCGGGAACCAGCGCGAGCGAGTTCCGCACCGACAGGAGTTCTCGCGCGCCCGCGCTCCCGCTGGTCGCTCGCGCGGCGAGCCGTTCGAGGTCGTACGCTTCGCCGAGCGTCTCGCGCAGGCGGTCGCGCGCGAGCGCCGCCGACGCGAGCGCCTCCACCGCGTCGAGCCGGCGGGTCAGCTCCGCGCCGTCCCGCCGCGGGCGCGTGATCCACTCCTGGAGCAGTCGGCCGCCGGCGGCGGTGACGGTGTGGTCGACCGTCTCGAACAGCGACCCCTCGCTGTCTCCGCGCATCGTCTCGGTGAGTTCGAGGTTGCGCTGGGTCGTGGCGTCGACGGCGACGTGGTCGCCGTCGCCGTAGGCGGTGAGCCGTGTGATCGACGCCAGCACGCCAGCGCCGGTCTCCTCGACGTAGCCGAGGACCGCGCCCGCCGCGCGTAACGCGAGGTCGGAGTCGATCCCGACGCTGTCGGCGGTCTCCCGGCCGAACTGCTCGCGGACCGCGTGTGTCGCCCGTCCCGGTGCGAACGCCTCCGCGTCGAAGACGGAGACGGACCCCGAGAGGTCCTCGCGGACCGCCCCGAGCAGTTGGTCGTCGTTGCGGACGCGCGGCCCCGGAAGCACCTCCGCGGGGTCGAACCGGTACAGCTCCGCCCGGAGGTCGCCGGCAGTGTCGACCTCGGTGACGAGGAACCGACCCGTGGTCACGTCGGCGAGTGCGAGCCCGTAGGGGCCGTCGGGGGCGTCGGGGGTGTCATCTTTGCGCACGACCGCCGCGAGGTACCGCGCGTCGTCGTCCGCGGTTTCGAGGAGGGTCCCGGGCGTGACGACCCGGGTGATCTCCCGGGCGTGGCCGTCGTCGGTCTCGTACTGGTCGGCGACGGCGACCCGGTAGCCGCGCTCGACGAGCGCCTTCACGTAGGGGGTGAGATCGGAGAGCGGCACGCCCGCCATCGGGTACGACGAACCGTGCGAAGACTTCTGCGAGACGGTCAGATCGAGTTCGTCGGCGACCAGCTCGGCGTCGTCCGCGAAGAACTCGTAGAAGTCGCCGCACTGCATGGCGAGCACGTCCGCGTCGGTCTCCGCCTTGAGATCGAGGAACTCCCCGACGATCCCCGTTGGCATATACCCGTACTCCCGCCGTGCGCGGCTAAAACCCTGCGGGTCCGCGGGCGGACGGCGGAGCGTCGGGCGGCGCGCCGCTGCGAGACGCGAGGCGGCTCGGCGGCGTGAGCGTTCGCCGCGCCGACGAGAAAAGGGGGTGGAGCGTCAGTCGTCGCGTCCCGTTACTGGTCGCGCAGCCACGCCTTCGCCTCCTCGTTGCTCGCGAACGCGCGGAACTCGAAGTCGGGGTCGAGCGAGCTCAGCTGCTCTTCGACCTCCTCCATCTCCATGCTCGCGATCGCGGAGTCGGCGTACACGCCCGCGCCGCGCGTCACTCCCGCGTCGATGAGGTCCGGGACCCACTCCTCGGCGAGCCAGCGCTTGTCGGCGTCGTCGTGTGCGGTCACGCCCGCGGTGTTCACGACGTACTTGTCCGCGCCCCGGTCCGCGATTATCTCCTCCCAGCGGCGAGCGCCCTCGCGGAACGCCTCGCCGGCGGCGTACTCGTCCCACGTGAACACGGGGAGGTCGAGCGCCGCGTCCCATTCGGCCGTGTAGATGTCGGTCTCCTCGATCACCGTTGTCGATGTCGCCATACGTTCGGGTCCCCAACACTTCTTGAAAAAGGTAGCCCGGCGATTATCACTCGGGATATTTCGGGGACCTCGCCCGTCCGATAGAACGTATACGTTCGCCCACTTACGTCCTTCAATTTCCGATTTTACTTCCGGATATTCATATCCCGCGTCAAGTTATCCGTTCTGATATTTTCACCATCAGATTAACCGGCGGCCTGTGGGAGGTGTCCGTATGGCGACCCGATCGGACGGACCCGAGGCGGACGGCCGCACCGAACCGGACATACAGGCGGAGATCGGCGAGACCGTGGAGCAGCTGCTTCGGATCTCGCAGATCGTCTCGAAGGGGTCCAACGAGGTGACCGAACTGACGGAAGAGCAGTCGGCGTCGATGCGGAAGATCTCCGAGGAGGTGTCGAACCTGTCGGCCACCGTCGAGGAGATCGCCGCTAGCGCGGAGGAGGTCGAGGCGGTGAGCGGCCACGCACAGGAGCTGACCGAGGAGGGGTGTACGGTCGCCGAAAACGCGATCGACGCGATGGAGACCGTCGAGTCCGCGAACGACGAGGTCTCCGAGACCGTCTCCCGGCTCGAAGACCGGATCGGGCGGATCGACGAGATCGTCGACGTGATCGACGACATCGCCGACCAGACGAACATGCTCGCGTTGAACGCGTCGATCGAGGCGGCGCGGGCCGGCGAGGCGGGGGACGGCTTCGCGGTCGTCGCCGAGGAGGTGAAGAACCTCGCGGAGGAGTCGCAGCGAAACGCCGAGGACATCGAGGAACTCGTCGACGAGATCAAGGCGGACACCCACGAGACGAGCGAGCGGATCGAAGTGGCGAGCGACGAGGTCCGGACGGGTCTCGACCGCGTCGACGAGACGGTCGACGTCCTCCACGACATCGACGCGGCCGTCACCGAGGCCACGGAGGGCGTCGGCGAAGTGGCCGACGCCACGGACCAACAGGCCGCGTCCACGGAGGAGGTGTCGGCGATGATCGACTCGTCGGCGGACACCGCCGACGACGTCGCGACCGAAGCGGAGCGGATCGTGGCGGCGAACGAGGAGCAGACCGAGAAGATCCGGGAGCTGAACGAACTCGTCGAGTGACCAGCGGGACCGGCCGTCGGGCCGGCGTCACCCCAACCGGTTCCGCCGCGTCGACCTCCGGTGAACGAGCCCGGAGACGCCGAAAAGCACCGCGAACAGGACCGCGTACGCGTAGCCGGAGACCGACGCGAACGGGACCGTCCCGATCCACGCCGCGCCGCCGAGCAACCCGCAGACGACCGCGAGACCGACGTAGTACTCCCCCCAGAGGATCTCGTTTTCGGAGACGACTTCGAGGTACACCTCCAGCTGCCGACTCTCCTCGGTCAGCGAGACGATCCCGCGATCCGACTCGTAGTCGATGAATCCGCTCTCGGCCAGCTTCGGCAGGTGCGACTGGTGGAGCGCGGTGTACACCCGCTTGCGCTGTTTGTACGTCACCTCGGGGATCTCGAGGCCGTTCTCCCACGCCGCCAGCTGCTCGGCGATGTCCCTGACGCGCGCTCCGTCGCCGTGCTGTTTCAGGTAGGTGATCACGTTCCGCCGCCGGCGGTTACTGAGCGCCGTGAACACCTCGTCCCGTGAGGGCTCGTCGGACTCGTCGGTCGTCGCTTTTCCCTCGTTTATGAGATGTGGTGTCATGTCTCAACCTTGTGTTGAATTATCTTACCAATCGATACCAACATACATATCACTATCTATTACTGTTTCGTTGAGAAAATCTGGGATTCGTACCTGTGCGGAACGCCCAAGCCAGCGTTGATACCGAGCCGTATTCGATCCGATCCTCACGCAGGTTCTCAAAAAACCTCATATATTTGAATCCACATCACTGGTTCCGCTTCGTTCGACCGTCGTTCGGGTGTCTGCCTTTTTTGTCCGGATCGTCCCGCTCGCTGTCCGGGTCGTCGTTGTCGCGGTCCCGTGTGATCCCCCGAGACCGGTGGTAGGACGCGCATACATACGCTTCATCGTCGCCGATGACGGGTATGACGACATCACACGACACCCGTCTCGGTCGGCTTCGGCGCCCGGAGTACACCGGCGAGAACCGCTGTCTCCCCTGTACAGTCGTCAACGTCGCGATCGGCGCGGTCGGCGCGGTCGGCGTCGGTGCGCTGGTCGCGGTCGAACTCGGCGCGGTCGTGCTCGTCGTCGCGCTCGCGGCGATCTGGCTGCGCGGCTATCTCGTCCCCGGCACGCCCGAGATCACGAAGCGCTACCTCCCCGGGCGCGCGCTGCGGCTGTTCGGGAAGGGGCGCGACACCGGGCCGCCGGCGGCGATCGACGCGGAGTCGTACCTCTCGTCGGGCGGCGTGTTGGTCGAGACGCCGGACGGGAGCGACCTCGCGTTCGCGCCGTGGTTCGAGTCGGCCTGGCAGACGCACCTCGCCGCGCTGCGCGACGCGACCGAGGGCGCCGCTGCCGCCGAGGACACCGCTTCCGCCGAGACCGCCCCCGACGGCACGCGTCCCGCCTCTTCCGCCGATGTCGGCGCCCTCGCGCGGCTCACCGGCGTCGACGAGGACGAACTCTCGCTGCGCTGGCGCGGCGATGCCGGGTTCGCGCACGCCGACGACGAGCGCATCGGCCACTGGGAGTCCCGGTCGGCGTTCCTCGCGGATGTCGCCGCCGACAGCGCGCTGGCGACCCACCTCAACGACTGGGCGTCGCTCCCGCTCGTCTCCCGGAGCGGCGTGCTCGGCGCGCTGCGGCTGTTCGTCGAGCGGTGTCCGACCTGCGAGGGAACGGTGCAGTTGGAAGAGCGGGTCGTCGAGTCCTGCTGTACGAGCTACGAGGTCGTCGCCGGCCGGTGTACCGCGTGCGACGCGCGCCTGTTCGAACTCGACCTCCCGCCGTCGCTCGCGGGAGAGCGGTAGTACGGATCCGATTTTCAAGCGGTTTGCTGGACGGTGATCGATGCGTCGAACGAGTATTTATAAACGGTCTACGGCGTCGTCGTCGGCTGTTTATAAGTGGTTGATGACGGATCGACGGTGAACACCTCCAAAGGGGCAGCCGCGAGGCGCTTCGCGCCTCTGGAAGCCGGCGGCGTTGCCGCCGGCGACTGCCCCTTCGAGTCCCGCCCCGCACAGCATCGCAACCGCGCCTCACGCCTCCCCAGCCTCGTCGCGGCCCTTATAAGCGGCCGCGACTCCCTCGCGCGGGCGGTTCGCGGCCCGTTGGGTCGCTCACAGGCACGCGCCGACCGCACCGGCTGCGTTTCTTTATAAATAACTCCGAAACGTCGCAAAATCGCTGTTCGCCTCAGTCCCGTCGTCGCAGACCGAGGGCGCCGCTTCCTCCGGCTCGGAGCTGCCGGAGCACGGAGAAGCGGTTGACCCACAGCTGGTAGGCGCTCGCCGCGGCGAACAGCGCGAGCGCGATGCTCGTCAACAGGATCGGGTCGACCGCGGAGACGAGGGGGACGCCGAGCAGCGCCGCGAGCAGGACGCTCAGGGAGACGACGCCGAGCGCGCGGTACAGCTCCGACCACGTGACGCCGGCGCTCGCGACCACCTCGGTGTACAGCGCCACGTCGCGCGCGTGGCGGGACACCTCGACCGTCTGGCTCTCCCGGTCGTACTCGATCACGCCGAGCTCTTCCAGCTTCGGGAGGTGCGTCTGCACGAGCGACGTGTACACGCTCTCGCGACAGCGCTTCGGCGGCGGGCTCTCGCCGGTCTCGCGGCCCGCGATCAGCGCCGACAGCTCGTGGACCGTCACGACGCCGCCGACGCTCCCGAGCTGTTTGAGGGCACGCCGGCGGCGCTCGTTCGCGAGGATGGCGTACACCTGTTCGGCCGGAAGGATATCGGATCGGAGTTTCATTGTGGGTACATCTCGGGAGAGTTCAGGCGTCCGCGCTTCGCGGAGGCCGGTCTTCGGCCTCCAATGGGTCCGATCGGGGTATATGTATGCGCCGAATACGGGAGCGCCGCCCGATCCTACTCCCCGGTTCGATCCGACCAAATCGATAGCCTGCGGCGCGGTAGCTGACACCTACGTCCCCGTTTTCGGCCGCCGATTCTGGCCGCGGCGGTACGGTCGCCGTGTCGTCTGTTTCGCCGTGGTATGCGGTCCGTGTCGTCTGTTTCGCCGTGGTATGCGGTCCGTGTCGTCTGCTTCGCGGCGAGTAGGTCGTCCGGACCGCCGATCGAAGGCCCCGTTCCACCGGGTCGAACCTCGCATTCGACGGTGACGTGGCTGCTCGTAACTAGGTGGGTACCCCTCTCAGGGAGGAGTAACCGATTCCGCTTCCGAACGGCGGCGAAGTCGGGGACCAACCAACCATGAACGCAGACGACAACTCAATCGGACTCTCGCGGCGCAAGATGCTGGCCGGTCTCGGTGCGATCGGCGTGGCCTCCGCGGGTGCGGGACTCGGGACAACGGCGTACTTCAGCGACACGGAAACCTTCCAGGACAACAGCCTCACCGCGGGGACCCTCGACATGAGCGTCACCGCCGAGATCGTCGCGGCCGACGACTACTGGACGGGCCAAGGGGTCGTCGGGCTGTCAGAGACGGCTGACGGGGACATCGTCACCGGCATTCAGGTCGACGACGTGAAACCCGGCGACTGGGCGATCATCTGCTTCGACATCGAGGTCGGCGACAACCCCGGCTACGTGCAGGTGCGCACGGAGAACTTCACCGAGACCGGCGGTGCGAACCCCGGGCCCGAGCAGGATGTCGAGGGCGATGATGACAACGACGCCGACCTCGCCGAGTTCCTCCTCACCACGGTGTGGCAGGACTACGACGACGCGAGCGGCGACAAGACCGGGCTCTCTGGACTTGATCCCGTTTTCAACAACAACTCGAACGCGCTGGGCGGCAGCTACGCGCCCTCGGATGTCGGCGGCGTCGTTGACACCAACACGCACTACACGAACGCGAGTGAGGCCGACGCCACGCTCTCCGACGGCTACATCATCAAGAACAGCGACGGCGCCCCCATCCCGATCAACGATAACGGTGGCGTCTACTCGTTCTGTCTCCTCCTGGAGGTCCCGTTCCAGGTCGGCAACGTGATCCAGGGCGACACGCTCGGGTTCGACCTCGTCTTCGAGACCGAACAGGTCCGCCACAACGACGACCCGTTCAACAACTCGGCGCCGGTCAACACGACCCCGAGCTGATCTCGGTCCGGAGATCCTGAACCGCGCCTGACTCGCTCCGCGGGCCGGGCCGTCGACGACGACGCGCTCCGGTGACCGTGCTGAGCGATCACGAACAACACATCCGACACCACTCATCACGATCATGACAAACAAATCCACCAACATCAATCTCTCCCGGCGCAAGCTCCTCGCCGGACTCGGCGCCGTGGGCGTCGCGTCCGCCGGAGCCGGCCTCGGGACGACCGCGTACTTCAGCGACACCGAGACGTTCCAGGACAATAGCCTCACCGCGGGGACGCTCGACCTGCTCGTCGACTGGCAACAGACCTACGACTACGGTGACGGCCGCGAGTTCGTCAACGCGCACCCCGACCACGACGGCGATGGCGAACAGTCGGTCGAGATCGACGGCGACGAGGTGAAGTACAGCGACTTCCCGGACCTGGAAGACGACGACAGCAACGGCGCGAACATCCCGGAGCTGAACTGTGAGAACATCCCACCGCTCTCGGAAGCGAACTACGGGATCGACCCCGTCACCGAGGAGCCGATGGACTCGCTCATGCAGTTCAGCGACCTGAAACCCGGTGACTCCGGCGAGATCACGTTCTCGCTACATCTCTGTGACAACCCCGGCTACATCTGGATGCAGGGGGAGCTCACCTCGGAGGACGGCGACGTGTCCACCGATCCGGAGCTCGCGGTCGACCCGGACAATCTCCCGGACCTCGCGGACGCCATCCAGGCGACGCTGTGGTACGACGAGGACTGCGACAACGTCTACGATCCGGCCGAGCCGGTCGACATCATGCTGACCCTCGACTTCTCAGGTTCGATGCTGTACCGCACGTTCGGCGGTGTCGTCAGCGAAGACGACATCACCGTCGGCGCCACCACCTACGACGAGACGACGAAGATCGACCTCGTCGAGCTCGGCACCCGGCAGTTCATCGACTACCTACAGGGGCAGAACTCCGACGTGAAAGTCGGCGTCGCGTACTTCGACGGTGACAACGAGATGGGGAGCCCGCGCGTCGGTCTCCTACAGGAGCTTACGGCGGACTTGGACGATGTCGACGCCGCGCTTTCGGGACTCCGCCGGAAGCTCGCGAACGTCGTGAACGGCTCCACCAATGATCCGGACGTGCTGGAGGGCAGCGACGACCCGGACAGCCCCGGCGGTATCGCCACCGGGACGTACATCGGCGAGGGCGTCGACGTGGCACAGGGTGAGCTCGCCTCGACCAGGGCCCGCAGCGGCGTGGCGAAGACGAACATCGTCCTCTCGGACGGCGAGTCGTTCGAGGGCGATGGTGGTTCGTCGTTCTCCTCGCCGACCGGCGCCGCGGACGACGCACGGGCAGGCTCACCGAGTCCCGCGACCGACGTCTACACGATCAACGTCAACGGCAGCGCTAGCACGCTCCAAGCGATGGCCGGCCCGGCCGGCGGATTGGGCGGTGATCCCACGTTCTTCAACGACGTCGACGACCCGCTCAACATCCCGTCGGTGTTCGGGAACCTCGCCGCGCAGGCGGTCGGGGAGAAGGTCATCATGAAGGACACGCTCGGAAACGTCCTCGCCGAACTGAGCAGCGGGAACGGGATTCCCCTCGACGGCAACCGCGCGACGATCTACGAGGAGCTGAACGAATCGGCGGACGACCCGGACCGCGAGGCATTCCGCGGGGACGGCGTCATGCACTGCGTCGCGCTAGAATGGGAGATCCCCTTCGACGACGTCGGTAACGAGATCCAGGGCGACACGCTCGGGTTCGACCTCGGCTTCTACACCGAACAGGAGCGGCACAACGACGGGGCCGGGATGGCCTAATCCGACCGCCCGGCGGGCGGCGGAGCCACGGCTCCCCGTTCGTTCGGTCGCACTGATAGCCCCGTTTGGAGTACGGCGGTTCGACTCCGCCGGCGGGGTCTCCCGCAGTCCCTTCGGACCGCGACAATCACCCTCATGACACGAAAATCCACTGACATCGGTCTGTCCCGGCGACGACTTCTCGGCGGCCTCGGCGCTATCGGCCTCGCCTCTGCCGGAGCCGGCCTCGGAACGACCGCGTACTTCAGCGACGAGGAAACGCTCGCGAACAACGACCTGACGGCCGGAACACTCGATCTCGGCGTTCGGTACGAGTTCGCGGCCGATCAGGGCAGTCGAAACGACGACAACCCGTACGCAGGTAGCAATGGAACCGGCGGCGGGGACTTCGGTATCGTCTGGGGGACCCCAGAGGCTCCTGCGAGCGTCAGATACCAGCTCGACGACGTCAAGCCGGGCGACTCCGGCTGGCTGCGATTCTCTTTCCTCTTAGACGACAACCCCGGCTACGTGTGGGCCTGCGCCCGCCTCACGGGGAACGCGCAAAACGGAGTTGTCGATCCCGAGCGCGCGGCGCTCCTTGACGCCGGCTTCACCCCCGCCGAGATCGATGCTAGCGAGACGGATCCGTGGGGTGGACAGCTTGCGGACGCAATCGCCGCCCGACTGGTCTACCAGAATCCCTTGTCCGGGACGCAGCTCGGTGCCCCGCTCCTCGACGGCTCGCTCCGAGCGGTTCTCGGCGCGCTCGCGAACGGCGTCCCGCTCGACGGGACGGGCGACGACGAGGCCGGACTCGCTCGAGAGTGTTTCGCACCGATGGACTCGCTCACCGCCGGGGCGGCCCTCGCGCTCTACTGGGAACTCCCCTTCGGCGAGGTCGGCAACGAAGTCCAGACGGATTCGGTCGCCTTTGACCTCGACTTCCGCGCGGAGCAGTGCCGCCACAACGACGGCGAGGTGAACCCGTGTATCGAGGCATCTGCGGACGACGGGTACGGTGTCGACCGTCTCGCCCGTCCGCCGGTCTGGTTCGCCCGCGCGCGGAACGGCGCTGGCCAGGTCAACGATCAGCTCCTCGTCGGCAACGCACCGGCAAATACCGGCGACTACGACACGGCTGGCGTCGCGTGGACCGATCCGACGACGGCGGAACTCACGGTGACGCACGACGCGACGACCGGATCCCTCTCGATCGCCATCGACGACGGAGACGGCAGTTCAGCAGCGGTTTCGTACGCGGGTACCCTCGCAGACGTGACTTCGGTGGGAGCGACGAGCAATGCGATCGTCCTCACGGCGAAAGGCGATTCGGGAGTCACTGCCTCGGTGACGGACGTCCGACTGAACGGTTCGGTCCCGTCGGGCGGCGACGCCGTGAGTTCCGTCGACGGCTCTACCGATATCGCTCATCTCCTCATCGACGGTGTCAACGCGTCGGTCGACTGGACGCTGACCGCAAGCGTGACGCTCGTCGGCGCCGGAGGTGGCGGGTCACAGGAGCGCCCTGCGGTCGACGTCAACGTCGCCTGAAACGCCGCCGAGACGGCTGTTGGGCTCGGTAGGACCATCCATCCGCTTGGGCTGGAAGCCGGTGCGATCGGGTATGATGCCCATACATAGGAGAGACGGGAGCGTGTAGCCAACGTGACGAGACGGCCGTTCGGAGCCGACGAAACACACGAATGACGAAACGAGAACACGGAATAACGCGCAGGAAAGTGCTCGCGGGAGCGGGAGCCGTCGGCTTCGCCACTGCGGGACTCGCACGCGGACGCTCGACGGGGAGCTGGAACGAGTACACGAACTACACGTACGCGGAGACGACCGGTCGGCGCCTGCTCGTCGGCTGGCAGGCGACGTACAACGGCGATGTCGTCGTCGACGGGCCGACGGACGAGTCCGAGTTCGCAGACGGCGTCACCGACGTTCGCCTCGTCGATCTCGACGACGTGTTCCCCCGAGACGAGGGGACCGCGAGCGTTGGGTTGCGGGTCGAGGACCCGACCGAGGAGGGCCTTCGAGCGTGGATGCGCGTCGAACCGACCATCGGGGGCGATCCGGCGAGCGCCGAGCTCGCGGACCGACTCCAGGTGGTCGTACGGTACGACACCGGTCTCCTCGGATTGGGCAGCTGTGAGGGCGCGAGCGGAGACTACGCGGAGTACGGCGAAGAGATATACGCCGGAAGCTTCGCCGGGCTCGTCGACGACGACCTCGCGGACGGCGTGCAGATAGACCCCGGCCTGCTCGACAACGGGTGTCTCCGTCCGGGCGAACAGCGCTGTCTGATCTTCGGTTGGAAGTTCCCGCCCGGCGGCGGCAACGCCGGAATGGGTGGGTCCATCGACTTCGACGTGACGTTCGGCGTCGATCCGTGTGGTGCCGGGACGGCGAACCCGTTCCCAGCGACCGGTAACGACACCGGGGGATCGGTATGAGACCTGACCCATCGGAATCTTCCCCGTCCGGCCTAAGCCGTCGTAGTCTCCTCGCCGTCCTCGGCGGTGTGGGCGCGGTCGGCGCCGCGAGCGGTGCCGGGACGTTCGCGTACTTTACCGACGAGGAGTCGTTCCCAGACAACACCCTCGGGGCCGGCAAAGTCGACGTCGTTGTCGACTGTCACGGGTGTCTCACCGACGACGACGGTCGCGTCCGGTTCGATCTCGTCGGGGACGGCTCGTCGGATACACTCGACCGCGGCGACCACGGGACTGAGCGGCTCTCGGTCTCGGTACAGACGAACCCCGCCCGCCTCTGGCTGGGTACCGACTGTCCGCCGGCTCCCGATCCTCTCGGAGACGCGGTCAGGGCGGAGCTGACCGTCGGAACGCGCTCTGTGTCCGGCTCGCTCGCCGGAATCCGCCGGGAGCTCGTCACGGGACTCCGGATCGACGATGCCGACGGCTCGCCGTGTCTCGACCCGTCCGACGACTCGCTAGAGATCGTCCTCGACTGGGAACTCCCCCAGACGACACCACAGAGCGTCGAGGGAGAGTCGACGTCGTTCGATTTCCAGGTGTACGCGGAGCAATGTCGACACGTCCCGGAGACTGACGCGGAGAGGTCGAACCCGTTTGCCGGCGCCGCGCGGTGCCCGGACCCCTGCGTGGTCTGTGCGGACGACACCGATACCAAGGTCGGCTCGCTCACCCTCAAGTACCTCGGTTCGGAGACCGGCGACATCGTCGTCACCGGTCGCGGGGGCCCGCAGGCGAAGGACGGCACCGTCGTGTTCTCCGGCTCGGTTGACGGGGGCGACTCGTTCCTGATCGAGGGCGGGGACGCCGACGACGGCCGCCTTCCGCGCAACCTCTACGTCGACGACTCCGGCGCCACCGGCGTCGCCGGTGCCAAGATCCACACGAGCTGCTCGGTGCCGCTCGCGGTCGGCGACGTCTTCCCGGAACGCGATCCGCGCTACGAGGTCGCGGCCGCGACGACGATCGACGGCGAGCCGATCTGCGCTTCGACCGAAGAGGGAGACGGCGACGATCACCCGGACGAGGATGAGAACGACGAGGACGGAGACGACGACCGGGACGACGGTCCGGACTGCGGCGTCTGCGGCGACGGCAACGGTCGCCTTCGCGACCTCACGTTCCGGTACCTCGGCGACGCGAACGCGACGATCGAGGTCACGACGACGCAGACCGGTCCCAGCACGGGCGCTACCGTTTTCGGCCCGGCGGACCGTGGCGGCGGAGACGTATTCGTCGCCGACGGTGCCGGCGTCGCACAGACTCATGACGGGGGCTTCGACGGTCTCGGGCAGAACACGACCGTCGCGATCGTCGACGGCGGCGACGCGGGCGTGTCGACCGAGGTCGACATCCACACGAGCTGTTCGGACCCAATCGCCGTCGGAAACACGTACGGAACAGACGACGACGGCGGCCCGCTCTACGAGGTCGTCGCCGGTACCACCACGCGAGACGGCCCGCTCTGCGTCCCGGAGGACATCTGATGAACCTACCAGTATCACTCAAAACGACGGCGAACGTGCTTGGACTACTCCTGTTGATCGCGGTCGTTGCGCCGTTCGTGGTGTACGCGATCCCCGGCGTTGTCGGCGCGGAACACGGCTTTGTCGTGCTCACCGCGAGCATGACGCCGGCCATCGCGCCGGGCGATGTCGTCATCGTCGACGAGCGCGACCCGACCGCGATCGCCGAGGGCGACGTGATCACGTTCGTCCGCGGCAACAACGAAGTCCCGGTGACCCACCGCGTTATCGACGTCGTCGCGACCGACGGCGGTCCCGCCTTCGAGACGAAAGGGGACGCGAACGAGGGGCCGGACGCCTCGCTGGTCGCCGGGACGAACGTCATTGGCGTGGTGGCTGTTACCATTCCCTATATCGGGTACGTGATCCAGTTCGCCGGCTCGCCGCTTGGCTTCGCCGCGCTCGTCGTCGTTCCCTTCGGGCTGCTCGTGCTGTCCGAGCTGTGGGTCTTCGTCCGCGACCGCGACGGCGCCGGGACGGTCGGCGCGGCTGGCGCGTCCGACGACGGTACCACACCGACGGACGAGTTCGTGTTCGACGATCCCGAGGTGTCTGCCGCCGCGGACGGGGCTGAGTCCGCTCCGACCGAGGGTCCGGCGATGTCGGCCGCGGGGGGCCACGAGCCAGCGCAAGGGGACGGAACCGAACTGTCCCTTGACACCGTTACCGGCGCCGGTGCAGTGCTGGCCGCGTTCACGCCCTACAGCGTCTACGTCGCGTTTCAGATCCGGACGGCGCTCGCCGTTTCCGTCGCGATCGCGACGAGCGCACTGCTCGTCGGTGCCGTCGGAGTGTGGCTCTCCGGTACCGGCGTACTCGACCGCGACGCGTCCGCTCAGGGCGATGGACGGTCCCCGAACGACCGCACGGACAACGCTGTCTTAGACCCGGTCGACGTCGCGAGCGACGAGAAGTCGATCGCCACCGACGGTTCTGGATCGGAGGACCGATGACCCGGATTGGACGGGTGGGTACGTTCGCCGTCGCCGCGATGCTCGTCTGGAGCGCCGCGTTCGGTGGCGGTTACACGGTCGCGCTGTTCACTGCGACCGAGAACGTCTCCGTGACGGCCACGGCCGCGTCGGAGTTCACGTCTGAGCAGGAGTCCCAGACCGTCTTCGATCCGGAGCTTGGCGTCCCCGAGGAACCGTCACCGGTCAAGCAACCGTCCGGAGACAGTCCGGATCCCACGAATCTGACCGATGGTGGAGCGGAACTGGGAGATGACGACTCACCCGCCCCTCCGAAAGTGCCACCGGTCCCAATGAACGGGACCGACGACGAATCGTCAGATGAGCCCCCGAGATCCGGCGACAATCCACCGGAGGCGCCGGAATCTGACGGCTATCTCGACGAGGAGCCGGAGGAATCCGAGACTCCTCCCGCGGATCCTGACGAGGAACCAGAGGAATCTGAGACCCCCTCCACGGGCCCCGACGGGGAACCGGAGGGATCAGAGACTCCTCCCGCGGCTCCCGACGAGGAACCGGAGGGATCAGAGACTTCTCCCGCGGCTCCCGACGAGGAGCCAGAAGAATCCGGGACTCCCCCTGCGGATCCCGACGACGAACCGGAGGGATCCGAGACTTCTCCCGCGGATCCCGATGTTGACGGTGACGGCACACGGACCGGCACGGACGAGGGCGATAACTCGGACGACGACGCGTCCAGTGAGAACTCCGACGCAGAGTCTCCCGCCGTCGCTCACTCCGGCGGAACCGAGCCGCAACCGGGATCGGGGGTTCCGTAGCGATGGGTTCTCCCGTCAACCCTTGGAGACGGCAAGGCTGTCCGGTCTACGCGTCCTTTCCCTGTCGTAACGTGCGTGCGATCGGGACGAAGCTGGCGGTGTTGCTGCTGTCGGCCGCGCTGCTTCTGTTCGCCCTGATTTTCGGGATCGTCCGCGGACTTGCGTGACTCCTCCACGATCGTTAAGTGGCGACCGAGCGAACTGCCGACCGTATGGTCGCGCTCGACGCGTTCGCGTTCGTCTTCGTCGCGGGGCTGATCACGGCGCTGGCGACCGGGATCGGCGCGCTCCCCTTCTTCTTCTTCGATTCGATCAGCGACCGCGGCAACGTGGCGCTGTGGGGGTTCGCCTCCGGGATCATGCTCGCGGCGTCGCTGTTCGGGCTCGTCGACGAGGGGCTCGCGGAGGGGACGCCCGCGGAGATCGGGATCGGCATGCTCGCGGGCGTGGTCCTCGTCGTCCTCGCCCACGAGGTGCTGATGGACGCCGAGATCGACCCGCAGGAGTACGAGGAGGCCGACTTCAAGAAGCTCGTCCTGATCCTCGGCGTGCTGACGGTCCACAGCTTCCCGGAGGGGATCGCGGTCGGCGTCTCCTTCGCCGACCTCGGACTGGAGGGCGGGACTCAGCTGCTCGGGTTCACGGTTCCGCTTTTGGCGGTGTTCATGACGCTCGCGATCTCGATCCACAACGTCCCGGAGGGGACCGCCATCTCCATCCCGCTGCGGTCGATGGGCGTCTCGAAGTGGAAGATGGTGTGGTGGTCGGTGTTCTCCAGTCTGCCGCAGCCGGTGGGGGCCGTGATCGCGTTCGCGTTCGTCCGCTACGCCCGCGAGTTCCTCCCGTACGGCTTCGGCTTCGCGGCGGGCGCGATGATCTACCTCGTCGTCTCCGAGTTCATTCCCGAGGCGCTCGAAACCGGAGCGGATCTGCCCCGCGGCGGCAAGCCCGTGCTCACCGGCGGAATCGCGCTCGGCGTCCTGTTGATGGTGCCGCTCGCGTATTTATAAGTGATCGGCGCTGTCGAAATCCTCTGTCGGTGATCGCTTTTTACCCTCGATCGCCCGGTACAGACTGAGGGTGATCGATAGCGGGAGTCGATATTGCAAATCGATGGCGGCGATAGCGTATTTAAACAGCCGAGAGCGACGGCGACGACTACTTATAAATACGGTGCGGTGGCGTCGCCGGCGCTTCGCGCCGGCTTCAAGCGAGAGCTTCGCTCTCGCCCTGCGCCCCGGTGAGCGGCCCGCAGGGCCGCGAACCGACGGTGCGAGGGAGTCGGGGGTCCTTCGCTTCGCTCCGGACCCCCGACGAGGCTGGGGAGGCGTGAGGCTGTGCGGTTGCGGTCGGGTGGGTCTCAAAGGGGCAGCCGCTGCGGACGGCGCAGGCGACGTAAGCACCGCAAGGAGTGAGCGGAGCGAACGACTGAGGAGCGCAGCGAGCGTGCGCCGTCCGCAGCGGCTGGGGCTTTGGAAGTGTTCACCACACAGCCGTCTGGCAGTTATAAACAGCCGACAGCAACACCACTCGATCACTTATAAACGACCGATCAACCGCACTGATACACACACTCCCGCTATCGGTCAAAACGTACGCTTCACCGACCGGCTGTTTCCGACGCGAGTCTCTCCGAAGAAACAGATTCGACGGTGCCGGTCGATCGGGAGCCGACCGCTCAGTTCTCGCCCAGCACCGTCGGGTTGACCGCACCCGGACCTTCGCCCACGTCGTAGCCGCGCCGGACCGCCTCAGTCATCTCCTCGACCGCGGTGCCGGCGGCATCCCGGAGCGGCTCCCCTCTCGCCAGCCGCGCCGCGATCGCGCTCGACAGCACGCAGCCGGAGCCGTGTGTCGCGTCGGTCGCGATACGGGGGTTCTCGAGCCGGAGCGCGGTCGCCTCTCCCTCCCCCTCCCCGATCACGAGCGTGTCGGTCACAAGCTCGCCGTCGCCGATGTGACCGCCCTTCACGAGCGCGGCGTCGGCGCCCATGGCGACCAACTCCCGTCCCGCGCGCTCGGCGTCGGCCGGCGTGTCGACCGGCCCGTCGACCAATACTTCGGCCTCGTCGGCGTTTGGGGTGACGAGCGCCGCCGCCTCGATCAGCCCCTCGTACGCCTCCTCCGCGTCGGGCGACAGCAGGCGGTCGCCGGTCGCCGCGACCATCACCGGATCCACCACGACCGGGGCCGAGTCGGTCGCGACCAGTCCGGTCACCGTCTCGACCGTCTCGGCCGTGGCGAGCATTCCGGTCTTGACCGCGCCCACGTCGAAGTCGTCGAAGACGGCGTCGCACTGGCTCGCGACGTGCGCCGGCGGCACGGCGTGCACGTCGCGGACGCCGCGGGTGTTCTGGGCCGTCGTCGCCGTCACGACCGAGGTGCCGAAGACGCCGTGCGCGGTCATCGCCTTCAGGTCGGCCTGTATGCCCGCCCCGCCGCCGCTGTCGCTGCCGGCGATCGAGAGCGCGACGGGCGGCGAGACGGGGTCGCGTGCGGTTGTCATATACGGGTTGTACTACCAAGTTATCCTAAACCGTGGCGATCGCCGCCGCCGAACGGCCTTTGCCCCTCGCGGCCGAATCGGAGGTATGTCGAACACCGACGCCGCGGACGCCGCGGACGAGCCGACCCCCGACGCGACCGAGTCGATCACGGTCTACTCCGACTACGTCTGCCCGTTCTGCTACCTGGGCCGGCAGTCGCTCGCACAGTATCAGGAGACGCGCGAGGAGCCGCTCGCGATCGACTGGCACCCCTTCGACCTCCGGGCGGGCCAGCGCGGTCCGGACGGCGAGATCGACGACTCCGTGGACAACGGGAAAGACGAGGAGTACTACGAGCAGGCCCGCGAGAACGTCCGGCGGTTACAGGAGAAGTACGACGCCGAGATGGCGCAGGAACTTCGGAGCGACGTGGACTCGCTCCCGGCGCAGATCGTTTCGGTGCACGTCCGAGAGACCGCGCCCGACTCGTGGCTCGCGTTCGACGAGGCGATATTCGCGGCGCTGTGGCAGGACGGCCGCGACATCGGGGACAGAGAGGTGCTCGTCGACATCGCCGAGAGCGTGGACGGCCTCGATCCCGAAATCGTCGAGGAGGCGCTCGAAGACGAGGACCTCCGCGACCGCGTCACCGACCTGTTCACCGCGGCGCGGGAGCGCGGGGTCACCGGGGTCCCGACCTTCGCGTACGACGGCCACGCCGCGCGCGGCGCGGTTCCGCCGGAGCAGCTCGAACGGCTCGTCGAGGGGTAGCTACCGCCGCTTTCGACCGAGACCCGTTCACTCCTCGCTGTCGACGCCGTTTTCTCCCTCTCTCCCCCCGTCCTCGTCGACGATCCGATACGACAGGTACACCGCGCCGAGCGCCAGCGCGGTCCCGCCGATCACGTCGGTGAGCCAGTGGATCCCGAGGTACATCGTCGCGATCACCACGCTCGTCGCGAGCCACGCGGCGATCGGCGTCCACAGCGGGTACTCCCGCCGGGTCAGGACCGCGAACGTCCCGATGGTCACCGACAGCGACGTGTGCAGCGAGGGGAAGACGTTCGTCGGCTCGTTCACCTCGCCCGTCAGCGCCATGAACTCCGGGTTGTGGGTGAAAAGCAGCGAGGTCACCATCTCGGGCATGACGTTGCGCGGGCCATGCGCGAGGACGATCGTGTAGAGCACGAGGCCGATCGCGTAGTTGAGCGCGTACGCGACGATGAGCCGCTTCACGGTCGTCGTCCGCGGGAGGGCCAGGTACGCGAGGAACGGGAACGCGAGCAGGAACACGTACCCGTACACGTACACCGCCGAGAAGTACATCGTCAGCCGCGGGGAGCCGAACGTCGCCTGCACCCACGCGACGAAGTTGCCCTCCAACGCGTAGATTGCCCACGTCAGTGGAAGCCCGAACAGCTCCGAGACCGTCTGGAGGGAGCTCCGACCGATCGCGCTCGCTATCAACACGACCACCAGCGCGGCGAGGGGCTTCCGGATCTCCCACAGCCGGTCGCGCAGGTCGTTCCAGAGCGCGTACAGCCGCCGCGGACCGACGATGGCGACGCTCGCGACGAGCAGGGCGGAGCCCACCCACAGCGCGAGCGACCCCACGACCGACAGGAGCGGGCTCATGTGTCCGGCGCGAGCAGCCGCCCCTCCTCATCGAACCGGTACCCGGCCTCGCGGAGCCGGTCGCGGGCGGTCTCGGCGTCGAGCGATCCGGACTCACTGACGAACGGGTGGACGGGGTCGGTCTCGCGGTCCTCCCACCGGAGGTCCGACGGTACCCACTCGGGGGTGGCGGCGAGCGGCGAGACGGCGGCTTCGGCGTACCCGTTGAACGCGGTGTCGACGAGAGTCCGCTTGTCGATCAGCGACGCGAGCACTCCGCGGAACCGGGGGTTCGACAGCGGCGCTCGTCGGGTGTTGTAACCGACGTGGTAGAACCCGCCGGACTGGCCCGTGACGAGCCGCGCGTCGGCCTCGCGTCCGATTCGGGGGATGGAGTCCGGACCGAGGTTCGAGACGGTCGCGTCCGCGAACCCGTCGCCGACCGCCTGTACCGCTGCGATGTCCGACCCCATCACCTCGATCTCCAGCCGGTCGAACGCCGGCTTCCCGCGGAACCGCTCGGGGATCCCCGCGAGCGGGTCCGCCTCGTCGTCGGTCGAGTCGTCGCCGTCTGTCCCGCCGGTCGAGCCGTCGGCCGCACGAGTCAGGAAGTGGTCCGGGTTGCGCTCGAAGGCGACCGACTCCTCCGGGGAGGCCTCGACGAACCGTACCGGGCCGCTCCCGATCGGGTTCTCGTTGTTCGTCACCACGGCCTCCGTCGTCTCCGCGTCGAACTCGAAGCCGCCGATCGTCGCCACGCCGGTCCGTTCCTCCCAGACGTGCTTCGGGAGGATCGGGACTTGGAGCGCGCGCACGCCGACCGCATCGGTAACCCCGTCGAGCGTTAGCCTGACCGTCGCCTCGTCGACGGCGGTCGCCTCGTCGACGGCGGACACCCGACCGCGGAACGTCGGCGTCGGCACCGGCGACTCGGTCGTTCCCATCGCGGTATCGCGGAGGAACTCGTACGTGAACGCGACGTCGTCGGCCGTCACCGGTTCCCCGTCGTGCCAGTCAGCCTCCCGAAGCGAGATCTCGATCCCCGAATCGCCGACGCGCCCCCAGTCGGCCGCGAGCCACGGGATCACCTCCCCGTCGTCGACCAGCGCGAGCCGGTCGTACAGCAGGGAGGTGAAGGTGCCGTAGTGCCGGTACTCGGCGGCGATCGGGTTCCAGTTCTGCGTGATGCGCTCGTCGGTCGTCACGAGCCGGAGGGTCGCGGCGTCGCTCGCACCGTCGTCGTCGGCGAGCGGGGTGTCGTCGATCAGCCCGTCCCCGGTCTCGTTGTCGGCGGTCTCGTTGCCGTCGGCGGTCTCGTTGCCGTCGGCGGTCTCGTTGCCGTCGGCGGTCCGGTTGGCGCCGTCGCCGTCCGTCCCGTTCCCGCCTTCGGTCTCGCCCCCGCCGGCGCCCCCTCCGTCGACGCGCTCCAACCCGAGCAACCCCCCGACCGACAGCGGTTGCCGGTTCGTCCAGTTCTCGAAGCGGTCCTCGCGGACCGCCGTGAGTGGGTCTGGAAACGCGACGACCGTGAACGGCTGCAGTTCGCCGAGGGTCCGCTGGAGGTCCGCCACCGCCTCGCGTCGCTCGTCGCCGTCCATCCGGCGCTGGCTCGCGAGCAGCTCGTCGGTGCCGTTGATGTCGGTGAACCCGAACGGGTTCTGCCACCCCGACTCCGCGACGAACTGCGAGTGGGTGAACCCGTACATCGCGTCCGGGTCGAACGGTTCCGCTTCCCGGAACTGCCCGACGTACACGTCGAAGTTGTGGTTGATGAGCACCTTCCGCCGGAGGTCGGTGAGCCCGAGTGTGTTGATCCGGGCGTCGATGCCCACCGCGTCCAGGTTCTCGGCGAGGTGTCTCGCGATCCGGATCGCGTTGGGATCTCTGTCGGCGGGCGGGGCGTTGATCTCTAGGGTCAACTGCGAGGACCGGTCGCGTCCGGCGATGTTCCGCGTGCGACCGAGACAGCCGGCGCTCAGGGCCGCGAACCCGCCCGCGAGCACCCCGCGCCGGCTGGCCTGCCGCGTCATGTGTTCGTCGCTGTTTCGCCCCCCGCGTATATCTCTTCTGTGGTGTCGTCGTCGGATCGAACCCCCGATACGCCCGTCGATCCGGGCGAATCGACCGCGAGAGCCTCTCAGATCACGTCTGCGAGCGGGAGTGCCAGCCCGACCGCCCACGCCGCCAGCCCCGCGGCGAGCACCGGGCGGTCAGCGGCGGCGCGCCCCATCGCGACGACGCCGAGCGCGGCGAGCAGGGCGACCCGGTGGACGAGGAGGTCGGGCGGCACCGCCACGCCGAGCGCGGCGAAGTCGATCACGAACCCCGCGCCCAGCCCGACGACGACCCCAAGAAGCGCCGCGCTCGGGTCCGACTCGGGCGCCCGCGCGACGACGAGTGCCGGGATTCCGACCGCGATGACGAGGTACAGCGGGGCGGCGATGAGCTTCGGTCCGACTCCGGGGTACGCGGCCTCCAGCGCGACTCCGGCCACCCGGACACCGACGATGACGGCCGCGAGCGCGGCGCCGAGCACCGCGGCGTCCGCGTGTCGAACCGCCTCTCGCCGACCGCGGCGAGCGAACTCGACCGCCGCGGCTCGGGTTCGTCGCCGGAGTAGCGCGCCGGACAGCGTCGCCAGCGCCGCCAGCTCGACCACCGAGACCCAGCCGTCGCTCCACCCGCCCTCGATGCCGCGGTACTCGCGGCTGACCTCAGCGTCGACCGCGCCGTGGATGAACTCGTCTTCGAGCCGGACCGACGGGTCGTCGATGCCCGGCACCGTGTGGCGGAGCCGGAACCAGTCGTAGTACTCCTCGTGGGCCTGCACCGCGGTGTAGGCGCCGTCGGGCGACTCGTACGCCCGGAGGTGGTCGCGCACGCCGAGGTACGCGCCGTCGTGGAGCTCGAACGTCTCCCCCAGCCAGACGCCGCCGTCCGGGCCCTCCACGTAGCTGTAGCGGTCGGAGCTGTGCGCGTCCGCCCAGTCGCGCTCAACGAGCGCTTCCACCCGCTCGGCGTCGGCGGTCGCCGCCGCCTCCGCCTCCTCTGTCTCCTCCCAGCCGGTCTCTGTCTGCCCCTCGATCGCCCGCCGCGTCGTCGCCGCGTCGGCGTGAAAGAGGACGTTGATCGCGAGCGTCCGCCCCTCGGCCGAGGTGCTCCGGCTCGTGTACGGCCAGAGCCGGTAGTCGCCGGCGACCGCGATGAGCGACGCCTCGTCCACTCCCGAGGGCGCCGGCTCCTCGACGGTCGGCGGCGGGGCCTCGTCGCCCGCCCCGGCGAAGAAGCCGGAGGCCGCGAGCCCCACGCCGACCGCGACGAGGAGCGCCACGGCGACCGTCGTCCGTTTCATGGGTCGCCTGAAGCCCCCGGGAGAGAAACGCCTTTGGGTGGGTTCCCGCGACTCCGCGCTTCTCGCCGCTCACCGGTCTGCCTCGACGCTCACCGATCTGCCTCGCCGCTCACCCTCACCAAGTCTCGACGAACCCCTCCCGCACGTCCTCCGCGCACCCCTCGCAGTCGGGGTGGCCGCCCTCGAAACACGACGGTCGGCCCTCGCCGTCGACGGGGACGGCCCGGCGCTCCGCGTGTCGGCGACAGACGATCCGGGCGCGCCCCTCGTCGTCGGTCGGGAGGTCGTACCGCTTCGCCCCGGCGGCGTCGCCCGCGGGGTCGTCCTTCGCCTCGGAGTACGCCCGCTTGGCCTCCTCGAACTGCTTGCCCGCCTTGCGGAGCTGCTGGCGGATGACGCGTTCGAGTCGGTCGTCCATGGAGGGCGTACCGGCGCGTCGGATATAGGTCCGTTGGCGATACGTGGATGCTCGGTCCGCGGATAGCGGAACCGGCGTGGGATATTTATAAATCGTTGCCGTCGCGGTGAAGGTCTCCAAAGCCCAAGCCGCGCCTGAGAGGCGCTCGAAGGCGCGCGCCGCCACATCGGCATTTATAAACGATCGTCGCCACCGTTCGCGGGCATTTTAATACTGAATCGGCACCGACAAACTGCAACATCCACTCCCGCCATCAACCGCCCTCGATCCCGTAGCGACCGCGACCGGGCAGCTATCTAAAACAGGTCGTCGACGTCGCGCCGCTTCCGCTCCGCCAGTTCCACGTGGTCCGCGAGCCGAGCGGCCACCTGCGGGCGGGCGTCTGGCGTGCGGAGGAACGCGAACAGCAGCTCCGCGAACGTCGTTCGGCCGGTGCCGCGCTCCTCGCGCGCGAGCGACGCCGCGGTCTCGAACGTCTCCTCGTCGCCGGGAGCGACCGCGCCGGCCAGCGCCGACGCCGCGAGCAGCGCGGCCGGCAGGTCGAGGTCGCCGAACCGCGGTGCCGTCCCGTCGATCCGGAGCGTCGGCGGAGTCGCGCGTTCGATCGCCTCGGGGTCGGTCGCAAGCCGGCGACACCAGTCGCGGACGGGGGCGAGGTCGATCCCCCGTCGCGCCGACCCGACGCCGTCGAGGTACTCGACCGCGTTGCCGGCGCAGCCGACCGCACCGGACCAGTTGCGATCGGCGGCGTGATGGGTCGCCGCCGCAGTCGCGATCAGTCCGTGGAGCAGGCGCTCGTCGGGGCCCTCGACGAGCGGGAGCCACGCCGCCTCCCACGGGTCGTGCGCCGCGAGGACGTGCCCCTCGTTGAAGAGGGCGGCGCCGGCGCGGAGCGCGGCGGGAACGGAAGGCGCAGCGTCGGCGTCGGCGGTCCCCTCGGCGCCCTCGCCGGCTCCGGATCCGGGCTCGCGATCGGTCATACCGATCCTTCGGGGACTCCGACGGATAAGCGATGAGGACGACCGAGGTGACAGCCGGAACCGAAACGAAGGGCGGAGAGGGAAGGCCGAACAGCAGCGGGAGCAGAGAGGGGAGAGGGCACGCGTCAGCAGGAGGCGAGGTGGGAGACCGAAACGTCAGCGGGGAGTCGATGGTTCGGCGCGATCAGCCGTCGGCCGCGCCGGTCGGGTCGTCATCGGGCGTCGGTCGCGCGCGGTCGACGACGCGATCGAGCGCGTCCGGATACCGGCGCTGGAGGGCGACGCCGGCGACCGCGCCGACGAGGGAGGCCGCGACGAACGCGGCCGCGGTCGGGAACGCGGCGACGGCGAGAGTCAGGACCGGCAGCGCGGCGAGCGCCGCCGTCGCGCGCCACGAGGGCGCGCGGTCGGCGGGTGCCGGACCGGCGTGGAGGTCGGGGCGTCTCGTGCGTCTGGAGGGGGAGTCTCGTGACATCGTCGTGTTGTTGGGGTGGGTGGCGCGAGTCCTCGCGCCGCGGTCGGAGTCGGTGCGTCGGTCGGGGACCGCGTGGACCGGATCGCTCGGCGTCCGCTACCGGGGACGCGCCTCGTGGACCCCGACGATCTCGGTGAGGTCGTCGGCCTCGGCGTCCGGCGCGAGCCGGAGCGAGGCGTGGACCTCGACCGTGAGGTCGTTGAGGCGCGGCCGGAGTGCGACGACGTCGACGCGTTCGACGTCGACGCCGTCGCGGCCGGCGAGCTTGTCGCGGACCCCGGCGTGGAGGTCGCCCGCGGCGTCGCGGGGGACTGACAGCCGGAGCACGACATCGATCGCGCGGTGGCAGGGTTGGACTGCCATACGGACCCGGGAGGGAGTCGATTCCTCACCCGAGGCTCTGCCGCTTGAGCTACCGGGTCCAACTGTCGGAAGAGGTGGGGAGAGAAGGCGGCGCTCGCTCCGACGGGCGAAGCCGACCGCCCCCGCGTCGGGGTTACGCGGCGACGGCGTCGGAGCGAGCGACGACCGTTCCGCGACCCCGCTTCCCGACGCTCCAGAGGGGGGCGAGCGTCGGGATGGTGTCGCGAACGGTCATGGTTGGGGGACCCGGCGGGGGAGTCCGCTCGATCGTATTCTCATTGACAGGAGGAACCGAGTTAATAGTTGCTCGTGTGTGCGGATCAATGGCGTGATTCGTTCTTGCGAAAATATAATTATAAATTATCTCCCAGAGGGTGGTGCGGAGGCCGGAGCCGGCGTCAGCTACCAGTACACTAAGGAGGGCGGCAGCCGTACGACCCGTAGACGTGTCCAGCCTGTTGCCGGTCATCGCGGCGATCCTCGTGTCGGGACTCGTCGTCCAACTGGTCGCGCACCGTCTGAAGGTGCCGAGCGTCATCTTCTATCTCCTGATCGGCGTCGTGTTGGGCCCGGAGGTGTTGGGGCTCGTCACGTTAGATACGTTCGGAGACGGGCTCGAGATCATCGTCGGGCTCAGCGTCGCGATCATCGTCTTCGAGGGGGCGTTCGCCCTGCAGATCGAGCGGATCCGGAGCGCGTCGACGGTGTCGCTCCGGCTGGTAACGGTCAGCGCCCTCGTGATGTTCCTCGGGACGGCGGCCGCGGTCCGGTTCTTCGAGGGGGCCGACTGGGAGATCGCGCTGCTGATCGGCGCGCTGCTCGTCGCGACGGGTCCGACCGTGATCACGCCGATACTCAACGTCGTCCGCGTCAGGGACCACGTCGCGACCGCGTTAGAGACCGAGGGGATCGTGAACGACGTGACGGCCGCGATCGTCGCCGTGGTGATATTCGAGACGCTGCTGCTCGACGACCTCGGGGTCCCCGCGACCCTGCTCTCGTTCCTCCAGCGGCTCGGCGTCGGCGTGGGCGCCGGGGTGCTTGCGACGGTGATCATCTACTACCTCCTGGACAGCGAGTTCGTCCCGGAGCGCGACGTGCAGGCGTCTCAGTTCCTCGTGCTGGCGGCGGCGGTCGGCGCGTTCGCGGCCGCAGAGGCCGTCGCCGCGGAGGCGGGGATCGCGGCGGCGGCAACGAGCGGGATCCTCCTCGGCAACCTCGACATCGACCACAGAGAGGAGATCGAGCGGTTCGCGGAGAACACGACGCTCGTCGTCCTCTCGTTCGTGTTCATCTCGCTGGCGGCGCTGATCGACGTTCAGGCGATCGCGGCGCTCGGCGTCGGCGCCGTCGGGCTCGTGCTGGTGATCATGCTCGTGCTCCGGCCGCTCAGCGCGATCATCGCCACCGCCGGCGTCGAGCGGTTCACGTGGCCGGAGCGGTTGTTCCTCGCGAGCGTGGGCCCGCGCGGGATCATCCCGGCGAGCGTGGCCACGCTGTTCGCGATCGAACTGGAGCTGGCCGGAAACGTGGCGGCGGGCGAGCTGCTGGTCGGAACGGTGTTCGCCGTCATCTTCGCGACGGTCGCGATCGAGGCCGGGCTGGCGCGGCAGATCGGCGACGTCCTCGGAGTGTCACCAATGCGCACGATAATTATCGGCGGCGGTCGGGTCGGCCGGGCGCTCGCCACACGACTGGAGCGGCGGGGTGAGTACGTCGTCATCGTCGAGAGCGACGACGAGGTAGTCGAGCGGGCGCGCTCGGAGGGGTTCACCGTGTACGAGGGCGACGGCAGCGACACGGAGACGCTGCGGGGCGCGGGCATCGGGGACGCGAAGCGGGTGATCACGGTGACCGGCGACGACGACATCAACCTCCTCGCGTGCCAGCTCGCGATCACGAAGTTCGGCGTCGAGTCGGCGTTTTCCCGAGTGAACCAACCCGACAACGTCGACGCCTTCGAGAGCATCGGCGTGGAGGCGATCGACTCGCCGACGGCCACCGCCGTCGCCATCGACGACGAGATCGAGCGCCCGGCGATCACCCACTGGATGAACGAACTGGGCGACAGCCACGACGTGCAGGAGGTCGAGGTGACCGCGGAGAACCTCGCCGGGAAGACGATCCGCGACCTCAACGCGGAGATCCCCGACGGCACCTTCGTGGCCGTCGTCAGCCGGGACGGCGAAAACCACGTGCCGTCGGCGGACAGCGTGCTGGAGTACGGCGACCACATCACCTTCATCGGCGATACGGACGCGGTCAAGCGCGCGATGGAACGGTTCCACCCGCACGACTGAGCGCGGCGTTTGCGATCGTCGGCGCGGACACGGCTCGCGATGCTCGCCGTTTAGGTGTCCGAAAACGTCCTGACGGAGTCCCGCGCGAGCGAGGCGAGGGCGACCGAAGGGAGCCCTCGAAAGTGAGCGGCGAAGCCGCGAACAAGCGAGCGCGGGGCACGTCAGGACGTGAACGCAGCGGCTGTCGAACGAAGTGAGACAGCCGCAAAGTGAACGTCCTGACGGAGATTTGAACTCGGAAAGACGGTCCGGGTCGCTCAGTTCGTTCGCTTCCCGGGCTGCGACTTTCCTGCTCAAATCTCCGCGGAGTTTTCGGACACACGCACGGCTCGCGATGCTCGCCGTTTGGTGTGTCCGAAAACGTCCTGACGGAGATTTGAACTCCGGTCCCTGGCTCCGCAAGCCAAGAGGATAGTCCACTACCCTACCAGGACTCAAATGAACGTACCGCGCTGGTACTTAAGACGGTTACGGTCCACGAGACGCGTGGCGAACGGTTACACACGCCGCGGTCGCGTCATACCGTCGACCGATCGGCCACGTGACGCGTAGCGAGGCGAGACGGGGCGAGTTCGGATTACACACCTTTTGTACCGACGGGACGGATGGACGGGTATGACGACGCCCCGATCCGCGACGGCGACGCCGCGGCGCCCGCGGAACGAGCGCGCAGAATCGACCGCGAGACCCCCGCAAGGACAACGCTTATCCGCGGACTCGACAACCGAGGTGGTACGCGTATGGGAGTGATAGAGGACGTCTACGAGGATCTCGACACCGACGTCGAGTTCGAGGAGTTCGAGGCGGCCGTCGAGGACAAGGTCGAGCAGATGGGCGGGCTCGCCGACGAGGAGACGGCCGCGATGCTCATCGCCCACGAGCTGCGCGACGAGGAGGCCGACACGATCGCCGACATCGAGCCCGGCATGAACGACGTGAAGTTCCTCGGGAAGGTCACCTCCATCGGCGATATCCGCACGTTCGAGCGCGACGACGAGGACGCCGAGGAGGGCCGCGTCTGCAACGTCGACGTGGCGGACGCGTCCGGCTCCGTTCGGGTCGCGCTGTGGGACGAGATGGCCGCCGCGGCCGAAGAGCAGCTGGAGGTCGGACAGGTGCTCCGCGTCATGGGCCGCCCGAAGGAGGGGTACAGCGGGCTCGAAGTGAGCGCGGACAAGGTCGAGCCGGACGAGGACGCCGAGGTCGACGTGCAGGTGCTCGACACCTACCGCGTCGAGGACCTCTCGCTCGGCGCGTCGGACGTGGACCTCGTCGGGCAGGTGCTCGACACGGACTCGATCCGCACGTTCGACCGCGACGACGGCTCAGAGGGGCGGGTGGCCAACCTCACGGTCGGAGACGAGACAGGTCGCGTGCGCGTCACGCTGTGGGACGGCAAGGCCGACCTCGCCGAGGAGTTCGACGCCGGCGAAGTCGTCGAGGTCGGCGACGGCTACGTCCGCGAGCGCGACGGCGACCTGGAGCTCCACGTCGGCGACCGCGGTACCATCGAGCGCGTCGACGAAGACGTGGAGTACGTCCCGGAGACGACGGATATCGCGGAGCTAGAGATCGACGAGACCGTCGACATCGGCGGCGGCGTCATCGAGACCGATCCGAAGCGCACGTTCGACCGCGACGACGGCTCGGAAGGGCAAGTGCGGAACGTCCGGATCAAGGACGACACCGGCGAGATCCGCGTCGCGCTGTGGGGCGACAAGGCCGACCGCGAGATCGAGCTGGCCGACCGCGTCGTCTTCACCGACGTGGAGATCCAGGACGGCTGGCAGGACGACCTCGAGGCCTCCGCGAACTGGCGCTCGACGGTCACCGTCCTCGACGAGGGGAGCGACGCCGCCGGCGGGGCCGGCGCCCGCGGATCCGGTGGATCCGACGCCTCCGAAAGCGACGACCGCGGCGCAGCGGACACCGGGCTCGGTGCATTCGCCGAGGACGGACAGAAGGCGGCCGCCGAGGCCGTCGCGGGCGAGGCCGCTGGAGACGACGGGAGAGGCGGAGACGGCGGCGCCGCGGCCGCGACGACCTCGGCGACCGAGGACGTCGAGTTCACCGGAACGGTCGTTCAGACCGGTGACCCCGTCGTGTTGGACGACGGCCAGCAGACGAAGAGCGTCGAGACCGACGCGAGCCTCCGGCTCGGCGAGGAGGTCACCGTGCGCGGGACGGAGCACGACGGAACGATCGACGCCACCGACGTGTTCTAGCCGCTACGAGCGCATCTTGGACACAGGGGCGAGACATCGCGTAACGCAGTGAGACGCGGCGCGTCACAGCGAAGCTTCGAGTAGCGGCGACGCAGTCGCTCGGCCGCGGAGAGCGGGTAACGGAAACGTTTTACGGTGCACGGACGCGACTGTGTGTATGAGTGTCGAGTTGCCGTTCGCGCCGGTCGACGGGATCATCCGGCGGAACGCCGGTGACCTCCGGGTGAGCGCGGACGCCGCCGAGGAGTTGGCTCGCCGGATCCAAGCGCACGGCGCGGAGCTGGCGATCGACGCGGCCGAACGGGCAACCGAGGACGGACGGAAGACGCTGATGGCGTCCGATTTCGGCGTCGAACAAGTGATCGCCCGCGAGAATCTCACCCTTCCCGTCGCTCCTATCGACCGCATCGCGCGGCTCCGGATCGACGACCGATACCGAGTGGGCGTCGACGCGCGGATCGCGCTGGCCGACATCCTGGAGGACTACGCCGACAACGTCGCGAGCGCGGCCGCGACGCTCGCGCGGCACGCCGACAGACGGACCGTACAGGCCGAGGACATCGAGACGTACTTCGCGTTGTTCGAGTAGATGCGCTTCGGCTACAGCGAGCGGTGTCTGGAACACGACACCGGCGAACGGCATCCGGAAAATCCGGACCGGCTGCGCGCGATCCGGCGCGGGCTGGCGAAGCGGCACGGCGTCGAGTACGCGGAGGCGGACCCCGCGACGCGCGAGGAGGTCGTCGCGGTGCACGACGCAGAGTACGTCGACGAGCTGGAGGCGTTCGTCGACGACGGCGGCGGGAACTGGGATCCCGACACCGTCGCGAGCGAGGGAACGTGGGACGCCGCGCTCACTTCGGCCGGCCTCTCTCAGTGGGCGGCCCGGTCAGCGCTCGACGGCGACGACGGGCGGGACACCCCCTTCGCGCTCGGACGCCCGCCGGGCCACCACGCGGTGCCCGACGACGCCATGGGATTCTGCTTCTTCAACAACGCCGCCGTCGCGGCCCAAACCGTTCTCGACGAGGGCGCCGCCGATCGAGTCGCGATCTTCGACTGGGACGTACATCACGGGAACGGGACGCAAGACGTGTTCTACGAGCGCGGCGACGTGTTCTACGCGTCGATCCACGAGGAAGGGCTCTACCCGGACACCGGCGCGCTCGACGAGACCGGCCGCGACGAGGGCGAGGAGACGACGGTGAACCTCCCGCTCGCGGCCGGCGCGGGCGACGCCGATTACCGGTACGCCATCGACGAGGCGGTCGCCCCGGCGCTCGAACGGTTCGACCCCGACCTCGTGATCGTCTCGGCCGGGTTCGACGCCCACCGGCACGACCCCATCTCGCGGATGCGCGTCTCCTCGGAGGGATACGCGATGATGACCGATCAGATCCGGTCGGTCACCGACGATATCGGGGCCGCGACCGCCTTCGTCCTCGAAGGCGGCTACGGCCTCGACACGCTGGCCGAAGGCGTCTCGATGGTCCACGAGACGTTCGACGGACGCACGCCCGTCACGGACGACGACGATCCTGACGAGAAGACAGAGGCGCTGGTTGCGGAGCTACGGGAGCTGCTCGACTTATAGCGGCGGAAGCCCGCGATCGGTCGTCTTGTGGAGTCGACTGTCGAGGGGTTCTTCGACGCCGGACTCGCTCGTCGCTACCGCTCCTCGCTTGTAGTCGGCGTCGACAGGAACGCCCGGAGCGGGATTTGAACCGGAATCAGACGTGCTCGCTCCCGTCGGTCGCTGCGCGCGACTGATAGGGTTCAAATCCTTAGCGAGAGTTCGTCGACTCCGGTACGGCTCGCTACGCTCGCCGGTTGGAGTCGACAGAACGCCCGGAGCGGGATTTGAACCCGCGTCACGACCGTGACAGGGTCGTATGATGGGCCACTACACCATCCGGGCAAACAGCGACAGACCCCGAAGCGTGGGGACGCCCGGAGCGGGATTTGAACCCGCGTCACGACCGTGACAGGGTCGTATGATGGGCCACTACACCATCCGGGCTTGTCGCAGTCATTCGTACCCCTGTCTGGCAAATAAGGCTTGTCATCCCCGGCGACGGTGGTGACCGGTAACAGGGAGAGCTGGCGTCGTCGGGGAGAAACCCTGATCCCGACGAAGGCGACTCGACACCGGAATTTTGGACGCGCGCGATCGGCCGCGCGGTCGTCCCCGCCGCCGATCGCGGCGGTACCCTTTTGTGTGATACCCACATGAGTGAGAGTATCGCACGCCCCGTCGTCGTGAGCCGTGCGTGGCGAAGCCGCTTAACAAGCCTTATGAGGCTGGCACATATAGCGATCTGTAGTATCTCGTGATAGCTTCTCTCAATAACCACCACCCATGGTAGACGTAAGCCAACACGAACTCGTCCCGGACCACGTCCTCCTCGAACCCGAAGAGGTCGACGAGGTTCTGGCGGAGTACGACGTGAAACGGACGAACCTACCGAAGATCAAACGCACTGATCCCGCGCTCCCCGACGAGGCCGAGGTCGGCGACGTGGTGAAGATCGTTCGAAACTCCCGCACGACCGAGACGGCGGTCGTGTACCGATTAGTCGTCTCATGAACAGGCAAGACCGACGCGTGGTGTCACGTGAGTATTTCTCGGACGAACGGCTCGCCGAACATCACTTCCGATCGTTCAATAACTTCCTGGACCGCGGCATGCAGGAGGTCGTCGACGAGAAGGAGACGATCGAGACCGATATCGGCGACAAGGAGGGCCAGGAGCCCGTCTACGTCGAGCTCGGCGACGTGCGAATGGTCACCCCGCGCGTCCGAGAGGCCGACGGCTCCGAGGAACTGCTGTACCCGCAGGAGGCCCGGCTCCGGAACATCACCTACTCGGCGCCCGTGTTCATGGAGATGTCCATCGTTCGCGGCGGCGAGGACGAGCCCGAACAGGTCGTCGACACGACGGAGACCAAGGTCGGCCGGATGCCGATCATGGTCGGATCGAACAAGTGTAACATGGCGGGCTTCTCCGACGAGGAGCTCATCGACATCGGCGAGGACCCCGTCGACCCCGGCGGCTACTTCATCGTCAACGGCTCCGAGCGCGTGCTGATGACCTCGGAGGACCTGGCGCCGAACAAGATCCTCGCGGAGTACGACTCGAAGTACGGGGACGAGATCCAGGTCGCGAAGACGTTCTCCCAGCGCCGCGGCTACCGCGCGCTGGTCCTCTGTGAGCGCAACCGCGAGGGGCTGCTCGAAGTGTCGTTCCCCTCCGTCTCGGGCTCGATCGACTTCGTGACGCTGGTCCGCGCCCTCGGACTCGAATCCGACGAGGAGATCGTCCACCGCGTCTCGGACGACCCCGAGATCGTGAAGTTCATGCTGGAGAACTTGGAGGAGGCCGACGTTCAGACGACCGAGGGGGCCATCGAGACCCTCGGCGAGCGCGTCGCCTCCGGCCAGGGGAAGAACTACCAGCTCAAGCGGGCGAACTACGTCATCGACCGCTACCTCCTCCCGCACCTCCACGAGGAGGGCGTCGAGGAGGAGGACGTGCGGATCAACAAGGCGTACTACCTCTGTCGGATGGCCGAGGCGTGCTTCGAGCTCGCCCTGGACCGCCGCGAGGCCGACGACAAGGACCACTACGCGAACAAGCGCCTGAAGGTCTCCGGCGACCTGATGCGCGACCTGTTCCGGACCGCGCTGAACAAGCTGGCGCGCGACGTGAAGTACCAGCTTGAGCGCGCGAACATGCGGAACCGCGATCTCACCGTCAACACGGTCGTCCGCTCCGACGTGCTGACCGAGCGGCTCGAACACCCGATCGCGACGGGGAACTGGGTGGGCGGCCGCTCCGGCGTCTCCCAGCTCGTCGACCGGACGGACTACATGGGCGTGCTCTCGCACCTCCGGCGCCTGCGCTCGCCGCTGTCGCGCTCGCAGCCGCACTTCAAGGCGCGAGACCTCCACGCGACCCAGTGGGGTCGCATCTGCCCCTCCGAGACGCCGGAGGGGCCGAACTGCGGACTCGTGAAGAACTTCGCGCAGTCGATGGAGCTCTCACAGACCGTCGAGGACGAACAGGGGCTGAAACGAGAACTGGCGTCGATGGGTGTCGAGGGGATCCCCGGCATCGAGGGCGTCGAACGACAGACGGCGGACGACTAATATGGCTCAGGCAGAACGCGAAGCGAAGGTGTACGTCAACGGGAGCCTCGTCGGGACCCATCCGGACCCCGAGGCCCTCGCCGAACAGATCCGCGAGGCCCGCCGACGCGGCGACGTCTCGGATATGGTGAACGTCTCGGTCAAGGACCGGACCCAAGAAGTGATCGTCAACGCGGACGCGGGGCGCGCCCGCCGCCCGCTGATCGTCGTCGAGAACGGCGAGCCCCTGCTGGGCGACGAGGAGGTCGAGGCCCTCGAACGCGGCGAGGTCGAGTTCGATGACCTCATCGAGCGCGGCTACGTCGAGTTCATCGACGCCGAAGAGGAGGAAGACATCCTCGTCGCCGTCGACGAGGAGGACGTGACCGAGGACCACACGCACCTCGAGATCGACCCGCAGCTCGTGTTCGGTATCGGCGCGGGGATGATCCCGTATCCCGAGCACAACGCGAGCCCCCGGATCACGATGGGCGCGGGGATGATGAAGCAGTCGCTCGGACTCCCCTCCGCCAACTACCGCATCCGACCGGACACGCGTCAGCACCTGCTGCACTACCCGCAGCTGGCGATGGTGAAGACGCAGACGTCCGACCAGATCAGCTTCGACAAGCGGCCGGCGGCGCAGAACTTCGTCGTCGCCGTGATGTCCTACGAGGGCTTCAACATCGAGGACGCGCTGGTGATGAACCAGGGCTCCGTCGACCGCGCGCTCACCCGCTCGCACTTCTTCCGGACCTACGAGGGCGAGGAGCGTCGGTACCCTGGCGGTCAAGAGGACCGCTTCGAGATCCCCGAACAGGACGTGCGCGGCGCCCGCGGTGAGGACGCGTACACGCACCTCGACGAGGACGGCCTCGTCAACCCCGAGACGAAGGTCGACGAGTCCTCGGTGCTGCTCGGCAAGACCAGTCCGCCGCGCTTCCTCGAGGAGCCCGACGACATGGGCGGACTCTCCCCGCAGAAGCGCCGGGAGACGAGCGTGACGATGCGCTCGGGCGAGTCGGGCGTGGTCGACACGGTGACCCTGATGGAGGGCGAGGACGGCTCCAAGCTCTCGAAGGTGAAGGTGCGCGACCAGCGCGTCCCCGAGCTGGGCGACAAGTTCGCGTCCCGACACGGCCAGAAGGGCGTCGTGGGCCACCTCGCGCCACAGGAGGACATGCCGTTCACCGAGGAGGGGGTCGTCCCCGACCTTGTGATGAATCCGCACGCGCTGCCGTCGCGGATGACGGTCGGCCACGTGCTGGAGATGCTCGGCGGGAAGGTCGGCTCGCTGCGCGGCTCGCGGGTCGACGGCACGCCGTTCCAGGGCGAAGACGAGGAGGAGCTCCGCGGCGGACTGGAGGAACACGGGTTCAAGTCCTCCGGCAAGGAGGTCATGTACTCCGGCGTCACCGGCGAGAAGATCGAGGCGGAGATCTTCGTCGGGACGATCTTCTACCACAAGCTGTACCACATGGTGTCGAACAAGCTCCACGCCCGCTCGCGCGGGCCGGTCCAGGTGCTCACGCGCCAGCCGACCGAGGGGCGCGCCCGCGAGGGCGGCCTGCGCGTCGGGGAGATGGAGCGCGACACGATCATCGGCCACGGCGCGTCGATGGTGCTCAACGAACGGCTCTTGGAGTCCTCGGACGCCGAGACGGTGCACGTCTCCGCGGAGACCGGGCTCGTCGCCGTCGAGGACCGCGAGCAGCGCCGCGTGTACGACCCGGTCACGGGCGACGAGGACGACATCCACGAGCTGGAGGTCAGCTACGCGTTCAAGCTGCTGCTCGACGAGATGATCGCGCTCGGCATCCGACCGAAGCTCGAACTGGAGGACGCAATTTAAATGTCAATGCAAACACCGAAAGTGCTCGGCGGCATCGACTTCGGCCTCATGGACCCGGAGACGTACCGGGACATGTCGGCGACGAAGGTGATCACGGCCGACACGTACGACGACGACGGCTACCCGATCGACATGGGGCTGATGGACCCGCGGCTGGGCGTCATCGACCCCGGCCTGGAGTGTCGGACCTGCGGGTCTCACTCCGGCTCCTGTAACGGCCACTTCGGTCACATCGAACTCGCGGCCCCCGTCATCCACGTGGGCTTCACGAAGCTCATCCGACGGCTGCTCCGCTCGACGTGCCGCGAGTGCGGGAAACTCGCCTTAGACGAGGCGCAGCGCGACGAGTTCCGCGACCGCTACGAGCGGGCCCAAGAGCTCGGCGACGACGAACACGACGTCCTGAAGGCGGCCGTTCGGCAGGCCCGGAAGGCGTCGACGTGCCCGTTCTGTGGCGAGCCGCAGGCGGACATCAAACACGAGAAGCCGACCACCTACTACGAGGTCCAAGACGTGCTCTCGGGCGACTACTCCGAGCGCATCGCGGCCGCGATGCAGCCCGACGAGGAGGAGGACGACCCGGGCACTTCGCCGCAGGAACTCGCCGAGAAGACCGACATCGCCCTGGATCGGGTCAACGAGATCATGGCCGGCGAGTTCCGCCCGCGCAAGGAGGACCGCCGCGCCATCGAGAAGGCGCTCTCGGTCGACCTCACCGAGGAAGACATGAACAAGTTGATGCCCTCGGACATCCGCGACTGGTTCGAGGACATTCCGGACGAGGACCTGGAGGTGCTCGGGATCGACTCCGAGCACTCCCGACCGGAGTGGATGATCCTGACGGTCCTGCCGGTTCCGCCGGTGACCACACGCCCCTCGATCACGCTCGACAACGGCCAGCGCTCCGAGGACGACCTCACGCACAAGCTGGTCGACATCATCCGGATCAACCAGCGGTTCATGGAGAACCGCGAGGCGGGCGCCCCGCAGCTGATCATCGAGGACCTCTGGGAGCTGTTACAGTACCACGTCACCACGTTCGTCGACAACGAGATCAGCGGGACGCCACCGGCGCGACACCGCTCCGGCCGTCCCCTCAAGACCCTCAGCCAGCGGCTGAAGGGCAAGGAGGGCCGCTTCCGCGGCTCGCTCTCCGGGAAGCGCGTCAACTTCTCCGCCCGGACCGTCATCTCGCCGGACCCGACGCTGTCGCTGAACGAGGTCGGCGTCCCGGACCGGGTCGCCATGGAGATGACCCAGACGCTCAACGTCACCGAGCGCAACGTCGAGGAAGCGCGCCAGTACGTCCGGAACGGCCCGGAGGCGCACCCCGGCGCCAACTACGTCCGCCGACCTGACGGTCGCCGGCTGAAGGTGACCGAAAAGAACTGCGAGGAGCTCGCCGAGAAGGTCGAGGCCGACTGGGAGGTCAACCGCCACCTCGTCGACGGCGACATTGTGATCTTCAACCGGCAGCCCTCGCTGCACCGGATGTCCATCATGGCCCACGAGGTCGTGGTGATGCCGTACAAGACGTTCCGGCTCAACACCGTCGTCTGTCCGCCGTACAACGCCGACTTCGACGGCGACGAGATGAATATGCACGCGCTGCAGAACGAGGAGGCCCGCGCCGAGGCGCGCGTCCTCATGCGCGTCCAGGAACAGATCCTGAGTCCCCGCTTCGGCGGGAACATCATCGGGGCCATCCAGGACCACATCTCGGGGACGTACCTGCTCACGCACTCGAACCCCGAGTTCACCGAGACGCAGGCGCTGGACCTGCTGCGCGCGACCCGCGTCGACGAGCTGCCGGAGGCGGACGGCGTCGACGACGAGGGACGCGAGTACTGGACCGGTCGGACGCTGTTCTCGGAGCTGCTCCCCGACGACCTCTCGCTGGACTTCACCTCCTCGACGGGCGACAGCGTGCTCATCGAGAACGGCCAGCTGGTCGAGGGGACGATCGACGAGGACGCCGTCGGCGCGTTCGGCGGCGAGGTTGTCGACACCCTCACCAAGGAGTACGGCGAGACGCGCTCGCGCGTGTTCATCAACGAGATCGCGTCGCTGGCGATGCGCGCGATCATGCACTTCGGATTCTCGATCGGGATCGACGACGAGTCGATCCCGCCGGAGGCCGAAGAGCAGGTCGACGACGCGATCCAGAGCGCCTACGACCGCGTCCAAGAGCTGATCTCGACGTACGAGGCCGGCGAGCTGGAGTCGCTGCCGGGCCGCGGCGTCGACGAGACGCTAGAGATGAAGATCATGCAGACGCTCGGGAAGGCCCGCGACTCGGCCGGTGAGATCGCCGACCAGCACTTCGGCGACGACAACCCGGCGGTCGTGATGGCCCGCTCCGGCGCGCGTGGATCGATGCTGAACCTCACGCAGATGGCCGGCTCCGTCGGCCAGCAGGCGGTCCGCGGCGAGCGGATCAACCGCGGTTACGAGGACCGGACACTCTCTCACTACAAGGAGAACGACCTGTCCGCGGAGGCGCACGGCTTCGTGGAGAACTCCTACCGCGGCGGGCTCACGCCCGAGGAGTTCTTCTTCCACGCGATGGGCGGCCGCGAGGGGCTGGTCGACACGGCGGTCCGGACCTCCAAGTCCGGCTACCTCCAGCGCCGGCTCATCAACGCGCTCTCCGAGCTGGAGGCGCAGTACGACGGCTCGGTCCGAGACACCTCGGGCCGAATCGTCCAGTTCGAGTTCGGCGAGGACGGAACCTCGCCGGTGAAGGTCTCGTCCGGCGAGGGCGACGGCATCGACGTCGACGACATCGTCGACCGCGTCGTCGACTCGGAGTTCGACTCCGACGACGAGAAGGAGCGGTTCCTCGGCGAGCGCACGCCGCCGACGAACCTCTCGGAGCACTCCGGACCGGGCCTGAACAAGGCCTCGGGGGTGGAGTCGGATGACTGAGTACGACGGCGTCACCGACGACATCGAGGCGGTCGTGGAGGCCACGGAGCTTCCCGGTCGCCTCAAAGACGAGGTGTACGAGGCGATCGATCGGAAGGCCGAGGAGACCGGCGAGGTCACCGTCGAACAGGCCACCGACATCGCGACCGGCGTCGAGAACCGGTACATCGAGACGCGGGTCGACCCGTTGGATCCGGTCGGCACCGTCTCCGCGCAGTCGATCGGCGAGCCCGGGACGCAGATGACGATGAACACGTTCCACTACGCCGGCGTCGCAGAGATCGACGTCACGCAGGGGCTGCCCCGGCTCATCGAGCTGGTAGACGCCCGGAAGACCCCGGACACGCCGATGATGACCGTCCACCTCGAGGGCGAGTACGCCACGGACCGCGAGAAGGCCCACGAGGTCGTCTGGTCCATCGAGGCGACGCGCATCCTCGCGCTCGGCGACGTGTCGACGAACGTCGCGGACATGCTGGTCCGGATCGACCTGAACGACGACACCCTCCTCGAGCGGTGGCCGACCCACTCGGACCCGTCCGAGGTCGCCGCGATCATCGCTGAGACGATCGAGGACTCGCTCGGCGTCGACACCCGCCAGTCGGGGACCGTCGTGGAGTTCGGACCGAACGAGCCGAGCTACCGCGAGCTGCTCCAGCTTGTCGAGCGGCTCCGCGAGATCGTGTTCAAGGGGATCGAGGAGATCGAACGCGTCGTCATCCGGAAAGAGGAGATCAGCGGCGAGGAGGAGTTCGTCCTCTACACCGAGGGGTCGGCATTCGGCGACACCCTCGACATCGAGGGCGTCGACGCCTCGCGCACGACGTGTAACAACATCCACGAGATCTACCGCAACCTCGGAGTCGAGGCGGCCCGCGAGACGATCATCGACGAGACGAAGAACACGCTCGAAGAGCAGGGGCTCGACGACGTGAACGTCCGGCACCTCATGCTCGTGGCCGACATCATGACGAACAACGGCGAGATCGAGTCGATCGGTCGCCACGGCATCTCGGGCTCGAAGGACTCCGTGCTCGCGCGCGCGGCGTTCGAGGTGACGGTCAACCACCTGCTCGACGCCGCGGTCCACGGCGAGTACGACGAGCTCGACGGCGTCATCGAGAACGTCATCGCCGGCAAGCCGATCTCGCTCGGCACCGGCGACGTCGACCTCCGGATGGGGTCGCGCGTCGTGGGCGACGACTGATGTACGTCGAGCTCTCCGACGAGGCGCGGCGCTACATCGGTCGCTTCGACGAGCTGACCGGGGTCGCGCCGAAGGACTGCCTCGTGGAGGGCGACCGGCTCGTGTTCGTGGTGCCGGCCGGCGAGATGGCCGCCGCGATCGGACAGGCCGGCGAGACCGTCGAGGAGGCGGAGCGCCGGCTCGACAAGTCCGTCGACTTGGTCGAGGACGCGGACACGGCGGAGGCGTTCGTCGCGAGCGCGCTCTCGCCCGCGGCGGTCAACGCTGTGACGATCTCGGAGCAGAACGACCGCGTGGCGTACGTCGAGGTCCCGGAGCCGGACCGCGGCGTCGCCATCGGCGCGGAGGGCGCCAACATCGAGACGGCGCGGACGCTGGCGAAGCGCCATTACGACATCGACGACATCCAACTGACCTGAGAACGGAACCCCACGCCTTTTGTCGATGCGCTCGTTTGTCGCGGCATGAACCGGAGACGCTTCCTCGCTGGGGTCGGAACCGGAGTCGCCGTCGGTCTCGCCGGCTGTTCGGACGGCAGCGGTTCGGACCGCCCGTTTCCCGACGCCGACTGGCGGGACGAGGACGGTCTGGACGTGGCGACCCTCTCGGAGCGTCACGTCGGAGCGATCGTCGACGCCGGGGGTGCCACGCTGTTCTCAACGGCGGAGACGACTCACGACGGCGACTCGGAGCCGAGCCGGTGGCTTCCCTCCCAAGAGTACGAGGCCGCGTACGACCTCGAAACCGGGCGCCAGTACGTGCGACAGGAGCTGACGGAGACCGAGGAGACCGACGTGTCGGAGCTGTACGTCGCTGACGGCGAGGCGCTGATCCGCCAGCAGATCGGCGACGAAACGCAGTACGGCCGCCAGCCGGTCGATCGATCGGCCGAGGACCTCGAACGGACGATGCGCTCCGAGGTCGTGACGGGGATTCGCGTCGAGGGCGAGACCGCGAGCGGCGAGACGGAGTACGAGGGGTTGAACCTGTGGAACCCGACGAGCGACGGCGGGGGAGAGGTGCGCGGCGAGCCGACGGCGCGGTTCGCCGCTGACGCCTTCGAGGGCGACCGGGACGTTCCAGAGACGGTCGAGACGGCGTCGGCGACCGTCCACGTGTACGAGTCCGGTGTGGTGCCGCGGCTCGAACAGTCGTGGGCGGGCGAACACGCCGGGCAGGAGGCGACCGTCGACGTCGACATCGACTACCGGGACCTCGGCGCGACGGTCTCGGAACCGGAGTGGGCAGAGGAGGCGCGCGAGGACACGAGCGCCTGACCGACCCTGACCCCCGGACGCGTCCCCGGTGCATTTCCAGACGAAACGACGGGCGCTCTCGCGGGCTTACCGTCTCAGCGGTGGCGAGCGGGCGTCGTTTTCGGTCCGCTTGCTCCGCAAAACACTCTCAGAACGGACGAGAGGTACCGTTCGAGCGATCTGAGGGCGTTTCTCCACGTCGAAAGACGACGCTTAAGTAGCTCCGTTCGGAAGTAGACGTACGATGGCGAACGGCAAATACGCGGCCCGTAAGCTCAAACAGGACCGGCAGAAGCGCCGCTGGTCCGACTCCGAGTACGCTCGGCGAGAGCGCGGGCTCAAGAAGAAGTCCGACCCCCTCGAGGGCGCCCCGCAGGCTCGCGGGATCGTCCTGGAGAAGGTCGGGATCGAGGCAAAGCAGCCGAACTCGGCGATCCGAAAGTGCGTCCGCGTTCAGCTCATCAAGAACGGGAAGCAGGTCACCGCGTTCTGTCCCGGTGACGGCGCTATCTCGTTCATCGACGAGCACGACGAGGTCACGATCGCCGGGATTGGTGGGGCGAAGGGTCGCGCGATGGGCGACCTCTCCGGTGTCAACTACAAGGTCGAGAAGGTCAACGGCGTCTCCATGATCGAACTGGTTCGCGGAAACGCGGAGAAGCCCGTCAGATGAGCGGTGAGGAGACCGAGGCGGAGTCCGACGCGGACGTCGCCGCCGACGAGCCGGAGCCTGACGCTCCCGCGTCCAGCGAGGCCGCCAACGAGAACGCCAAGCTATTCGGCGTCTGGGACGTCACCGAGATCGCCTACGAGGACCCCTCGACGAAGCGCTACATGACCGTGACGCCCATCGCGCACACCATGGGTCGCCACGCGTCCAAGCAGTTCAAGAAGTCCGAGATCTCGCTGGTCGAGCGGATGATCAACCGCCTGATGCAGACCGACGAGAACACGGGCAAGAAGCAGCAGGCGACGCGGATCGTCCGCGACGCCTTCGACATCATCCACGAGCGGACCGAGGAGAACCCGGTCCAGATCCTCGTGACGGCCGTCGAGAACGCCGCGCCCCGCGAGGAGACCGTCCGCCTGAAGTACGGCGGGATCTCCGTCCCGAAGGCGGTCGACGTCGCGCCCCAGCGCCGCGTCGATCAGGCGCTGCTGTTCATCTCCGACGGTGTCGCCAGCGCGACGTACAAGTCGACGACCTCCGCCGCCGAGGCGCTCGCCAACGAGCTCATCACGGCAGCGGACTACGACCCCGAGCGCTCCTACTCCATCTCGCAGAAGGAGGAGCGCGAGCGCGTCGCCGCCGCGGCCCGCTAACGCCGGTTCCGACTTCGGACCGACGGGACGCGTTTCGCGGTTTTCCGTTTCGACCCGACCCACGGAGCGGTGGCGCTGTCCGGCGTTGAGGTGCGTGGATCGAGCGGGGGCGGCGAGCGATTACGGGAGTGGGTATAGCGAGTTGGTTGAGTGGTTGTTTATAAGTGATCGAGTGGTGTTGCTGTCGGCTGTTTATAAGTGGTTAGCGACACTGCGGTGAAGACTTCCAAAGCCCCAGCCGCCGAGGCGGGCCCACGCTCGCTGCGCTCCTCAATCGCTCGTTCCACTCGCTCCTTGCGGTGCTTGCGTCGCCTGCGCCCGCCTCACCGGCTGCCCCTTTGAGTCCCACCCGACCGCACAGCCTCACGCCTCCCCAGCCTCGTCGGCGCGGCGCTTATAAGCGCCGCGCCGACTCCCTCGCACCGTCGGTGAGCGGCCCATAGGGCCGCTCACCGGGGCGCGCCACCGCCTCGTTGGTTTATAAGCGATCGTCGCAGTCGCTATGCCTTTTTAAGTACGCTCCTGCCACCGACGATCTGCAACACTCACTCCCGCTATCGTTCACATCGACATCGACGGCACTCCACCGATCCACACAGCCACCGCTAAAAGGACGGACACGTCGAAAAATGCGGGAAAACGGACCGCTGCGTCTCGCGTCGATCGCGTGACAGCGCGCTCAGTCGTCGGCCGGCGCCGCGCCGGAGCCGTCGTCGGCGTGCTGCTGTTTGACCCACGAGAGCTTGCCGCCGGCCGAGAGGATGTCACGCTCGCGCTCGGAGGCGTCGAGGTCGGAGGTGAACTCCCACTCGCCGTCGTTGACGCTCACGGTGAACTCCTCCTGACCGGAGGAGACGCCCGCGGGCACGTCGTCGACGATTTCGAGGTCGTCGCCCTGGTCGATCTGCTCGTACGTCTCCGCGTCGATCGCCAGCGGGACGATACCGAAGTTGAACAGGTTTGCCTTGTGGATGCGGGCGAAGCTCTGCGCGAAGACCGCCTCGATACCGAGGTACATCGGACAGAGGGCGGCGTGCTCACGCGAGGAGCCCTGGCCGTAGTTCTCGCCGGCCACGAGGACGCCGCCGTCGGCGTCGAGGGCGCGCTGCGAGAACGTTTCGTCGACGCGCGAGAGCGTGAACTCGGAGAGCTTCTCGATGTTCGAGCGGAACTTCAGGATGTCCGCCGTCGCCGGAATGATGTGGTCGGTGGTGATGTTGTCCTCCATCTTGAGGAGGGCCTCGCCGCCGTCCACGTCGATCCCGTCTTTGAGCGGCACGTCGCCGATGTTCGGGCCCTTGACGAGGCCGTCGTCGATCGCCTCGTCGGGCGAGATGATGTCGGAGTCGGACTCGCCCATGCCGGGACCGTACTTCGTCCCCATCTCGAGGCCGGGGGCCTCGAGGTCGCCGAGGTCGTCGGCGAGGTCACGGGGGTCGACGATCTCGCCGGTGATGGCCGCCGCGGTGGCGACCTCGGGCGAGCAGAGGAAGACGGAGTCGTCCTCGATGCCGGAGCGACCCTCGAAGTTGCGGTTGAAGGTGCGCAGCGAGACGGAGTCGGAGGCGGGCACGTGACCGATACCGATACACGCGCCGCAGGTCGCCTCGGAGAAGTTGACACCGGCCGCCATCATCTCCGCGGTCCAGCCCTCGCGGGCCAGCATCTCGGAAGCCTGCTTCGAGCCGGGCGCGACGATCATCTCGGTGCCCTTGGAGACCTCGCGGCCCTCCAGCATCTTCGCGCTGGGGAGGATGTCCTCGTAGGCGCCGTTGGTACAGGAGCCGACGATGACCTGCTCGACGTCGGTGCCCTCGAACTCGCTGACGGGGGCGACGTTGTCGGGCATCGACGGCGCGGCCACGAGCGGCTCGAGCTCGCCGAGGTCGACTTCGATGGTCTCCGCGTACTCCGCGTCGTCGTCGGGCTGGAGGTCGACGTACTCCTCCTCGCGGTCCTGGCGCGCGAGCCAGTCCTTCGTCTTCTCGTCGGTCGCGAAGATCGAGGAGGTGGCGCCGAGCTCGGTGCCGAGGTTCGTGATCGTGGTCCGCTCGGGGATCGAGAGCTTCTCGGCGCCGGGGCCGGTGTACTCGAAGATCTTGCCCACGCCGCCCTTGACGGTCAGCTCGCCGAGCAGGTGGAGCGCCACGTCCTTAGCGGTCGCCCACTCGGGAAGCTCGCCGTCGAGGTGGACGTTGACGACTTCCGGCATCTCGACGTAGTAGGGGCCGCCGCCCATCGCGACGGCGATGTCGAGGCCGCCGGCGCCGATCGCGAGCTCGCCGAGTCCGCCGGGGGTCGGCGTGTGCGAGTCGGAGCCGAGCAGCGTCTTGCCGGGCGCCGCGAAGTTCTCCTTGTGGACCTGGTGGCAGATCCCGTTGCCGGGCCGGGAGAAGTACGCGCCGTACGTGCCGGCCGCGGAGCGGAGGAAGCGGTGGTCGTCGGTGTTCTTGAAGTCGAACTGGTACGTCTGGTGGTCGCAGTACTGCGCGGCCAGTTCTGTCTGGACCTCGTCCAGATCGAGCGCCTCGAACTGGAGCCACACCATCGTCCCCGTCGTGTCCTGCGTCAGCACCTGATCGATCTCGATACCGATCTCCTCGCCGGGCGTCAGCTCGCCCTCGACGAGATGGTCATCGAGAATTTTCTCCGTAATCGTCTGTCCCATATCACGCGAAGATGGCCCGCCCGTGGATATAAAACCCGCGAGTTTTCTGCAAGATCGACCGTGTTAGATCGGAAGATCCGGCGAGTATTGATGGATAGTTAGCGTGATACCATTCCCCGTGTGAGGAATAGGCGTAACGAGTGTATAAGGCCGATAAAGGCCAATACTCGCCGAAATCGGGCGTCTTAGTGAATACCACGATCGAGAGATCGACGCCGCGATCGCGGGCGACACCGTTTAGTCTCGCCCGCGAATCCGGTGGGGTATGTTCGATTCGGGAGCGTCGGTCGCGGCGGCACTCGAAGCCGGCGACGCCGACCTCGACGACGATCAGCGACAGCCGAACGGAGTCGACCTCACGGTCGATGCCGTCTTCGAGCAGACGGAGCCGGGCGAGATCCGCCGCGACGGCAAGCGGGTGGGCGAGCGCGAGGAGCTGGAGCCGGAGGACGGGGTATACCGGTTGGAGGCGGGCACGTACGTGGTCCGGTACGGCGAGCCGGTGCGGATCCCCGACGAGCGGATCGGGTTCGTGCTCCCGCGGTCGACGCTGCTGCGGAACTCCTGTACCCTCGACACCGCGGTCTGGGACGCGGGCTACGAGGGCGTCGGCGAGGGGCGTCTCGACGTGGGCCACGCGATCGCGATCGAGCCCGGCGCGCGGATCGCCCAGCTCGTGCTCGCGACCGCCGACCACGAGGGGACCTACGAGGGGTCGTATCAGGGCGAACGGCTCTAGGGGAGAGCGGCGGCAGCGATCGCGTCGATCGCTGCCGGGACCTGCGATTCCGACCCGGTCACTTCCCCGCCCAGTCGCCGCCCACGCGGTCGATCCCCATCATGTCCTCGCCCGCGTGTTCGGTGAACACGACCTTCGCGTTCGGCTCCGGAACGCCGAACTCCGCGACCGCGTGCTCCATCACGGCGAGCGCGAACGCGCGCTTGTACTCGAACGGGCGTCCCTCGCGGATCTCGGCGTCGAGGAACAGCAGGGGCCCGTCGACGGCGCGACCCAAGGCCATCGCCGAGGGATCGAGCTCCGAGACCGTCACCGCGACGTGCCCGGCGGTCGTCTCCATCTCCTCGACGTACCGGTTGGTGACGAACGCCGCGAACGCCTCGCGCTCGGCCGGTGAGAGCGACAGCGTCGTCGAGAACTGTAAAAGCGGCATACGGGACGGTCAACGCCGAGGCTCTTGGGCGTGTCGGCGAGACGAGCGCGCGTCGAGAGAGATCGGTCGCTCTCAGGCGGTGAAAGGAACGAACGGCACGCGCGTGCCGGGAAAAGGTGGCACGCGCGTGTCGTTCAATAGGTCCCCGCTGACGCTTCGGCCCTCCAAGCGAAGCGTCACCTGAATCGATCGGTGGAATCCACTTAAACGTGCCGGGGGCGGCAGAGCTGACGTATTAGCGATCGCCGGGCGGTTCACAACATCGGGCGGAAACACACGCAGTCACCGCTTCGTCGGGTGGTCATCGCGGAGCCGAGTGGTCACCGCCTCGCCGGGTGGTCGTCGCGGAGCCGGGACTGGTCCGTCCCGAGGAGCCGCTCGCGGAGAGTGCCGTCGCCGCGCGGCACCCCGCCCGCGTCGTTCGGATCCGGGACGAGCCCGCGCTCGCGCAGTTCGGGGACGACGAGGTCGACGAAGTCGGTCAGCGAGTCGGGTCGGACGACCTCCTTGACGTTGAAGCCGTGGACGCCGACGTCCTCGTGCCAGTACGCTAGCTCGTCGGCGATCTGTTCGGGGGTGCCGACAATCTTCGGTGAGGTAGTGCCGAGCCCGCAGAACTCGGCGACCTCGCGAACCGTCCACTCGCGGTCCGGCTGGGCCTTCGTGAACGCGTTCATGGTTCCCTGAATCGCGTCGGTCTCGATGTGCTCGACCTTCTGGTCGGGGTCGAGCTCCGACAGGTCCATGTCGAGGAACCCGGAGAGCAGCGCGAGCGTCGCCTCGACGTCGACGTGCTCTTTGTACACCTCGTGTTTCGCCTCGGCGGCCGCCTCCGTCTCCCCGACGATCGGCACGACGCCGATGAAGAATCGGAGGCTCTCGGGGTCGCGCCCGTGGTCAGCCGCGCGCGACTTCACGTCCGTCATGTACTCGCGGACGCCCTCCTCGGTGGGCTGGCTGGCGAACACCGCCTCCGCGTTCGCGGCCGCGAACTCCCGCCCGCGGTCCGACGAGCCCGCCTGATAGATCACGGGCGTGCGCTGCGGCGAGGGCTCGCAGCCGTGGGGACCGGGCACCGAGAAGTGCTCGCCCTCGTGGTCGATCGCCGAGACCTTCTCCGGGTCGGTGTACCGGCCCGCCTCGCGGTCGACCTCAACCGCGTCCTTGTCCCACGACTCCTCCCAGAGCTGGTAACAGACGTCGAGGAACTCGTCCGCGCGGTCGTAGCGCGTCTCCTTGTCCATCCGCTCGTCGAGTCCGAGGTTCTCGGCGGCCGACTGGAGGTACGAGGTGACGACGTTGAGCGCGACCCGCCCGTCGGTGAGGTGGTCGAGCGTGGAGAACTCCCGCGCGAGCTGATAGGGGTGAGTGTAGGTCGTCGAGCGCGTCACGGCGAAGCCGAGGTCGTCGGTGACCTCGGCCATCGCGGGAACGATCAGCTGCGGGTCGCTCGCGGGGGTCTGGACCGCCTTCTCGACGGCCGTCTCGCGGTCGTCGCCGTACACGTCGTAGATCCCGCGCACGTCGGCGAAGAAGACCGCGTCGAAGCCGCCGCGCTCGGCGGTGCGCGCGACCTCGGTCCAGTACTCGCGGTCGGTGTACTCCGGCGACCGGTCGCCGGGATACGTCCACGACCCGGGCGAGACGTGTTCGACCGAGGCCATGGTGAAGAGGTTGAGATGCAGGTGCTCCGACATGGACCGCGATACGCGATTCGCGGGTAATACCCCACAGAAAGGGGCGGCACTTGTCGGGGTCGGGGACGCGGGACGACTACGGCTCCGAAACGGCGGACCGGGCTACGGCGACACCGTCTCCGGCGAGGAGACGTAGGCGGCGAAGTCGGAGGTGGTGATGATCCCGATCGGCTCGTCGCCGTCGACGACGGGGACGTGGTGGAACCCGTGTTCGACCATCGTCGCGGCCACCGCCGAGACGGAGTCCTGTGCGCCGGCCGTGATCGGGTCTCGGGTCATATACCGCTCGACGGTGGTCTCGGCCTTCGGCAGGCTCTTCGCGACGATGTCGACGAAGTCGGTCGTCGTGAGAATACCGACCAAGGCACCGTCGTCGTCGACGACCAGCGCCGAGCTGATGTCGTTGTCGAGGAGGACGGCCGCCGCGTCCTCGACCAGGGTGTCGGGCGTTACGGTGTGAAGCTCGCTCGTCATCAGGCGTGCCACGAACACGTCGTCGATGTCGTCCATACCAATACGTTCCGCCGTCGGCGTATAAAGCGTTGCCACGCGGAGCGGCGACGGGGCTCAGAGGACCCGCGCCGGCGCTCACAGAAATCGCGAGAGTCCCGATTGCCGACGCGGGCCGCCGCCCGCGGGGTCGGCCACCCACGCGGTCCGCTCGTCGCGGAGGCGGTCCCGGTCAGTTTCGGGCGGATCCGCGGGGTCGTGCGAGTCGCAGGTGACGCCGCAGTCGCGTCCGGGATCGACCACCCGGTCGAACCGGTCGCAGTACGGGCGACCGTCGGCCGTCGTCGTCGCGTGCGCGCAGGCCGGGAGGTCCGGGCGCCACCCCTTCCCGTAGGCGCGCTCGGCGATCCGGCGGCGCTTCCGCGCCTTCGCCGCGGGGCCGACGAGCGCCACGTCAGTCCGGAGCCCGCGCTCCTCGCGGATCTCGACGCCGGGCGCGTCGGGATCGAGGGGCGTCGGCTCCCGGACGACATCGCGCTCGCCGGTGTCGGGGTCGAACCGCCAGACCCCGACCGACTCAGGGATCCGGTTGAGGTGCGCGCGGGTGACGTAGGAGGCGGTCGCGAGCACGACCTCGTCGAACAGCCCGAGCGCGACGTCGTACCGCAGTTGCGCCGCCAGATCGCCGGGCGTGCCGAGGTCCGGCTTGTTCTCGATCGCGGTCAGCGAGTCGACCCAGTCGTCGGGGTAGCGGGCGGTCGCGCGCACCACCGGGCGCCCGTCGCGGCGCTCGCGCTCGAGGTAGCCGATCGCGGCCGCGCGCTCGGCGACCGCCTCGGCGCGATCCGGCGGGAGGTCGAACGCCTCCCCGAGGGAGACCGCCTCCCCCGGCCCCACCGTCGCCTCGATCGCGGGGTCCGGGATCCGGTCGGGGGCGATCGCCGCGCGGCGGTCGAACCCCGGGCCGGGCGTAAGCACGCAGACGTCGACGATCCGCCCGCCGGGGTTCTCGATCCCGGCCCCGAGCTGGCGGGAGACGACGCGGTCCGGGGCTTCGAGCGCGGCACACAGCGCCAGCTCGAACCGGAACTCCATGGGCGACGGAGGGCGGCGAGCGAGTAAAACGCGTCGGCGGTGTAAGGGAGAACTGCCGAGATGGACCCACCGGTGTCGAAACCGGTATTCCCCGCCAGCGCCAACCCCGACCATGCGCCGGGTCACCCGGAACCTCCTCGTCGCCATCGCCTTGGTCGCCGTCGCCCTGCTCGCGTTGGGGGCGCTCCCGAGCTACCTCGGGAGCGGCGACCCCTACTACCTCACCGCCGAGCCGATCGAGACGAACGAGACCGCGGCCGACGTGAACAACGTCACCGACCGGCGGTACCCGTTCCTCACGGGCGCGCTCGCGAGCGACGACGGGCGGTCCGACCCGTACCTCGCGGACTCGTACGGGGTGAAGGAGTGGTTCACCCACACCCCGTTCGACGAGGTGGACGCGCTCACCCGACAGGTGCCGGAGGCCGCGACCGACGACGGAGTCCGCGTCCGCCGCGACGGGCGGGTCTACCACGTGGAGGTGATCCAGCCGTGAGCGACGACCTCGACGACTGCGGCGACTGCGGCGACCTCGGCGACCTGCCCGCGTTCGACGACGGACGGAACCACTCGCTGCCCGGCGAGCCGGAGTGGCCGGTCCGGGAGGTCGTCGTCGAGTACGACGAGGGGTGGTTCGTCGGCGGGTACGACCGCGTCGAGCAGCCCGACGGGACGGAGAAGAAGTACTACTGGGCGGAGCTGTCGCCCGCGACGGTCGTGATCGCGGTCGCCGACGACCGCGTGCTGTTCGTGGAGCAGTACCGCCCGACCGTGCGGAACACTCAGTTAGAGCTCCCCGCGGGGATCGTCGAGTCCGGCGAGTCGTACACCGCCGCCGCCGCGCGCGAACTCGCCGAGGAGACCGGGTTCGCGCCGTCCTCGACCTCGCTGCTGCAGGAGGTGTGGTGTTCGACGGGCGTGTTGCGCCACACCCGAGGCTACGTGTTCGCGGAGGGGTTAGAGCCGGTCGACGTCGACCACGACAGCAACGAGTTCCTCGTCCCGCGGACGGTCCCGATCGACGAGGCGCTGGCGGTCGCTCGGGAGCCGCCGACGAACGACGCGACGCTGGAGGGGTTGCTGTTGGCGAGAGAAGAGGGACTCCTGTAGGCCGAAGCGAGGGGCTCCCGTAGAACCCGACGCACGTCCAGTTCCGCGCGACGACGGGGAGGTATTAGTCGTCTCGGTCCCAGACTCCGCCCATGAGCCGGACCTCGGACCAGTCGGTGTTGCTGTCGGACGACCCCCCGCTCGACCTCCGCCTCTCGGACGCGGAGCTGGAGAAGGCCCGCGAGCGCATCGTCTCCTTCATCGCGGATCTCGTCGACGACGCGGGCGCTGAGGGCGCCGTGCTCGGGCTCTCCGGCGGGATCGACTCGACGCTGACCGCTCACCTCGCCGTCGAGGCGCTCGGCGAGGACGGACTGCACGGGATCACGATGCCCGCGAAGGTGAACGACCCCGACGTGATGAGCGACGCCGAGCGCGTCGCCCACGACCTCGGGATCGAGTACGACGTGGTCGAGATACAGCCGATCGCGGAGTCCGTCTTCGACGCCTTCCCCGAGGCCGCCGACGACCGCACCGCCGCGGGCAACGTCTACGTCCGGACCCGCGCGGTGCTGAACTACTTCGTCGCCAACGCCGAGAACCGGGTCGTGCTGGGGACCGGGAACCGCGCGGAGGCGATGACGGGCTACTTCACGAAGTACGGCGATCAGGCGGTCGACTGCAACCCGATCGGGAACCTGTACAAACAGCAGGTGCGCCAGCTGGCCGCGCACGTCGGCGTCCCCCGCGATCTGGTGATGCAGGAGCCGACCGCCGGCATGTGGGAGGGCCAGACCGACGCCGACGAGATGGGACTCGACTACGACACCGTCGACGCGATCCTCGCGGTCCACGTCGACGGCGGGCTCTCGCGGGCGGCGACGGTCCGCGAGCTCGACGTGCCCGAGGCGGCCGTCGACCGCGTGGTCGAACTCTCCGAGCGCAGCGCCCACAAGCGTTCGATGCCGCCCGCGCCCGAGCGCTAGGCTGGGGGTGGCCAAAGGTGATTCGCCGGAAAGGGCCGAAAAGGGACCCGTCAGCGGGATTCAGGCGTTCTGCGCGCGTTCCTTCGCGACCTCCGCGATCCCGGCGTTCGCCGAGCAGTTCGGACACGCGTGTATCCGACCGCGAGGGTCCGAGAACACCCGGGCGAATCGTTCGGAGACGTGCGCCTCGCAGTGTTCACACGTGGGCATAGTGGGGAGCGGTATCGTGGATCATGTTCGGTACACCTTCACTTGGTGCTACACACTCAAGACGGCTTTCCGAATTCTCTCCCAAATTCGACCCAGATCGGTCGATCTGGGCGGTGAAAGGGAGGTAGTAGTCACAGAAAACGATCGATCGGGATCGACGGGGACGGAAAAACGGCGAGAGACGAGAGGTCAGAACTCGCGGAGCGCTTCGAGGACCTCGTGCGCGGAGCCGTCGTCGATGACCTCGCGGGCCGCGTCGAGGCCCTCCTCGATCGAGTCGGCGTCCTCGCGGGCGTAGATGCGGAGCGCGGCGTTGACCGCGACCGCGTCGGCGAAGGGGCCGTTGCGCTCGCCGGTCAGCACGTCCTCGGTGATCTCGGCGGACTCGGCCGCGACGTCGTCGACCGCGAGGTCCGCCTCTTCGAGGTCCATCCCGTACTCCGCGGTCTCGATCTCGAAGTCGTCGAAGGAGGCGCCCTCGCTGCCGGCGTCTCCTCCTTCCTCTCCCCCAGCCGCGTCCCACTCGGCGACCGTGGTGTAGCCGGGCCGCACGTCGTCGTACCCCTCCATCCCCTGGAACATCAGGACGCGGTCGAGGTCGTGGAACTCGCTTTCGACGAACGTGTCGACCACCTTCTTCGCGAACGCGAGGTGGTAGAAGGAGCCGAGGTGGACCGACGCCCCGGCGGGGTTCGCGAGCGTCTCGATCGTGTTGACGAACGTCCGGACCCCCATCATGTCGCGCCGGTCGAACAGGTCGTCGATGGCGGGGTTGAAGGCGGGCTGGTAGTAGAAGCCGAAGCCGGTCTCGTCGACCATGTCGGCCGAGTCGGAGGGCGTCAGCTCGGTGTGAACGCCGAGTTCGTCGAGGACGTGCTTGTACGCGTCCTGCTTCTGAGTCGGCACGCGGTCGCCGGAGTGGACCACGACGGGGGTGCCCGCGGCGGCCGCGACGACGCCCGCCGCGACGCCGAGGATCGCGGTCCGCCCCTTCCCGTCGTAGTTGGCGCCGCAGTCGACGGGGTCGGCGTCGGGCTCGGCGTACTCGACGCGGTCGCACATCACGTCGACGTACGCGCCCAACTCCTCGGGCGTGTTCCGCTTCCAGCGGTTCGCGAGCCAGAACGCCCCGAGCGTCGTCGGGTCGGGCTCGTCCGCGAGAACTCGCTCGAACGCCTCGGTCGCCTGCGCGCGCGTGAGGTCGTCGGCCGACTTGTGGCCGGAGCCGCAGACCTCGGTCATCAGCCGCTTGAGGGGCCAGTCGCCGAACTCCTGAGTCGCCTGAGCCATACGCCTCGTTCGTGACCTCGAACGAAAAGTCCCCCGCTCGACTCCCGACCGCTGGGAAGGGACCGGTCCGATGCGCCCGGAGAGACGGGGCCGAGTCGCCGCCCGGCTCGAGGTGCGCGCAAGCGACGAACGCCGCGAGCGGGCCGATTTACACCGATCCCATGGTACTCGATCACATATTATGAAAATACGTCTGTCTAGTTCTAAATCAGTTTTTACTAAATACAGTCAGCTATACCAACAATATACTCTGTACTCTCCCACAAAAGGCGTTAGAGTTATATGTTCGTCCACCTAGTGAACAGTTGTTCCCGATGACATCCAAATCCGTCGCCACCGCACTCACGCTGTATCGCGCCCGCACACTGACGCTCGAACAGGCCGCGACCGTCGGCGGCTGCTCGACGGCGCAGCTCGAGGAGAGCGCCCGGGCGTTCGCGCCGACGCCCGGCGAGACCCCCGCTGACGACTGACGCCGCCGTCGACGACGACCGGTTCGCCATCCCCGCTGACGACCGAACGGTCCGGATCCCCCGATCCCACTGAACTGTCTCCGAAACCCGTAGGTACGCGCGACCCCTTATCCGGGTAATGAGTCTGGACGCCGACTGGCGGGCCGATCTCGACGCGGTCGACGCGGCCCTCATCGACGAGTACCAGAGCGGCTTCCCCGTCGAGCCACGCCCCTTCGAGCGGGTCGCCCGCGAGATCGCGGCCGAGACGGGCGTCGACATCGAGGGTGACGAGATTCTCGACCGCGTCCGCGACCTCCGAGAGCGCGGCGTGTTCCGGCGATTCGGGGCGGTTCTCAATCCACCGGTGATCGGCTCCTCGACGCTCGCGGCGGTGCGTGCGCCCGACGAGCGGTTCGACGAGGTCGCCGAGGTGATCAACGGCTACCGGCAGGTGAACCACAACTACCGGCGCGACCACGAGTGGAACCAGTGGTTCGTCGTCACCGCGGGCTCTCGGGAGACGCGCGACGCGATCCTCGAAGAGATCGAGGAGCGAACCGGCTGTGAGGTGCTGGCGCTTCCGATGCTCACGGACTACTACATCGACCTAGAGTTCCCGGTGGTGAACGGGGATCGGTTCGCGCGAGAATCGCTCGAAGAGACAGCGGTCTCCGCCACCCGTATCTCCGAGAACGCCCGCGGCGATCTCACGCCCCTCGAAGGCGACCTCCTCTTGGCGATCCAAGACGGCTTTCCCCTGACTTCGACCCCCTACGCCGACGTGGCGAGCGAGATCGACGCCCCCCTCGACGACACCCTCGCGGCGGTCGAGCGCCTGCTCGCGGACGGCTGTATCAAGCGGATCGGCTGCGTCGTCAACCACGTCGTCACCGGGTTCACGAACAACTGTATGGTCGTCTGGGACGTGCCCGACGACGAGCTCGACGAGCGCGGCGAGGCGGTCGGGAGCCTCCCGTACGTCACGCTGTGTTACCACCGGCCGCGCCGGAGGGACCAAGACTGGGAGTACAACCTGTTCACCATGATCCACGGCCGCGAGGCCGAGGCCGTCGACGCGAAGATCGACGAGCTGGCGGCGGAGTACCTCCCGTTCACTCACGAGCGGCTCTACTCGACGGAGACGCTGAAACAGACCGGCGCGCGGTACGAGGACCTCGTCGCGGACGGCGAGTAGGCCGAAAAGGGAGCGCGGCTCAGTCGTCGCCGAGGACGGTCGTGTGCTCTTCAGCGCTCGGATCCGCGGCGTTCGGGGAGACGAATTCGTCTCGGTCGCCGAGGCGGTCGAGCGCGTCGGCGCCCGCGACCGCGACGACGACGAAGCCCACCTTCGAGACGACGTCGAGGTAGACGAACACGAGCATCTCCGTCGCCGGCGTCAGCAGGCCGAAGCCGGTGGGCGCGAGCAGCCACACGACCGGGTACAGCGTCCACAGCACCACCGTGATGTTCCGGAGCGTGCCGAAGACGGCCCGGACCCGATCCCCCTCCGCCGAGGCCGACCGCGGGAGCGAGACGAGCAGGCCGTAGACGAGCCCGAGGTACGCGACCCCGGCGACGCCGAAGGCGACCCACGAGACCGTCCCGCTGGTGGCGGCGGCGGTGATGCCGCCGGCGATGATCACCACGTCGACCCCGATCAGCCCGGCGAGCACGCGCCGGGACGGCCGGGCGAGCAGCCCGAGGTAGAGGAGGAGGAGCGGCGTCGTCAGGAGCCAGTCGACGTACCGAGCGATATCGAGCTCTCCGGCCGACAGCGAGACGCTGCCGAACCCGAGCGCCATCAGGAGGTACGCGACCGCCGCGATGCCGGTGACCCCGGCGAGCGTCGCGTAGTAGACGGCGTGCGACTCGCCGGTCTCCGACGACCGAGAGACCCACGCCCACAGCGGGGGGATCGTGCCGGCGCCCATCGCGAGCACGCCGATCCACGCCCAGACGGCGGTGTCGACGAGCATCTCAGTTCACCCCCTCCCCGTCCGGGAAGTCGAAGGAGCCGTCGTCGGTCCCCCCGTCGGAGACCGCGGTGGTAGCGTTGCCGCCGTCCCCGTCGCCCGCGGCGCCGGACGCGGCGCCGAGGCCGTCGTCGGCCGCGAACTCGAAGTCGTCGACCGCGTCGCGCAGCGCGAGCGCGCGGTCCGAGAGCGACCCGGCCGCGGTCTCGACCGCGCCGAGCGTCCGTTCCTGTTCGTCGACCGCGCCGGTCACGTCGCCGGCCGCGCTCGCGGTCTGTGCGCTGATCGCGGAGACGTCCTCGACGTGCCCGACCACCGCGTCGACGGAGTCGGCCTGCGTCTCGGTCGCTCGGGTGATCTCGGTCATGCTCGTGTCGGTCCGCTCGGAGGCCTCCGCGAGGCGTTCGAGGGCGTCGATCGAGGTCTCGACCGTCTCGACGCCGGCGGAGATCCGCTGTTCGGTGCGCGCCATCGCGTCGGCGCCCGTCTCCGCGCGCTCCTGCACGGAGTGGATCCGGGCTTCGATCTCGCTCGCCGATTTCTGCGTCTCCTCGGCCAGCGCCTTCACCTCCTCGGCGACGACCGCGAAACCGGCACCGTCGGCGCCGGAGCGGGCCGCCTCGATGGAGGCGTTCAGCGCGAGCAGGTTCGTCTGCTCGGCGATCTCCGAGATTGTGTCGACGACCTCGCCGATCTCCTCGACCTCCTCGGCGAGCGCCTCGACCTCCGCGGTCGTCTCCGCGGTCGTCTCCTCGACCGCGTCCATCTCCGCGAGCGCCTCCTCGGCGGCCTCGCGGCCCTCCTCGCCGACCGCGGCGGCGTGTTCGGCGGTCTCCGCCACGTCCGTGACGGTGGACGCGACCTCCTCGGCCGAGGACGCGAGGTTCTCGGCCTCGTCAGTCGCCCCCTGTAGGTCGTCGCGCTGGGTGCGAGCGCCCTCGGCGATCTCCTCGACCGCGTCGCTCACGGTCCCGGTCGTCGCCCGCAGGTCCTCCGTGCGGTCGTCGACGGTACCGGCCACGTCGGCGGTGTCCTCGGCGACGGTCGCGACAGAGGCGACCGTCCCCTCCAGCTCGTCGGCCATCTCGTTGAACGCGGCGCCGACCCGTGCCATCGCGTCGTTGTCGCCCTCGGGATCGACGCGCTGGGTCAGGTCTCCGTCCGCGAGCGCGCGCATCGCCGACTCGTACTCGGTTGCCTTGCGCTCGACCGTCTCGGCGCGTTCCGTCGCCTCGCGTCGCGCCCGCTCCGCCTCCTCGCGGGCCTCCTCGGCGTCGTCGATCTCGGACCGGAGCGACGACCGCATGGCGTCGAACGCCTGAAACAGCCGCCCGATCTCGTCGGTTCGTCCCGTCTCCAGCCGCACGTCGAGATCCCCCTCGGCCATCCGCTCGGCCTTATCAGTGAGCTGTCGCAGGGAGATGATCGTGTTCGATCCGACGGTGACGCCGATGAGCGCGAGCCCGATCACCGTCAACAGCGTCATCCCGACGAGCCCGGAGCGCACCGCTGCGCCCGCGGCCCCGGCCTCCTCCGCGCGGAGGTAGACGATGACCCCGTATGAAACTGAGACCCCCATGACCCCGATCAGTGACAACGCGAGCTTCGCGCCGTAACTGGACCGGATGCCGGAGGACGATCCCTCTTGCATAGTGTATTGGTTGGCAGGGACCGTACCGGCATAATAACTGCCACCCGAATATTAGTGATGATAACGGAGTTCGTCCGCTGAGACCGTCGTTAGCGTGGAAGCGGAGGGCATCTCACCCAAGGAGGTATCGCGTCCACGGGTACCGCTCGACGAGGGGCTGCCCGCCGACCTCGTACCCTTCGACGATCGAGTCGAGTCCGAGGATCCGGCCGGCGCCGAAGGCGGCGACCGAGAGGAAGACGAGCATGTACGCGAAGTCGCCGTTGATGTAGCCGTGCGAGATGTCCCAGTTTCCGAGGTAGAAGAGGAGCATCATGAACGCGCCCCAGAAGGCGGCGAGCCGCGTGAGGAGTCCGACGATAACGCCGAGCCCGATGAGGACCTCGCCCCACGGCACCGCGACGTTCACGAAGTCGACGAACATCGCGTTCTCGCCCATCGCGGCGAACAGACCAGCGGCCGGGCTACCGTTTGCCGCGGGCGCGTTCTGGAGGTATCCCGCGGCGCTAAACTCGCCGCTGAGAACCTTGTCGAGGCCGCTCTGGAAGAACGCGAGCCCGATCATCAGCCGCAGCGCGAGGATGAACCAGACGCTGAGCGTGTGAAGCTTCCCTTCCACCGAAACGCCACCGATCGTGCTTCGCAGCGCGACTTCTTTCGTTGACATACGTCTCTGAGTCCACGGGAGGGTTTAAAAATGACACAGGATTCTCGGGGGGTGCGAGCCGCTCGGGACCGGTACGTTGAGGGCGCCGCCGCCCGCGTGGGAAGACATGGCGAACGCCTTCGACAGGCTCGGGTACGGGACGTACAAGCTGGCGGACGGCGAGGAGTGCGTCACCGGCGTCGCCCACGCGATCGAGACGGGGTACCGGCATATCGACACCGCGCAGGGGTACGACAACGAGGCGTCGGTATCGGCGGGGATCGACCGGACCGACGCCGACCGCGACGACCTGTTCGTCGCGACGAAGCTCTCGACGGACAACCTCTCGTACGACGACGCGACCGCGACCGCACGGGTGAGCCGCGACCGGCTCGGCGTCGACTCGATCGACCTGCTGTACGTCCACTGGCCGATTAACACCTACGACCCCGAGCAGACGCTACCCGCGCTCGACGACCTCGTCGACGAAGGAGTAGTCGACCGAATCGGACTCTCGAACTTCCGACCCGACCAGCTCGACGAGGCCGTCGAGCGGCTGGATCACGACGTGTTCGCGCATCAGGTGGAGTGTCACCCGCTGCTCCAACAGGAGGCGCTGCGCGAGCGCGCCGCCGAACACGACCACTGGCTCGTCGCCTACTCGCCGATCGCGCGCAACCGCGTCGCCGACGTGGACGTCTTAAAGGAGATCGCTACGAACCACGACGCGACCCCGGCGCAGGTGAGCCTCGCGTGGCTGCTCTCGAAGGAGCGCGTCGCCCCGATCCCGAAGGCCGCCGACTTCGATCACGTCGAGGACAACTGGGCGGCCCGCGAGATCGACCTGACCGCCGACGAGATCGCGCGGATCGACGCGCTCGACCGCGGCGAGCGGATCGTCGACTTCGAGGAGGCGCCGTGGAATCACGCGTGAACCCGCCGCGGAACGGCGTGTGAGCCGGCAGCGATCTCACAGTGTGAGCCGGCAGCGATCTCACAGTGTGAGCCGGCAGCGATCTCACAGTACTATATAGCCGTACAGCGCCGTACGAGCGCCTATACGGACCTCATAGTCGGTTTTACGTGACGCGCCGCCGATCCCGTACCCGTGACCGACGCCAAAACGAACACCTCCGGGCGACCCGCGCTGCTGACCGCGACGCCGAGCGCCGAGCGCGTGGGGCGGTGGCTCCGGACGCTGGCGCTGCTGGCCGGCGTGCTCGGCCTGCTGGTCGGGTTGTTCACGTTGGAACTCGTCGGTCGGCTGTGATCGACTGCGGTCCGGTCTCTTCCAGAGCGGAACTGAACGTCCGGGGTCACCGAACCGGACCGCAGACGCCGCGTCGGCTCGGGTTTCACTTCCGCTTTCGGGCGCGTTTTTAAAAGGCGCCGGCACGACGACTCGGGTATGGCCCAGTCCACGTTCGACGACGACGACCTGTTCGGCGAGGCCGCCGAGGAGACCCGTGCCGAGGTCCGCGAGCACCTGCAGGCCGCGCGCGCGGAGCTTCCCGACGCCGACGCGGTGTGGGAGACGGACGCGGACAACGTGCTCGGCGCGCTCAACGGACTGAAGTCCGCCCTCGACGTGGGGGACGCGGTCGAGAGCGTCCGCTCGGCGAAGAAGGCGTACGTGCTCGGCGAGCGCGCCGACGCCTTCGAGGACGCCGACGATTTAAAAGCGGAGATCGAGGAGCTGGAGTCGCTCGTCGGCGACATCGAGGCCGCCGCCGAGGAGGTCGGCTCGCTCACCGGCACCGTCCCCGCGATCCGCGGCGCCCTGCAGGACGCGGCGGAGGCGGACAAAAGCGAGGCGGACGAAGCGGACGAGAGCGAAGAAGACGAGGAGTAGCCGCGCTCGACGTCGCCCCTGTCCCTTTTAAACAGACTCCCGCTCGACGACCGCCGCCGCCAGCTCCGCGAGCGCGTCGCTCGCGAGGTCTAAGAGCTCCTCGCCGCGCTCGGCGTCGCCCGCGCTCGGGTCGCCCACGACGCCGTTGTCGGTGAACTCGTCGGAGTCGTGCGCGAGGTTCACCCCGGAGACCCACTCGCCCCACCGGTCCGCGGCGCCCTCGCGGGCAGCCCCGATCCGGTCCTCGCGGACGAGCGCCGGGTTCGTCGCGCGTAGCAGCGCCGTCTCCAGCGGGCCGGCGTGGCCCATGTCGCCGGCGTGCTCGCCGACCGCCTCGAACCACGTGAACGCGACCGCGTAGCCGTCGTGGGCGTCGTCGCGCGAGAACTGGCGGGCGACCTCCGCGAGCGCCGCCACGTTGCCGCCGTGGCCGTTGGCGAAGATGATCCGATCGATCCCGTGGGCCGGCAGCGACTCGGCCGCCTCGCGGACGTACGCGCGGAAGGTGTCCGGCGAGACCCACATCGTCCCGTCGAACGCGCGGTGCTCCTCGGCGACGCCGACGGGGATCGGCGGGGCGACGGCGGCTTCGCCCGCGGCGTCGGCGTCGGCGGACGGTTCGCCCGCCGCCTCGTACGCCGCCGCGCCCGCCTCCGCGACCGCGACCGCGTCAAGCGTGTCGGTCCCGAGCGGCGCGTGGGGGCCGTGCTGTTCGGTGCTACCGACGGGGACGAACGCGACGTCGACGTCGGCGTCTCGCACGTCGGTCCAGGTTGCGTCCGCGAGTCGCATACCGGGTCGTCGGCGGGACGCGTCGTATAAGCGACGGTCCGCGGTCGGGCCGGGAGGCGGGTCGAACGCGCTCGGTCCGAGCGCGCCGGCGCGACGGAACGCGTTCCGACCGAGCGGGGGAATTAATCCGACGGGCGACGAGAGCCCATCCATGGGCACTGACAACGAGAACCAAGCCCGGGCGTATGGGGTCACGTTCGGGCCGTTGAAGCGGGCGCTCCGCGAGCATCAGTATCCGGTGTCGACCGGCGAACTGATCGAGCAGTACGGGGGGTTCGAGCTGGAGACCGCGGCGGGCGGGCGGCGGCTGGAGTCGGCGCTGCAGGAGTGTGAGACGACCACGTTCGCCGAGCCGTGGGAGGTCCGGGACGCGATCCTCGGCGGACTCGACGACGACGCGGTGATCGGGTATCACGGCGAGCCGGTGGAGGGGAAGAGCGACGACCGCGACGCGCCGGAGATCGACCGAGCGGGCGACTGGAGCCGGCTGTCGGAGTAGCCCACCGCGCTTGATACCTCCTCAGTTGTCGTCGCCATCGGCGCCTCAGTCGTCGTCGCTTTCGGCGTCCTCGATCATGCGCGCGGTGCGCTCCTGCGCGCGGTCGATGAACTCCTGCGGGAGCTCGTCGATCTCGCCGGCCTGCACGCCCCAGAGGTGCGCGTACAGCCCGCCGTTGTCGAGCAGCGCGGCGTGACTGCCGCGCTCGACGACCTCGCCGCCCTCCAACACGAGGATCGTGTCGGCGTCCTTGATCGTCGAGAGCCGGTGCGCGATCGCAAAGGTGGTGCGGTCGGCCGTGAGCCGGTCGAGCGAGCGCTGGATCAGCATCTCCGTCTCGGTGTCCACGTCCGAGGTCGCCTCGTCGAGAATGAGGAGGTCCGGGTCTTTCAGCACCGCCCGCGCGATGGTGACGCGCTGGCGCTGGCCCCCCGAGAGCTTCACGCCGCGCTCGCCGACCATCGTGTCGTAGCCGTCCGGAAGGTTCTCGATGAACTCGTGGGCCTCGGCGGCCCGTGCGGCCTCGCGGACCTCCTCGTCCGTCGCCTCGAAGGTACCGTAGGTGATGTTCTCGCGGACGGTCCCGTAGAACAGGTACGACGACTGCCCGACGTAGCCGATCGACCGGCGGAGCGACTTCAGCGTCACGTCGCGCACGTCCTGCCCGTCGATCCGGATCGAACCCTCGTCGACGTCGTACATCCGGAGCAGGAGTTTGAGGACGGTGGACTTCCCAGCACCGGTCGGACCGACGAGGGCGAGCGTCTCGCCGCCCTCGACCGCGAAGTCGACGTCGGAGACAATGGTCTCCTCGTCGTAGCCGAAGCTCACGTCGTCGTAGACCACGTCGCCGTCACCGATGGTCAGGTCCTCGGCGTCCGGGTCCTCGGCGAGCCGCGACGGTTCGTCCATCAGCCCGAAGATCCGCGCGGAGGAGGCGCGGGCGCGTTGGTACATGTTGATGATTTGCCCGAACTGCGCCATCGGCCAGATGAACCGCTGGGTGTAGAGGATGAAGACGACGAACATCCCGACCGAGAGGTCGCCGGTGAACGGCCCCGGCGGGGTGTCCTGAAACACCCAGAGCCCGCCGATGACGAACGTGATCACGAAGCCGATGCCGGCGAGCACGCGGAGCGCGGGGAAGAACTTGATGCGGGTCGTGATCGCGTCCCAGTTGGCGTCGAAGTAGTCCATCGACACGTCGTCGACGCGGTCGGACTCGTACGGCTCGGTGTTCGACGACTTGATCACCTGAATGCCGCCGAGGTTGTTCTCGAGCCGGGAGTTCATCTTCCCGACCGACGAGCGCACCTCGGCGTACTTCGGCTGGATCGTCTTGATGAAGAGGTAGGTGAACCCGCCGATGATCGGGACCGGGAGGAGCGCGACGAGGGCGAGCTGCCAGTTGATCCAAAAGAGGAGCGCGCCGATGCCGACGACCATCACGGACAGCCGGAACAGGGAGTTCATCCCATCGTTTAAGAACCGTTCGAGCCGGTTCACGTCGTTCGAGAGGATAGACATCATCTCGCCGGTCTGCTTGTCGGAGAAGAACTCCATGTTGAGCCGCTGCATCTTGTCGTAGGTGTCGGTCCGAACGTCGTGCTGGATGTGCTGCGCGAAGGCATTGAACCCCCAGTTGCGGATCCAGTGGAACCCGGCGCCGATGCCGAACGCGCCACCGATGACGGCGATGGTGAACCAGAACTGCGCCTCCTGTCCCGTCGGGAGCCACGCGTCCGGGAGGACGACGAGCGGGATCTGCTCGCTGAACAGGGCGTCCTCGTAGAACACGGCGTCGATAGCGATCCCGAGCATCAGCGGCGGGAGGAGGTCGAGCAGCCGCGCGAAGACGCTGGCGAGGATGCCGACAGAGACCTGGGGGAGGTAGTCGCGACCGTACGCGAGGAACAGCCGTTTCATCGGGTTCTCGATCTTGTCCCGCTGTTCCTCGAAGGGGTCGTCGTCCTCCCACTCGGCGCTACTCATTACTGCATCCTATCGTATCGGGCGGCAAATGGGTTTCCTTCGAACCGGGATACACCGGCGGAAATCACCGGTAACGGGCGCTAGAACGGGGGATCGGGGGACACGCGATCAGACGTCGCGGCGCTCCAGATCCGGGTCGGCGCCAGCGGCGTCGAGGTCCTCGCGGATGCGTCGCCGGAGCGGGTCCGGGATCCGCTCGCGGGGAACGGGGGCGGCCGTGGCGGCGCTCGCGTCCGGTTCGGCGGCCGCGTCGGAACCGGCGGCCGGAACCGTCCAGTAGAGGACGCGCTCGGCGTCCGCGTAGAACTCCACCGCGAACCGGTCGCCCCCGCCGTCGTAGTGGACGCGCGCCGCGTCGCCCTCGGCGCGCCACCCCTCCTGTTCGACCAGCGCGGCGATCGAGTCGTGCACGGTCCAGTTCGGGCCGGCGGACACATGTCGGTGTCGCTGGCGAGCCGTGGCGACCGGCGGCGTCATCGATACCGGTTTACAAACGCCGCTCCGACACTCGTGTATGTCCCTTCGCGTCACCTTCCTCGGGACGGGCGGCGCCGTCCCGACCACCGAGCGCGCGCCGAGCGCACTGTTCGTCAACCGCGAGGGCGACCGCCTGCTGTTCGACTGCGGCGAGGGCACGCAGCGCGGCATGATGCGGTTCGGCACCGGGTTCGGGATCGACCACCTATTCGTCTCGCACCTCCACGGCGACCACGTCCTCGGGATCCCCGGACTGGTCCAGACGCTCGGCTTCAACGACCGAGCGGACCCGCTGACGATCCACTGCCCGCCGGGGACCGCTGACGACCTCCACGATCTCGTACACGCGGTCGGCCACGACCCCGCGTTCGAGATCCGGATCGACGAGGTCGCACCCGGCGCGGTCGCGCTCGACGCCGACGGCTACGAGGTCCGTGCGTTCGAGACGGTCCACCGGACCGTCTCGCAGGGGTACGTGCTGGAAGAGGACGACCGCCCCGGGCGGTTCGACCGCCCGAAGGCGGAGGAGCTCGGCGTCCCGGTCGGCCCGAAGTTCGGGCGGCTCCACGAGGGCGAACCGGTCGAGGCCGAGGACGGGTCGACCGTCGAGCCCGATCAGGTGGTCGGGCCGCCGCGACCCGGTCGGAAGTTCGTCTACACCGCCGACACCCGCCCGCGGGAGAAAACGGTCGAGACCGCGGAAGACGCCGACCTGCTCGTCCACGACGCCACCTTCGCCGACGACATGGAAGACCGCGCCCGCGACACCGCCCACTCGACCGGCCGGGAGGCCGGCTCGGTCGCCGACCGCGCCGATGCGAAACGGCTCGCGCTGGTGCACGTCTCCTCGCGGTACGCCGCGGACGCCTCGCCGATCCTGCGGGACGCCCGGGAGGCGTTCGACGGCGAGTGTCTCCTCCCCGACGACGGCGACCTGATCGAGGTGCCGTTCCCCGACGCCGAGGCGTGACACCTGCACTGCGGCCCGGCGCTCCGACGAGGTGACGGCCGCGAACGGTCCGGGTCGAGAATCAGTCACGAACGAATCTCATAATTTCGCGGTATCAGCGCCCCCATCGAGGGTTTTTGCGTCTCTGGCCCGAAGGAGCCACGAGCGATCATGTCGACACCACAGACCGCCGACGGCGACTCGACGGACTCGGACGGGCTCAGTGCGGCCCGAGAGCGGTTCGACCGCGTCGACCGCGAGATCACGCGGCGGATGGACCGGTTCGGAATCCCGGCGCTCCGGGTCGCGCTCGGGGTTGTCTTCGTCTGGTTCGGCGGGCTGAAGGTGATCGGCGGGAGCCCGGCGGCGGAGCTCGTCGCCGCGACGGTGTACGTGGTGCCGGCGGAGGTGTTCGTCCCGATTCTGGGCGTCTGGGAGGTCCTCATCGGACTGTGCCTGCTGTACCGGCCGCTGATCCGGGTCGGGATTCTGCTCCTGTTCCTTCAGATGCCGGGGACATTCCTCCCGGTCGTGTTGCTCCCGGAGGTCGTGTTCGCCACGTTCCCCCACGAGCTGACCGTCGAGGGGCAGTACATCGTGAAGAACCTCGTGATCATCGGAGCCGCGCTCGTCGTCGGCGGGACCGTCCGCGGGGACGAGGACGGAGACGGGAACGAGGGTGAGGAGTAACGCCCCGGGAAACCTTGATGAGTCGCCGCGACGACACCTCGCGTATGTCCGCAGACTGCATCTTCTGTTCGATCGTCGACGGCGACATCCCGGCCCGGACCGTCCACGAGACCGATAGCGTGCTGGCGTTCCTCGACGCTAACCCGCTCGCGCGCGGCCATACCCTCGTGATCCCGAAGGCGCACGCCCAACACGTTGGGGACCTCAACGACGAACTCGCGAGCGACCTCTTCGCGGCCGTGACGGAGCTCACGCCGCGCGTCCAGTCGGTCGTCGGCGCCGACGGCGCCAACGTCGGGATCAACGACGGCGAGGCGGCCGGCCAAGAGGTCCCGCACGTCCACGTCCACATCATCCCACGGTTCGAGGGCGACGGCGGCGCGCCCCTCCACGCGGTCGGCGGCGACCGGCCCGACCTCTCCGACGACGAGGTGGACGCCGTCGCCGAAGCGATCGCCGAGTAGCGGTCGGGGGGCGAGCCGGCCGCGACGGACTGACCGGTCGCCGCTCGGCGACCGGCGTGCGACAGGGTTAACAGCGAAACCCCGAGTAGCCGAGCGCATGCAGGCGACGACGCTCGCGCTCGTCGGGGCGACCGGCGGCGCGGGGACGACGCGAACCGCGGTCGAACTGGCGGCGCTCGGCGCGCGCGACGGTCGCGACGTGGCCGTCGTCGACGCCGCGTTCACGACGCAGGGGCTCTCCGAGTACGTGTCGGGCCGGATCGGAACCGACCTCACGACACTCGTGACCGACGAGACCGGCGCGTCGCTGTCGGCGGCGACGTACCCGATCGCTGTGGGAGACGGACACACGGGGAGCGCCGGCTCCGGCGACGGCGGCGACGCTCCGGACCTCCCCGGCCGCGCCGACGCGCTCCCCGCTCGCGCGCCCTTCGAGCGCGTCGCGCGGGCGAAGACCGCGGAGGCGGCCCGGAAGCTCGAACGCCGGATCGACGAGGCCGCGACGAGCTACGACGCCGTGATCGTCGACGCCGCGCCGGTCGGCTCGAACGAGGCGGTCGCGGGAGTCACGACCGCCGACCGGACGGCGGCGGTGTTCCCGGCGACGACGCACGGACGCGACGCCCTCCAGCGGCTCCGCGGCCGCGTCGCCGACGTGGGTGCCGGACTGGACCGGTCGATCGCGGTGGCGCGGAGCGGCAGCGGGAAAGGTGCCGCCGGAGGCGACACCGAGGACGGCGCGAGCGTTCGTCTCCCCTCGACCGATCCCGCAGTCGCCGGCGCGCCGACGGCGGTGACGGGGGACGGGCCATATGCGAGCGCCGTCGCGGCGGCGTTCGAGGACGCCTTCGACACGACGGTCGAGGTCGAGTTCGAGGAGCCGGGTCTGGTCGATCGGTTGACGCCCTGAGCGAAAGCGAGGAAGAGCGAAGAAAAGCGAGCCGAAGAGGGCGAGCCGCTCAGCGAAGCCCGTCGGGCGACCCGAGCGCACCGCCGAGTGCATCGTCGTCGCCGCCGGTGGAACCGGCCGAGCCGGCGGATCCGGCGGAATCGCCGCCGCCGAGCGGGGCTGAACCGGCGACGTGGGCGTCGACCGCCTCGGCGATCGCGGAGGGCGAATCGTGCGTCTCGACGTACGTCGCCAGCGCGAAGTCCGCCTCGTCGCCGCCGGCGAGCGCGACCGCCTCGCTGCGCGCGATCCGGCCGTCTAACCAGTCGCGGACCACGTCGCGGCGGGTCGTCGCGAGCGGACAGACGCCCTCGACGCCGCAGCGGTGGAGGGCCTTCGCGCCCGTCATCGGCGTCACGCCGGCCTCGCGGGCGGCGTCGCCGACGCTCCGCCCGGCGGTGTAGGCGTCGACGAGCGTCGCCGTCGCCTCCGGCGTGCACGGGAGGTCGTCCGCGTGCTCCGCGAGTCGATCGACGAGCGGGGTCTCCGTGTCGTCCGCGACGGCGACACCCCGGTCGCGCTGGCTCGCGGTCACTTCGAGGCCGTCCGCGATCTCCGACAGCGTCATGCGAACCGATGGTGGGCTCGGTAGGTTAAAACCACCGTACTGCGGCGTGGTAAAGCCGGAGAGCACCGATCGGTTATCGGTCGGTTCGAGCGCGCCGATCCCGCCGATCGGCCCCGATTTCTCCCGGGTTTAAGTAAGGTATCGGGCCCGAGTTCGACGTGTGATGAGTGAGGCACGCTCGACCCGGACCCGTTCGCCCCGCGCCGAAACCGACGACGCCGCGACCGCGGACCGCGCCGCCGGTACTGACTGCGCTACGACCGCGGACCGCGCCGCGACCGTCGACGCCGGTGAGACCGCGGCTACCACCGAGACCGCGGCCACCGACGAGGCCGCCGCCCACGAGACCTGTCCGGAGTGCGGCGGTCGGACGCGCGTCGACGCCGCGGAGCGCGTCTGTACCGACTGCGGGCTCGTCGTCGAGGCCGACCGGATCGACCACGGTCCCGAGTGGCGGTCGTTCGACGACGACGACACGAACCCCAAGCGCACCGGCGCCCCGTTGACGCGCTCGCGGCACGACCGCGGGCTCTCGACGGAGATCGGCCGCTCGACGAAGGTCAAGGGCCGCAAGCGCCGGCGGCTCGCCAGGATGCGGACCCAGCACAACCGCGCGCGGATCTCGACGAAGCGCGACCGCAACAAGGTGTACGCGTACACCGAAATCCGACGGCTCACCGGCGTCTTCGGGCTGCCCGACAGCGTCCGTGACGCCGCCTGCGCGCTGTTCGACTCCGCGCAGGACGAGAGCCTGCTCCGGGGGCGCTCGCTGGAGGGATTCGCGGCCGCGTGCGTGTACGTCGCCTGCCGCACCGCCGACGTGGCCCGCACCGTCGGCGAGATCTGCGCCGAGGCGAAGGCGACCGAGGCCGAACACCGAGCCGCCTTCGACGCGATGAACCGCGAGCTCGGCCTGCCGATCGCGCCGACCGGCCCCGCCGAGTACCTGCCGCGGTTCGCGAGCGACCTCGACTGCGACGCCGGCGTGGAGCACCGCGCCGGCGAGCTAGCCGAGCGCGCCGTCGAGGAGGGGATCGCGAACGGCCGCAACCCGGTCGGCGTCGCCGCCGCCTGCCTGTACGCCGCGGCCCGCGAGCTGGACGCGGAGTGCACCCAGCAGGAGGCCGCCGACGCCGCCGACGTGACGCCCGTGACCGTCCGCCGCACGTACGTCGATCTGACCGAGGAGTGAGTCGAGAGACCGAGAGGGACGCCGCCCGGGAGTGAACCGGCAGACGGACGTGACCGTGGACGCGATCGGAGCGATCGTCGCCTTCTGTGCCGCGAGCGATATGCGTCGAGCGCGTGACCGCGATCGTGAACGCCAGCGGGAGCTATCGATCGTTCAGAAACGGGAACGACGGCGAAGCCGCCGTTTCGTGACGGTCCGCGGGGCGGTCGCGGCGGCGTCAGCGGGGACCGCCGCCGGGGGGAGACCGGCGACGGCCGGTGGGCGAGAGGGAGGGCAGAGGGTGGAGGGCAGGGAGGGCACCGCGACCGCCCGGCGGGCGTCACGCACTCGAATCGAGGGGTGTTTGCCGTTTCTACGTTAGCCGTGTATAGTCCGGATAGGCCGAACAATCCGATCAGCCCCGACGAACCGCGTCGCGCGTACCGCGCTCACTCCTCGCCGAGCTTGTGCTGGAACGCGAAGAAGACCCGGCGGCCGGTTTCCGTGAGTCGGACGGTGTCGGAACGCCCCACGTCCTCCAACTCGACGTAGCCGCGGTCGCGGAGCGGCGAGAGCACGTGCGTCTCCAGCGCGCGGTACTTCGCCGTCCGACTCGCGCCCGCCTCGCGGAGGAACGAGAGGTCGCGCTCGCGGGCCCACTCGATCAGGTTCCACTTGTCGGTTGTCACGTTGTCGTCGTCGCGCTCGCGGAGCCGGCCGAGCACCGCGACCTGATCGGCCGTCGGCGCGTCCATCGGGTATAAGGGGAGGTCGACGGTGCGCTCGACGCCCTCGGTGAGCGGCTCCTCGCGCACGTCGTGACGGTGGCGCTCGGGTTCGACGCTGTAGGGGCGGGCGCCAACGATCATACACGCCATCGCGACGCCGACCGCCGCGATCCGCGGGCCGGTCGAGACGTTGGCGAACAGGCGGTCGCCGTTGTCCTCGCCGGCGCCGTGGCGGGCCGCGACCGTCGTCGTCACGCCGAGCACGTCGTACACGTCGGCGAGTTCGACGGGGAGCGCGCGGACCGACGCGAACTCGGCGGCCGCGGCCCACGCGTCGCGCTGGTAGTCGGTGAGTCGGTCGAGGTCGACCCGGGTGTCCGCCGGGTCTTCGGCCCCGGCCGTCTCGAAGTCGACGGCGCCGCGAGGGGCCTCGCGGCCGGGGACGTCCGCGAGCAGGTACACCACGTCCGCGCCGTGGCGGCGGAGGGGCTCGACGATCCGGTCGCGCTCGTGGCCGAGCGGCGCGACGTGAACGCGCCGTTCGGCGACGCTGGGGACCGATGTGTCCATACACCCGTTCCTTCCGGTGATCGCTTAAAAGGTGCGTCGCGGGTCCGCGGGCGGGACGAGCGGGAGCGGTCCGGATCGCTCCCGCCCGCTCCCCATCGCTCGGTACCGATCACGTGACGTGGGGACTTATCGCACGAAAACCGTTAAGCCCGGCTGTCGCCTACGAGCGGGTATGAGCGCTGACCGGTCCGCCCTCCGGCGGGCCATCGAGCGCGGCGAACGGGACAGCGGCGAAATCGAGTTCAAGGAGCGGCTGACACGCGAGGTCCACTTAGCGGAGGGGCGGATGGAGTCGCTCGTGGCCCAGCTCCGCCACCGCGTGCTCTCCGGCGACGGCGAGGCCACCTACGTCCTCGGTGTCACCGACGACGGCGGCCTGGCCGGAATCTCGCCCGACGCCTTCTCCGAGACGATGGACGTGCTCTCGCTTCTGGCCGACGAGGCGGACGCCCACATCGCCGACGTGGAGACGTGGAGCGCCGGGACCGCCGGAAACGGCAGTTCGGAGGGGCTCGTCGGCCTCGCCACTCTCCGCGACGGCGGGATGTTCGAGACGGACGACGACCACCTCGTGATCGGCACGGCCGGCCACGTCGACCACGGGAAGTCGACGCTCGTCGGTACCCTCGTCACCGGTCGAGCCGACGACGGACAGGGCGGCACGCGCGGCTTCCTCGACGTCCAGCCTCACGAGGTCGAGCGGGGGCTCTCCGCGGATCTCTCGTACGCCGTCTACGGCTTCGAGGACGACGGCGACGAACCGGTTCGGATGGACAACCCGCACCGCAAGTCCGACCGCGCGCGGATCGTCGAGGAGGCCGATCGCTTGGTCTCGTTCGTCGACACCGTCGGCCACGAGCCGTGGCTCCGGACGACGATCCGCGGGCTGGTCGGCCAGAAGCTCGACTACGGGCTCCTCGTCGTCGCCGCCGACGACGGGCCGACGAAGACGACACGCGAGCACCTCGGGATCCTGCTCGCGACCGAGCTGCCGACGGTCGTCGCGATCACGAAGGCGGACGCCGTGAGCGGCGAGCGGCTCGCCGAGGTCGAGCGCGAGGTGGAGTCGATGCTCCGAGACGTCGGTCAGACCCCGCTCCTCGTCGACCGCCACGGCATCGACACGGCGGTCGCGGAGGTGGGCGACGGGGTCGTCCCCCTGCTCCGAACCAGCGCGGTGACGAAGGAGGGAATCGAAACCCTCGACCGGCTGTTCGAGACGCTCCCGAAGCGGGCGACGCCGGAGCGCGCGGAGTTTCGGCTGTACGTCGACCGGAGCTACAAGGTGACCGGCGTCGGCGCGGTGGCGTCCGGCACGGTCAACTCCGGCACCGTGGAGGCCGGCGACGAGCTCCTCTTGGGGCCGATGGCCGACGGCTCCTTCCGCGAGGTCGAAGTCAGGTCGATCGAGATGCACTACCACCGGGTCGACAAGGCGACCGCGGGCCGGATCGTCGGCATCGCGTTGAAGGGCGTCGACGAGTCGGAGATCGAGCGCGGAATGGCCTTGGTGCCCCGCGGGAGCGACCCCCAACCAGTCCGCGAGTTCGAGGCCGAGGTGATGGTGTTGAACCACCCGACGCGGATACAGGACGGGTACGAGCCGGTCGTCCACGTCGAGACGGTCTCCGAGGCGGCCGTCTTCTCGCCCGAGGGCGGGCGGCTCCTCCCCGGCGACACCGGGCGGACGACGGTCCGGTTCAAGTTCCGTCCATACCTGATCGAGGAGGGTCAGCGGTTCGTCTTCAGGGAGGGGTCGAGCAAGGGGGTCGGGACCGTGCGAGACATCGAGGAGACCGACGACCGAGAGGAGTGAGACGGGCGCGAAGAGCGAGATAGGCGAGCGCCGTCGCGCCGGTCTTCGGTCGCGTCAGGCGTCGCCGTCGTCGGTCACGTCGTCGATGCCGGTGGTGCTCGTGACGTTGTCCTTGTTCGGGGGGGCGACGAGGGGTTGGAACTCCTCGTACCGGAAGCGGCCGAGAATCTCCCCGGAGATCGTCTTGAAGTGACTGTACAGCGCGCCCTCGTCGAGGGCGGACTGCGTCATCCCCTCGGACATCGTCATGTCGTACTTACACGGGACGAAGATCGACCGCTTCCCGTCCGGGTCGATGAGCTCGATGGCGACGTACATTACCCCGTCGATGGCGTCCCCGTACACGAGGTACTCGGTGTACGCCTCCTCGTCGTAGGCGTCGACGAACGCGTCGGCGTAGTTGTTCGGGACCACGTGTATCAGCCCGAACCGATCGTGGTCCTTCATATCCTTGCTGACCGTGTCGGTGTGGGGGACCATGACGACGGTCGCCTCCCAGCCGTCCTCGCGGCGGTCCTCGGCGAGCAGATCGGTCTCTTCGAGCGTCTGCTCCCACGCGGTGATGTGCTCCTCCCCGAACCGCTGGCGCTGACGGACGAGGGCGTCCTCCTCGGGGTCCATTACTGTGTGTGACTGGTCACGGGAGGAAGATAACTCTTTTCGAGCCGTTCAGGCGACGCCGAACGCCGTCTCCATCAAAAGCGATCCCGCAAGGGTCACGACGCCCGCGAGGAACACCTTCCCGGCGACGCGAACCCGCTCCGGCGGCGCCGGGAGCCGGAGCCACCGGAGCGGCGGGATCCCGCGAACGAGCCCTTCGAGGCGCGTCCCCCGCGCGCTCACCGAGGGGCCCTCGAGGTCGTCGACGGAGGTGGGCCACAGCCGCACCGTGGCGTAGCCGACGAGGAGCCAGCCGGCGACGAACGTCAGGATCTTCCCCCGGACGAACCCTCCGCCGGTGGCGAGCGCGAGCGCCAGCGCGCCGAGCGTCACGGCGCCGGCCACCGCGAGCGCGTACGCGAGCGCGTCGGCCCACGCACGGGCGCGTCTCGAGAGCCGCCGAGAAACATCCATGGCTAGCTGCGGTCGTCGATCACGGCGGCCGTCTCCCGGTGCTCGTCGGCGTGGCGGTGACAGTAGCTCAGGCGGCCGCTGTCGCTCACCTCGTAGTACGCGGGCTCGACGGGATCGTCGCCGCCGTCCGGGTCGACGCCGTCACAGGCGCTCCCGAACTCGGCGTTGAGCCGGTCGAGCGCCTCCCGTTCCTCGTGGTCGCCCGCGGCGTCGGTGACCTCGGCGAGGACGCGCTCGACCCGGGCCGGCACCGAGAGGTCGCCGAACAGCTCGTCGTACGTCTCGTCGATCGTGGCGAAGCGGGTCTCCAGGCCGAACCGCTCGCGGACCCGCTCCCGGATCGAGCGGTCGGCGCGCATGCGCTCGCGGATGATCTCGCGGAGTCCGTTGATCCCGTCCCAGACCTCGTCGTCGAGGTTCTCGTGCTCGTCGGGGCGGATGCGTGCCGGGCACCGCGTGCTGAACGGACAGCCCGTCGGCGGGTACCGCGGGTTCGGCGGCGTCCCGTGGAGCGTGATCCGGTCGCGGCTCGCGGTGGGGTCCGGCTTGGGAATCGCCGAGAGGAGCGCGTGGGTGTACGGGTTCGCCGGATCGGTGAACAGCTCCTCGGTCGGCCCGATCTCCATGATGTTGCCGAGGTACATCACCGCGACCCGGTCGCAGATGTGCCGGACGACCGAGAGGTCGTGGGCGATGAACAGGTACGTGAGGTCGAACTCCTCCTGAAGCTCTTCGAGGAGGTTGATGATCTCCGCCTGCACCGAGACGTCGAGCGCGCTCACCGGCTCGTCGAGCACGATGAACTCGGGGTTCAACGCGAGCGTCCGGGCGATGCCGATCCGCTGGCGCTGTCCGCCCGAGAACTGGTGCGGGTACCGGTAGTAGTGCTCGGGCGAGAGCCCCACCTCGTCGAGCAGGGACTTGACGCGCTTCCGGCGATCGGCGGGCGTCTTCCAGTCGTGAACGTCGAGCGGCTCGCGGATGATCTCGCCGATCGTCATCCGGTCGTTCAGGCTGGAGTCGGGGTCCTGAAACACCATCTGGGCGTTCTGACGCCACTCGTAGAGCTGGTCGCCGCGCAGCGCCGTGATGTCGGTGCCGTCGAAGAGGACCTCGCCGTCCGTCGCCTCCTCGAGCCGGATGAGCGTCCGGCCGAGGGTGGTCTTCCCGCACCCGGACTCGCCGACGAGCCCGAGCGTCTCGCCCCGCCGGATGTCGAAGCTGACGCCGTCGACCGCCTTGACCGGGCGGTCGTCGAACAGGCCGCCGCCCTCGTAGTACGTCTTCAGATCCCGCACCTGTACCATCGTGTCGGGCGCGGTGTTCCCCTCGTCGTCCGGCGTCGTCGGAGCTGTGTGCTGGCTCATTCTCGATCACCTCGTCGGTCTCGCCCCCGGTGACGCGCGACGGCCTCCTCGGTCGGAACGTCGTCGGGGTACAGCAGGCACGCGGCCGTGTGGTCCTCGCTCTCCTCGTCGACCGGGGTCGGAACGGGGTGGACCGCCTCGCACTCGTCGAACGCCTTCGGGCACCGGGGCGCGAACCGGCAGTACGTCGCCGGCTCGTTCGGCGTCGGGACGCTGCCGTCGATCGTCGACAGCTTGTCGCCGACCTGTCCGCCGGGGATCGAGTCGAGGAGCCCGTTGGTGTACGGGTGTTTCGGGTCCGCGAACAGCGGCTCCACGTCGGCGGACTCGACGATTTCGCCGGCGTACATCACGTTGACCCGGTCGGAGACGTCGGCGATCACGCCCATGTCGTGGGTGATGAACATCACCGCCACGTCCCGCGACTCCTGAATCTCCGCGATCAGGTCCAAGATCTGTGCCTGGATCGTCACGTCGAGCGCGGTGGTCGGCTCGTCGCAGATCAGCATGTCGGGCTCGCACGCCAGCGCCATCGCGATGACGGCGCGCTGGCGCATCCCGCCGGAGAACTGGTGCGGGTACTCGTTGACCCGGCGGCGGGCGTCCGGGATCCCGACCGCTTCGAGCAGCTCCGCGGCCTCCTGCGTCGCCGCTCTCCCGGAGAGCCCCTGATGAAGCTCCAGCGCCTCCTCGATCTGGTTGCCGACCGTGTAGACGGGGTTGAGGCTGGTCAGCGGGTCCTGAAACACCATCGCGATCCGGCCGCCGCGCATCTTGCGCTGGGCCTCGCCGGAGAGGCGAGTGATCTCGACGAACCCGTCGCGGATCGACTCCGGCGAGCCGGCGTCGCCGTCGAGGACGAAGACGCACTCGTCGCCGTCCGTGATCCCGACCTCGTCGGTGTAGCCGGCCGCGGCCACGTCGACCACCGGCACGTCGGCGGGGTCGGCGTAGCCGAACTCACCCGGCGTGGCGTCGGTCTCTCCGAACACCTCGGCGGGGTCGTACCGGGCGTCGAGCTCCTCGACCGCGACCGTCCGCTTCGGGAACGTCCCGGCGAACTCGCGGACCGCGTCGAGGTCGCGGTAGCGGACGCTGCTCCCGCGGAGCACGCGCCCGGGCGACTCGATCAGCCCCATCAGCGAGCGGGCCGTGACGCTCTTTCCGCTCCCGCTCTCGCCGACGATGCCGACCGTCTGGCCGGAGTCGATCTGGAAGTCGATCCCGTCGACGGCGCGGATCGTCTCCTTGTCGGTGAAGAAGGCGGTCTGGAGGTTCCGAACGTCGATGAGCGGATCGTCGTTCCGGCTCTCCTCGGTCGCCGCGGCCGCGGCCGCGGACCGCTCGTCGGCGGCCATCACGCACCACCCCCGGTGGCGGCGGCCTCGCTCTCGTCCACGTCGGCCTCCGGATCGATCGCGTCGCGGATCGCGTCACCGAGCGCGTTGAACGCGATGACGACCAAGACGATCGCGATCCCGGGAATGGTCGCGACGTGCCACGAGGACGTGGAGACGTACGACTGCCCGCCGTCGATGAGCCGTCCCCACTCGGGGGTCGGCGGATTGATTCCGAGCCCGAGGAACGTCAGCGCGGCGGTCGAGATGATCACGCCGCCGATCAGCAGCGATCCGTAGATCAGGATGTAGCCGGCGATATAGGGTGCCATGTGTTTTCGCATCGTCTGGAAGGGCGTCTGGCCGTAGCTCTTCGCGGCGTCGACCCACTCCTGTTCAGACACCTGCAGCGAGGGGCCACGTATCGAGCGCCACATCCCCGGCCAGTAGGCCAACGCGAAGATCAGCGCCAACAGGAGTCCGCCGTCGAGCGGTTGCGCGATCGGATGGTTCGCCTCTTGGAAGACGACTGAGACGAGCATGATGAGGAGCAGCGCCGGGACGGCCTGGATGGTGTCGCTGGCCATCACCGTCGCGATGTCGGTGATCCCCTTGTAGTACGACGACAGGAGCGAGAGGACGACCGCGATGAGCGCTCCGAGCCCGATCGCCGTTGTCGCGATGGCGAGCGACGTTCGGGCGCCGTGCGAGAGGTGTGTCATCATGTCTTGCCCTCTGTTCGTCGTTCCCAAGGGCGCCCACCTGTCGTAGTCGTCGTAGCTCATCGGTCCGATCGTGGTCTGGCCGTCGGAGCGGCTCTGAAGGTTCGCGAAGACGTGTGTGGTCGAGGTGACCTCCCCGTCCTCGGAGAGGTACTCGAACTCGTGGGCGTTCGGCTCGTAGATGTTGTGCTGCGCCTCGACCGGGCTCACCGCCGGCGCCCAGAGGGCCATCACGACGAACACGAAGACGATGGCGAAGCCGAACAGCCCCCAATGACATCCTCCTCGCCGTGAACGGCGAGGTTTCCTCACGCTGGGGGTATCGCTTACCGACCCACGGAGGCAACTTGCGGGTTCGTATGCTCCTCGTTGAGAGCTGAGCGTGGTGACTCTGACCAGTCGTGGTCGTCCCACTTGAGGCATACAGGCCGTGCCATCGACCGTGTTACCGTCGTCTGCCGTCGAAGGAACGTCTCTGACGCTGTGAGGTCGGCGTGGCCTTCGAATCCACACGGACACGTCAGCGTGTCACGGTGGCGCGTCGTGTCCTCCGTCGAACCGCAGTTCGGACACTCCTGACTCGTCCACGCTTCAGACCGTACCTCCACCGATATGCCGTATTCTTCGGCGGTACACGCCAGTCGCTTCACGAACGCTCTAAACGCCCAGAAGTTGTGCGTCTTGGCGTTCGTCTCAACTGACCAGTGTGTGTCGAGTACGTCAGTTAATGCCCCGACGTACACTGTTGAAACGCCTTCGTCGTACAGGCGTTCGATGAGGTCACGGGCAAGCGCGTCTTGGGCGTGGTCACGTCGCTTGGTTCGTTGGTCGTACAGGCGTCGGATGCGGTGACTACTGTATCGACCTTCCTCCAAGAGCGATTGGAGCCGAGCGATCTCTCGCGTTGTTTCACGGAATCTATCGAACAGATCACGTCCTTCGTACAGAAGTTGCTGGCCGGTCGTGGTTGTGCAGGCGACGAGGTTGTTCGCACCGATGTCCAGAGCGGCTTCTTCCGAAGCCAGTGGTTGTGCCAGTCGAGAATGATTTTCGCTAATTGTGACTGGCTGAAAGGCCCTGAACGATTGTGCTTGCTCGTCGTAGAACAACTCCAACCGACCCTGCTTCTCGTACTCCTGCCAGCTGGGGTCGCCTCGAACTTCGAGTCGGAGGCGTTCACGGTGTCCAAGCCCGTACTCGTCTTTCAGGTCTTTGCCGACGAGGATTTCGAGGCGGGAATATTCGCCCCACTCGACCGAGTACGACGTGTTGCGGATGTACGTGCGGAGTTCCCGGCCTTCGTCTGCGTTTCCCCAAAATCCGGGTTTGCCGTTGGCTTCGCCCTTTTCCTTGAGCGCGAAGAACGACTTCCACGCTTCGCGGTTCTTCCGTTCGATTTGCTGAACCGTGGATGCGCCGAGTGTTCCGCTATAGCGACCGCGATACTCGCTGATGTCCCACACGTCGGCGTCGGGATCGGCATAGTTCTCGCGGCGTTCGTAGTTAATTTCGTTCCAGAGAGCGGCAGAAGCGTCCAACAGGCGTCGAAGCAACTCCTCGTCCTCGTCGGACTGCGGAATCACCTCGAACGTGTTGGCTCGCTTCATCAACTACTGATTTCATCGGAATACACATAAAGATGTAGTTTGTGTGTTACTACATGGTCGAAGTTCGCATCGAGTTCGATGACGACGAACAGTACGAGCGGTTGAAGGAACTGAAGAAGCACCGTGGGTTGACGTGGAAGGGGTTGCTCCTCGAAGGCGAGAAGAAAGTCAGGGAAGATACCCCGGAGTAAGCATCGAATGTGGTTTGTGAAATGTAGTGTCGGATTCACGCCCGCCGTAAACGGCGGGACTCTCTCCTTGAATTAGGTAGTT
>NZ_BBJP01000037.1 GCF_000739595.1 Halorubrum halophilum | reverse complement strand
CCGGACTCGGCTGAGTCGCCTCGCTTCGGTGAAGCGAGGCTGAGGAGGAGCGACAGCTTTGTTCTGAGAGTGCCCTCAGCGACAGCGACAGAAGGAACACGTATGGAAGTAGATGCTTTCTCGACCCTCCGCAGCGTTCGTAGGGTTCTTCGTCTCGTCTTCAGCGTTCTTCCGGTGTGAAACCGAGGTTTTGCTGCCGCCGTTATCGAGAGAGTGGACAACTAGCGATAGTACGCGCGCCCAAACCGATCTGCCTTATCGGCAGCACCGTCGAGAATAACGAGCGTGTCGTCAACAGCCAGCTCGTTCACTAATACGGCCGACTGAACTGCTTCGACACGCTCTGGATTCGAACCGTCCTGCCCTAAGTGCGAGGTCGCAATCACTCGGTCCTTATTCTGGTCGGTGACCGTCTCGAAGAAGTCGGTACTATCCTCGTAGTCGAGACGATGAGATTTGTCCTGGAACGGCCGGAACTCGTGACCTTCCGCTGCTTCGTAGATACTATCAAGAACGGGGAGTTCGTCGTCACGCTCCGAGAGAACTGCTGTCGTGACTGTTATCCCGTCAATGGTGCTGGCGTCGATAGCGATAGAGCGGGTGTATTCCGAGTCACCGGCATTAAACGGGCGCACAGGCTATTTTACCGATGATTCCCCGATTTATTGAGGGTTCTGTTTCACGTCTCTGTGACCACCGAACCAACAGCCCTACATTGTGGTTACTGATTACGGTTACTGGTTACAATTAGGGGCTTTATCTGCTTGACTACTTTCTTCGTCTCAGGCGTTCGTGCATCCATGAGAATCGAGTGGAAGGGCATTCGTATACTCATACGAATCAATGGCCACACCACGTGTCCTCTGATACACGGCCTCGGTACGCTCCTCACCTACGACCGCTTCAGCGCCGTACGGTATCGTTCCATCGAGTGGCATCAAAGCGGTACAGCGTGAGGCAACCCACTGACTGTCGCTTCGCGGTCAGTGGTGGATACTGAGCGTCTGACGAAACTTTATGTAACGTGGTTACGGTTACTGTAACCGTGAATCGTGATACAGCACGCGCCGCCTTCTACGTCCAAAAAGGAGGCGTCGGAAAAACAACCTCAGCAGCCCATGTCGCTACAGCTGCCGCCACCGACCACGACTTCGACGTCGTTCTCTTGGACCTCGCCGGCACCCAGAACGACCTCGCTACACAGTTCGGTATCGTTGACGACGTCAAAGATCCTGATGCACCGATCTCCGCAGTCTTTGGTGACGACTGGGAGTTCATCGTCGACAATATCCCGGATATCGTCGACCGCATGGTCTACGACACCGGCGAAGGTCCGGACCTGATTCCCGCCGACACCGGCATCAGTGGTGCCGACAACAACCTCGCCTCCGTCCCTGTCGAGCAACGCTATCTGAAACTCGACTCGTTCATCAGCGAACAGCTCGCAGACCGCTACGACCTCGTCGTCCTGGACTTACCCGGCAAAGAAGACAACATCGCCCTCAACGGCATTTTCGCCGCCGAACACGTCGTCACACCGCTCTGCCCGGGAGCGTTCGAACGTGACCAACTCGACAGCCTTCGCGACGACCTCGAAGCGATTCGCGACGACCTCCGCGACGTCCTCGACGCCCACGACGTCCACCCACACCTCTCTATGGTCATCCCAACGATGATCTCCGGAGCAACGAAGCAGTCCGGCGAGTTTGTCGACGACCTTGAGAAGACCTACCCCGATGTCGCCGGCGACCCGGTCGCAGACAGCCAGAACATTGGGAACCTCCAGGCTGAGGGCCGAACGCTGTTCGCAGCAGACGACGACGAGCTGTACCAAACGGGCAAGCGCGCTCGCGAAGCGTACCGAACGAACACCACCACCCTGCTCAATCACCTCGAAATCCAGTAACCATGTCCGACCAGCAATCCAACGTCGACGCCGAGGAAGCGCTCCAAGCAGCGAAAGAGCAGAAGCGCCACACCTCACAGGCAACCAGCACCGAAGACGACCAAGACGCCGCTGCCGACCGCGTCGCCGCAATTAAGGACGCTCTCGTCGCCATCGAGGACGGCGAGTCACCGGAGAACATCAACTTTCGCGACGCGCAACTGAAGGCACTCCTCGTCGGCCTCAACGATGTTGGGCAGCTTGGCAAGACAGCCAAGAAACTTGGCGCCGTTCTTGATGACGATATCGACACGGAGGATGGTGTCTCGCAGAGTGACCTCGCTCGGCTACTGATGCGCGTCGGGCTCCGGGAGGCGCTCCCAGAAGTGCGGGAGGACGCGACGGAAGCTGAACAGCAGAAGGCGTTGGAGCAGACTACTGGATACTGATACTGTATACGTAATCAGTAACCAGATTCAGTAACCGTAAACGATGTAGTCCACAGTCTCGGAGGATGAGCTAGTTTTGGGTTGAATCGTCATCTATTCATGGTTATTCTCACCACTCAAGGACCGTTTTTGAATCTCTGAGTTTGAACTACCGGACAAGCGTACGAAATTGTATGGATTTTAGCGCTCCTGAATAGAGTTGCCACTCCCGAACGGCAGACTCAGCGAGATTTTAGCGGGTTAGTCGTGTGGAATCAATGCTGAGGCAACGAGCTCAACACACTCACCCGCAGTAATCACAGGTGCGTAGTCCATCTCGCCGTCAATGTCCGCTTTCAGCAGGAAGTCGGTGAGCCGCCAGATATTGTACAAGAGGACCGCGAACACGAAGTAGAACAAGCGAACGCGGTAGTCTTTCGAGGAGGTCTTCGCGAGAAAGTCATCTTTGATCGATTTGTACTCGCTCTCGATCTGCCACCGACGGCTGTAGCGCCGACAGAACGCCACGGCCTCATCGGGCCCCACTCGGAGATTCGTCGCGAAGACGGCTGTCCCCTCCCCACTCGTCGACGGCACGTACAAGAGCCGCATTGGATGCGATCCTGATTCCACATGGACAGAAGTCGACTCAACAGCCACCTCTTGGTCGTCTTCCGCCATTTGTTCAAGTACATCCCGTTCGGAGCTGGAGACCCGCTTGGGTATGAGGTAGTTCACATCGAGGTTTGAGAGTGTCTGGAACACTTCTATCGAGTCAAACTCCCGGTCACAGAGCACAGTCTCAATCGGAACGTGTTCTTTCGCTCGCCGAACCAGTCGCCGAACAGTACGATGGATCTGATTCGACGGGTTGTCGTCCCATCCAGAACTTTCTCGAACCGGTTCCACGGCAAGAACGAGCGGGATATTCTGTCCGATGATCGAGAGCGTTGCGAACTTGAAGGCCCGACTGTCTCTATCCTTCGTTCCGCTGACCATCGACATCCCGTCGACATCCCCGTAATAGGGGATAGTCGTGATGTCGATCGCAGCTGTCACCGGCCGACGGAACGATGCTTCAGAGGCAATCACGGAGAGCAAGCGATCAGTTGTCTCGTTGAATCCGTTCACGAGTTCTTCGGGATCGAACTGTTTGACCGCGCGGAGGTGGGTATCACCATGGGGACCGTACTCTTCACCCCGACGATACTGGAAACGAGTCGCTCCCTGTGCAGTTCCGCACCGAACCATCCCCATGAACGTCTGTAGCTCGAAAAATTGTGTGTCCTCGTACGAGGCGTTCGACGCCCGACCAGAGTCGAAGTGTCCATAGGCGTGATCACGCGCGAGACGCGTTGTCTGGATAATTTTCTCTTGTGAGAAGGACTCGTCTTCTACTGAGTCTGCAACTTCCTCAGTATCCTTGACGATCTCTTGTTTTGGCCGAACCTCCGACGCTGAGATGTTGCGATCGTGGACCTCTTTGACAACGAAGTGTGCGGCAGCGTGGACGTATTCGTGGGTTGGGTCGTCGAATCGGTTCCGCCATGCCCGCGAGAAGGCCGATTCGTCGGGCACTCGGCTGAAGCCGAGGAGAGTCGCCACTTCGGGTTGCCGGGTGAGTCGTCGAGAGAAGTCGGCGTACGAATCCCCAGTGATCTCCATGAACACGAATGAGAGGATCATCGCGCGAAAGGAGAGTGGCGCAGGATGCCACGCTGGATACCCGTCTTCAATCGTGTCTATCGAGTGGTCGAGGGTCTCGAACGCAGTGATGAGGTCTGATCCTGCGAGTTCGTTCCGGATGGCGATCCCGAGTTGGTACGCTCCGCACAAAGAGCGCATTCGCGGATGCTCATCACAAGCCTGGCTATCAAAACCGTTCATCGGATTGCTGAAGTGGAGATGGGGGTGAAGAGGCTGACCTACTCCATCCCAGCCATTTGGATCCCCTCAACGAGTGATCTGTTGATATCGTCGTACCCGAGAGTGCGCCCACCGTGATTATTCGCAAACGTTTCGGCTTCATCACTGTCAGAGAACGGCAGTAGGTCCGGACCCATTCCCCCCATCACGTCCGTTTCGACGGCGTAGGTGAGATTAGTCGCATCCGCAAAGGTATCCGGTGCGGTCGGTGCTGGCATCTTCTTTCGTTCCGTTCCTTCAGGGATCTCCCAGTTGATGCGAGAGTAGTCCGTGACGTAGATCGCGGTCGCCTCCGCACCGTCATCCACCATGTCAAAGTGATACGGAAAAAGCCCGTGCGCGAGCGTGTGAAACCAAGCGAGGTGGGCTGTGTCTTCAGTGTCCTCGGCGGGTCCCTGTCTGGGTTCCGGCTCTGCGTCGGCGTAGAAAACCTGTCCATTAGGCCCGCCGTGATCTCCGATCACCATTCCGCCTTGGTAGTCCGTTTTCTGCCCCGACAGATCTACTGGACTGGGAACCGACTCGGAAGAGTTTCCGAGACAGCCGGCGAGACCCATCGCGACTCCTGTACCGATCGCGTGAACAGCGTGTCGACGCGACACCGAACGCTGGCCAAACTTGAGGTCCATACGCTATCGTTCGGCCACATACGGAATTCCATTCTGGTGCGGCCGTCGAACGCCATCTCCCCAGCGAAGCGAGTGACCCACAGAACGTGTCAGTGTCACATCCCGCCGAGCGGCTGGTAGTGGGGGAACATCGGGTGCGGGAGATGGACGCCGAGCGCCATCAGTCCGTGTGCGAACAGGACGTACCCCAGTACGACGAACACGACACCGAGCAGGCGATGAACGCGACGCCGGTGGGTGACATCGATCGACTGGATGACGGTTCCATAGAGGAAGACAGCCGGAATCGTTCCGACACCGAGAGCACCGAGAGCGATCCCGCCGGTCGTTGGGGAGCCGCTCGCGAAGGCGAACAGGTACGCGGGATACAGCATCGGGCAGGGGAGAAATGCGTGAACAGCGCCGAGGCCGACGATACTCGGGCTGTTCACGTGGCGGTGAACTCTCGCCGCGAGCCACGACGTTACGCGCTGTACGCCGGGTATGCGAATATCGCCGCCGCTTCCTCCGATAACGTACCGAACCCCTGTCGCCACGATGAACCCGCCCACCACGAGGCCTACAGTACCTCGCAGGACATCGGCGACCGGCGTCAGCTGGTCGGCGGTGACGAACACGACGCTCCCGAGCGCACCGAAGGCGGCCCCGAGAACCGCGTACGTCGTCGCCCGGCCGATGTTAAACAGGAAGTGCTGTCGAACTTCGTAGGTCGTGAGATGCCCGGCCCGTCCATCGTTGACCGTCGTGGTTCCGCCGTCCGGTTGCGGCGTCATCTGTTTCGAGTACATCGTCACAAGCGGACCACACATCCCGATACAGTGTGCGCCGCCGAGGACGCCGATAAGGACGAACAGCGCGATGTCGATCCGGAACAGCGACTCGATCATAAGTGGTCTCGGTTGCCGACCGGCTTGTGTTGTCTGGTGCGATCCTCGACGAATAGGCCCGGTCAAGTGTCACGACGATATCTGAGAATTGTTACTCAGTGGACCCCGGAATTGTGTGCGTTGGATCTATGAAGTCCATCACATGAGACGATTTTGACCCGGTTGCGGTCAATACGGACTGTCTAACATCGGATCGACTCGGGTGTGCCGAGAGACCAGCGGTCGATTTCGAGTTATTCAAGCCGGCTGTCAGACCATCCAGTAGTATGGACGAAGATAACTCTCACACGAACGTCGTCCCTGGGAGTGACGAGGAACTCGATACGGCGAACGTGCGCGGCTACGATTTCCGTGGAGAATTCGACTTTCACGATATGCTTGATTCCTACGCGACGACAGGGTTCCAAGCGACGCAACTCGCGGAGGCTATCGACATCGCCGAACGCATGCAGGAGGCGGACGCCACCATCTACCTCACGTTCACGTCAAACATCATCTCGTCGGGGTTACGCGAGACCGTCGCGTACCTCGTTCGAGAGGGGTACGTAGACGTACTCATCACCACGTCCGGATCGCTGACTGAAGATGTCATCAAGACTGCGAAGCCGTTCAAGATGGGGAAATGGGACGCAGACGAGGCATCGCTCCGTGAGCGTGGAATCAATCGGCTTGGAAATCTCTTCGTACCCTCTGACCGGTATGTCTGGCTGGAGGAGTATATGTATGACTTCTTCGACGACTTCTTCGCAGAGGAGAAAGTCAGGACGCCGACATCGTTCGCACGCGAGTTGGGCGACACCCTCGATGATGAGGATTCGGTCCTGAAACAGGCGACAGACAACGACGTGCCAGTATACTGTCCAGCGTTAACCGACTCCGAAGTTGGGAACTTTCTCTACTATTACCGTCAGGGGTACGATTCAGAAGTTGGCATCGAGATATTGGACGACTATGACTCACTCATTGAGGATGGGCTGCTCGCGGAGGCGACGGGACTCATCGCGGTTGGTGATGGCGTACCGAAACACCACGCAATCATGACGAACCTCTTTCGGGGAGGGGCGGACTATGTCGTGTATATTTCAACGGGGATGGAAGGTGATGGATCATTATCGGGTGCACCGCCGAACGAGGCGGTCTCTTGGGGGAAAATTAAGGAAAAACAAACGAACTACACACAAGTCGAAGCAGAAGCCACACTCGTCTTCCCGCTCCTCGTGGCAGAGGCATTTAAACAGTAACACTCCTAGCGCAGTACCATATTGAGTGTGGGCGGTTCGCAGTTCAGAGCAGGGAGGACATCAGAGAGCGTCTCATATCCTAAGGTCCCCACGGTAGCTGCCTTTTTCCAACCAGCCTGCTTCGATCGACACTCTGTTCTGAAACTTTCGACGTTCCGAAGGCGAGCCTTACCCGGTGTCGGACGGGAATCTCTCTCAGACCGGCTTGTCTGCTAATGAGGTCGGTCGGCGGCCTATCTATCCCCAAATACTACCTCTTTGCCGGACTGTCTGAAGCTCGGACTGAACTATGTAAGCCAGCGGATCGAACGATAATATTGGTTCCTATTGATTCGTCAAACACTCTTCGCCTCCGTAGGACTTGCTTCGTTCAAGCTTGGGGAAGGAGCTCCGTACTGCCACTTAATTCAACGGAACTACGCGTTCGAGAGTCACACCAGATTCGATAAGTCACCACAGACCGACGTAACCGTGTGGCAGTTTTCGCTCCCGATGACAACCGGTCGCGACGCGTTCGCCTCGCGATCGCCGCGATCATGACCCTCGCTGTGGTCGTAACTGCGGGCGCGTTCGTCATTGATCCGGCCGAGTCGGTTCCCGATCCGGTGGCGTACGACGACACCACCGAACTGGGGCTCTCGTCGGAGACCGACGCGATGATGGCCGGAAACGCAACGCTCCCGCGGATACAGGTGTTCTACTCGCAGCTACAGTACGTCGTCGGATACAACGGGATCGGCTCGTTCGTGGCGTCGCTGTCGGACGGACGAACCGAGCGCCAGTTCGGCTATCCGCTTGTCGCGTACGTCGAAACCTTCGATCACCGCGATCCGGACACGACCGACGGCGGGCTGTTCACGGCGACCGGGGCCGGCGGGTGGACTCCGGCCGAGGAGGCGTACTACGTCGTCGGCAGCGACGCTCGCACACCGGCGGGCGAGGCCGTGATACCCTTTAGAAACCGAGAAGTGGCTGAGTCGTTCTCGGCCGACCACAGCGGAACGGTAGTCGACTGGGAGTCGATCCGAAACCGCTCGTTCGACGTCGACTCCGCGGCGACGGTGCGATCGCTCGCACCGAGTCGGTGGCAGACGGCCAACGATCGGATTACCGAGGCGGAACGAACCGCGGACCGTCCGGTCTCGGTAGTTGTCGGGGAGGACGCGCCGACGATCGACGCGGCGGTCGAGGCGGCACCGTCGAACACGACGGTCGTCGTCCCTAAAGGAGTCTATCACGAGACGGTGACGATCAATAAATCTGTGACCATTGCGGGCGACGACGCACGGATCAGTGGCGACAGCAACGGATCGGTCGTCACCGTTTGGGCGGCCGATGTAGCCATACGAGGACTCCGGATCGACGGTGTCGGAAACCGGACGCGAGACCCGGAGGCGGCGCGTGCCTCCAGGGACGAGGAGAGCGAGGCGTGGGACGCGAACATCCAGAGCGGGTACGGCCACGGTGATGCCGGGATCCGAGCGATCGCTGCGCCGGGGCTCGTCGTCGACGACATCATGATCGAAACGAACGCGAGCGGGCTCCTGTTGCGCGATGGATCACACGCGGTCGTCCGTGACCTCCGCGTCGACGGGTCCGAGACATGGCAGAACGGATTCATGGGAATCACGGGGATGGAGTCGCGTGTAACCGTGACTGACAGCCGGTTTGAGGGCGGTCGTGACGGGATCTACCTCCATCGCGCGGACGGATCGGTCATCCGGAACTCGACGTTCACGGACAATCGGTACGGCATCCATCTCATGTACACCGGTGACGCGCTGGTCGCGGACAACACCGCCCGCAACGAACTGTTCGCGGGGATCACCGTGATGACCCGCCCGTCGGGGAACACGATCGTCGGCAACGACGTGCGTAACTCCAGTGCGGGGATCCAGTCGTCGGGGACGCGGACGTACATCGCGTACAATACGCTCGTCGGCAACGAACTCGGGTTCTCGACGAGCGCACGCGGGTCGCTGTACGAACACAACGTGGTCGTCGACAACGAGCTCGGGGCGCGTGCGACCACGATCGTCCCGTCGAGCCGAGTCGTCGCGAACGACTTCGTCGGCAACGACGACCACGCCGCCGCCGGTGCGGGCGCACTCCGTGTCTGGGCCGACGGCGACCGCGGTAACTACTGGGAGGGAGCAAACGTCGGACCACAGCCGTCCAGCGAGCGGGCGTATCGTCCGACGTCGCCGGTCGACGCCGCGCTCCACGGCGAGATCGCGGCCGTTGCCGTGCGCGAGTCACCCGCGTCGGTCCTGCTCAACCACCTTCGTGGTACCGTGCCCGGTGCCCGCTCCGGGAGCATCATCGACCCAGTACCGGCGTCGACACCGTACCACCCTGAACGAATCGACGTGGTGACGAGTCCCGACTCCGAAGGCGCGGAGCCGGTCCACGCGGACTGGAGAGCCGAACTTAGCTCGCTCACCGACGAACAAGACACGACTCATGAGAATACGACAAATCGGAACACCGCCAGAGCAGTGGGTGACTACAAATGAGTGAGCGTGCACTCGCGGAGGCCGTCGACCTGACTCGGACCTACGGCGGGATTCGGGTTCTCGAAGAGGTATCGCTCTCGATCACTCCCGGCATCACTACAGTCGTCGGTCCGAACGGGTCCGGGAAGTCGACGCTGCTCGGCGTCCTCGCGGGGGCAGTTGAGCCGACCACGGGAGCAGTACGATACGCTCACGAGGGGAATGCTGACGACGGAAATGACAAACGGATCGGCTACCTCCCGCAACGGGTCCCGTTCCGTGATGAGTTCACGGCCCGAGAGACCCTCGGCTTCTACGCAGCGCTCGTCGGTGACGATCCCAACGCGGCGCTGGCGGACGTGGGACTTGCCGACGCGGGTGACAAGCGCGTCTCGACGCTTTCGGGCGGGATGAGACGTCTCCTCGGGATCGCACAGGCGACGCTCGGCGACCCGGCCGTCGCGGTGCTCGACGAGCCGACAAGCGGGCTCGATCCGGAGATGCGCGAGCGAGCATTCCGAGCCGCAGCGGGCCGTGCGAGCGACGACACTGCCGTCGTCGTCAGCTCTCACGACCTCGACCTCGTCGACACGTACGCCGACGACGTCATCGTACTCGACCGCGGTCGCGTGGCCGTGGCGGGCTCCCGCGATCGTCTGATCGATGACTACGGGGTCGACGACGTGAAGGGCCTGTACCGCGCGGTCGTCAGCGATAGAGCGAGCGCCGAGAGCGATATCGATACCGGTGACACAGACGGCGACGAGGGCTCCAAGGGTGCGGATGAGACCACGTCGGAGTCCGTCCACGTCACGGGGGTATCGGACCGATGAGTCGATTGCTCGCGGACATCGGGACCGTGTTCCGTCGCGAACTAGTAACCGTTCGACGGACTCCCGGCTACGTCGTCCTCGCGGTCGGGCTTCTCATCGTGCTCGGCGGACTCGCCGCGGTCGGCGGGGGCGGGGGGACCGGATTCGTGCCGGCAGTCGTCGACTTTCTGCTCCCGACAGAAATACTCGTTCCGCTTCTCGCAATCGTGCTTGGGTACCGTGCGCTGCTCACGGACACCACGAGCGGCGAGTTCGCCGTGATCCGGACCTACCCCGTGAGTACCGTCGACTACGTTCTCGGCGTGTTACTGGCGCGTATCGCGGCGCTCGTCGCCATTGTGGGCGTTCCCTTCGCACTTGTCGGGCTGTACGTCTGGTTGACTGCGGCGCCGGACACGGGAATTTTCGCGACGCACAGCGGAGTAGACTCGCCGCTTCTGTTCGTGCGGTTCCTCGCGTTCGTCCTCCTCTTTGGGACCGCGTACCTGTCGCTGTCGGCAGCGGTCTCGGCGCTGGCGTCGAGCCGCCGGAGCGCGATCGCGCTCGGTCTCCTCGCACTGCTCGTCGGCGTCCTCGGCGGTGACCTCGCGATCCTCCGATCGCTCTCGGGTGGTGCTTCTCCCAGTGAAATCTCCGGACTGCTCGCGCTCACGCCGAACGGAGCGTTCCGTGGACTCGTGTTTGAACACGTGATCGGCGTCGCCTTCGCGCCCGACGGCGGGTTCGTTCAAACTGGTCGCGCGGTCGGCTCACTCGTCAGCTGGATCCTCGCCGGAATCGTGGTCGCTGTCACGACGCTCACGTACGCCGCCGGGGTCGATGTCGTTGTCGAGCGGACACAGGAGCGGCTCGGAGAATACTGAGACGTAATTCTTTCCCAGTTATTTCGGCAAGTATCGCTGTTCAATCCGAGACGGTGTCGTTACCGACCGATCCCGACGTATGTGTGTACACTGTGTAGAGAATGATCGCTGCGATCAAAAAGTCGAGACTATGTCCGAGGAAGTGGTGGACCGGCATCGGCACGATACCGAGAATCGTTCCAGTGCCCAAAATCGATCGGAACAACAGCATGCTGACCGCGACAGCGATCAGCTGGTACTGTGCCCCTTGACGACGACGATACGCGACGACGCTGACGACGAAGAGGATACCCGTACCCATTCCGGCGACGAGTGCAGCCGCGAGCAGCAGTAGTGATCCCTCCACGGACCACCCATCGAGCGCGGACAACAGGAGGGCGATTGGCTGCGTCACAACCGCCTTTGAACGGGGATGAATAAGAAAACGACCCTTCGATCGAGACTCCCGTGTAGTTCTGACCCGATTTGTCGGCTAACACCGCAGTTTCGCCCGTTTCCAAGCAGAGATAACGAACACACATGTTTTACTCGAGTAACGGTTGTGTCAGCTGACCACAGATGCCGGACACCCGGATTCAGATCCGACGCCATGTTCGCGACACACCCGGTGTCCACTTCAACCAGGTCGGCCGCGATCTCGATATCGCCACCGGGCAAGTACAGTACCATCTCCGTCGTCTCGTCCGTAACGACGAACTCGCTGTCGAGCGGATCGGCGGCCGTACACACTACTTCGAGCCGTTGTTCGATCCGTGGGAACGACGGGCTCTCGCGTTTCTTAGACGAGAGACACCCCGGGAGATCCTCGTCCGGCTTCATGCCGACGGCCCGAAGCGACCGAAAACGCTCGCGAGCGATCTCGATCTCGCACGAAGTACGATCTCGTGGCACGTCTCGACGCTCGCCGAAAACGGGATCGTTGAAAAGTCCGACAAGCGGCCGATGACGCTCACATTGAACCGTCCAAACCGCATGGCCGAACTTATCGAGATAGTGTCGCCGTCGCTACCGGATCGGCTCGTTGATCGGTTCGTTCGGACCGTCGACGAGCTCTTTGAGTGACCACCGCCTCAGCAAGTCGAACACACGGGCAGATCGGACGCGGGCACACGCATTCGAGGATCACACCAGATATCTCAAATCCACAGATCTACCACGGTCGAGTATGGACAGACGAATGTTTTGTGAATCGATTGGAGTAATAGGTGCGACCATCGGCACCGCCGGTTGCCTCGGCGTGCTCGGTGACGGAGGCGTTGAAGGAACTGTTCTCGGTCCTCCAGAACAGGATCTAAGCGAGGCCACTCACCCGAGCTACGGCGATGAGATGCCACATTTCACCGTCCCGGACCCGATCACTAATGAAGAAATATCAATCAGTGAGTATGAGAGTGAGCAGGCCATCCTATGGACATCGTTCTATACGAACTGCCCAGACGGGGTGTGTCCCGCGCTCATTCTCCGACTTCGTCGCGCACAGGAGGCTGCTGCCGAAGAGGGATTCAGCAGTGAAGCAGTATTCCTCGCACAGACGTTCGACCCCGAGCGCGACACCGCCGAAACGCTCCGTGAGTACGCCGGCCAGCAGGGTGTGAACCTCGATGCGAACAATTGGCATTTTCTTCGCCCGGAGAGCTACGAACGGGGCCAGGAACTGTTAGACGAGCATTTTGGACTTATAATCGAGAAGGCAGCGGCCGACCAGTACGATGATCTTGAGTACCAGTTCCCGCACTACGGGTTGATCCTCCTCGCAAATAAGCAGGGAATCGTCGAGCGCGCGTATCCGAGAGGGCCACAGACGGACATCGAACGGCTCGTGAGCGACGTTGAACGCGTATCCACTGTATGAAAACGCCGTCACCTCCTCGCCAGCACGGGTGTACTCGGAGGTGCCAGCCTCGTCGCGTCCGGGAACGTGTCCAAGGCCCTCAGTAGCCGACAAGCACCTGAGCCCAGTTATTGATTCATACAAAGTAGTTCTAAATAGAAGGCACGCATCAAAATTATTCTCCGAGGTTGTGAAAATTCCCCAATAAGCCACCGCAGTCACGCGATTTTTTGCTTAACTGAAGGTAGATGGTGTGTGCTGCGGGTCCTGCGTGACAATAGGGCGGTCCTCTTCAATCAGACGCCGGTCGCCGGTGAGATGCTCTGAGATAGGCTCGTTGAGATCGAGGGTGTAGTGGGGGTTAACGACCTACCCCCTAGCAGGTCTGTATCTAGCTCACCGTCGCAACGGCCCACGTTCAAACGGATGTCAAAAAGGACGTCGGCGCCAACGCGGTGGTATACACGTTCAATTTTTGTATCCCTCACCCTCGATCGGACCGCTAAACACGCCATAGAGGAATTTGAAGTACCACAGTACGAGGAGAAGCGCCGGAAATCCGAGAATCGTCACGAGATTCAGCGCTAACGGTGAGACAACCGCTTCTCGAACCGTCAAGCCAGTTGGCGGATAGATATTCGGATACAGCAGGAGCGCGACCAGCAGGCTCAATAGCGCAGGAAGCCCGAGTGCGCTCACCAGCCAAGCACGGTACTTGCCGCGCAGAGCAAGAACACTTCCCCCTCCTCCCGCAACAACCGACAAGACGACAATCGCACCTACGGGAAGTGAAAGAACCGTTTCGGCAGCACCTCCGGCATCAGTTACGACAACGGTCGTCAGCAGAGCGACAACTCCGATCAAGTACGCCAGCGTCGCAATAATTCCGTACGTGCGCAGGTCGGACGCTAGCCGTGGCCTGGTTTTAGCTGTCAGAAAGGCCGCCCCGGTGGCGACCGAGACGGTTACGAGGCCGACACCAGTCAGCAGTACCGGCAGCGATAGCGTCGGCGCGTCGAAGATCCACCGACCAGCGAGAGTACCGAACAGCAGCGGCGCGAGAAAGCTCCCTCCGATAAAGGAATAATCCCAGTACCGTTTCCAGCGCTCGTCGTCGCGCTGTTCGCGCATTTCTGGTCCGAGCCCGCGGAACAGCAGCGCGAGCACGAACCCGAGAGCGAGCAGGTAGTGATCAGCCAAGACTCGCGAATACACTCGCGGGAACGCCGCTAGCAGCATCGTTCCAAAGGCGACGACCCACACCTCGTTTGCGTCCCAAACCGGACCGAACGCCGTCAAGAATGTCTCCTTCTCGTGTTCGTTGTTGCGAGCCGCGTACAGCATCCCGATGCCAAAGTCGAACCCGTCGAGGATTATGTACATCGCCAGCGCAAACATGACTGCACCGAACCAGATCTCGGGGAGTGCGTCGACAAGATACGCGTCGACGAGTAACACAAGCTCAGTCATCGTCGCTCACCTTCGGGACCGGACCGTACCAGCGATCGTCGTCCGATACATTCACTCCGAGTTCACGGAGCTCGTCTTCGACCAGCCACCGCACCACATGAAGGGCTACCAAGATCAATCCGATATAGATAACCACGAAGCCAACGAGCGTCAGAGTTGCTTCTCTTCCGGTCAGTGTCGAAGAGACGGCCTCACTAGTTCTGAGTTCGCCCTGAATGACCCACGGTTGTCGGCCGATCTCGGTGACGTACCACCCCGTGAGAAGCGCCGCGTAGCCGAGCGGCGACGCAGCGATCATCGTCTTCAGGAATCGATTGCTTTCTGAGAGGCGTCCGTTGTAGATGAGATACCCGCCCCATAGTGCCAGCCCGATGAACAGGAATCCAAGTCCAACCATGAACCGGAACGACCAGAACACCATCGCTACGGGCGGGTTCTCCTCGTACTCGTTTAAGCCAAGTACTTCAGCGTCGAAGTCACCACCCGTAGCGAGGAATGACCCGACTCCCGGGAGACTCACAGTAAAGAGGGTCTCGGCCTTCGGATCGGTGATTGCGTCAAAGCTTTTTGGGAACGCGAGTAGGTGTAAGTCTGCCGTGCCGGTCTCGTAGTGAGCTTCCATGGTTGCAAACTTCTGGGGCTGTGTATCTGCGACGTGACGCCCATACGCGTCACCATGGACTGCTTGTAGAGGAGCGGTGACAAGCAGGATGATAACTGCGAGTTTCAACGCAGTGTTCCATGCGGTGGCATCGCGCTTCTTCCAAACGATGTACGACGAGACCCCGGCGACCAGCAGCGCGACAGAAATAACCGACGCATTAACCATGTGTACATACATCCACGGCATCCGGGGCGTGAAGAACGCAGCCAGCGGGTCGGTTAGCTTTGCCACCTCCATACCGTTACGCGTGATCATCTCGAAGCCCTGTGGAGTCTGCATCCAAGCGTTGACGATCAGGATCCAGAAGGCCGACAGCCAAGCCCCGACTCCAACCAGTACCGACGAGAAGATGTAGGTCCGATCGCTGACGCGTTCCTGACCGAACAGCAATATCCCGAGGAAAACAGCCTCAAGGAAGAACGCCATCTTCGCTTCGAATGCGAGCGGCCCACCGATCAGCTCTCCCGCTACCTCGGCGAACTGTGGGAAGTTCGTTCCGAACTGGAAGCTCATCGGGATGCCGGTGACCGTTCCCATGACGAATCCGGCGGCGAACACCTTGACCCAGAATGATCGCAGCCGTGTGAACCGCTCGTCGTCGGTCCGGACGTCCTTCCAAGTGAAGTAGACGATGAACGGCGCCAGCCCGACCGAGAGCGAGGCGAAAATTATGTGAACGCTGATCGTCCAGCCGAACTGCGCACGGCTCGCAAGCTCCGGCGAGAGCTGTAGTACCCATCCCTGAATCAAGACGTCGGGAATCGAGAACATACCTCTATTTGCTCACGGAACTAAAAGAGAAGCTGTGTTATTCCCCCGTTCGAGAACTGTACTACGATGGTTTATATCCGCAGAGCCGTAGCTTCTGTAGTCAATCCGAGATGGTCACCGGCAGCGCCGAGGATCGGAGCTCAGAACACTTTTTATATCCTTGATGCTGGGACTTTTTCAGTACCTGTACACTTTGTTCAGCATCACCGGGCGCCTTAATCGGTTGCCGACACCCGGGTGTATATAATGAACTGACTGGCTAGACCCGCCCGGATTGGACGGGAGTGACGCGTTCGAAGGTCACACCAGATACCTCAAGACCGCGGGACCGATACGCGAACGTATGGACCGACGGAGTTTCTGTAAAAGGGCCGGCGTCGTGGGAGTCACCGCCAGCACTGCCGGTTGTCTTGGTGTCCTTAGCAGTAGTGGCGCTGAAGGAACTGTTCTCGGACCGCCGGAGCGAGACCTCAGCGAGGCATCATTCCCGAGCTATGGTGACGAAATGCCAGAGTTCACCGTCGCCGACCCGATTCACGGCGAGGAGATATCGACAGCCCAGTTCGAGGGCGAGCGCGCGATGCTGTGGACGTCATTTTACACCAACTGTCCGGACGGGGTGTGTCCCGCACTCATTCTCCGGCTCCGTCGCGGACAGGAAGCCGCTGCCGAGGAAGGGTATAGCAACCAGGTCGCGTTTCTCCCCATCACGTTCGATCCAGAGCGCGACACCCGTCTCACTCGAATTGGGCATTCTAATCAATAGCGTCCTTGTTGCGATAGGATTGGCTATCATCATGTACTCACTTTATCTCGAACGCAGGTGAAGACAGCTCCGCGACTACGAAGGCGAGTACGTAAGTTTGAAACTCAGTCTGACCCATTTTGGAGAAAGTACGGTGTATCGAGTATGCAACTGCGTTGGCACGCGGTTTCTGTCGGCCCGCCAGTACGCTGATTGTGGACCGGATAACGCTGACCGTTGCCTCGGCGGTATCTCACTCACGCCCCACTACCGTACACAGCGCTATTCGATGTAGTATCGGCAAGCGAATTTCGAACGACAACATCCATGAGAACAGCTCTATCCAACCCACTCACAGACATCCAGCAATCACAGACAGTCCTCATCATCTTTGCGAGTACGCTCGTGAGTGTGATGGGCGTCTCCCTCATCAGCCCAGCACTGCCGACGATTCAAGCAGCATGGAACATCTCGGCGAGTCAAGCGAGTCTCCTCATCTCGGCATTTACCTTGCCCGGTATCGTTCTCACACCGTTCATCGGTCTCATCGCCGACCGCGTTGGTCGCAAACGTGTGCTCGTCCCTTCGCTATTCTTGTTTGGCGTGAGTGGCATTGCAGTCGTGTTTGTCGACGAATTCACAACGCTTCTCGGTCTCCGCGTCGTGCAGGGAACCGCTGGCAGTGCCATCATGAGTCTCACCGTGACGCTGCTCGGTGACCTGTTCTCGGGGGAACAGCAGAGTCGTCTCATTGGACTGAACGCGGCAATCCTCGCCATCGGCGCGGCTGGCTACCCCTTACTGGGCGGTGGCCTTGCGCTGCTCTCGTGGGCCGCGCCGTTCGTCTGTTTCGCACTCGGTATTGTCGTCGCCGTTGCCGGCTCTGCGATTCTCCCTGAACCCGAGAGTAGCATGGATTCGTCCGGACTGTCGTACGTCGTTAACGCAGCTCAATCGGTCCCAACACGGACGGCTCTCGGGTTGTACGTCGCTATTTTCGGCATTTTCTTTGTTCTCTATGGCGCACAGCTCACGGTCGTCCCGTTCATTCTCGACGAATCCTACGGCCTTTCTTCTGGGATGATCGGGCTGTTGCTCGGACTCCCAGCGGTGACGATGGGGGTGACGTCCTCACAGTCGTCCCGTCTCATGCGCCATCTCTCACCCCCGCGGCTCATCACACTCGGTTTTGTGACCTACGGTATCGGGATGACGCTCGCTGCACTCGCCCACTCGATCACCGTCCTTGCCGGCGCACTGTTCCTTTTCGGTATCGGGCAGGGATTCGCGGAACCGATCACCGATACAGCACTGAATACACTCGCGCCCGATGCGTTCCGCGGCGGAATCATGAGTATCCGAACGAGCGTGCTTCAGTTCGGAACGACCCTCGGCCCGCCAGTGTTCGTTGCTGTTGCCTCAATTGTGGGCTACACCGATACGCTCCTCATCGCCGGTCTCGCTGCCCTCGCTCTCGGCATCTCTGCGTTCGGCCTTCTCACGCTTTCAGAAACTGGGCAATCAACTCAACGTCGCACATTCACAAATGAGTGATTGATCTGTTCCATGAGCTTGTCTCTATCCCGAGTACGGTTGCCCCGCACCCACGAAAAGAGGGTGTAGATGGCTTCGTTCAGCGAGTGTTCTAGGCCCATATCTGCCCCTCGGAACGTAGGCCAATAGACCGAAGGCCGGTATCACAACAGATCTCGATACGTGCGTGTACTTGCTTGGGAGGTCTTCTAAACGCTTTCCGCACATTCGAGAGGAGCGAATCATCCACCGTCCCGTTCCAGAACCCAGTAACCGCAGTACGTTTGTTACCCCCTGAGGAGTGCGGGGGTAGGAAAGCGCCCTCGAGTACAACCTATGGCAACACTCCAAGCAGCGACGACGTCGACCGGCACGATTGTATCGGACGCACAAGCAGTCCGTCAGCTCTGTGAGAGCTATTGCTTCGGGACCCTCAACTGGGAGGTAGACGAGGAGGGCGAACTCATCATCTGGGGCTACGATAGCTTCGAGGTGTACGAAGCGCGTGAGAACGGTCTCCCCGATTATGACGGTGGGATCGTGACCCACGAGTTCCTCCGGCAGCTCGCGGAGTACATCGATGGCGACCAGGAACTCGACATCCAGACGGCCGGGTATACGAAGTGTCGATTTCCGGTCCTCGCCAAGCGGTACGTCATCCGCAATGGTGAGGTCCTTCACGCCGATCTGACCGGACTCGACCCGATCGGCGAATAACTGGTGATCATCCCTTGGCAGGTGAAGAGGAGTCGTTTATCGGGGGCTGACGGACTGAGCCCCACGTGGGGCTTCGTGATACCATGTCCGAGCAATCTACTGACGACTCGTTCGAGGACTGTGAGCTAGGCCCCGAGGCAATCCTCGGTACGCAGACGTTCGAAGACGTCCTGTTCACCGAGGAGACAGAGACCCCGGTGAATGTTCTTACTGGCGAGACGCCCGAGCATTCGCAAGCGAGCGTCGACGAAGCTCGGGCCTTTGCCGCCGGGATCGACACCGATACGCCGCAGATCGCGCTGCAAGCATCGGTCGAATCGCAGATCGAAACCGCGAGCAAACCGTACACGGCAGCCGCGTTCTTCCACTTCAAAGCGACTGGAACACTCGCACTCCACCGCGCCTACCACGCAGCGTACGAATCGGCGGCGTTCGCGGTCGATTTCGACGCCGACTACGAAACCGGTGACCTGACGATCACCGTCGAGGAGATCACTGGGTCGGAACGAGACGACGCCTAGCGAGCGCGTATTCCGGCGGTGTTTATCGAGCGCCGGCGATGGGTGCCGGCGCACCAAGCAGTGATGCGGAGCGGAGTCGCGTGCGTCGGCAGACCGAGGTGACAACCGATGCACATGGTCATTTACACGCTAGTTGAGGCATCGACACGAGATGATGCGCTCGCCACCGGAAAGACGGTGTTCGATCGACTCGTCGGCGCCGTGCCACACGCAGGTGCTGTCTTCGATTACTACGTGTGCTTTGACGAGGAGGACACGACGGTCGCTGGAACGGCCCGTTGGGGTGATCTCCCGGTTGCAGCTTCTGTGGAATCCGATGAGGGCGAGGAGCTGCTCGAACGCGGCTGGGAAGCCACGAAAGAGGAGTTTCAGCGGAATCTCGACCGGGTGAAGGAGGCACTCGACGAACACAGCGACGAGGAGATCATGCGCGATGCGGACCTCGCCCGGCACGCATTCCACCAGGTCGGTGCGTACGACGGGCCTTCGGTCTGCCTGTATGACGAACATGGCAGCGGCATCCGGCATCGAGGCCAGTTGGAGCGAATTCTCGACGAGAGTGACGATCTCTGGATTGTGCCGGCGGACATCCACTTCTGAGGGAACAAACCGGCCAGCTGCTCCGTGGTGCAGTGACCGCAGAGCATTTTTTTCGCCCCCTGAGGGGTGCGGGGGTGCTCGAACGAGCACACCTCGAATAGAACGATGAGTGGAACTATCGACTCACAATCAGTCGAACAGACACGCCCGAGAAGTGACCGTGACGTCGTCTACGTCGGCTATCGACAGCGAGGCCGCGCCATCGTGGAGAAACAGCCCGGTCAGGAACGGCTCACTCCAAATCGGAGTCTCGAGTTGGCGAGTCACAGTCCCTCTGGCTTCGAATGGGGATACGGGGGCAGTGGCCCGGCACAACTCGCGCTCGCGCTCCTGCTCGATTACTCCGACGACGAGGAGGTTGCGCTAGCGCAATACACGGAGTTCAAAAACCAGGTCGTAAGCCAGTTGGATTGCACTGGTCCCGGCGGGCGCTGGCGACTCACCGGCAGTGACATCGACGCAGTCCTTCGCGAGACATCCGACGAAGCGGCCGCACCGTCTATCTGAGCACCAATCACTGAGAGTAACATATGTCGGAACACAACCAGCCGTCTCGTGCGGATGTCGAATCGATAGAGAACAGTGAGCGGCCGTCACCAACGGAATACGTCGAACGCAGCGACGTCGGTGTCTCGCTGACCGTGAAGCTCAAGCGCGGAACCGGGACACGAGATGAAGACCAGATCAAAGCCAAGGTGAAAGCGAAAACGCTCGAAGACGCCCGAGAGGACATGGAGATCCTTCGAGCGTACGTTTACAAACTCGCCGAGGACGCCCGCCAAATCCAACCCGAGGAAGAAGACGAGTAAGCAGTCTAGCGGGTCTCACAAAACGATTTGGCAGGCCACAAATTTCGACTCGTTTTGACTGAACTATCTGTTCAATGTGTGTGCGAACTTATTGACTGAGTGTGGGTGCTCGGCGGAATCATCTCGATATTTTGAATTGGCCGCTTGCTGTTTCCCCGATATGATGACAGACGAACTCGGATCCTTGCTCGAATGGTTCGACCTGAAGGACGAACTTCGGACGGGATGGGAACTCCGGAATGTCGACTCGCCTGAATCGGTCGCAGCCCACACGTGGGGGACAGCGGCGCTTTGTCTGCTCTATGCCGACCAAGAAGATGTTGACCGCCAGAAAGCAGTGACGATGGCCCTCATTCACGACCTCGGCGAAGCTCGCACGGGCGATATTGCAACCCGTGCGGAGGACGGACGCCAGACCATTCCCACGTCCGAGAAAGAGACGGCTGAACGGAGCGCGGTAACCGATCTCGTCGGGCCCTTCAACGATTCCGAACTGCTGTCGCTCTGGGAAGAGTACGAAGCCCGTGACACCCCGACGGCACAGTTCGTCAAAGACATGGATCTTGTTGATAATTGTCTCCAGGCGCTCAAGTATGAGCGCCAAAATAGGTACGATGAAGCCGAAACAACTGACCACTTCACCGAGTTCGAGAATCTAGACGAGTTCTTTGCTACCGCCGCGCCACGCTTCCAGACAGAATTCGGCCAGGACCTGTTTAAGCAAATCAAATCGGAATACGAAAGCGAAATCGGACGACCTTGCCAACTATGAATTAGTCTTTGTCACTTACAGGTTCCTCGGTCAGTGTACACCCTGTACTTAGCGTTCAGGAGATCGTCTTCACTCACTACTCCCCTTCGGCTTGATCGTCCGCAATAGGCTCGAGTGATTCTTCCATGCGTTCGAACTTGGCTTCACGGCGTGCTTCCTCTGACGGCTCGTTCTGCACGAGTGATGCGCCCTCTGGTAGGTCAACATCCTCGCCCTCCAGGGGGTCAGAATCGGACACCATCTTGCGGATCTCCATATCTCGGTTGAGCTTCCCGATCAGCTGCTCGAACGACGTGTTACGCTGGTGACGCAGCCGACGGAGTTCTCGAACCTTCCGCTCGAACTCCGTCTTTTCTGCCCAATCATAGATTCGCCGTCCAAGCAGCGTGAGCTTATACCGCTTTTCGGTTCCATGCTCAGTTGGCCTGTGACTTACGGTGAAAATATCGCGTTCAACACCCTCGGATAACCGTGAGGATACTGTCGAAGAACTCACTGCAACCGCGTCGACGAGTGCGTTAAATGTCGCTGTTCCTGTCCCGATCTCCGTGACGAGTTCCGGTGCGCCCTTCTGCCGGAGAAACCCCTCCAGGTCGTCTAATCCCATCGTATCCACGCATTCGCCACCAACCACTATAAATCCAACCAATAGATAACTCATACCGATATTTGGACTATACCGTATTTCAGCCACAACCAATTCTGCAACTACAGCACGCATACGCCTTCATACATCCGCAGTGACAAGCCTCAGGCAGACAACCAACGCTGATGACTGACTCTAACTTTACTCTATTCTATACCGATATTCGCCAGCCCAGCGGAACCACACTACGGCTGAACCACTCCACAATCTGGCTAGAGTCACGTCATCAGTGCAATAACGCAGCTCGGAGGCGGGATAATGACGAGTGATCCGGCGGCGGTCGCTGAGTCAATCGTCGTTCACGCGGAGACGCTCTGTGAGCGTGAAGACCACCTCTGGGATGTCATTTGCCAGCTTTCGATCCCAGTTGACGATCTCGAGGATGCCCGCGACCAGAACCGCGTCGACTTCGGGACCGACGAAATGTTTCGCACGCTCCTGTTCAAAGGAATTCGCGGGATTTCACAGAATGAATTAGCGCAACAGCTCGGTCGGAAGCCAACCCTCGTCAAGAGCTTCCACTTCGATATTACTGACCTCAAGAAGACGCCGACCCAACAGCAACTCTCGTACACGCACGCACAATTCAGCGAGGACACCCAAGAAGTCCTCAACCGGACTGTAGCTGGCGTCCGGCAAGTCGCGCTCGACCATAATGTCCTCACAGAAGCTCTTGTGCCGTCCGTCCCAACTGAAACCGAGGAAGAGGTGTCACAGAGCACGAGCGAGTACAAGAAGGAGAAAGCCCAGAAGACGCTGACGCTCGCTCGCAAACACGTTATCCCCGAATTCGACACGCACCGAGCAGCCCACAAGACGTACTCCGACGAGGTAATGCTGGATGGCTCTGTTGAAATCCTATTC
>NZ_BBJP01000038.1 GCF_000739595.1 Halorubrum halophilum | reverse complement strand
CCACTCAGCACCCCCAGCAGTCGGCTGAGTCAGCCACAACTCGGAATCGGTGGCAGTGCCAGGGGGCTCACATCGATTGTGTGGTACTGGACCGGCCCGTCGACGTCGAGTTCGAACTGGTAATCCGTGAGATGTCTCTCACAAGTGTCGCTAGTTGTCCACTCTGGCTCAGGAGTCCAGCAGCTGATACGTAGTCCTGAGTGAAGCGGATGAATCAGGAACCTGATTCATCCGCTGTCCGGATACGCACCTGATGAACCTACCAAAACTCACGCAGGTGCTTACAGATCCGGACGAGTTCATTACGAACAGCCAACTCAAGACTCTTGCTCTGGAGGCGCTCGAGTTGGTTCCGATGCCCGGAATCGAGGGCTCGCCCCTCGATTCTGGCGAAATCATGGAAGTCGTCCTCCGAGCAGCTGTCGGCACAACCTCGGTCAACGGCGTCACGACCAACACAGACGAGACACCAAACAGAGAGCCCGTCATGGATTGGCTCCATACCCTCGACGAAGAGCCGATGCTGGACGCTATCAACGACATTCTGGCAACGCTGGCGATGTCGGTTCTCGACCGCGAGGGGTCGAGAACCGTCTGTATCGACTTCATGGATAACCCGTTTCACGGCCATCCAGACGACGACACCGAGATCAGGCGAATGCAAGCACGTGATGGCACGACGAAGTGCCATCGGTACTGCACAGCGTTCGTGATCGCGCAGGGGAAGCCGCTGACGTTGGCCGTTGAACCGGTTGCTGGCGACGATAGCGCAGCCGACGCGGTCGAGCGCACGCTCGCCCGCGTCGAGCTGTATCCGTTCGAGACCGAGCGGCTTCTCATGGATCGAGCAGCCTACGTCGGCGAGCTGATCGGCGTGCTGCGGGCGGTTGCACCGCCAGTCTTCCCGGTCAAGACCGGGAAGGCGTCGCTCCGAGAGAAACTTTCAGCGACGGCGTCGCACATGACCGAAGAGACGATCTGTGACGGGAAAGCGCACGAGCAGACGTATCCGCTGGCGGTCAACGTCACGTACCAGAACGGTGATCGCGGGAAGTCAGGACTCAAACAGACTGGATACGCGGCGTACGGTCTGGAAGACCGCACGCCGCAGCAAGTGGCGCAGATATACAATAACCGATCACGGATCGAGAAGAGCTACGAGAAATTCCGGGAAGCGCGCGCCCTGACAACGACGCCATCGACGACGATTCGGCTGTTCTACGTGGGTGTTGGGTTCCTGTTAGAGCAGTTGTGGCTCGTGGTGCAGTGGGCGGTGCTCGCCCGGCCACGGCGTGGCGGGCGAGCACTCCCGGTGGCGTTCACGTTCGGTGATGCGTTCCTCCACGGGATCGAACAGGTGTTGGACGATGAACTGGGCTGGAAGAAGAAGCATCGGACGAACGGTGTTGGACTCCCGGCAGGGTGCGAGCACGGACTCGGCTGAGTCGCCTCGCTTCGGTGAAGCGAGGCTGAGGAGGAGCGACAGCTTTGTTCTGAGAGTGCCCTCAGCGACAGCGACAGAAGGAACACGTATGGAAGTAGATGCTTTCTCGACCCTCCGCAGCGTTCGTAGGGTTCTTCGTCTCGTCTTCAGCGTTCTTCCGGTGTGAAACCGAGGTTTTGCTGCCGCCGTTATCGAGAGAGTGGACAACTAGCGA
>NZ_BBJP01000039.1 GCF_000739595.1 Halorubrum halophilum | reverse complement strand
TTATATATATCACGTATATATCGCTACCTGTTAGTGGGCAGTGAGAAAAAGGCATAAGTTACAGAGAGGGGTACTGTCCTCAGCGCGGATCGCGGAATCTGTCGATTCCGGCGATCCGCCAATCCCCAGCGACACACTTGGTTCACCATTGAGAGACCATTCATGAGACTGCTACGAAATCGGTCTGGCAGCAAGCCGCTATCCAACTACGCAGAAAGAACCGAGAAACCGCGACCGCGCCGTCGCCTCAGAAGGTCTCCAGGTAGCGGTCCTCCTCCCACTCGGAGACCTGGGTGAGGTACTCGCTGAACTCCTGGGACTTCGCCTCGGCGAACTTCTCGGAGGTGTGCGGGCCGAGCGCCTCCTGGAGCACCTCGTCGGTCTCCAGCTCCTCGACGGCGGCGCCGAGGTTCGGCGGGAGCGTCTCGATGCCGTACTCCTCGCGCTTCTCGTCGTCGAACTCGTAGATGTCCTCCCGGACCGGGTCGCCGGGGTCGGCCTCGGTCTTGATCCCGTCGAGCCCGGCGGCGATGAGCGACGCCAGTCCGAGGTAGGGGTTACAGGACGGGTCGGGGCTGCGGACCTCGAACCGGGCGGAGACGCCCGCGGCGTCCGGGACACGGACGAGCGCCGAGCGGTTCGTGTCGGACCACGCGACGTAGATCGGTGCCTCGTAGCCGGGCACCAGGCGCTTGTAGGAGTTCACGGTCGGGTTGGTGACGGCCGTGAACGCTGGCGCGTGGTTCAGGATGCCGCCCATGAACTGGTAAGCGGTCTCGCTCAGGTTGAACTCGTCGCCGTCGTCGGCGAAGGCGTTGCCGTCCTCGTCGAACAGCGAGATGTGGGTGTGCATCCCCGAGCCGTTGATCTCGGCGATCGGCTTGGGCATGAACGTCGCGTGGAGGTCGTGCTGGCTGGCGACCGCGCGGACGACGGCGCGGAACGTCGCGATGTTGTCCGCGGTCGTGAGCGCGTCGTCGTACTTGAAGTTGATCTCGTGTTGGCCCTCGGCGACCTCGTGGTGGGAGGCCTCGATCTCGAAGCCCATGTCCTCTAAGGTGAAGATGATCTCCTTGCGCACGTCGGACGCGAGGTCCTTCGGCGCGAGGTCGAAGTAGCCGCCGTTGTCGTGGGGGATCGTCGTCGCGTTCCCCTCGTCGTCGGTCTTGAACAGGAAGAACTCCGGCTCGGGACCGATCGAGACGGAGTACCCCATCTCCTCGGCCTCATCGAGGACGCTCTTGAGGACCTGACGCGGGCCGCCGACGAACGGTTCGCCCTCCGTGGTGACGATGTCACAGATGAGCCGCGCGGCCGCGCTGTCGTCGTCGCCGTTGCTGCGCCACGGGAGCACCGCGAACGTGTTGGGGTCGGGGACGAGCCGCATGTCCGACTCCTGAATGCGGACGAACCCCTCGATGGAGGAGCCGTCGAAGTAGATCCCCTCGGTGAACGCCTTCTCCGCCTGGTGGGCGGGCACAGAGACGTTCTTCACGACGCCGAGGATGTCGGTGAACTGGAGCCGCAGGAAATCGACATTCTCCTCTTCGATCTCGTCGAGTACCGCCTGTTCTTCGGCCGTGAGGCCGCCGTCCGGTTTCGCGTGTTCGTCCGTCATGTTCTGGACGTTTCATTCGTTATCTGCCAGTATAAAGGCCTTATCGCTTGGCGCATGAACCGCCAGTCGCGCAAAAATGCTGGACGTTCGTAAAATTATAAACCCCTGAAGACGTGGATAGGTGTGATGACGTACGAAAACCTCGACGCGAAACTGGTCAACTCCCTTCTCAGCAACGGGCGGGCGAGCCTCAGGAGTCTCGGCGACGACCTCGACGTATCGGTGACGACGGTGTCGAACCACCTCCGCGATCTGGAAGACGAGGGCGTGATCCGGGGGTACACGCCCATCGTCGACTACGACAAGCTCGGCTACGACGTGACCGCGGTGCTCCAGCTCAAAGTCGAGGGGAGCGCGCTTCCCGACGTGACAGAGAAGCTCCGGCAGGAGAAACAGATGGTGAGCGTCTACGAGGTCACGGGCGATTACGACGTGATCGCCATCGGGAAGTTCACCGACACGGACGGCATGAACGAACAGATCAAGTCGATCCTCACCGACGCCGACATCCGCGAGTCGAACACCAGCGTCGTCCTCAACCCCGTCACCGAAAACGAACAGTTCGACCTCGATCTCAACGAGGAGTAGTCGCCGCCGAGCCCGCGACGGCGCTTCCGTCCTTTCGTTTTCCTACTGACTCTCGGCCGCCGCCTCCAAGACCTCCACGGCCGGCAGCGGCTCGCCCGTCAGCGCGCGGATATACGCCCCGCCCGCGATGGAGACGTGCGAGAAGTCGGCCTCGCTCAGGCCGTACATCTCGATCGCCCGCGAGGTGTCGCCGCCGCCGACCACCGAGAAGCAGTCGGTCTCGGCGATCGCTTCGAGCACGCCCACGGTGCCGTCCGCGAACCGCTCGTCCTCGAAGACGCCGAGCGCGCCCTTCACGAACACCGCGTCGGACTCCCGGATCGCCGGTTCGTACGCCTCAACCGTATCCGAGCCCACGTCGAGGTACCCCTCCGTCTTCTCCGTTATGTCGTCGACGGCGACCTCCGCGCGGTCGCCGTCTGGACCCTCGTACGCGAGGTCGGTCGCGAGCCGGATCGCGTCGCCGCGCTCGTCGAGCACCGACTCGATCAGCTCGCGGTTCTCCGCCCACTGCTCGTCGAACAGGTCCATATCGCCCACGTCGTGGCCGACGGGGTGACCCGCGGCGCGCAAGAAGAGCTCGCCGGCGACGCCGCCGAGCAGGAAGCGGTCCACTTTCTCGTCTAAGGCGTCCATCACGCCGATCACGTCGGTCGCCTTCGTCCCGCCGACGACCATCGTCACCGGCCCGTCGAACTCGCGGGTCGCGATGGCGGTGTTCGCCTCGTACTCCGTCTCCATCACGCGACCCGCGTACGACGGGAGGACGAGCGGGAACCCGACCAGCGAGGCATGTTTGCGGTGCGCCGCGGAGTAGGCGTCGTTGACGTACGCGTCGAACTTCGGCGCCAGGGTCTGGACGAACTCCGTCTCGGCCTTCTCCTCGGGCGACGCCTCGGGGAGCTCGTCGTCGCACATCCGGGTGTTCTCCAAGAGGAGCACCTCGCCCGCGCCGAGCGCGTCGATCGCCTCCAGCGCCTCGTCGCCGTAGGTGTCCGCGACGAAGGCGACCTCGCGGTCGACGTGGTCGGCGAGGATCGCGGCGTGGCCCGAAAGCGACGTGAAGTCGTCGCGGCCGGGGCGGCCCTGATGAGCCATGAGGACGACGCGGTGACCGGCGTCGGCGAGCTCGCGGACCGTCTCCGCGTGGCGCTCGAACCGGCGGTTGTCCTGCGGTTCTCCGTCCTCGATCGGCGAGTTGAGGTCGAGCCGAACGAGGACGCGCGAGTCTGCCGGGAGGTCGTCGATGGTGTCGAACGTGGACATGGGTGAACGGTCGTCGATGAGGTATTTAAGCAGTGGTTCTCCGGGGGAACGTTGCCGCGGGGGCGTCAGGCCGTTTGCTCGCAGCGGCGATTAACCGCTCACGCCTCGTCCTGGACGTACGCGGCCATGTCGAGCATCCGGTTCGAGAAGCCGTACTCGTTGTCGTACCACGTGAGGATCTTCAGGAGCTTCCCGCCGGCGATGACGTTCGTCGACTGCAGGTCGACGTAGCTGGAGAACGGGAGCCCGGCGATGTCGCTGGAGACGACCTCGTCGTCGGTGTACCCGAGGACGCCCGCGAGCGGCCCGGAGTCGGCGGCGTCGCGGAAGGCGGCGTTGACCTCTTCCGCGGTGACGGTTTCGTCGAGACTGACGACGAATTCGGTGATCGAGCCGGACGGGACCGGGACGCGCATCGCCATCCCGTCGATCTTCCCCTCCAGTTGCGGGAGGACCTCCTGGGCGGCGCCCGCGGCGCCCGTCGAGGTCGGCACGATGTTCTCGGCGGCCGCGCGGCCGCGGCGGGTCTTCGCCTTCGGGCCATCGATGAGGCTCTGGGAGCCGGTGTAGGCGTGAACCGTGGTGAGAGTGCCGGCGTCGATGCCGAACTCGGCGTCGAGCACCTTCGCGACCGGCGTGATGGAGTTGGTCGTACAGGAGGCGTTCGAGATCACGTCGTCACCCTCGTACTCGTCGTGGTTGACGCCGTAGACGAGCTGTTTGACCGGCTCCTCGCCTTTCGGGGGCGCCGAGATGATCACGGTGTCCGCACCGCCCTCGAGGTGGGCGCTCGCGTCCTCGCGGGTGCGGAAGACGCCCGTACACTCCAGGGCCACGTCCACGTCGAGGTCGTCCCACGGGAGGTCGGCGGGGTCCTGCACGTTGTACAGGTCCACCGCGGTGCCGCCGATCGTCAGCGCGTCGCCGTCGCGCTCGACGCCCTCGAGCCGACCCATGACGGTGTCGTACTTCGCGAGGTACGCCATGTCGTCGAAGTCCATCACGTCGTTGATCCCGACGAGTTCGATCCGCGGCGACTCCAGCACCGCTCGGAACACGTTTCGTCCGATCCGGCCGAACCCGTTCAGGCCCACCCGGACAACCTCGTCATCGCTCACGTCGTCGCCCGCGGCGAGATATGATTTACTCATGTTCGAAAAAGGAGAGCCCAGACACTTAAATCCGACCGAGTCGCCGCGAGACGGTCACTATCGTTCGATTTTGTTACGGACGGTCGGTTTCTTTTCGGCCTGTCGCTTCCGATTTCGAAGGATCGATCGGACGCCTGAGAGATGGAGAGATGCGCACCAGAGACGCCGTGTACCGCCCGTACGACCCCGAGCGGCGGCGAAGACGGTCGTGGACAGAAGGCTTATCGGGGTCACCACCTTCACGTGAGGTATGGACAGAGACGACCGTGACGATCCGTTCGGGGACTTCTTCGAGGAGATCGAACGGATGATGAACGAGATGGCCAACGGGAACCCCGGAACCGAGGACGCCGGCTTCGGCTCGGCGACGCACGTCGACGCGTACACGACCGAGGACGGCGTGCGACTCGTCGCCGACCTCCCGGCCGTCTCGAAAGACGAGCTCTCCCTGCAGTGTGACGGGGAGTCGCTCACTATCTCCGCGGCGTCCGACCGGCGGGAGTACGACGAGACCGTCGAACTCCCCGTCCCGGTCGACGAGCACTCGGCCGACGCGACGTTCAACAACGGCGTGCTGGAGGTCGCGTTCGACCGCGACGACGACTCCGCCTCGATCGATCTGGAGTAGTCGCCGAGGCGGTCCCTCGATCCGCCACTCGCTTTCTCAGTTCTCTCCCGCCGCGGTCCGCTCGATCAGCCCCGCGAGCCGGTCGTAGAAGTCGGGCTCGTACTTCGTGACCGCGTCGACCGTCGGCCGGGCGTTCGTCTCGTTGACGACGAGCCGTCCGTCCGTCTCCAACAGGTCGACGCCGAGGTAGTCGATCCCGAGGACCTCGGCCGTCCGCTCGACCAGTTCGCGGGCGCGGTCGGGGAGGTCGACGCCGGTCGCCTCGGCGCCCCGGTGGACGTTGTGCTTCCACCGGCCTTCTTCGACCGCGTCCGGCGGAAGCTCCCGCTCCACGGCGCCGACGTACGCGCCGTCGACGACCATCGCTCGGTAGTCGCGCGCGTCCGGGAGGAACTCCTGTATCAGGTACGACTTGTCGCCGGTCGCGCGGTAGTCGTGGACGAGGTTCAGGTAGTCGACGACGCCGAGAAGCGAGTCGAGATCGGTCGCGGTCGCGACGCCGACCCCGCGGGTCGCGGAGTTCGGCTTGACGACGACCGGATAGGAGAACGGCTCGACCGCCTCGGTGACGACCGCCTCGTCGACGGGGTTCGACACCATCGCGGTCCGCGGCGTCGGGAGCCCGGCGGCGTCGAGCGCGGCGAGCACCCCCGCCTTGTTCCGGGAAGTGAGGACGGCCTCTCGGTCGTTCACCCACGGGACCGACAGCCGCGCGTCGACCACGGTGCCCTCCATGAGCCGCGAGGGGTAGACGAAACCGGCGTCGAAGCCGGCGAATTCCTCTGAGTCGGTGGAACCGCCCGAGACGCGGAGCGCCCGCTCCTTCGCCTGTACGTGGTCCACCGCGATCCCGCGGTCGGCCAGCGGCCCGCGCACGCGCTCGAACGTCTCCGAGTCCGTCGTCATCGCGAGCCGGAGCATACGTTCGCTCGGGACCGTTCGGACTTAAAAACCGCGAGGGGCGAGTCGTGCGAGGGCGACCGGAGGGAGCCCTCGACTGGCGAACGGCGAAGCCGTGAGCCTCCGGTTCACTGCAGATGACCTTCCTCGCGGAGCTGTTCGGCCTCGCTCTTCTCGTAGCGCCACGAGATGTCGCCCTTCTCGTCTTGCCAGTCCCACGGCTCGACGAGGACGATGTCGTCCTCGCGGATCCAGACGCGCTTCTGCATCCGCCCGGGGATCCGCGCGGTCCGCTCCTTCCCGTCCGCACAGCGCACGCGGACCCGGTTCGCGCCGAGCATCTCGACGACCTCCGCGAACACCTCGTCGTCGTCGGGCATCCGGAGGTCGTTTCGACCGCCGCCGTCTCCGTTGCTCATGCGTACGCGGTGATACGCGCTCCCGAAAATAAAAGGGCCGCTCTCCGCGCGGAAACGGCCTTTTTAAATCTCGACGGCAGCGATCGGGAGCCATGCGCGACACCCTCGGGTCCGAAGGCATCGCCGGCGTCGCGGTCGTCCTCGTCGCAGTCGGAGTCCTGACCGTCCACGACCCGGTCGTCGGCGCAGGCGTCACGATCCTGTTGGCCGGCCTCGCGCTGATCGCAAAGGGGATCGCCGACTCGACGATGCGGGCGTTCGGCCTCAAGTAGGCGCTCGATCGGCGTCTCCTCGGAGTCTACCGCGCGAACGACCCTCGCGGCGCTCCCGAAAGAGTGATACTTCGCGGCCGCCGCGGGCCGGTATGGTCGACGTACCCGCGGTCGCTGTCGAACTGATCGAACTCCTCGCCGTCGTCGCCGGCGCCGGCGCCGCCTCGGCGATCGGTGTCCTGCTGGAGCGCTTCGGACTCGACGCAGTCACCGGCGGGGACCTCGTGCTCGGCGCGTGGGCGGTCGGGATGGGCCTGCTCGCGCTGTACGTCGGGGTCGTCGCGCTCGGCTACGAGCAGGCGCTTCCCCGGATCCGGCGGCTCGCCGCCGGCGAGTGACCGCCGCCGACACGGGTATCGCAGTCGGTTGATCGCAGTTACAGTTCCCCGTTCGCGGCCATCTCTCTCACTGCGCCCGCACGCTCGCGGATCGCGGCCAGCTCCGAGTCGTCTTTGTCGTCGAGATGGGAGTACATCAGCCCCATCCGTCCGGTCCCGCGCAGCGTTTCCTCGTGTTCCGCCAAGAAGTCCCAGTAGAGCGCGTTGAGCGGGCACGCGCCCTCCCCCGTGGTCCGAGAGACCGCGTACGGACAGGAGGCGCAGTAGTCGCTCATGCGGTTCACGTAGCTTCCCGAGGCGGCGTACGGCTTCGAGGAGAGCACGTCCGTCCCGAACGACCCCATCGCGACGACGTTCGGCGTGGTGACCCAGTGATAGGCGTCGACGAAGCCGAGATGGAACCACTCGTTCAGCTCGGCCGGGTCGGCGCCGTAGAGCAGCGCGACGTTCGAGAGCACCATCAGCCGCTCGATGTGGTGGGCGTAGCCGTACTCGCGGACGTGACCGACCGCCTCGGAAAGACACCGCATGTCGGTGTCGCCGTCCCAGTAGGCGGGCGGGAGCGCCCGGGACTGGTCCAGCCGGTTGGCCGACGCCAGCTCCGGCATCGCCTCGCGGTAGACGTGTCGCGTGAACTCCCGCCACCCGATCACCTGCCTGATGAACCCCTCGGCCGCGTTGAGGGGAACGGGGGCGGGGTCGGTCCCGCCGGCGTCGTCGCCGTCGTCGCCGTCGTCGGCTCCGGCGTCGCTCTCGACACCCTCGCTGAACGCGTCCAGCGTGGTCGCTCCCGAGCCGCCTCCTGCCGGATCGTCGGCCGGGTCGTACGCGCCCGGTTCGACGCCCCGCTCCCCGTACGCCTCCTCCACTGCTCGGACCGGCTCGCGCGGGTCCAAGAGCCCGAGGTTGATCGCGGGCGACAGCAGGGAGTGCGAGAGGAACGGCTCGCCGGCCGCCATCGCGTCCTCGTACCGCCCGAACGACGGGAGCCGGTCGCGGACGAACGCGTCGAGCGCCGCCCGCGCCTCCTCGCGGGTAACGGGCCACGCGAACGCGTCGAGCGAGTCGCTTCCCCACGTGTCGAACCGCTCGCGGACCCACGCGTGGGTCTCGCGGGTGAGATCGTCGGGGTCGAACCGCGGGCGTTCGGGGGGCTCCCAGTCGTCCGGCGGCGTCTCCTGATTCAGATCGTCGTAGTTCCACTCGCCGCCGACCGGCCCCTCGTCGTCCATCAGCACGCCCGTCTCGCGGCGGACGTGGCGGTACCAGTCCTCCTGTCGGTAGCGCCGCTCCGCGGTGCCGTCCTCGGCGACGATCGGTTCCCGCTCCGCGTCCGGTCCCGCCCCCTCTCTGTCCGGTTCGTCCGTCCACTCGCGCCAGTCAGCGGGGGTCGTCCAGAACAGCTCGTTGTCCAGCAGCTCCAGCGAGCCGCCGCGCGCGGCGACGAGCTCTCTGAGCCGCTCGCCCGCGCCGTGGCTCGCGGGGCGCATGAGCCGGAGGTCGGCGGCGGGTCTGGCGGCGAGGAATTCGTCGAGGCCATCGCCGAACGACGGGGCCGTCACGTAGGTCACGTCGTGGCCGCGCTCGCGGAGGTCGTCGCGGAAGTGTCGCATCGCCGAGAACACGAGCGTCAGCTTGTGGGCGTGGTACCGCTTCCGGTCGGCGAAGCCGTGCGCCTCGATCAGCAGCACCTCGTCGGCGTCGGCGAGCGCGTCGAGGTCGGGGTTGAGCTGGTCGCCCAGCAGCCAGAGGACGGCGTCGTCGCTCATAGAACGGTACACGGGCGCGGTCGACGTAGGTCTAGGGGACGAGAGAGGGTCGCGATCGCCTCTCGGTCCGCGACATCCCCGCCTTTTTATTCGGGCTCGGTGAGGGAGGGACATGGACGAGATTCTCACGAACTGGCTCCTTGCGCTGATCGCTGCCCTCCTCGCGGTGCTCGTGCTCGACTCGACGGGGCGATCGTTCCTCGATCCGCTCGCCCCGGTCGCGAACGTGCTCGCGCTCGTGACGTTCCTCGCGTTCGTGCTCCTGACGGGCGCGTTCCTCGTGTACACGGCGTCGTTCCGGAACGAGTAGGCCGCCCCGCGGCGATCGGCCCTCGGGGCGCGAGTACCTTTTTATCCTCCCTCCGTCTGCTCGCCGTATGGAGTACACGACACTCGGAAGCACCGGAACGACGGTCTCGAAGATCTGTCTCGGCTGCATGAGCTTCGGCGATTCGGACTGGCGCGAGTGGGTCCTCGACGAGGAGGAGGGGAAGGAGATCGTCGAGCGCGCGATCGATCTGGGAATCACGTTCTTCGACACCGCGAACGTCTACTCGACCGGGGAGAGCGAGGCGATCCTCGGCGACGCGCTCGCCGAGTACGACCGCGACCGATTCACCGTCGCCACCAAGGTGTACGGCGAGATGGACGAGTCGAACCCGAACTCCGGCGGCCTCTCGCGGAAGGCGATCGAACAGGAGCTAGAGAACAGCCTCGACCGGCTCGGCATGGAGACGATCGACCTGTATCAGATCCATCGGTGGGACGACGACACGCCGATCGAAGAGACGCTCGCCGCGCTCGACGACGCGGTCCGGCGCGGCAAGGTACGGTACGTCGGCGCCTCCTCGATGTGGGCCCACCAGTTCGCCGAGGCGCTCCACGCGAGCGACCGGAAGGGGTACGAGCGGTTCGCCACGATGCAGAATCACTACAACCTCGCGTACCGCGAAGAGGAGCGCGAGACCCTCCCGCTCTGTGAGAAGGAGGGTATCGGCGTGATGCCGTGGAGCCCCCTCGCTCGCGGGTACCTCACGCGCCCGCACGAGGACGTGGACGCCACGCTCCGCGGGGAGACCGAAGAACACCTCTACGAACACCCCTACCGCGAGGGGGGCGGCCCGGCGGTCAACGAGCGCGTCGCGGAGCTGGCCGACGAGAAGGGCGTGAAAATGGCCCAGATCGCGCTGGCGTGGCTGTTCCACAAGGAGTGGGTCGACACCCCAATCGTGGGGACGACCAGCGTCGAGCACCTCGAAGACGCCGTCGAAGCGCTCGACATCGACCTTTCTGAGTCCGACATCGAGTGGCTCGAAGCGCCGTACGAGCCGGTCCGCGTCTCCGGCCACGAGTAACGCCGCGGGATCGACAGATTCGGTTCCTCAGCGGCCTAAAACGTGTTTTAGGAATATACCGACAAGCTATTTGTATGACACTTGTTGACAAGGGTGTATGGGCGACGACACCGAACGGTCCTCAGTCCGATCGAGCACCGAGTACGCGCGCACTCGGATCCGGTGTCCGAACTGCGGCGATCACGTACCGGCGGCCGGCGGGGACGCGGAGACGGCGGAGTGTCCGAACTGCCACCGCATGGTTCGGACATGACGCTGCCGTCGACCTGATTGCGGATCGAATCCGGACTCCTCCGGTCGTCGACTACTTATAAACGCACCGTCGCGGGCGGCACGACAACCCTTTTCGGCCGGGACGCCGAACCGAGGCCCATGGCAGACGATGACCCCACTGACGCCGACGCCGGGGAGGGACAGGGCGACAGCGCCGCCGGAGCCGAGGGCGGCGACGCCGACGGCGAAGACGCCGAAGAGAAGTCCTTCCGCGAGCGCGTCGAGGAGATCCGCGAGCGACGCGAGCAGGAGCGCGAGGAGGGCGACCGGCCCGATCCCGAGGAGATGATGGGCGGCGGCGGCGGTCCGCCGGGGATGGGCGGTGGCGGCGGCGGCAACCCCTTCGCACAGATGATGTCCGGCATGATGGGCGGCGGCGGTCCCGGCGGCGCGGGCGGTCCGCCCGGGATGGGCGGCGGCGGTCCCGGCGGCGCGGGCGGTCGCGGCGAGGAGCGCGGCGATCAGGCCGGTAACGAGGAGCTCGTCCGCGAGGTGCGCCAGCTCCGCGACGAGGTCCGCGACGCCACCCGTCAGCTCCAGCGCATCGCGCAGGCGCTCGAAGACGACTGACTCCGCGACGTTCTTTTCGACTCCCACTCGCTCGTACGGCCGGTGAAATGCGATTTCGTCGCTGCTGTACAAGCGGTGACAAGCTATTTATCTGCGGGATACAACGTCGAGACACGAGACCAATGCCTACTCACGAGACAAAATCCGCAGATACCGTTCTATCTGAGGAGACGGGTGAGCCCGTGGAAAAATATTCTGCGGATGACAAGCCGATCCCGGAGCTCGGCGATCTCGAATCGGTCCCGGAAAAAGAGCGGTAGGCAACTACTCGTTTCGCGGACCGTATCTTTCGAGGAGATCCCCAGCGCGCTCTTTGAAAAAGCGTTCGCAGTACGCGGGAGCGTTTTCCGCGGTCACCCGTGGAAATCCGCGCTGAACGTCGACTTTCCGCCCGTCTCGATATAAATCGAGATGCAGACGTTCGGACTCGATATCATGCCCCCACGCTGAGTCGGGGTGATGATCGAATCGCGCCACCTGTCGCCAGTCTCGTTCTCCGTATCGCTGGCCGACGTTCTGTTCTAGCTGAACGATGAACCACTCTACGCTTCCATCGGAAAGCCCCATCTCCAGATTGATCCGCGAGAGTCCGTACTCTATGTGGACCGTGTAATCCACGTCGGGATGGCTATGTCGATGGTCGGGCGTGGAGCGACTCGTCATAAAAAGACTGAGAAGTGGAGGTTCTATTCTAACACTCCGACCAGCCGCACGACTCGCACGTCTTGCAGCCCTCGGAGTAGTAGAGGTTCATCCCGCCGCACTCGGGACACTCGGGCGACTCGCCCGCCGCGATCAGTTCCTGCATCGCGTCGTCCGCGCCGGCCGCGTCGTCCGCGGCCTCGGGACCGCCGGCGGCTGGAGCGTCGACCGGGGTATCGGTCGTGGTTCCGGCGTCGGCCGTGTCAGCGTCGACCGCGCCGCCGTCGGTCTGGCTCGGCGGTTCAGCAACGCCCTCCACGTCGTCGAGGCTCTGCTGTTGGGGGATCCCCTTGTCGATCTCGTCGTCGAGGTAGCGCCGGAGCGCGGTGCCGATCGCGTCCGGGATCGACTGGATCTGCTCGCCCTTGTCCCACGCGACCTTCGGGCTCCGGGTGCCCTGCAGCTCGTCGACGATCTCCTCGGGGTCGACGCCCGAGCGGAGCGCCGTCGAGATGACCTTCGCGAGCGCCTCCGTGAAGGAGTTGGTGTAGCCGCCGGAGTGGCCGATGTTCGCGAACAGCTCGAACGGCAGCCCCTTGTCGTCCTCGTTGATGGTGACGTACAGCTTGCCGTAGCCCGTCTCGACCCGCTGGGTGACGCCGTTCAGGGAGTCGGGGCGCGGGCTGCGCTCGCTGTAGTCGATCCGGGGCTGCTCGCTGGCTTCGAGCAGGTCCGAGATCTCCGCGTCGATCGCCGCCTGCACGTCCTCGTTGTCGAGGAACGACTCGATGCCGCCGAACACCTCGCCGATCTGCTCGACGATCGCCTCGGCCGCCTCGCTCTCGTCGGCGAACTCCGTGTTCTTCGCGCGCGTCGTGAGCACCTGCTTCGAGCGGGTGCCGTCGCGGTAGACGGTGACGCCCTTGCCGCCGTGGTCGTAGATGTAGCGGTACACCTCTTCCATCTCCTCGGCGGTGGCGTCGTTCGGGAAGTTACACGTCTTCGAGATAGCGGAGTCGACGCCCTTCTGGCAGGCGCACTGGACCGCCGCGTGCTGCTTGCCCGAGAGGTCGCCGGTGACGACGAACAGCTCGCCGATCGCTTCCGGGACCGTCTCCAGCCCGTCAACGCCGTCGAACTCGTTTTCCGCCATCTGCGCTTGGGCCTCTTTCTTGACGGCGTCGACGTCGACGTCGTTCGCCTCCAAGGTGCGCAGGAAGTAGTCGTCGAACTCGACGAGCATCTCGTCGCCCTGCACGTCGTCGGAGACGTTCTTGTAGAAGGCGACGTTGTAGATCGGCTCGCAGCCGCCGGTGGTGTTGCCGATCATCGACGTCGTGCCCGTGGGCGCGATCGTCGTCGTGTTGTGGTTGCGGATCGGGAACCCGTCTTCCCACTCGTCGGCGTCGAGCCCGGTGTAGTGCTCGAACCACTCGCGGTGCTCGGTGGGGTTCGCGTACTTCGACTCGTCCCAGTCGTTGAACGTCCCGCGCTCCGTCGCGAGCTCGTGGGAGGTCTGCTTCGACGCGTGGTTGATGTGCGTCATCAGCTGGCGGGCGACCTCGTGACCCGGCTCGGTACCGTACTGGATCCCGAGCTGGATGTACAGCTGCGCGAGCCCCATCACTCCCAGTCCGATCTTCCGCATGTCGCGGACCTTCTGCTCGATCTTCTCGACCGGGAAGTCCGACATCGTGACCACGTTCTCCAGGAAGCGGGTGCCGTAGTCGATGCGCTCGTCGAACTCCTCGAAGTCGATCGCCTCCTCGAGGAAGGCGTCGATCGCCGCCTCCTGCGAGTCGTACTCGTCGGCGTGCTCCGCGGACCAGACGCGCCAGTCCGGCGCGTCCTGCGCCGCGAGCGTCGAGAGGTTGATGTGGCCGAGGTTACACGCCTCGTACTCCTCCAACGGTTGCTCCCCGCAATTATGGGTTACAACACCGTTAGCGACGAACGAGTGCGTTTCCGGCTCAGTCAGATCGTATACTTCCTCATGTCCATCGGCCGTGACTGCGGCTACAGTTGCGGTGAACGTCTCACTCTGCGGGCCGTATGTATATGCATCGAGATTCTCTCGGAGTTGCTCTGATTTATCATCACGGAGGAATCCAATCTCCTCGGCGAACCGTTGTTGATTGTCCTTGGTTATCGCCAGTTCGTGTTGAGCTTTCGTGTCGTATTCTTTCGTTCCACCGTTACCATCCGGCAGCTTTCGACTCTGTGCGGGACGACGCTCACGGTAGAGTCGACTCGCGATACCGAAGTTGAGAAGCAGTTGTTGAGTCTGTTTTAACAGATCAAGTTCCGAACTCGCGAGTCGAATACTCCGTCCATTTTCACTGCTTCCCTGTACGCTGCCGTCCGCGGAGAACAGCGCACGGAGGTATCCGCGTGCCATCTCCTCGCTCCCGCGCATCACTGCCTCAGGAACCTGATGCTTCTGGTCGACTAAGCCGGCCTCCTCGGCGTACTCGTACAGTCGGGCCGAGCGGATCCGCTGTTCGACGGCCTGTGTACCGCGGTAGTCGTCACCTCTGGCGATCTCGTTGACACCGACCTCGTAGTCGGCGTTACCGACGGGATCGCGAACGACCTCGTTCACATCGGCCGCGAACGACTCCGAGACCTCGGCGTCCTCGTCGTAGAAGTTGAGTACGGCACGTTCTTCACCGTTTTTGAGGTGGCCGTCACCGACCATCCAGCCGAGCACACGACCTTCCGCGGCCGTTCCGTGCTGGCCGAAGGAGCCTTTCCGGTTCTGAATGTGAACCGTGTCGCCTGCACCGAGATCACCGGCTTCGACCCATCCGTCGTCCGTCATGACGCGGTGGTCGGCGGTCAGCCGGAGTTCGTACCCCTCTTCGGTCGTGAGCTTGTAGACGTCCTTCTCGCCGGTTTTGTAGACGCTACTCGCTTCCTTGAGCGTCTCCTCGCTGAGGCGCCCGTCCACGACCACGTCGCGCGCGACACCTTGCTCGTAGAGTTCTTCAGCCTCGACGAGGCCGTTTTCGGTGCTGATCAGCGTGTCGCCGGTGACACAGGGGTTCGTCGCGAGGATCCGGTGGTCGGGGTGTTCCTCGGTGTCGAAGGAGTGCTCCTTGTTGACACGCTCGAGGTAGATGACGCCCGGCTCGCCGTTCTCGTGGGCGCCCTCGATCATGTCGTCCCAGAGTTCCTGGGCCGGGATCGAGAGCACCTCGCCGACCTCGACGTGCTCGCCGAGGCCGAACATGTCGTATATCTCCTTCGTCTCGGGGGTCGCGACGTGGGGCTCCTCCGTGCGGGGGTTGGTGAAGGTGAACTCCTCGTCGTTGTACAGCGCCTCCATGAAGTCGTCGGTGACGCCGACGCTGATGTTGAAGTTCGAGAGGTGGCCCTCGACAGCGTTCCGGAGGTGTTCGGGGACCTTCCCGTCGTCATCAATCAGCTCGCGCGCCTCCTCCAAGGCGTCCGCGAAGGAGTTGTGCGTGAAGTCGTCGGGGTCGTTCAGGCGCAGTGAGTGAGCCAGCGAGACGTCCTTGTTCTTCGAGTGGATGAACTGGATGACGTCCGGGTGCGAGACGCGCATGACGCCCATCTGGGCGCCGCGGCGCGCGCCGCCCTGCGCGATCGTCTCGCACATCTGGTCGAACGTCCGCATGAACGTGATCGGCCCGGAGGCGATGCCGCCGGTGGAGCCGACGGAGTCACCGTAGGGGCGGAGCTTCCAGAAGGCGTACCCCATGCCGCCGCCGGACTGGAACACCTCGGCCGCCTCCTTGGCGGTCTGGTGGATGTCGGTGATGTCGTCCTCTGGCGAGTCGACGAAGCAGGCGGAGAGCTGCTGAAGCTCGTCGCCCGCGTTCATCAGCGTCGGCGAGTTCGGCATGAAGGAGAGCTGTTCCATCCCGTCGCGGAATCGGTCCGCGGTCGCCTCGACGTGGTCGCGCACGCTCTCGGGCAGCTCGGGGACGACGGTGTCGTACGCGAACTTGTTGACGTTGTGGGCGGTGAGCGCCGTCTCGGCGTCATCTTCGGCGGTGGTCCCCGCGCCGAAGACCTCCTCGGCGAGCTCGTCGCGCCGCGGGTGATCGGGCTTGAGCTGGTCGGGCGTGACCGTGACCTCAACGTCCTGTTTCTCGGCCTCGAACACGGCCTCAGCGAGCGCGACGTTGCGCGCGACGCGGTCGAACAGCTCTTCGGGATTTTCGATCGCCTCCCCGTCCGCGTTCTTCCGGAGGTAGCGCGCGGGCAGGATGTTGTGGTAGGCGTTGGCGGTGAGACGGTCCTCCATCGTCTCGCCCGTGGTGCGTTTGATCGGCAGTTCGAGTTCGTCGGCGGCGACGCCGTCGCTGCTCATTCGACGGCCACCCCGCTCGGTTGGCGTGAGATATGGATCATCTGTAGTGTTGGTGTACTTGTGAGGCGGGCCCTTGTACGTTCGGATATTCGGACCCGACGGGCGTCTATATGTACGATTCGTTATGCAACGTCCGTTCCGCGCGTCTGACGCTGAATTTCGGTACGTCGACAAGGAACGGACTCCGGACACATAAGCGTAGCCAGACCGGAGTGAAACTGATCGGTGGCGGAGAAAACCGCATCAAAGAGGTCCCTTCCCACCGGAACAAAAGGGGGGTTGTTCGGCGGGGACTCGCCGGGGAATGCGACACGGTACCGCGTTCACGGGGGTCGTACCGGTGATCGTTCGTCGTCGTCAGCCGCGGTTTTTGCCGCAGACCTATCAAAAAACGACAACAGTCGGTCGCTCTCGCTCCCACAAGCTTATGCCGGGCGTCGCCGTGGACCCGGACATGACTGCTTCGCTCGCCGCGCTCGCGGCTTCGGTACCGCTTCAGGCCGGCATCCTCGCCAGCCCGACCGGTCAACTCCTCGCCGCGCTCGTCGCTATCGCGGTTGTGATCGTCCTCGGGAAGTTCGTGTTGAAGCTCGCGTGGCGACTCGTCACGATCGGAATCGTCGTCGTCGCCGTGCTCTACCTGCTGTCGACGCTGGGCGTCGTCTAGAAAAACCGCAGCCGCGGGCCGATCCGACCGGAGCCGGACCGACTACTGGAAGGCGGTTCCGGGCTCGGTCTCCGCGGACTCGACCTCCGACCGGCGGAACTGCTTTTCGATCTCCTCGTAGCGCTCGCGCGTCTCGGGGGTGACGCTCGGGTTCACCTCGTCGAGCGCGTCCTCGAAGTGCTGCATCGTCACGCGGACGTTGCCGACGGACTCGCCCACTTCCTCGCGCGAGACGCTGCCGATGAACTCCCGGGAGGCGTTCATCGACGCCTCGCGGGCCACGGCCTCGATGTCGGCGCCGACGTAGCCCTCGGTCTTCCGGGCGATGGCGTCGAGGTCGACGTCGTCGGCCAGCGGCTTGTTCCGGGTGTGGACCTCTAGGATCTTCCGGCGCGCGTCCTCGTCAGGCACGGGGACGTGCACGTGGCGGTCCAGCCGGCCGGGCCGGAGCAGCGCCGAGTCGATCAGGTCCGGGCGGTTCGTCGTCGCGATAACGACCACGTCCTCCAGCGATTCGAGCCCGTCGAGCTCCGTCAGCAGCTGTGAGACGACGCGTTCGCCGACGCCGGAGTCGCCGGAGTTCTTGCCGCGCTCGGTCGCGATCGAGTCGATCTCGTCGAAGAACACGATCGTCGGCGCGTTCTCGCGGGCCTTGCTGAACACCTCACGGACGCCCTTCTCGGACTCGCCCACGAACTTGTTCAGCAGCTCGGGCCCCTTGATCGAGATGAAGTTCGACTCCGCCTCGTTGGCGACCGCCTTCGCGAGCAGGGTCTTCCCCGTGCCCGGCGGGCCGTACATCAGGACGCCCTTGGCGGCCTGCATGTCGAGCTCCTCGAACACCTCGGGGTACTCGAGCGGCCACTGGATCGTCTCGCGGAGCCGCTCTTTGGTGTCCTCTAAGCCGCCGACCTGCTCCCAGCTCACGTCGGGGACCTCGACGAACACCTCGCGGAGCGCGGAGGGTTCGATGCCCTTCATCGCCTCCTTGAAGTCGGACTCCGTGACCTGGATGGAGTTCAGCACGTCGGCGTCGATCTCGTCGCTCTCGAGGTCGAGATCGGGGCGGATGCGCCGCAGCGCGTGCATCGCCGACTCCTTCGCCAGCGACTCCAAGTCGGCGCCGACGAAGCCGTGGGTGTTGTCCGCGTACTCGTCTAAGTCGATCTCGTCGACCAGGGGCATGTTCCGCGTGTGGACCTGCAGGATCTCCTTGCGGCCCTCGCGGTCGGGGACGCCGACCTCGATCTCGCGGTCGAACCGGCCGCCGCGCCGGAGCGCGGGGTCGATGGCGTCGACGCGGTTCGTCGCCCCGATGACGACGACCTCGCCGCGTTCCTCGAGCCCGTCCATCAGCGAGAGCAGCTGGGCCACGACGCGGCGCTCCACGTCGCCGCCGGCCTCCTCGCGTTTGGGCGCGATGGAGTCGAGCTCGTCCATGAAGATGATCGCGGGCGCCTCCTCGGACGCCTCCTCGAACACCTCACGGAGCTTCTCCTCCGACTCGCCGTAGTACTTCGACATGATCTCCGGGCCGGAGATCGTGTGGAAGTTCGCGTCGATCTCGTTGGCGACGGCCTTGGCGATCAGGGTCTTCCCCGTGCCCGGCGGGCCGTGCAGGAGCACGCCCTTGGGCGGATCGATGCCGAGCCGCTTGAACAGCTCCGGGTGCCGCATCGGTAGCTCGATCATCTCGCGGACCTGTTCGAGTTCGCTGTCGAGCCCGCCGATGTCCTCGTAGGCCACGTCCGGCCCCTCGCTGGAGCCGTCACCGGCCTCGCTCTGCTCGGTCAGCTCCTCGGCGGGGACCTCGGAGATCTCGATCTCGGTGTCGTCGGTGATGACGACGGTCCCCGACGGAGTCGTCGAGGCGACCTTCATCGGCACCGCCTGCGACTGACCGCCCATCAGGCCGAAGCCCATCGACGTGCGGATCGTCTGGCCCTCGGTCACCGGCTGGCCGGAGAGCTTGTCGCGGATGAACGGGGCGATCTGCCCGCGGACGCGGAGCTGGCTCGGGAAGGCGATGGTGACCGACTCCGCCCGCGAGACGTCGACGTCCTCGACGGTCACGCGGTCGTCGATCCCGACGCCGGCCTCCTGACGGAGGCGGCCGTCGATGCGCACGACGCCCGTCCCGTCGTCCTCGGGGTACCCGGGCCAGACGCGGGCGATCGCGGCGCCGTCCGATCCCTCGACGCGGACGATGTCCCCGCCGGAGAGCCCGAGCTCCTCGGCGGCGACGCGGTCGATCGCCGCGAGGCGGCGCCCGGCGTCCTTCTGTTTCAGCGGTCTGACCGTGAGATTCATCGCTGGCCCTCCACGGTGACCACGCCGTTCTCGACGGAGACCGAGTCGGCCTCGCTCGGGAGCTCGAACTCCGACTCGACGGGCTCGTCGTCGCTCTCGATCACGACGATCGCGGTCTCGCCGACCGTGTCGACGGAGACGTTCTCGGCGTCGGCGCCCAGATCGGCGGCGACGACCCACCCGTCCTCGTACTCGTACCGGCGGAGCAGCGCGCCGTCTCCGCTCGATCGGGTCTGTTGGTGATTCATGCTAACTACAAGTTAGGCGCGAGAGTATATAAACATATCGCCAAAAACCGCAGGACGTGAGATGATAACAGAATATCGGTAGTGTTGCGGTTCGGGGTCAATCGCGGCGCCGTCGGCGACCGCTCGGCTCGGCGGTGCCCTTTATGATAGATACGGGGCGAATACCCCGACCCACCGTGGTCGGGGATGAAGCCGACAACTCACAATACAAACCATTAAATCAACATATCACTAATCACAAGACAGCGATGGAATACAGTCACCGCTACCACGCTTACCCGACACAAGAGGTAGCGGAAGGACTGGAACACCATCTAAACGTTCATCGTCAACTCTACAACCACGTCCGCTGGGACTACACGAATAGTCCCGAGGACGACAAACCGAGCGAGTACGACCAGAACAACAAACTCCCTGAGTGGAAACGCACGTGGCCAGTGTTCGCAGAAACACACTCGAAAGCTGCACAAGCCACTGTCGCTCGCTTCCACCACAACCTCACTGTCCTGAGTGAACTCAAAGAAAAGGGGTACAACGTCGGTCGGCTCAAACGGCAAGCACCCACCGACTACCGAAGCGTCACGTACAATCAGTCTGGCTTTGACCTCGATGAAAAGAGGGGCCACGACAAGGACGCATACGTTTGGTTCAGCAAAATTGGATGGATGAAGATCCGGTACTCTCGCCCCATTCCTGACCACGCTTCGATCAAAGAAGCCACATTCAAAAAGGAAACCACGGGAGAGTGGTTCATCACATTTAGTCTCGAAACTGAGGACGAACACGTCCCAGAAAAACCCGCTGTTGAATCACTCACCGCGAGTAACAGCGTGGGGATTGACCTTGGTATCCTCAACTACGTCCACACGAGTGACGGGAAGACTGTGGATTGGATCGATCTCGATGACGAGTACGATCGGCTCCGCCACGAGCAACGGAAACTCTCACGGAAAGAACACGGATCAAATAACTACGAGAAGCAACGCCAAGAAGTGGCGAAGGCTAGGCGTCACATCCGGCGGAAGGTGCTGGACTACCAGCACAAGATTACGACGTGGCTCGTGAAGACGTACGACGCCGTATTTGTCGAAGACTTGAATGTCAAGGAGATGCTCGAACAGTCGCACAACGCTCGGAACAAGCAAGACGCGGCGTGGCGACAGTTCATCACTCTCCTCGAATACAAAGCAGCGTTGTACGGCACTCACGTAGTGCAAGTCGAAGCCCGAGGCACGACCAAAGAATGCGCGTCGTGCGGTGTGGAGACAGCGAAACCCATCTGGGTTAGAGAACACTCGTGTCCGAGTTGTGGGTTCGAGACAGACAGGGACGCGAACGCGGCGATGAACGTCTTGCAGAGAGGGTTTGCTGAACGAGGGCTGGGATGGCCCGAATCAACGCCTGTGGAGACTGTGGCCGCTACGGACACGGATCGCTTTGAGTCGGTGTCTGCAAGTCACGTCATCGAAACAGGAAGCCTGCCCTCGTGAGAGCAGGATTCCCCGCGCCACCGTGCGCGCGGTAACATTCAAGAGACGGCGCGCGGGAGCAACGCCCATGGAGCGGGTCACGCACCACGGCCGCGACACCGCCTACCGGACCTTCGACCGCGGCGGCGAGGGGCCGACGGTCTGTTTCGTCCACGGGAGCGGCGGGAGCAAAGACGTTTGGAAGGCGCAGGCGCGCCTGAGCGATCGGTTCCCGGTCGCAGCGCTCGACCTCTCTGGCCACGGCGACAGCGACGACATCGATGTCTCCGCCGGCCGCGATGCGCTCGACGCGTACGCGGACGACGCCGCCGCCGTCGTCGATGAGACGGGCGCGACCGTTCTCTGCGGCAACTCGCTGGGTGGGGCCGTGGCGCTGTGGGTCGCCTTGGAGCGCGACCTCGCGCTCGACGGGCTCGTGCTCGCGGGCACGGGCGCGAAACTCGCCGTCGCGGAGCCCCTGCGCGACGCGCTGGCGACCGACTTCGACCGGGCGATCGAGCTGCTTCACGGGCCCGACCGCCTCTTCCACGACGCGCCGCCGGAGTACGTCGAGCTGTCACGCGCCGGGATGCGAGCGTGCGGGCGCGCGGTCACCGAGCGCGACTTCCGCACCTGCCACGCCTTCGACGTCCGCGAGCGCCTCGGCGAGATCGCGGTCCCGTCGCTCGCGGTCGTCGGCGAACACGACGCGCTCACGCCGGTCGAGTACCACGACTACCTCGCGGACCGGATCGGGGAGTGCGAGCGCGCGACGATCGAGGGCGCCGCGCACCTCGCGATGCTCGAGCAACCGGCGGCGTTCAACGCGGCGCTGGCGGCGTTCTGCTCGCGGATCTCGGAGGGATCGTAGTCGCGCCGTAGCGGGGGATGGCCGCCGCTTTCGGGACGGACGTACTTAAAAAGCCGCGGCGAGCGAAGCGGTCGTCCGGGGCGCGTCCGGGGACCGAGACGCGGCCCGTGTCTGGAAGCCGTCTGGACAGAACTCGATGCGGTACCACCCGATCGTCGATCGCTGTAGGTCTCGGTCTTCGATGTCCTCCGTACTCACCTCGTGTCACACGCTAACACTCCACACCACTTAAGTCGTTCGCCGCCCCGTCTCCGGCGGCCGCCGGCACCCTTTTTAAACGACGGTCTCGATCGGAACCCAATGGACGGCTCCGGCCCGGACGGCGGCTCCGATCGCTCCGGCTCCCGCGAGGGCGACGCTGCCTCCGACGCCTCGCGCAGTTCCGATGCCTCGCGCAGTTCCGATGCCTCGCGCAGTTCCGACGCCTCGACGCACGGCCCCGCGGACCCGGACATCAACGACCTGCTCGCGAAGCTCGACGCCCTGAGCGACACGGTCGACGAGGGCCACGAGCGCGAGAAGGTGCGCCAGACCATCTCGCTCGTCGAGCGCATGCCCGGCAGCGCCGCGTTCACCACCCGCATCACCAAGTACACGTCGCGCGACATGGCCGAGGCGTTCGTGGGGTCGGTCCTCTTCGCGTTGCCCCTGCTCGTCGAGGGGGGCGTCTTCGAGATCGCGACGTGGTTCGCGGCGGTGACGCCGGGCGGCGTTCCCGTCTTCCTGCTCGCGCACGTGGGGTTCGTGCTCCTCCTGACCGCCGGACTGCTGTACTTCGCGGACTTCCGCCAGATCGAGATCAGCCATCCGATTTTGGGGGTTATTCCCCGGCGCTACGCCGGGATCCTGCTCGTCTCGCTGTTCACCTCCGTGTTCATGCTGGCCCTCTGGGGCCGGCTCCACGAGGGGGATCCCACCGGACTCGAACGGGTCTCGCGCGTGGCGGTCGTCTGGGCCGCCGCCGCGTTCGGCGCGAGCCTCGGCGACATCCTCCCGGGCGAGTCGCAGGGCGAGGACATCAGCGAGCTCGACCTCGACCTCGATTTCGACGACTAACCGGCCCCAGCGGGACCGTCCCCCCCTTTCCACACCTTTTTCGCCGCGGCGACCGTACCCGTGTGCATGTCAGCGTTACGCGACGCGCTCCGGGACCTCCCGGACGCGGTGTTTGCGGACCTGCTCGAATCCGACGAGGGGTACGTGCTCGTCGTCGACCTCCCGGGCGCCACCGCCGAGACCACCGAGGTCCTCGCGGAAGACGGCCGGATCGCCATCGAGGGGCGCCGCGAGAAGGAGGTCCCCGAGGGGTTCCGCTACGTGCGCGAGGACCGACCGCTATTCCTCGACGCGGAACTCCCGCTCCCCGGCGACGCGGACGGCAGCGGCGCCGACGCCGAGATGGACCGCGGGGTGCTCGAAGTGACGATCCCCAAGCGGACCGACGGCGCCTCCCGCACCATTCCGGTCGACGAGGCCGGCGATGGGGAGTCCGACGGCGACGGTGAGTCCGACGACACCGAAGCCGACGACGCCTGACGGGTGGTCACGCTGGTAAACCTTCGCGCCTACTGGCGGTTTTTCGTGGTCATGCGGCGCTTCTCGCCGCTGATCGTCGCCTACTGGCGGGACCGGAAGCGGTACTTCCTGTTCGGCGGGGGCCGCGAGGTCGACGCCGAGACGCAGCGCGAGCGCGCCGCCGTCCTCCTCGACATCCTGCTCACGCTCGGCCCCACGTTCATCAAGCTCGGCCAGATCCTCTCGACGCGACCGGACATCCTCCCGCCGGCCTACATCGAGGTGTTGGAGGGGCTCCAAGACGACGTGCCGCCGGCCCCGTGGGAGGAGTCGAAGGTCGTCCTCGAAGACGAGTTCGGCCCGGTCGACGAGACGTTCGACGACTTCGACCGGGAGCCGATAAGCGGCGCGAGCCTCGGGCAGGTGTACACCGCCCGCTACGAGGGGACCGACGTGGCCGTCAAGGTCCGGCGTCCGAACATCGAGTCGCTCGTCGAGGCCGACCTCCGGACGATCCGGTGGTCGATCCCGCTGGTCAAGGCGTTCATCGGCAGCGGACGGGCGTTCTCCCTAGAGAACCTCGCGGACGAGTTCTCGAAGACGATCCGCGAGGAGATGGACTACGAGCGCGAGCGAGAGATGCTCGAGGAGATCCGCGACAACTTCGCCGACGAGGACCGGATCCGGATCCCGACCGCCTTCGAGGCGGTCTCAGGGCCGCGGGTGCTCACGATGGAGTACATCCCGGGGACCAAGATCAGCGACATCGACGCCCTCGATGACGCGGGCCACGACCGGAACGCCATCGCCGAGACCCTCCAAGAGGTGTACCTCCAGATGATCATCGAGGACGGCGTGTTCCACGCCGATCCCCACCCCGGGAACCTCGCGGTCGACGACGACGGGCGGGTGATCTTCTACGACTTCGGGATGGCCGGGCGGGTGGACCCGTTCGTCCAGGAGAAGATCGTCGACTTCTACGTCGCGGTCGCCCGGCAGGACATCGACGGCATCCTCGACACGCTGATCGCGATGGGGACCCTCTCGCCGGAGGCCGACCGCGAGGTGATGGGGAACGTGATGGAGCTGGCCATCGCCGACGCCAGCGGCGAGGACATCGAGCAGTATCAGGTGAACCAGATCATCGAGCAGGTGGAGTCCACCATCTACGAGTTCCCGCTCCGACTCCCGCCGAACCTCGCCTTGGTCCTCCGCGTCGCCACCGTCGTCGAAGGGGTCTGCGTCACGCTCGACCCCGAGTTCGACTTCATCTCGACCGCGACGGAGTACCTCAAGGAGGAGGGATACTACGAGCAGACCGCCCGCAACCTCGCCGAGGACGCCGGACAGCAGGCCCAGAAGACGGCGGAGGCGCTGTTCACGGTCCCGCCGAAGGCGGACGACTTCCTCGACCGCGCGAACCGCGGCGACCTCCACGTCGACGTCACGATCGACGACGGCTCGAACGTCCTCGACAAGCTCGCGATGCGGATCGCCTACTCGGTGCTGCTCGCCGTCGGCGTGCTCTCCGCGACGATCCTCTACTCGTTCGCCCAGTCGTGGCGGCTCGCGGCGGTCGTGCTCTTACTCGCCGCCCCGCTGGCCGTGGCGCTCTACCGGTCGTTCCGGAAGAAGCGCGGGATCCGAGCGAAGCCCCAGTTCACCAGACAGGGGATGAAAAAGCGGCGCGAGGACTGACCGACAGCCACATCGTCGCGTGAACCCCGCCGCTCACGCCGAGACGACTTCGATCGGAACGAGGAGGAAACAGAGCGCGCCGACCGCGAACGTCCCGATCCCGACGGCGAGCCGCGGCCACCCAAGCCGCTCCTCGTCGGCCGGGTCGGCGGGTCCGTTGAACGCGATCACGAGCGCGAACACGCCCCAGAACGCCCACAGCCCCACCGACTGGTCGAGCCCGAAGCCGCGCCAGAAGTAGAGGTACGCGGCGATCGAGAGGAGGGCGCCGGGGACCAGCGCCGCGATCGTCTCCTGTCGCGGACCGACCATCGCCCGGACCATGTGCCCCCCGTCGAGCTGGCCGACCGGCAGGAGGTTGAGGAGGGTGAAGAACATCCCGACCCAGCCGCCGATAACCACCGGGTGCGCTGAGAGCGACGGGTCCTCGTACGCGGTCGGCTGCCCGAGGAGATCGGCGATGATCCCCAGAAGCGGCGGGTTGTTGAACCGGATCATCGTCCCCGACGAGCTGGCGATCTCCGCCGGGACGCGGATCGGGTCGAGCGAGAGCCCGATCGCGGTGACGAGAACGGTCGCGACGAGCCCGGCGATCGGCCCGGCGACCCCGATATCGAACAGGGCCTTCCGAGAGGGCATCCGACCCCGCATCCGGATGATCGCCCCGAGGGTCCCGAACGGGAAGACGAACGGGATGACGTACGGAAGCGAGACGTCGACGCCGTGGTACCGCCCGGCGGCGTAGTGGCCGAGCTCGTGGGTCATGAGGACGCCGAGCACCGCGGCGGTGAACGGCCACGCTCGCAGCATGACGAGCGGGTTCGCCGCGATCTCCTCCCAGCCGATGTAGTACCAGCCGTACGCGCCCACGAACAGCGTCGACAGCACCGTCGCCGCGAACATGGCGACGTTGACCCACGGGACCCCGTCCCGCCCGCGGTCGAACGGGGTCGCGACGACGACGTGTCCACCCTCGACCGTCTCAAAGTCGACGTCGTACCCGGCGTCGCGGAACTCCGGGACCAGCTTCCGCAACAGCGTGCGCTCCGGGACGTACGACTCTCCGACGTACCGAACGCGGCCGTCCTCCCGACGGATTTCGTCGATCCGAAAGAACGTCCGGAGCGGTTCGGGACGCGGAACGTCGGACGCCCCCGACGGCTCCCCGTCCTCGTGTTCTGGCATCGTCGGTCGTAGCTTGCCGGCGAGTATAAACCCCGCGTCGGGCGAAGCGTTCGCCGACCGCTTCGGCTCGCTGGCGAAGCGCGGGAGACCGAAGAAGAGTCGTCGGCCGGTGCGAGTCGTCGACCGGTGCGAGAGGGGTTATCAGCGTACGATGCGGGGACGCGCGTGAGCGCGCTGTTCGACGGCGGTGCTTCCGGCGGTCAGGCGGGCTCGACGCGCCAGGTCGTCGCACCCGTGTACGACCACTTCTCGACAGTGAGCTCCGTGGCGGAGTCCCGGAGCTTCACCATCAGGGCGCCGATCTCCTTCGGCGAGAGCTCGACGTCCTCGGAGATGAACTTCCCTTTGAAGTACATCTCGCCTTCCTCGGCGCGGTCGAGCAGGTACCGCTTCAACCGCTCTTCCTTGCTGAGGTCGTCGGTCGTCGTGGAGGGGTTTGCAGTCGCGCTCATAGTACACTCCATACTTGCCCCCAGAGGATGTTATAAAGGCACGACCGTTGGGGGGCGTTCAGCGGTTTTCATGGCGTTTTAATCCGAGGACACCGGCTAAAACGTGTCTGACAGACCGTTCAAAACGGTTTCAAAACCACTTAGAAATTTTATACTGCTTTCTAATAGCTTCGAACTGGCATCCGATTTCGGTAGCTGTTCCGCTTCGGTAGATTGGTGAGCAGGGCTTAACCAGAAGATATTGCCGGAAGATGGCGGTGTGCGGCGCCACTGTCACCGATCGCGCAGCCGGGTCGGGTCACCCGCGGAGGTCGATCGCGGGCCGGTTGCAGGCCTCGGGTGGCCGAGCAGGGGTCAGTCACGTCGGTGGAGCCAGAACTCCTCCTCTTCCGTGGCCTCCTTTTTGAATATCGGCACCTCGTCTTTCAGCCGATCGATTCCGTCCTCGACGGTTCGGAACGCCTCGCGGCGATGACCGGCGAGGACGACGACGAACACGATGTCCTCGCCCGCCTCGATCACGCCCGTCCGGTGGTGCATCCGGACCTCGAACACCCCGTCGCGCTCGGTCAGCTCGTCCGTGATGGCGTCCATCCGCTCGGCGGCAACCCCCTCGTACTTCTCGAACGCGAGGTGGGTGGTACGGTCGTCGTCGGGCGCGTCTCGCGCGCGAACGCGCCCGGTGAAGGTCGCTATCGCACCCGCGCGGTCAGCGTCCGCGGACGCCTCCACGCGGCGTACGAGCGCCTCTCGGGTGATCCACGGCTCCGCGTCGTCCAAGTCCGCGACGAGTCGGTCGACCTCGACCTCGCCGGGTGCGTCGGCGACGGCGACGACCGAACCGGGAACGTCCGACGGCTCTGCGTCCTCGCCGAGCAGGACCGTCGGGACGCGCAGGCGGGACTCGCCGACGGCGACGAGGTAGTCGTGGTCGGGCGCGAGCCCGTCGAGGAGGTCGTCGAGTCCGTCCACGCGGCCGCGGCCCGTCCACGAGCCGTCGGCGGCGAGCGAGAGCGTCGTCTCGGCGGTCATCTCCGTCCCTCCCTCCGCGCCGTCGAGGTCGCCTCGTCTCGCCGCGACATTTCTTTCTCCGCAGTCGACGACCGCTACTCGCCCGTCGAGCCGATCCGCGAGCGACCTCGCGAGGTCGCTCGCACCCGGGCCGACGATCGATATCGGTTGCATACCCGAAGGCGGGCTGCGAGCGGCTTAGGGGTTTCCCGAGGGCACCGGAGAGCGGCCGAAAGCGACCCGGTCTCGCTTGATAATCCTTAAGAGCGCGACAGGGGTATCCAACCGTAATGAGAGTCGTCGTTTCTATCGGCGGGAGCGTGCTCGCGCCCGATCTGGACCCCGACCGGGTGACCGCGTACGCCGAGGCGATCGAGCGGCTGGCGGCCGACGGCTGCGAGGTCGGCGTCGTCGTCGGCGGTGGCGGCGTCGCGCGCGAGTACATCGAGACGGCGCGCGACCTCGGCGCGAACGAGGTCGAGCTCGACCAGCTTGGCATCGGGACGACCCGGCTCAACGCCCGGCTGCTGATCGCCGCGCTCGACGGCAGCGCGAACCTCTCGCCGGCGACGGGGTACGACGAGGCGGCCGCCGCCCTCCGCCGCGGGGAGGTGGCGGTGATGGGCGGCGTGACACCCGGACAGACCACCGACGCGGTCGCTGCCGCCTTCGCGGAGTCGGTCGACGCCGACCTGCTCGTGTACGCCACGAGCGCCGACGGCGTGTACGACGCCGACCCCAACGTCGACTCCGACGCGACCCAGTTCGAGTCGATGTCGCCGGCGGAGCTCGTGGACATCGTCCTCCCGATGAGCCGGGACGCGGGCGCGTCCGCGCCGGTGGACCTGCTCGCGGCCAAGCTGATCGACCGGGCGAGCATCCGGTCGATCGTCCTCGACGGCACCGACCCGAGCGCGGTCGTTGACGCCGTGCTCCGCGGCGAGCACACCGGCACCGACGTGGTGCCGACCGGAAGCGACGAGCCGACCTACTGGACGGGGGCGAGCGACGCGTGAGCGCCGACGACTCCCCGCACATCCTCTCCGAACAGTCTCAGGGGGCCGACGGCGCGGCGGGAGCCGGCGACGAGGTCGACGATGCCGACGGCGAGGGGTTCCACGCCTTCTGGGCCGACGTGGTCGCCGACGAGATCGAGGCGCGCGACCCCGACGAGCCGATCGTGATCAAGGGCGGCGTCTCTCCCTCGGGGGTCGCGCACCTCGGCAACTTCAACGAGATCATCCGCGGCTACTTCGTCGCGGCGGTGCTCCGCGATCGCGGCCACGAGGTCCGGCAGGTGTTCACCTCCGACGACAAGGACCCGCTCCGCAAGCTCCCGCGGAAATTGGCGAACGCCGACGGTGAGATCGTCGGGCTCGGCGAGGTCGACGCCGGCGCGCTCGGGCGGAACCTCGGGAAGCCGTACACCGCGATCCCCGACCCGTTCGGCGAGCGTGACTCGTACGCCGCCCACTTCGCGGCCCTGCTGAAGGCCGACGCCGACCGGCTGGAGATTCCGGTCGAGATGGTGTCGAACACGGAGCTGTACGCCGACGGCGCCTTCGACGACGTGACTCGAACCGTGCTTTCGGACCTCGACGGCGTCCGCGAGGTGCTCTCGACGTATCAGAACAAGGTGGACGGGGAGTACGTCCCCTTCAACCCGGTGTGTTCCGAGTGCGGGAAGATCACGGAGACGGTCACCGGGATCGATCTCGACGCCGAGACCGTCGAGTACGTCTGCACCGACATGGAGGTCGGCGACGAGGTCATCGAGGGGTGTGGTCACGAGGGCACGGCAACGTTCCGCGAGGGGAAGCTCCCGTGGCGACTGGAGTGGCCCGGCCAGTGGGACGTGCTCGGCGTCGACTTCGAGCCCTTCGGGAAGGACCACGCCGAGGGGTCGTGGCCCTCGGGCGTCGACGTGGCTCGGAACGTCCTCGGAATCGAGCCGCCGGTGCCGATGGTGTACGAGTGGTTCACGCTCAACGGCGAGCCGCTCTCCTCGTCGGCCGGCAACATCGTCACCGTCCCGGAACTGCTCGAACTGCTCGAACCCGCGGTGCTCCGGTACTTTTTCGCGCTCCACCCGAAGAAGGCCCGCGACCTCGACATCGAGCGGCTCGACCAGCTCGTCGACCGCTTCGACCGGTTCGAGCGCGCGTACTTCGGCGAGGTCGACGACGAAGATCTCACTGCCTTCGCCGAGCGCGCCTACCCGTTCGTCGTCGGGCGCGCGGACGACCCGCCAGAGGAGCGGCCCGTGCGGCTCCCGTACACCTTCGCGGCCGTCCTCGGGATGGTCGACGACCCCGACTTCCGCGAGCGGCTCGCCCGCGACGAGGGGCACATCCCCGACGACGCCTCCGACGAGGTCGTCGAGGCGGCGCTCGCCCGCGTCGAGAAGGCGCGCAACTGGGCCGAACGCACCGGAAACGAGTACGACTACCTGCTCCAGACGGAGTTGCCCGAGGTCGACTTCGACGACGACGTCGCGGCCGCGCTCAACGACCTCGCCGACTTCGTCGCGGCCGGCCACGACGGCGACGCGATCCAGTCGGAGATGTACGAGACGGCGCGCGCCCACGACGTGGAGGTGAGCGACTTCTTCACCGCCGGCTACCGGCTCTTCTTCGACGACACGCAGGGGCCGCGGCTCGGCGAGTTCCTCGGCGAACTGGAGCGCGACTACGTCGTGGCTCGGCTCCGCCGGGAGGCGTAGATGCCCGAGGACCGCTCGCTCGACGAGTTCGAGGGGTCGGACGATGACGCTTCGGAGTCCGACCCCGCAGACGCCGACCCCACTGATACCCTCGACGACCCGATCCCCGCCACGTCGACGGCGACGTGGACCACCGGCGGCGCCGACTGCGAGCGGTGCGGCGAGCGCGTCGAACGCCGCTGGCTCGACGACGGGGACCGCGTCTGTCCCGCCTGTAAGTCGTGGTGATCTGAATCAAAACTTAATACGAAGCGGGTCAGCCGTTAGTTACGGCGACGATCACCTGATGTTTTGTTGGATATAAATGAAATTGGAACCCGACCGCGTCCTCGGCCGACCCCCGCGAGAACTCGCCGTCGCGTACTGCTGTCTCGGGACGCTGTTCGTGGTCGCCACCGATCTCGCGGCCGCCTCCGCGGTCGGGTCGCTCCCGACGTGGACGCCGATTCACGCCGTCGGCGGCTGGGCGCTGGTCGTCGTCTCGTCGCTGGTTCTCTACGGTGCGACGGCATATCAGCGGCGTCGGGCGGTCACCGCCCGGAGCGAACTCGAGACGTCGAATCAGCAGCTGCAGGTGTTGAGCCGCGTGTTCCGACACAACGTTCGAAACGATCTCAATGTCATTCAGGGGTACACGGACCTGCTCATCGACCGGGTCGACGACGAGCGGAGCCGCGAGTGCCTGGAGACGATCCGGGAGACGACCGACGACGTGGTGGAGATCAGCGAGAAGCTGCGTATCATTGAAGACGCGTCGCCCGAACCCCCGAGCGGTCGGATCGATCTCGTCGACGCGGTTCACGAGGCGGCCGCGGAGATCGACCGCGCGGACGTCTCGCTCACCGTCGACGCGCCCGCGCAGGCGTGGGTCCGCGCGGACGAGTCGATCGAGTACCCGATCCGAGAGGTGTTCGAGAACGCCGTCACGCACAACGACAAGTCGATGCGTCGGGTCGACGTCAGCGTTACCGAGAACGGATCGACGACCTGTCTGGAGGTCCGCGACAACGGCCCGGGGATCCCCGACGACGAGCGGGCGGTGTTGCGCGCCGAAGAGGAGACGCCGCTGTCGCACGCGAGCAGCATCGGGCTGTGGCTCGTGAAGTGGATGTGCGAAACGCAGGGCGGGACCGTCGGGTTCGAGACGAGCGACGACGGGACGACGGTCCGGCTTCGATTCGAGTCGGTCGACGGTCCGGCGTCGACAGCGTCGGCGGAAGAGACGTGCCGACGGACGCGGTGCGGGAGCGACACGGCGCGAGCCGACGCGATCGCGGACGGAAACGGCGAGAAAGCGGCCGACGACGGCTAAACGGAGGGGAGACGGAGACCGAGTGGATCGAGCCGCGAGGCTAGTCGAGCTCCGTGATCGTCACCGCGTACACCGCGCCGCAGTTCCCGCATTCGACGTGGACCCCGCGGCTCGTCTCGCCGCGAGTGAACTCGGAGATCTCCTCCGAACACGAGCACTCGAACTGGACTTTCATTGCTTCCGGTAGTCGGTTCTGGTATTTAAGATAATCCGTCTCGAAATCGGGCCTGAAAATCGGTGCGCAGGAGTCGATTTCGGCGGCGACAGCTCGTCGTCGATCGGGCGTCGACGATCAGGCGTCGTCGACGATCACTTCGACCGGCTCGTCGCTCGCGTCCACGTCGTCGTCGGACGCGTCGGCGGCTCCAGCCGACTGCGTCTGCTGGTAGTAGAGCCCGCCGGCGACGGCTAGAACGATCCACGACCGCCAGTTCGCCAGGTTCAGGGTGTACCCGATGCCGAACGGCTTCTCCACGAGCATTCCCTTGTCGGGCTGCCAGTACGACGAGAGCATCCGGCCGAGGCTCGGCCGCTCGAAGTTGTACGGGATCCCCAGTATCTCTCCCGAGGACGGTTTGTCTGCCATACAGGCATATCACTCGCCGGGCATATAAAGCGTGGCGCAAGTCGACAGTGGTAGTTGTCCGCCGGCGACTCGCCGACCCGACTCTCGACCGCTCACCGGTACCGCCCGCGCCCCTCTACGTCGCGGAGGCGGTCGAGGACGCTCTCGTCGCCGACGGCCCCGTACCCGGCCTCGAACGCCTCGATCAGCGGGTCGGGGTCGGCCGCGGTCGCGCGGACCGACCCCTCGAACACGTGGAGGTCCATCGCGTGGTCCTCGACGTGGCCGGTGTGGTAGGCGAGCCCGAAGTCGATGAGCGTCACTCGCGGGTCGCCGTCTTCCCGCTGCCCGACCCGCGCGTTCCGCGTGGTCGGGTCGCCGTGAACGATCCCGGCCTCGTGGAGCCGCGCGAGGTGTCGCCCGACCGCCGCCGCGCGCTCGGCCCCTCCGTCGAGGACGGCGGCGAGGTCGCGGTCGCCGACGTGCTGGAGCGTCAGCGTCGCGTTCGGCACGTCGACATCGTACACCAGCGGCGTCGGAACGCCCGCCCGGCGCGCCTCGCTCGTCAGCCGAGCCTCGGCGACGGTCCGGTCGCGCCTGAGCGTTCGGTCGAGTTCGGGGTGGCGGTACTCCTTCGAGACGCGGCGCTTGATCACGCGGCGGTCGGCGGCGTCGGAAACGCGCCGCTCGTCGTCGCCGCCCCCGATTCCGCCGCCGCCTGCGACGAACTCCACCGTGGCTTCGGCGCCCCGCCGATCGGCGTCCGTCACGGCCTGTTCCCCTCCGGGGGCGCGCCCCCGAGCGACCGACTCGCCGCTCCGCCACGTCACAGGCACCTGATCCGGGCGGAAGTTCGGGTCGATCGCGGACTCGGCGATGGGGAGCGTGTCACCGGCCTCCGCCATCTTCGCGCCCAGCACGGCGATCATCCCGGCGTTGTCGCGGAGGAACCGCGGCTCCGGGGCGTGGAACGCCGCGCCGCGGGCCGCGCACATCGACGCCAGCATCTCGCGGAGCCGGTCGTTCTGCGCGACGCCGCCGCCCAACACGAGCTCGTCGGCGCCCGTCAGCGAGAGGGCGCGTTCCGAGACCTCCGTGAGCATCGCGAACACGTGCTCTTGGAGCGAAAAGCAGATCTCCTCGACGGGGACGCCGTCGTCGGACGCGTCGTTGGCCGCGGAGCTGATCCCGGAGAAGGAGAAGTCCATCCCCTTGACGACGTACGGAAGGTCGAGGAGATATCCCGGGCCGTCGCTCCCCTCGGCGTACCGCCGCGCCGCCGCCTCGACCTTCGGACCGCCGGGGTGATCCCAGCCGACGTGGCGCGTGAACTTGTCGATCGCGTTGCCGACGCCGGCGTCCATCGTCTCCCCGAGCACGCGGTAGCGCCCGTCGTGGTAGCCGAGCAGGTGGGCGTTCGCGCCGGAGGCGTTCAGACACACCGGGTTCTCGAAGCCGGACCGGTGGCGACCGATCTCCAAGTGCGCGACCATGTGGTTGACGCCGACGAGCGGCACGCCGAGCGCCCCCGCGAGCGACCGGGCGGCGGTGCCGACGGTCCGGAGACACGGACCGAGTCCCGGGCCCTTCGAGAACGCGACCGCGTCGATCGCGTCCGGGCCGTGCTCGTTCTCGGCCGCCGTGAGAACCGCGTCGACGACCCCGGGGATCGCCTCGGACATGTGCTCGGCGGCTTCACGCGGGTGAATACCGCCGCTGTCCGGTTCGTACGGGTTCGACTCGATGAGAACGGAGTCGGTCTCGGCGTCGTACAGGGCGGCGCTGGCGCACCACGCGGTCCCCTCGATGCCGAGAACGCGCATTCGGCGGGCGTTAGGCCTCTTCGGCGTCCGCGTCGCCCTCGCCGCCGATCTTGTTGCGTTCGAGCATGTACTCCTGCTCGACGTCGAGCGCGTCCTCCGCGCTGTCGTACACCTTCGCGTAGCCGACCGTCTTGCGCATGCCGAACTTCGTGTCCAGCTCGTGGACGACGACCTCCTCGGAGGCCTTGTCGAGCTTGGCCGCGAGCGAGTCGCGGACCGACAGACGAGAGGGCGTCGCCTCCTCGTGGGTCGTCTCGAAACGGATGTCCGTGCGGTGCAACATCGGGTTCTCCTCCTCGGAGATGATATCGACGTCCATGGTTCAGTTAGGCGTATATCCCCTCGAAAGCTGTAAAAGGATTTCGAAGCGGGGGTGTCGTCGGGATCCGGCGCTCGGTCGTCTCCGCCCGGATCTCACCGGGCGCCGTCGGGGACGCGACCGAGCGCCTCGTAGGCCGCCTCGACATCGCCGTCGAGCCCCTCGAACAGTTCTCGCGCCCCGTCGCGGGACTCGGGCGTGACCGCGACGCGGACCATCCCCTCGCCGGGCTGGCCGTAGACGACGCTCGCGCCGTCGGGCGCGGCGAGGATCGCCGGCAGGGCGGCCAGATCCTCTTCGCCTGTCACCTCGATAATGACCGGGTCGGCGTCGGAGAGCGCCTCGGCGAGCGCCTCAAGCAGCTCCGTCGACAGCGACGCGGCGGGGTTCTCCACCGAAATTCGGCGGTCGTCCGCGGCCGCGAGCGCCAACTCGATCTCCGGATCGACCGCCTCGCGTTCGGTCTTCCCGTCGATCAGCGCGACGTCGGGGACGCGACCCGCCTCCCGCAGGTGGTACGTGACTACGTCGCCGACAGCGATGACGGGGGCGTCGGGCGCGGCCCGTTCCCCGCGGGTCTCCGCCGCGCCCGCGAGCAGTTCGTCGGCGTCCGTCGTCACCGGGCCGAGCGGCTCCTTGAAGGCGTCGCGCAGGGAGTCGGGGAGCGTGAGCATGGGGTACGTAGTGGCCGAAGCCGTAAGGCGTTGCCGCGAACAGTCGCTTACCGGACCTTCAGCGCGTACGAACCGGGCTTCGTGACGTTCATCTCCTCGGCGATCTGGCTCTCCTCGGGCTGGGTGATGATGACGTAGCCCGCCCAGTCCTCGGTGAGCGACGACGACCCGCAGTGCTCGCACGTCTGGGAGTCGGGGTCGTTGACGTGGTGACACTCACGACACGCCAGGCGGTCCTCGGCCATCAGTCGGCCTCCTCACCGGTCTGTTCGCGGTGAAGCCGTTGGCCCTCCAGCCACTCGTGTTTCCCGAGGCCGGGCTGTTTCGCGGTGAGCCCGATCTTCGAGTCGCGCGGGTTGCGCTCGTCGATGCTCTTGGTCACCACGCGGACTCGGACGGCGTCGTCGACGCCGAGGGTCTTGTCGGAGTCCGAGGAGGCGAGCTGCTGGTTCGCCCCGTCGAACGTGAGGTACTCGTCGGTGATCTGCGAGACGTGCAGCAGGCCGTCCACCGGACCGATCCCGACGAAGGCGCCGAACTCGACCGTCTCGACGACCGTGCCGTCGGCGACCTCCTGCATGTCGGGGTCGTAGGTCAGCGCGTCGAACTCGGCCTCGTAGTAGACGCCGGGGCGGTTGTGTAACACCGCGCCGTCGCCGATGTCGTGGACCTCGATGACGCTCACGACGCTCCCCACGTCCTCGTCCATTCGTCCTTCCAGTTTGTCCTGCAGCAGGGCTTTCACCCGCTCGTCGGTGACATCCGCCAGGTGTTTCGGCGGTACCTCGACCGTATCCTTGAGTCGAACTCGTTTGTACATGATTGGTTGTCCGCGTCCGCTAGGGTTCCGTTATCGCCAGTGTGTTCCGACCCCTTAAACCGATTACTGGTGCGCCCGCCTCCAGCACCCGGTTCGCCAGCGGTCGATCGTTGGTGACGACGCCGTCAACCCGGCCCTCTGTGGCCAGTTCGACGAGCGCGTCGTCGGCGTACGATTCGTCCGTTTCCACCGTCTCCGCCCGCGTCGCGAGGTCCGCCCCCACGCTCGCCGCGGTCGCCGCCGCGCCGTTCCCGCCCTGCAGCCGGTCTAACTCCGACACGACCGCCGTCGGGACCACGGCCTCGTGGGCGCCGAGGAGCCGATCGAGCTCCTCGAACAGCCGGAGGTCCGCCTCGACGGGCGCCATCAGCGCGCTCGCATCGAGCGCGACGACCGGGGCGCCGTCGGGGGCACCTCCCGCGGAGAGCGATTCCGAGTCGTCCGCGCGGGCGTCGTCGGTCACGCTACGAGAGCGTCCCGACGCCGATGAGTCGCCAGCGCGCGCCGACGCGCCGGTTGATCGCGATCTGTGCGCCCTCCTCGGCGCAGACCGGGCGCTTGAGGCTGACCTCGCACTCGCCGTCGCGCGCGCTCGTCACCGCGCCGACCGTCGTCGCGGTGCCGACCGTGAGCATCAGCGGCTCGCCGGTGTTGATGTCGTCGATGTCGCTCTCGCCGCTCTCGTCGTCCTCCTTCCCGACGACCCGATCGAGGAGGTCGACCTGCATCTCGAACTCGTTGCGCGTCGGCGGGAGCGTACCGGGCTCACCGGCGACCTGTCCCGCGAGCGCGTCGCCCTTCGTCAGGCTCGGGTCGAGCCCGGTGCCGACGCCGAGCAGCCCGCCCGGCCGGGCGGACTCCACGTTGTTGCTGCCGGCCTGCAGCGAGCGCACCGTGGTTTCGAGGGGGCGCCACTCCGTCTGGCCCTCCTCGTCGACCTCGCGGCCCGGTCGGATCTCGAGCCCGTCGCCGACGGACAGCTCGCCGCTTACCAGCGAGCCGCCCACGACGCCGCCCTTCAGGTCCGCCGCGGTCGCGCCCGGGCGGTTGATGTCGAACGAGCGGGCCGCGTACATGCGGGCGCTCTCGCCGGGGTCGCGGTCGGGCGTCGGGATCTCCGTCTCGATCGCGTCGATGAGGAGGTCCATGTTGACCTCCTGCTGAGCCGAGACGGGGACGATCGGGGCGTCCTCCGCGACGGTGCCCTCGACGAACTCCTGGATCTGCCGGTAGTTGTCGACGGCGCGGTCGCGGTCGACCAGGTCGACCTTGTTCTGCGCGATGACGATGTTCTCGATCCCGATGAGATCGAGCGCCATCAGGTGCTCTTCCGTCTGCGCCTGCGGGACGTCCTCGGTCGCGCTCACGACCAAGACGGCACCGTCCATGATCGAGGCGCCCGAGAGCATCGTCGCCATCAGCGTCTCGTGGCCGGGCGCGTCGACGAACGAGACCGTCCGGACCGGCTCGCTCGCGGAGCCGTCCTCGCACTCCTCGTCGACGGTGTAACACTCGGGCGCGTCGACGCCGGGACAGCGCCGGAGCGTCGCGTCCGCGTACCCCAGCCGGATCGAGATACCGCGTTTCATTTCCTCGCTGTGCTGGTCGGTCCACGAGCCGGACAACGCCTGCACGAGCGTCGTCTTCCCGTGGTCGACGTGACCGACGAGACCGATGTTCACCTCCGGTTGTGTGTTGGCTTCAGTCACTGTTGGACCTCCTAACGGAGTAGTCTTACCGGAAATTCGCTCCGTGCGAGTGATAAAGTTGCTGTTATAGGTGCGAAACGCGCACGCGGCGAGGCGGCGGCGAACTACTCAGACCCACCAAGACTGGTGCAGTGGCGTGTGCCTCTGAGCGCTCACGGGGCACGAGTCGTCACGGCTGGAGCTTTGGAGGTGTTCGCGGAGGGGCCAAGCACGTACTTCCGAGTGACTGAGGGTTCGGAGGTGCTCTCCGCCGATGTGTTGGTGACTGCGTATGAGCGAGCGATCCACGTTCGACGCGACTTTACGCCTCACGGCCGTACCCGCGTCCAATATGGGATACGCGTGCCCCGTCTGCGAGACGCCCCAGCGCGACGGCGAACACCTCGCGCATCACCTCGCGTTCACGGCGATGTTACACGGCGGCGACCACGAGGCGTGGCTCGACGACCACGTGTCCGACTGGAGCGATCGGGAACCCGCCGGGCTCGCCGCCGAGGTGACGCCCCACGCCGAGGACGCGGAGTACCACGAGGTGTTCGAAGACACCGTCAACCGGGGACGCCCCGACGTGGACCTCGGAGCGCACGACGGGGTCGGATCGGGCGGTCACGATCATGCCGGCCACGATCACGCCGCAGGCGGAAGATCCGGCGCCGTCGACGTGACGGACGAGGCCAGTCCGGAGGTGGCCGACGCGATCCGCGAGGCTCGCGAGATGGCGCGGGAGGCGGGAGACAGTGAAGACGACGCAGACGGCGAGAATGCTGAGACCGACCCAGCGGACAGCGACGCCCCCGACGACTCGTCCGCGTAACGGAACGCCCTTTTCAGTCGACGGCGAACGACGGGTATGCACACCAGAGGAACGTTCGCCCCGGAGACCCGCGCCGACGCGCTCGAACGCTACGAGGAGGTCGGCCCGGTCGCGCAGGTCGTCGTCCGCGAGGCGACCAAGGCGATGTCGTTTGACGCCGACGAGTACGACGAGCGGGTCACGCCCGAGGTGATCCGGACCGCGCGCGACGCGACGTTCGCCGAGATGCTCACGGTCCACGTCGGCGAGGAGGGAGAGTTCGACGAGTGGCTCGCCGACAGCGAGTTCGACGAGGAGAGCGTGGTTCGGATCGGCTCGGACAACGTCGACAACATCGTGTGGCACCCGGTCCCCTTCGCCGACACCGTGGTCGCGGCGACGTATCAGGAAGAGCCGGACGCGGCGGCAAGCACCCTCCGCCGGAACGCGTTCGGACGGGTGTACCGCGAGGAGTTCTACGAGTCCGGCCGCTAGTTTCTTATAAGCGATAGCCGCCGCTTTTGGACGAGAAAACGAGAGAATTCGAGGCCGCAGTTACGGAGTTTTCGACGCTTGTGAGACCGTCGACGCCTACTCGAGCGTGCCCTGGCTGACGAGGGTGTCGTCCTCCAGGTAGTGCTCGATGTGGTGGCCGTGCTCCTCGACGCCTTCGAGGATCTCGCGGAGCTGCTCCTCGGTGGTGTAGTCGCCGAGGTTGTTGGCGAGCTGGATGTGCTCGCGGAGCTGCTCGATGATGTCGCCGAAGATCTCCAGGTCGTTCTCCAGCGAGGTGCGGATGTCGTAGGCGTCGGCGTCCTCGGGGCTCACCGGCGCGTGCTCCTCGTAGTTCGCGCCGCCCGAGAGCGGCACGCCGCCGAGCGCCTGCGCGCGCTCGGCGATCACGTCGGCACCTTCTTCGAGGTCCGCGGCGACCTCGCCGAGGTACTCGTGGATGTCGTGGAACTCGGCGCCCTCGACGAGCCAGTGGTGCTTTTTCACCTGGTGGTAGAGGACGTACGTCGCCGCGAGATCGGAGTTGAGCGCGTCGACGAGCTGCTCGGCCTTCTCCTCGGGGATGCGCAGCGCTTCGCTCTCGTGGACGTCGCCGTACCGTTGACGGGCTTCTTTCTGGGTGCTCATGTCTGTCTACACGTACGCGCGCGAGGTACTTAATAGCTCGTAATTTGGTAAGAGAAATTCTATATATCGAAAATATATTTGTTAGTATTCGATATCGGCCGGTACCGTCATCGACTCCGCCCGCGAAGGGAAACGTCTTAATGGATTACGCGCGCAGTTTATGGTGTATGAGCAACGGCGACGACGACCCGGCCGACGCCTCCGAGGGGGCCGACGCCGCGGACGACGCGGAGGAGGCGGGCGGCGCCGGCGAGTCGACGGACGCGGCCGCCGCGCCCACGCTTCCCGACGAAGCGACCGAGGAGTCCTTAACAGAGTACCTCGACGAGATCGCGGACCGCCTCGACAGCGCCGAGACCGAGGCGGACCTCGACGACATCGACGCGCTCCTCGACGACGCCGAAGAGGGGGTCGCCGAGGCGGACCTCCCCGAACCGGACGAGGACGACGAGGACGCCGACGACCCGCGCGGCGACCTCGAAGACCGGATCGCGGAGCTCCGCGACGGCGTCGAAGAAGCTCGGGGCCCCTACGCCGAGGACGTGGTCGACGCGATCGAGGCGGCCGTATCGACGCTCGAAGATACCGAGTGGACCGCTGACGGGCGCGACGACGCCGCCGACGCGGTCGACGCCTTCGTCGAGGAGGCGTCCGAGTCGGTCGCGGTCGACGCGTTCCCCGAACACGAGAGCCTCGACGACCTCGTCGCGGCGCTCGACGCCGTCGCCGAGGCGGTCGCGGACGCCGGTCTCGACCCCGACGACGACGCCGAGACGATCGCGGCGCTGCTCGACGCGACCGACGGACTCGAGGCGGGCCTCGACGACGCCGAGGAGTGGGACGACCTCGAAACGCACGAGCAGCTCCGCGCGCAGGAGTACTACGACGTGCTCGGCCACTACAAGGACTTCCCGGTCGAGTGGGCCGCGCTGAAGGAGCACGAGAAGCGCGGCAACGTCGACATGATCCTGCTCGCGCTCGACTCGCTGCAGTCCGACTTCATGGAGCGCCACTGCCTCGAGGCGTTCGAACGCATGGGCAAACGCGGGAAGACCGAGGCGTCGGTCGAGGAGCTGCTCGGTCGCGCCGAGAAGCGTAATCAACCGGCCATCCGGATCCTCGGCAAGATGGCGGCAGACGAGGCGACCGAGACCCTCGTGGAGTACGTCCCGGAGGACTCGAACCCGCAGCTCCAGAAAGTCGTGTTCAAGGCGCTCGGCGAGATCGGCGCCGCAGAGGCGGTCCAGCCGCTCGCGAACCAGCTCGACCCCGAGGGCGACACGGAGGACCTCGTGCGTCCCCACGCCGCCCGCGCGCTCGGGCTCATCGGCGACACGCGCGCGATCGACCCCCTCACCGACGCGCTCGCCGAGGACGACTCCGACGACGTGCGCGCGGCCGCCGGGTGGGCGCTCCGCCAGATCGGCACCCGAGAGGCGCTCGAAGCGGTCGCCGAGTACGGCGACGAGCACTCCTTCATCGTCTCCACTGAGGCCGAAAAGGCCGAGCGCGCGCTCGACGAGACGGCGCCGACGGCCTGATTACGACGCGAATTCGGACGACTCTTTTTGTCGGATGGCGCGGGCAGACCCCGCGTGTCGTCGACCGCGACGCGTTCCGAAGGTGCCGCCCCGTTCGGTAGTGTCGCCGCCGTCGTTGCCGGCGCGCTCCTCCTCGTCGCCCTGACGCTCACCGCGCCGGCCGCGGTCGCCGCCGATCCCGAAGCGGGGATCGGCGAGAGCGCCGACGCCGTCGCTCGCCGGGAGGTGGCGTTCGCGTAGCGGCGTCTGAAGAAACTGGTCGCGAGACCGCGGTTCAGTCGTCGATCGCGGCCGTCGACGAGAGCGCCTCGTCGATCTCCGCTTCGGCCATCTTCTCGACGAGCGTCTCGATGACGGCGCTCCGACGGCCCTTCACGAACTTGATCGAGCCGACGACGAGGTGACCGCCGCCGGAGACGCCCGCCTCGGGGAGCTCCTCGTTCAGCTCGGTCACCATGTTCGGGATGTCGAGCCGGACGCCGTCCGACCGGAGCACGCAGAAGTCCGGCCCGTAGCCGATGGTGATGACCGGGTCGCCCGTCTCCTGCACACGGGTGTCGTGGAGCTCGCCGGTCGTCTTCCCGGGCGCGGGGTAGGTGAACCGGTGGGCGTACTCGTCGAGGTCGATGCGGTAGAGGTGCGCGCCGGAAGCGAGCCGCTCGTGTTCGACGTGGTCGTCGACGGCGTCGAGCTGGCGCTGCACGTCGCGGTCGGCCCGCTCGGAGAGGAATTCGACCAGCTCCTCGTGACGGTCTTCGTCCTCGCAGCCCACGTTGAGGGCGTCGTTGACGAGGGTCTTTCCCTCGGAGTAGCGCAGCCAGTGGGCGGCGTAGTCGAGCGCCTCGCCGATGTCGAGCAGGTCGGACTCGTCGTAGCCGGCGTCCTCGGCGAGCGCGACGTAGTCGTCCATCGCCTCCGCCTTCGAGCGGTCGGAGAGCCCGGCGACGGCCGGGACGTGCTCCAGTTCCTCCGTGATCGACGGATCGATGAGTCGGGCGAGCTCGACGCACATCATTCCCGTCGTGATCCGGTAGTCCTCGTCGTGGAGGTAGGGGTTGACGTGGGCGTCGAGCAGCGGCTCGACCGCCTCGGGGTCTGGGTGGTGGTGGTCGACGGCCGCGATGGGGATGTCGTAGTGCGCGAGGTTCTCGTAGGCGGGCACGTCCTCCTCGGTCGAGCCGTTGTCGAGCATGAGGAGGAAGGGGAGCTTCTGGCCGTGGCGGGCTCGGCCCTCTAAGGCGAAGTTCAGGTCGCGGGTCACGTCCTCCATCTCGTAGTACGGCGCCTTGCTCGGGAGCCGCTTGAACAGGTGTCGGGCCGCGTCGGGGTCTTCGTGGACCTCCTGAACGAAGTTCTCCAAGGCGAGCTGGACGGGGATCGCGGCGCACATCCCGTCGCCGTCGGCATGGTGTCGGACGCGAAGCGGACGGCCGGAGAGCACGGTCCGGCGGAGCAGCCGGGCGAGCTCACGGAGGTCGTCGTGGATCGGCTCGAACGCCTCCCACTCGACGAGGGGGTCGACGTCGGCGGGCTCGGCGCGCTCGTCGAGGGCCGCCTCGAAGCGGTCGCGGGCCTCGGCCGCGCGCTCCTCGGGGAGCCGCTTCAGCGAGTCAACCTCCAACTGGAGGGCGTTCTCGCGGGTCTCGACCGTGCCGCCGACGTGGACCATGTCGCCGACCTCGACCTCCGGGTACGCCCGGACGCCCGCCTCTTCGAAGGCGGCACAGGAGACGACGCCGGAGGCGTCCGCGACGGCGAAGATCGTCGGGCCGCCCGTCTGTTTCGCCTGCACGACCTCCCCTTCCACGGTGACCTCGTCGCCGGGCGCGAGCCCGCGGACGCGGGAGACGGTCGGTTCGTGGGCGACCGTCTCCGTGCGGTAGTCGTCGAGGTCCTCGTCGTCGAACGCCACGTCGCCGTTCTCCTTCACCTCGGTCAGCCGGACGACCAGCCGGTCGCCGACGGCGTAGGCGCCGTCGAGGTTCGACTCGTGGACGAGCCCCGAGAGGGCGTCCGAGACGTCGACGAAGATCCCGTAGTCGACGACGCCGTTGACCTCGGCGTGGTACAGCGCGTCGACCTCGGCGTCTTCGAGGGTGCAGTCCGGTGCCAGATCGTAGACGGTCGGCCGGTCGTCGGCCGCCCCCTCCGCCGCGTCGGCGTCGAGTTCGGGGCTCGAATCGCCCCGCATGCCGGGATCCCCGGCGGTGTTCTCGCTCATGAATACTCATCGGGAAGGACCGGTGTTAAGCCTGTTCTCTCGTGTCTCCGCCGCCGTCGAGGGAGCGAATTCGGCCAGACTGGGGACGGTCGGACCCGAGCGCCCCGCGGTCCGGAATCCATATGGGGCGACGGGCCCTCCCGTCGCCTATGCGACTGTTCCGCTCGGACGAGCTCCTCGGGATCGCCCGGGAGACCATGGAGTTCGTCCTCGAGGCGAGCGAGGAGAGCCACCCCGACGAGTACATGGGGTTCCTCCGCGCGGACGACGCCCGGAAGCTCGACCTCGACCGAGACGGGCAGGTGATCACCGACGTGCTCGTGATTCCCGGCACGGAGTCGAATCCGACGAGCGCCAGCGTCCGTACCCACATGAAGCCGAACGACATGCGTGCTGTCGGCTCGGTCCACTCGCATCCGAACGGCGCGCTCCGACCGAGCGACGCCGACCTCGCGACGTTCGGACAGGGACGGGTCCACATCATCGTCGGCGCGCCCTACGGGTGGGGCGACTGGAAGGCGTTCGACAACGAGGGGAACCAGACGACTCTCGACGTGCTCGACGTGGAGGTCCCCGACGAGCACTTCTTCGACTTCACGCAGGAGGACATCGACCGCGAGATCGGCGAGGAGCGACGGGACGGCGGCGGCTTCCTCTCGTGGTTCCGATGACGCGGGTCGTCGCGCAGGGGACCTTCGACCTGCTCCACCCCGGCCACGTCCACTACCTGGAGGACGCCGCGGCGTACGGCGACGAGCTTCACGCCATCGTCGCCCGCCGCACCAACGTCACGCACAAGCCGGCGCCGATCCTCTGTGCCGAGCAGCGCCGCGACATGGTCGCCGCGCTCGACGCCGTCGACGAGGCCCACCTCGGCCATCCGGAGGACGTGTTCGTCCCCATCGAGCGCCTCGATCCCGACGTGATCGTGTTGGGGTTCGATCAGCACCACGACGAGGCCGACATCGCCGACGCGCTCGCCGAGCGCGGGATCGACTGTCGGGTCGAGCGCGCCTCGGCCCGCGATCCCCGGTACGAGGACGAACTCCTCTCCAGCGGCGACATCGTCGACCGGATCGTCGAGCGCCGGGGATCCGACCGCGACGACGCCCGCGACGGACGGCGGTAGCGGCCGTACTCCCGGCGGCGAACGCGAGCGATACGCCGAAGCGCGGAACCTATATGGGTCGGTTCCCAAGACCGACCACGTGACGATACCCGACCGATTCCCCGCGGTTCTCGCGGCGGCGGCGATGGGCGTGTACCTCGTCGTCGTCGTCGGCGCGACCACCTCCCTCACGGAGGCGGCGACGGCCTGCGGCGGCTGGCCCGCCTGCGGGAACGGCGCCGAGCTCCCCACCCAGACCGCCGGGTGGGTGGCGCTCGGCCACCGACTACTCGCCGTCGTCGTCGGAATTCTCGTCGCCCTCTCCGCCGCCCTCGCGTGGATCGACGGCGCGAGCCGCCGGATCCGGGCTGCGCTCACCGCCGCGCTGCTCGTGTACCCGGCGCAGGCCGGCGTGGGCGCGCTCGTCGCTGTCGGCGGGCTCCCGACCGCCCTCGGTCCGGTCCACCTCGTCCTCGGTGTGGCCATCTTCGCGGCCGTGCTCGCCGGGCTCGCGTGGTGGCTGGAGGCCGAGACCGGCGATCCGAACGACGCGCCGGTCGACTTCGAACCGGGAACCGACGACCTCCCGCCGATCGAGGATGCGCCCGATCCGGACGTGCCGACCGCGACGGTCCCCCGATTGCGGGCGACCGCCGCGGCGTACTTCCGGCTGATGAAGCCGCGGCTGATGTGGCTGCTCTGTCTGGTCGCCGCCGCCGCGATGGCGCTGGCCGGCGGTCCCGGGTTCACGCCGTACGCCGTCGGAGCGACCCTCGTCGGCGGGGCGCTCTCGATCGGCGCCTCCGGCACGTTCAACCACGTGCTCGAACGCGACGTGGACAAGCGGATGCAGCGCACGAACGACCGCCCGCTGGCGACCGACCTCGTGCCGGTGTCCCACGCGCTCGCGTTCGGCGGGCTCCTCACGCTCGTCTCGGTCGGCCTGTTCTGGACGGTTAATTTCCTGACGGCGGCGCTCGGACTGATCGCGATCGGCTTCTACAGCGTCGTGTACACGCTCATCCTGAAGCCGAACACGGTGCAAAACACCGTGATCGGCGGGGCCGCCGGCGCGCTCCCTGCCCTCATCGGCTGGGCCGCGGTGACCGGCGAAATCGGCGGCGGCGGGCTGTTGCTCGCTCTGGTCATCTTCCTGTGGACGCCGGCACACTTCTACAACCTCGCGCTGGCCTACAAGGACGACTACGAGCGCGGCGGCTTCCCGATGATGCCCGTGGTCCGCGGGGAGACGACGACGCGCCGGCACATCGTCTGGTACCTCGGCGCGACGCTCGTCGCGGCGGTCGCGCTCGCGGCGGTCTCCGAGCCGCTCGGCGCGCTCTACGCGGTCGTGGGCGTCGCCGTCGGCGCCGTGTTCCTCTGGACCGTCGTCCGACTCCACTACGAGCGTACCGAGGCCGCGGCGTTCCGGGCGTTCCACGCGTCGAACGCCTACCTCGGTCTCCTGCTGTTCGCGGTCGTCCTCGACGCGCTCGTTGTCTGAACGCGCGGCCCGGGAGAGAGGCTCGGACGGACGCCCGTTTTAACACCGCTCGCACCCTACACCCTCCCGTATGACCCGCATCGAGATCGAGTACTGCGTCCCGTGCGGCATGTTGAATCGCGCTCAAGACGTCTCGGAGGCGGTCCTCAAGCAGTTCGGCGAGGGGATCGACGAGGTCGCGTTGGTAACCGGCGACGCCGGCGTGTTCGTCGTGCGCGCCGACGGCGATGTCGTCTTCGACAAGACGGAAGACGAGTACGACGTGGACGCCATCGTGCGCGCGGTCAAGCCGTACGTCGGCGCGACGGCGTGACGGCGACGCCCTCGCAGTCGCCTCCTTCCGCTACTCGTCTTTATAAACGGCTCGCGCGGAGTTCGACACCACGAGGAGGCTGCTCGTCGCCATCGCGACCGCGGCGAACAGGGGGTTGAGGACCCCGGAGACCGCCATCGGGATCGCGACCGCGTTGTAGACGAACGCCCACCCGAGGTTCTGTTTGAGCCGGCGGTTCGTCCCGCGGGTGACCGCGAACAGCTCCGGGATCGCCGAGAGGCGATCCTCCAGCAGGACGGCGTCGGCGGCGTCGGCGGCCAGATCGGTCCCGCTGGCGACGGAGATCCCGATGTCGGCCGCCGCGAGCGCGGGCGCGTCGTTGCTCCCGTCGCCGACCATCGCGACGCGCTCGGTCGCGGTCAGGCGCCGGACCGTCTCGGCCTTCGCCTCCGGCGGAACCCCCGCGAACACCTCGTCGATCGCGGGATGTTCCTCGAACTGCCGGGCCGCGGCCGGCGAGTCGCCCGTGAGCAGGACGACCCGACGCCCGTCCGCCGCGAGCTCCTCGACGACCGCCTCCCAGCCGTCGCGCACCTCGTCGCCGACGATGAGCACTCCCCTAACGCCCCCGTCCCAGCCGACGTACGCGGGGACGCGACCGGCTTCGCGGGCTTTCGTACCGACCGCGTCGAGCGATTCGGGCACGGTCCACGCGTCGCCCTCGAACAGCGACCGGTGACCGACGACGACCTCGTCGCCGTCGATCCGACCGGAGACGCCCCTGTCCGTGACCGTCACGTCCGCGGCGGCGGGCGACGGTGCGGCGGCGACACCGCCATCAGTCGCCGCGGTCCGACGGTCAGCGGCCTCGCCGGGTTCGGTCTCCCCGCCACGCACCCCCGCGACGATCGCCTCGGCGATCGGGTGGGCCGAGGCGCGCTCCAACGCGGCGGCCCGCGTCCGAACGGTCTCCGGGTCCGCCCCGTCGGTCTCGGTGCCGAGCAGTCGCATCTCCCCGTCCGTGAGCGTCCCGGTCTTGTCGAGCACGACCGTGTCGACGTCGGCGGCCTCCTCGAAGACGGCGTCGGAGACGATCACGATCCCCCGCCGGGCCGCGTCGCGGATCCCGGCCGCGACGGCGAGCGGAGACGCGAGCCCGAGCGCGCACGGACACGAGACGATGAGCACCGTGAGCGCGACGAGCGCCGCCTCCGTGGGTGGGGCGCCGAGCGCGAGCGTCGCGCCGGCCGCGAGGACCGCGACGGCGACGACGAGGGGAACGAACACCGTCGCCAGTTTGTCGACGAGCCGCTGGATCCCCGACCGCGAGCTCTGGATCTCCCAGAGCAGCCGCACGAGCGTGTCGAGGGTACTCTCGGCGTCTTCGCCCACCTCGACGACCACCGGGGCGTCCGTGACGACGGTTCCGCCGCGGACCGGGTCACCCTCGCGTTTCGTCGCCGGGAGCGACTCGCCGGTGACTAAGGCCTCGTCGACCGCGGCGGTCCCCTCGACGACGGTCCCGTCGAACGGGACGCGCTCGCCGGGGCGCACGAGCAGGCGATCGCCCGGGTCCACCGCGTCGGGCGCAATCGTCTCGCCCGCCTCGGTCCGGATCTCCCGATCCGTCGCGGTCGTCAGCGCCGAGAGGGCGCCGGTCGCGCGCCGCTTGATCAGCGACTCGTAGTGGTTGCCGGCGGTGACCACCAGAATGACCGCGATCGTCACGTCGAAGTAGAGGTCGGTCCGGCCGAGGAACATCGCGAGGGTGCTGTACGCGTACGAGCTCACCGCCGCGAGCGACACCAAGAGATCCATGTTCGGCTGTCGCGCGCGGAGGCTCACGTAGGCGCCCCGCAGGATCGGGTATCCGGTGTAGAACAGAACGATGGAGGCGAACACCCAGATCTGCGTGAACAGGTACAACCCCGAGATCCCGCCCAGATCGAGGAACGGCTCGTAGCCGAAGTAGGTGGGGTACAGGAAGACGACGTACCACAGCATCGCCATCATCCCGAAGAAGCCGCCGCCGATCAGGAACCGGACGACCGCGTCGTCGTCCTCGGCGTCCGGATCCGCCCGGTGGCTCGCGGAGTACCCGGCGACCGAGAGCCGCTCGGGGAGTTCGTCGGCGCCGACGGCGTCGGGGTCGTAGTCGACCCGGATCGTGTCCGTGGCGTAGCTCGCCTCCGCGGCCGCGACGCCGGGCTGTTCGCCCGCCGTCATCTCCAGGAACGACTCGCAGGTCGCGCAGTGCATGCCGTCGACGTGGAGGAACGTCGTCTCGCCGTCGAACTCGTCGTCCGGCTCCGCGTCCGGTCGCCGCTCCTCGACATCGTCGAGCCCGTCGAGCCCCTCCGCGTCGCCGAGCGACCGCGCGACGGCGAGACAACCCCGACAGCAGAACTCGCCGTCGACGTCCGGGGCCGTATGGGGGTCGTCCCCGGTCGGCAGGTCACAGAGTGTACAGGGTGGCATGTGTGTTCGCTTCCGGGGCCGGTCCGCGGCCGAAATCGACGCGTCGTAACCGCGGGGTTCCGCTGCTTCGACGCCTGTTCCGGGCGACTACGCGTGTTCGTGGTCCGCCGCATCGCCGCCGCCGATCCCCGGCATGCTTCCGCCGGTCGCGATCCGGAGGCTCGCCCAGATGAGCAGCACGTTCACCAGCGTGATCGCGACGTAGATCTCCGCTCGGTCCGCGATGAACACCGCCGCGGGGACGAGCCCGCCGAGCACGAGAAGTACGGCCTGTTGAAGCGAGAAGTTCATGCCGTGACCAAGGGCTGGCCGGACATATATAACACCCGTGTTTTCAGGGTCCGAGAACGGGTAGACGTTATATGGTTCCTTGTCGATAACGCAACCCATGGGCCGGAACGAGACCGCACACGCGCCCGCGGACGACGTGAGCGGTGACACAGAGGAGTTCGATCCGATCGGGACGCTCACGCTCATCGGGATCTACTTCACGATCCTGGTGCTGTCGTGGGTGTACATCTACTACATCGAGTTCCTCGGCCGCGATCTGGTCGTCGTGGGGTGATCACGAGATGCATATTCACGCATACGAAAAACTGTGGCTCGCGGCATCGGTGCTCCTGATACTGCTCCTCCTCGGTTCCGTCACGTACGGCGCCGTCGGTCCCGGCGTCGCGATGGTCAGCGACAGCGAGCAGCCAGTCGATGCTACCGCGCTCGACGAGGACGAGCGGTTCTCGGAGCCCCGTGTCGAACAGGTCGGCGAGAACGAGTACGCGGCGTACGTCGTCGCCTTCCAGTTCGGGTTCCAGCCGGACCCGATCGTGATACCGGAAGACAGCACGGTGACGTTCTACGTCACCTCCCGAGACGTGATCCACGGCTTCGAGGTCGCCGGAACGAACGCCAACACGATGGTCGTCCCCGGCGAAGTCTCGGAGATCACCGTCGAAACGGACGAGCCGACGGAGTACGGGCTCATCTGTAACGAGTACTGCGGCGCCGGCCACCACGTAATGGAGGGGAAGGTGAACGTCGTCAGTCAGGCGGAGTACGAGAATCAAACGAGCGGGGGTGACGGCGAATGAGCGAGGCCATCGAGGGCGATCGGACCTTCGTCGATAAGTTCCCCGAAGAGGCGCGTATCGTTCGCGCCGCCTTGCTCAGTTCCTTCCTCGCGCTGGTGATCGGGGCGGTTCTCGGGATCATCCAGACACTTCACCGGACCGACGTGGCGCGGATCATTCCGTCGACCGACTACTACACCGTGTTGACCGCCCACGGCGTGTTCATGGTGATCAGCTTCACCATCTTCTTCCTCGTGGGACTGTTCACGTGGGCGGTGACCCGAAGCCTTGACCGGCCGCTTATCGACATCCGGATCACGTGGACGTGGTACGCGATCATGGCTGTCGGGATGACGATGACCGGCGTGTCGATCCTCGCCGGATTCACCGACGCGATCGACATGAGCGCGGACGTACTCTTCACGTTCTACGCGCCGCTGCAGGCGCACCCGATGTTCTACGCGGGACTCGCCGTCTTCATCGTCGGGTCGTGGATCGCCGGCGCCGACTACTTCCGGACGTGGCTCGCGTGGAAGCGCGAGAACCCCGGCGAGCGGATCCCGCTGCAGACGTTCATGGTGTTGATGACGATGGCGATGTGGTACATCGCGTCGTCCGCCGTGGCGGCGTCGGTGCTCATCTTCCTGCTGCCGTGGTCGCTCGGGCTGATCGATCAGGTCAACCCGACGCTGACCCGGACGCTGTTCTGGTTCTTCGGCCACCCGGTGGTGTACTTCTGGCTGATGCCGGCGTACCTGCTGTGGTACACCGTCCTGCCGAAGATCGCCGGCGGGCGGCTGTTCAGCGACCCGCTCGCCCGCGTCGTGTTCGTCCTCTTCCTCCTCCTATCGACCCCGGTCGGGATCCACCACCAGTACCTCGATCCGGGGATCGCGGAGGGGTTCAAGTTCATCTCGATGACGAACACGATGTTCCTGCTGTTGCCGAGCCTGCTCACCGCGTTCACGGTCGTGGCGAGCGTCGAGTACGGCGCCCGTCAGCGCGGCGGGACCGGGCTCCTCGGCTGGCTCACCGACCTCCCGTGGCGGAAACCCGAGTTCACCGGGATGATGCTCGCGGGGCTGATGTTCGCCGCCGGCGGCTTCTCCGGGATGGTGAACGCCGGGATGAACATCAACTACATGATCCACAACACGATCTGGGTCCCGGGCCACTTCCACCTCACCGTGGGGACCGCGGTCGCGCTCACGTTCATGGCCGCCACCTACTGGATCTGGCCACAGATCTCCAACAAGCCGATCTACAGCCGGGCGGTCGGGCTGTTCCAAGTCGTGCTCTGGTTTATCGGCATGGCGCTGATGTCGAACGCGATGCACGCGCAGGGGATCATGGGCGTTCCGCGCCGGACTGCCGAACCCGAGTACTCCGGGTTCGAGTACGCGACGATGTTCGGCGGGTACGAGGAGCTCAACATTCAGATCGCGATCGGCGGGACGCTGCTGTTCGTCTCGACGATCCTCTTCATCGGGAACCTCGTGCTCACGATGGGGAACCCGAAGGTTTCCGGGCTCGCGGAGACGCTGCCCCCGGCGCTGTCCGGGCCCGACGACGCGCCGCGCGTGCTCGACAACCTCCGGCTGTGGGTCGCCATCGCGGTCACGCTCGTGGTCCTCGCGTACGCGCTCCCGCTGGCGGCGATCATCAACCGCGGCGGACTGCTCGGTCCCGGCGTCGGCACGTATCCGGTGTGGCTCGCGCCCGGGCTCGACGCGCTCGCGAACGCGGCGACGCCGCCCCTCGCCGGCGACGCGTGGGCCTCGCTCGTCGAGGTGGTTCGATGACCGTCGACGTGACCCGCGGCGGACTCCTCGTGACGCTCGCGATCGTCGGCGTGATCGTCTACGAGCTCCGGACGGTGCTCGACTTCGTCGGCATCGAGCTGCCGCTGATCCCGTACATGGCCGGTGTCTTGATCCTCGCCGGCCTCGCGGTGTGGTTCGTCACGCTCAAGGGCGGCTGGCGGACCGATCCCGACGGCGACGAGCCGGCGTAGCGACGGCGATACCGTCGGCTCCGGCGACCGGAGCGTTTTCGATTTCGTCGGAGCGTCGATGACCCCGACGGTTATCCCGACGTAGCGCCAGATACCCCCCATGAACGAAACGCGCGTCGCGGTTCGGTGTGGCGACTGCTCGTTCGCGGCGACGTACGACCGACTTCGCGACGCCCGGACCGCCGTGGACGACCACGAGTCGACCACCGGCCACGCTGTCGACTGGGACATCGAGTCGCTCGACGCGGGCGTCTCGCAGGCCGGCGCCGACGCCGGCGTCTGCGGCCGCCCCGAGTGCGTGAACGAGGACTCCCCCCTCGTCGATCCGGGGCCGCCGGAGCCGGAACGAGAGCCGTAGTCGAAGCTGGACTCACGCCCGGGTCGTGGTTCCGAACGGGGCCGGAACGGGAGGCGGAGAGACGGCCGGGGTCGAACCACACGGCTTTTTGATCGTCCGGGGTGTCCGCGGGAGCATGACGACATCGACCGATCGGCTCACCTTCGGCGTGCTCGGAACCGCGGGAATCGCGCGGAAAGCGGTCGTTCCGGCGATCGCGGCGAGCGACCACGCGGTCGGCGCGGTCGCGTCCCGGGACGGCGAGCGCGCGAAGCGGTTCGCCGAGGCACACGGGATTCCGCGGAGCCACGGCTCCTACGAGGCGCTGCTCGAAGACGACGGGCTCGACGCGGTGTACATCCCGCTCCCGAACGGGCTCCACGCCGAGTGGGCGACCCGGGCGGCCGACGCCGGGCTCCACGTGCTCTGTGAGAAGCCCCTCGCGGGCGACGCGGCGGAGGCGCAGACGGTGACCGACCACTGCGCGGACCGAGGCGTCACCCTGATGGAGGGGTTCATGTACCGGTACCACCCGCGCACCGAGCGCGTCCTCGAACTGGCGGAACGAGCGTTAGACGACGTGCGCACCGTGACCTCGACGTTTCGATTCCCGCTGTACGACCGGCCGAACGACGTGCGGCTGGACCCCGACCTCGCCGGCGGGTCGCTGATGGACGTTGGGTGTTACCCGGTCTCGCTCGTCAGGACCGTCCTCGGCGAGCCGGACCGGACGTACGCTCACACGCACGACACCCGCGACGCCGGCGTCGACACGGAGCTCGCGGGCGTGCTGGAGTACGGCGACGGCCGGTCGGCGCGCGTCGCCTGCGGCTTCGACACGCAGCTGGTCCAGCGCTACCGGGTCGACGCGACCAACGGCTGGATCGAGGTCGAGCGCGCGTTCGACGCGCCCACCGACGAACCGGTGGAGCTGACCTACGAGATCGGCGGCCGGCGCGGCGTCGAGACGTTCGAGCCCGTCGACCAGTACCGGTTGCAGGTGGAACACTTCGCAGACCGCGTCGACGACGGTGCTCGTCCACTGACCGACGGGGCGGAGGCCGTCGCGAACATGCGCGTTATCGACGCCCTGTACGAGAGCGCCGACGGAAGCGGCTCGGTCGCCGTCGAGTAGTGGAGGGAGGGCGAACCCGAAGCGCGCGAGCCGCGCCACTTGACGCGTCGCGGTCGACGAACGATTTCGGGGGAGACAGCGCGTCCACGCGAAGCGACGCGGATCGCTGTCGCTCAGTGGGGGCAGTCCGATAAAGAAAACCGCACGGGGTCGGCCCGCGAGGGCCGGTAGCTAGCGAGCGTGAGGCGTCGAAGCCGCGTTACTCGTGACGCCGCGTAGCGAGGAGCGCAGCCGCGATGAGGGCGACGAGGGCGACGAGCGCGCCGAAGCCGGGCGTGCCGTCGGAGGAGTCGCCGTCACCGCCGTCGGAGCCGTTCTCTCCGTCGGACCCGTCGTCACCGTCGGCAGAGCCGTCGTCGGTGCCGTCGGAGCCGTCATCGCCGTCGTCGGTGCCATCGGAGCCGTCTTCTCCGTCTTCTCCGTCGGACCCGTCTTCGCCGTCCTCACCGTCGGACCCGTCTTCGATTTCCTCGACGAGGACCGCGTCTTCGCTCGCGATGGAGCTGCCGGCGAGCCGGAGGGTCACCGTCGCGGTGTCGCCAGCGGCCTGCCCGCTGAAGTCGAACTCGGCCGAGAACTCGCCGTCCTCGGTGATCTCGGTGTCAGTCGTCTCGACGAACGAGGGCGAGACGCCATCACTCGAGCGGACGCGAACGCTCGCGTCCGAGCCGGGCGCGATGTTGGTCTCACCGGAGACCGTCGCGTCCTCGGCGATCTCGATCTGGACCTCGTCGTCCTCGTTCATGTTGTCGAACGAGGCGTCGCGGTCTTCGAACGTGAACTCGGCCGAGGCGGACTGCGTGTTGTCCGCACCGGCACCGAAGTACGGGTACGCGTCGTCGGTCGAGTCGCCGCCCGCGCTCCCGTACGGTTGGTCGTAGTCGTTGTTCGAACCGCCGAACGCGAACCGCTCGTCCGCGTCGGCTTCGTACTCGAGGCTGGCCGTGAACTCCGTGCCGTCCTCGATCGCGTCGAAGGTGTCGCCGTTGCTGGTGTCGACGACCACGAACAGCTGTCCGTTCTCGCTGTCGACGAGCACGAAGACCTCGTCCGACTCCGCGTCTTCGAGGTTGATCGACGTGGCGTCCTGATTGCCCGTCGCGTCATCGGCCTCGACCTCGAACGTCACGCCCTCGCCGGGCGCCTCGTTGAGCTGATAGAGGGCGTCGCCGTCGAAGCCCTCATCGAGCGCGGTGAAGTCCGACCCGGAGCCGTAGAGCAACTGGCCGTAGATCCCGGTGGCCTCGGCCTGAATCACCAGTCGGTCATCGATCGTGACGTCCGAGCGCTCCGTCACCGTGTCGAGGAGCGCGTCGAGGTCCTCGGTCTCGTCCGCGGCGTTCTCGGGCGCGACCCACGTCTGGACGCTCTCGACGCCGGGTTGTGTCAGTTCGAGCGTCGCCAGTCCGATCTCGTTGTCGGCTTCGGACGCGTCGTCGTCGTTGACGACGAACACGTTGTTCCCGTTCACGGTCAGGTCGTAGGTCGTCGCCTGAAGCGGTCGGGTGAGCTGCGTGTCCGCGTCGTCGTCGGCGTCGTCGATCAGGTCGAGCTCGGACAGGTACTGCTCGAAGTCGTCGTCGCCGGCCAGGTCGTCGCCGTCCTCGTCCTGGAAGTCGACGTCGGCGTCGGCGTTCCCGTGAACCGAGCTCTCGACGACGTCGTCCTCGGAGTAGTAGACGTCGTCTTCGGCGCTCGTGCCGACGGATCCGAGTGTCCGGGTGTTGACCTGGAAGGTTACTTCGCCGTCGTCGTTGTCGTCCTCGATGTAGAGGATATCGACGAAGCCAGAGTCCTCGCTACCGAACTGGACGAACGCATCGTCCGTGTCTTCGAGTTCGATCGTCACTTCGGCGACGTCACCGGCGGTCTGCGTGTAGATGCTATCGCCGAAGTCGGCACCAGCATCCCGTTCAGTCACGGTGATATCTGCGGTCGTCTCAGCGTCGGTGTCGACGGACTCGAAGGTGAACGTGTAGTCGCCGTCGTCGATGTCCGTGAAGTCGATCTGATGCTCGCCGTCGTTAAAGCCAACAATGGCGACCTTCTGGTTGGCGTCCTCCTCACCGGAGGCGTAGCGCACAACGTTGAAGTCACCGTTCGCGTCGTCGACGGCGCTCCCGTCCTCGACGTCGTCGTAGATCACGGGAGTCGCGTCGTCATATGAATCGACACCGGAGTCGGTGGTGTCAACGAGAATGTCGTACAGTTCCTCATCGTTGAGGTCGTCGTCAGCGCTTACGTTGAGGTTGTAGCCTCCTCGGTTCGACTCGATATCGAGGTCGGTCTGCGCGTTCGTGCCCGCGTCGGTCACCTCGTCGTCGTCGAACTCGGCGTCGAGCGACTGGGACGTGACCTCGAAGGTGTCGTCCTGATCCGGGGTCGACGGGAGGTCGCCCGCGCCCTGGAGGTAGTAGTTGCCGTCGTCGAAGCTGCCCGTGTCGACTTCGACCGCGAGGCCGTTCGAGCCGGTCTCGTCGACCACGGCCTGCGGGTATCCGGCGTCGGCGGCGTCCTCGATGGTCAGTTCCTCGATGAACGAACTGGACTGGACGGTACCGCTGTCAAAGCTGTCGACCTCGCGCAGATCGACCGTATCACCTTCCGAGGCGGAATCGAGGTCGCTTCCGACCAGATAGACGTCCTGTCCCTGGAAGACGAGGCTCGCCTCGTTCCCGTTGGCGCGGAGGTACGCGTTCGTGTACGACGACGTCTGGGAGAACCCGGAGTCGTCGAGGTGTGATGCGTCAGCGCTGTCGATTGTAGGGGCGTCTCCACCGGCGGGCGCCGCAGCGGCGGGTGCGGCCGCGAAGCCGACCGCCACCATGGAGACAACCGTGATCGCCGCGAAGAAGACCGCGCTGGCCTTCCGTCGAGTTGTGTCGTTGTGTATCATGGGGGTACACTCGTCCCGCGGACTCAGCGTCTCCGGGCCGGCCGTCTCTCGATCCGTCCGTTTCTCGATCCGTAACCGCGGTACCGAGGGCGGGCGTGGCGCGGGGGGTCCCTGAATCCGCCGGCGACGAGTGGGTGGCTAACAAGTGATTAGAATAACATATATACTTTGTGTGGTTGACAGTTTGAACACCTGAATATTCGGACAGGAGAGTCCCCGAGACAGCGGAACACGATCGGCAGTATGCGACTGCGTGTAACTAATCGGGTGAACGACTCCGTCGATCGCGAGTGTCATCGTTACCGCGATAGCCGTCGCTAGGCGGTCGAGGCGTCGCGCGATAAAGAAAACCGCAAGGGGTCGGCCCGCGAGGGCCGATAGTTAGCGAGTGTGGTGAATCGCTGCTGCGTTACTCGTTCCGCCGCGTCGCGAGGAGCGCAGCCGCGATGAGGGCGACGAGTGCGACGAGCGCACCGAAGCCGGGCGTGCCGTCTTCGGATTCGCCGTCACCGCCGTCTTCGCCGTCGGAACCGTCGTCGGATCCGTCCTCACCGTCGGTGTCTTCGCCGTCCTCACCGTCGGTGTCTTCGCCGTCCTCACCGTCGGTGTCTTCACCGTCCTCACCGTCGGTGTCTTCACCGTCCTCACCGTCATCTTCGCCGTCCTCACCGTCTTCCTCTTCGACTTCCTCAATGAGGACCGCGTCGGAGTCCGAGATGGAGCTCCCGGCGACCCGGAAGTTCACCGTCGCAGTGTCGTCGACGGACTGACCGCTGAAGTCGAACTCGGCCGAGAACTCGCCGTCCTCAGTGATGTTCGCGTCAGTGGTCTCGACGAACGAGGGCGAGACGTCCTGCGCGGAGCGGACGCGAATACTCGCGTCCGAACCGGGCGCGACGTTGGTCGTACCGGAGATTGTCGCGTCCTCGGCGACCTCAATCTCGACCTCATCGTTATCGTTCACGTTGTTGAACGTAGCTTCACGGTCGGCGAGGGTGAACTCAGTCGAGGCGGACTGCGTGTTATCCTCACCAGCCTGGAAGTACGGGAACGCGTCGGCGGTCGTGTCACCTGCACCACCGTACGGTTCTTCGCCATTGAACTCGTACCGGTTGTCTTCGTCTGCCTCGTACTCGAGTTCGGCCGTGAAGTCCGTACCGTCCTCAAGCGAGCTGCTGAAGACATCGCTGTTACTCGTGTCGGCAACGACGTACATCTCGCCGGCGTCATTGTCGACGAGCACGAAGACCTCGTTGGTCTCCATGTCTTCGAGGTTGAGCGACGTCGGCTCTTGGTTACCCGTCGCGTCGTCGGCCTCAACTTCGAACGTCACTCCCTCACCGAGCACGTTGTTGAGCTGGTAGAGAGCGTGACCACTGAAGCCATCGTCCAGCGCTTCGAAGTCCGAGTCATCATCGTCTCCACTAGCCTGGTAGGCCATCTGGCCGTAGATACCGCTGGCTTCGGCCTGGATGACGAGCCGGTCGTCGATTGCGATGTCCTCGCGCTGCGACACGCTGTCGAGGAGGTCTTCGAGGTTGTCATCCTCGTCAGCGTTGTCACCGGACGCCGACCACGTTTGGATGTTCTGCACACCGGGCGGCGTCAGGTCGACAGTTGCGAGACCGATCTCGTCGTCGAGTTCGGACTCCTCGTCATCGTTCACGATGAACACGTTGTTCCCGTTCGCTGCCATGTCGTAGTCGGTCGCCTGGAGCGGCCGGGTGAGCGTCGTGTTCGGATCGTAGTCAGGGTCGTCGATCAGGTCGAGCTCGTACAGGTACTGCTCGAAGTCGTTGTCATTGGGTAGGTCGCCGCCGTCCTCATTCTGGAACTCGATGTCGTCGTCGGCATCGCCGTGAACTGAGCTCTCGACGATGTCGTCTTCAGAGTTGTAGACGGCGTCCTCTGCATCGGTGCCAACGGCCCCGAGCGTCCGGGTATTGATCTCGAAGGTCACTTCGTCGTCATCGTCGTCGTCCTCAACGCGGATAATGTCGACGAAGCCAGCGTCCTCACTACCGAACTGGACGTACGATTCATCAGCGTCTTCGAGTTCGACGGTGACTTCGACGATGTCACCGGCGGTCTGTGTGTAGACGCTCTGACCGAACGCAGCACTCGAGTCCTGCTCGGTGACCGAGATACTGGCGGTGTCCGAAGCCTCGGTCTCGGTGGCGTTCAGCTCGAAGTCGTAGTCATCGGAATCAATGTCCGTGAAGTTCGTCTCGTACTCACGGTCATCGATGTTGTACAGAAGGATCTTCTCATCTGCGTCTTCCTCACCGGAGTCGTAGAGACCGACCTTGAAGTTACCAGAGTAATCTCCACCGGTGGGATTACCATCGGCATCAACGGTGTAGTCGTCGGTGTTTTTCGCGGTGTTATAATCACGAGCACCGTCGTTGAAGATGTCGTACAGTTCCTCGTCGTCGAGGTCACCGTCTGCACTCACGTTGAGCGTGTAGCTTCCTCGGTTCGAGGAAATGTCGAAGTCGGTCAGAGCGTTGGAACCCTCGTCAGTGACTTCATCATCATCGAACTCGGTACTGAGACTCTGGGTGCGCACCTCGAAGGTGTCGTCCAGCATCGGTGTCCGGTTCAGCTGGCCGTCTCCGGCGACGAAGTAGTCATCGGCGTCGAGATCTTCGGTATCGTAAGAGATCTCGCCATCGCTGGGGATAACGTCCTCAACGAACTGGCTGTTCGTGACCTGACCATCATTGGTCTCAGTCACACGCCGGATCTGGTAGTCATTGCTGTTGTCAGCACCAAGGTTGGTAGTCGATACGTCTTGTCCCTGGAACGGGCTTCCGGGGTTATAGGAGAAGTCGCCATGGCCATTGGCAGCTGCTGCAGCAGGAGCGGCAGCAAATCCAACTGCGACCATGGAAACCACCATGATTGCCGCAAAGAAGACCGCGTTGGCCTTCGTGCGGTAGGTTGTGTCGTTTGTCATTGTTGTTGTGTTCTACGTCGCGACAGTGTGCTTTATCCGCGTCTTCATCCGCCTGTTCGTTATCCACCAACCGTGTCAGCGGAGCACAATCAGACGTGACCCGGATTACTCGCCTTCGTGTCGCATTTGTGGGTAGGGTCTGCATCCGTTTGTTAAGGTGGTCAGTATAAATGCTTTGTGTGGTCTCTGGACTGTATGTGAACACCCCTCATAGGCGTCTGACAGGTGTAAGACAGTCGTTTTCAATTGTGGAACTGTGAGATTCGATCTGTTCCAAGCGAAGACACCTCTACTGACAAAAGAGGGCGAACTGAGTGACATCGAGTGTAGCGCTCATTTCAACGCAGGATTTTACCCGGTTGGCCGCAGAGGGTCGTACAATGGCGGATCCGCACGCGAAAACGCGCGCCCTCCTCGATGAGCGGCCGGAGGTGGAGACGGCTCTCGAAGAGATCCTAGCTGTTGATGCTGATGGTCCGTGGTCGTTTGATAGCGTTGACGTGGATTCCGGGACCTTCGGCGAACTCGTCTCTCGTGGCATCGTCGAGAAACAACCCGACACAAACGGAGACAGCGACAACCATTATCGTGTTGTCGACCACGAAGCGGTTCGGGCCGCACTCGATGGTGACTCCTATGAGAACCCACCGAACAACGAAAACGCCAGTACTGGGCTGAGATCGCAACTAGGACTGCGCATTCAGTCGGTTGGCGACACTGTTCATCGTGATCTCTTGTTTGGGCTTGTCGGTGGATTCTTCCTCCTCTTCGTGACGCGGATTGTGGCTCTCAGACGGGTGTTTCGCGACGAGCGCGTCCTCCTTCCGGGGAATGATCCGTACTACTATCTCTACTGGGTGGAACGACTCGCCGAGGCCAACACCAACCCGCTCGACTTCGAGGCGATCGCTGAGGTTCTCGGAGGACAAGGCTTCGGTGAGCCCCTTGTTCCCACACTGGGCTGGTGGGCGACACGGCTCGCCGGTGGGGGCGCAAGCGACGCGATCACGGTCGTCGCGTGGTTACCAGTTCTGTGTGCACTCGTCGTTGGCGCAGGCGTGTACTTGTTGGGGCTGTGGACGACGAATGATGAGCGGGTCGGCGTACTCTCAGTTGTCGTCTTTGCATTGCTACCGGGACACGTACTCTACTCGGGTATCGGCTTCTTCGATCACCACGCGTTCGATTATGTCTGGCTTACACTCTCTATTGGTGGCGTACTCTGGCTTGCACGCGATCACGAAGGACGGGATTCGGACACACGCCAAGGGCATCTCATCGCACCGACAACGTGGATTGTTGTCGGAGGACTCGGGCTCGTCTTTGCGGCGATGGTCCACAGTTGGAACGGCTCGCCGATACTGCTTGTCGGGCTTGCCGTCTACGCGACGCTTCGTGCAACATCCGACATGCGTGCCGGGTGGAATCCACTGATCGCGGCAACGCCGCTCGTAAGCGCTCTCGGAATTGGGTTTGTGATCGCCTACGCGCTACACACGCGCGCGGGATGGCAGGAACCGATCGTTGTGTATTCGCTCGCGTTGGTTGCCGTCGGAATCGCCGTTGTCGCGGGTGCCGCCACTATTCTGGGTCGATTCGACGTTCATCCAGGGGTCCACCTTGCTGTGTCCGTAGTAAGTATCCTGCCGCTGTGGGTTGGCTTTGAAGCGATTCAGCCGGAAGCGGCCGCCAGACTGGTTGAACGCGCAACTGGTGCACTCCTCGGCCGGGAAGGGGCCGTCGAGACGCGGTCGCTGTTCGCTGCCGATTTTGGTGTGATCTTTGGGCCGATCGATCATTTCGGATGGTTTCTGTTCGTGGCGCTGCCGGTAATTGGAGTTGTCGCATTGAGTTGTGTCCGCGCGCACGAACCACGGTGGCTGGTACTCGTGGGGTATGGGACCACTCTGATCGGATTCGGGGTTATCCAACTTCGGTTCGCTGGTGAGGCGACCGGAGTAGTCGCCGTCTTTGCGGGACTTGGACTTGTGTATCTGCTATCGGTTATCGATCTGGCCGATCGACCAACCCCCTTTGGATCACGCGACCAGCGGGTGCAGATTAATCTGACCCCGTCAGACACCACCTGGCAGCAGGCCGGATACGCGATCGGTGCCGTGGTCGTCGTCGCGAGCCTGAGTCTTTTCATGATCCCGGCGATAACCGACAGTGTAGCCCCAACTGACGCAGAGGCGAGCGCAATCGAATGGATCGACGCGGACGCAACTGAACGTGAGGGACCCGACTACGTGTTGACCGGATGGGGGAAAAGTCGGATGTTCAATTATGCGGTAAACGGCGAGGCGCGGTCGTACAGTTACGCTCAAACCAACTATGAGCCGTTTATTGAAGGACAAAATCCGAACCCGTATGCTGATCGGTTCAGCGGACGGGTTGGGTACGTGGTGATTCATGAGATCGACTCTGATTTCCCACCAGAATCGACGTACGGACAGCTATTTGAGGCACGCGGGAGCGCAACTGCGGCTGCGAACGGTTCGGGTCGGTACCAGCTATCATACGTTCCAAGCGAAGCCGATCTGGTGGTGCATCGCCTGGTCGCAGGCGCGACAATAACGGGCGAGGCCCCGCCGGACACAACGGTGACAGTTCGAACCGAGGCTGCAGTCGACGGACTCGATGAGCCGTTTACGTACGAACGCCGAACGACAGCGGGCGAAAACGGGACCTATTCAGTAGTCGTCGCACACTCAGGTGCCTATGAAGTCAGTGGTGAAGGAATTGACTCCAACCAGGAACCTGTCGACGTATCGGCAGATGCGGTCCAAAACGGGACACAACTTAACAGCTGAGGCTAATGGTAGCGATGGGTTGGTGAGCGGATTTCGTCCAAACTGTAGTAGGTACAGGACTAGTGAGAATGCTCGAACGTCAGCGTGTCTGAATCGGAGGAGCGAAATGCGTGAAGTACACGTCGAGCAGAGAGTCGAGTAACGAGACTTTTTTGTAACGACATCAATCCGACTGTATATGCGTCGACTCCGACTTCCGCTTATCCCGAACCCACTTCGGTGGGGTGCCGTCTTCACGGTTGCAGGGATCATTCTGTATTACTCAATCCGTGCGGGACCCGGTACTGGAACGTTCCAGACGGGACCGCTTGGGCTGTTTCCCTACTCGGACTGGCTGCATTTCCTCGCGTACGCCTGTCTCGCGGTGATGCTTGCGTATGCACTCCAGGATTCTCGCCTAGCAGAGTGGCAGGTGTTTGTTGTTGTCTTCGTGTGTGCTGTTGGGTTCGGGGTAACGATCGAACTGCTACAGTCGAGACTCCCATCGCGAACGTTCGCGTTCGGAGATATGGGCGTCAATGCGGTTGGCTCGGCCGTGGCGGTTGTCTGCTGGCGCGTTCTCGTGCGGTATGTTCGGTTCTATCGAGTGGCGCGACCAGCCGATCTCGAACCACCGATCAGCTAGTACGTGTAGACCGAGCACCGCAATCGTCGATGGCGGACGATTGGTGGTGAGGAGTCCACAGGTGATGCGGGAGGTGGTGACTGCTTCGCGAACGTTTTTATCCAGGTGGCCAATATGGCCGGCCATGCGCGCCGTCGACCACCCAACACGAGTGGGTCTACTGTCCTCGTTCTTAACAGACGGACGACAGCACCATCTCAGTCCTCCACACATCCGTCGAAATCGCAGAGCACCTGCTGGCGGTCACCCATTCCTATCCAGGAACAACAGCGCCTCAAAACGGTGGGAGCAGTTGTCCATCCAACGACGTACCGAAACTGACCGCGGTCGTAGTTGGACCGATCAGTCACCGTACCACTACACAGTCTACCAATGACACTCACAACAGCGGTCGTTCTTGCGGGCGGAGAGGGAAGCAGACTGCAGCCACTCACTGCAAACCGTCCAAAACCATTGCTTCCAGTCGGTGGCCGACCCATCCTCGAGCACGTCTTCGATGGGTTGATCGCCAACGGGATTGATGAGATTCATCTCGTTATTGGCTATCACGGAGATCGAGTCCAAGATCGATTCGGACCGACGTATCGAGGCAAGCAACTCGAATATCACCATCAGGCAAAACAACTTGGAAGCGGTCACGCCCTGCTCCAAGCGCGTGACGCCCTTGCCGAACCGTTCGTCGTCGTGAACGGTGACCAACTCGTCGACCCAGAACTTGTTGACGATGTCATCGAAGCCCATCGCGACGCCGGAACGATCGCCACAATCGGTGTCGTTCGAACCGAGGCGGCGAGCCAGTACGGTGCCGTCGAACTCACAAACGATGGGGAGGTTATCGATCTGGTCGAACGACCGACTGATGGCGACTATGAGCTATTGAACGCCGGGGTGTATGCGTTTGACCCTGTCTTCTTCGATGTGCTTGGACAGGCACCGCGCGTGGAGGGCTCACTGTCGCTTCCCGCCGTCGTTGCAGCAGCAGCTGCGGACTCGGAGTTGACAGTCACCGGTGTCCGGACAGAAGGATTCTGGACAGATGCGACGTATCCGTGGGACTTGCTGGAAGCCTCCCAGCAACTCTTGGAGCGGGAGTGGGGCCGACCTGCTGGGGAGCACTCGACAGAGCAAACGGATTGTTGGATCGCGGACGGCGCTCGCGTGCATTCGACGGTGACGCTGCGTGGACCCGTTGTCATCGATGATGACGCGGTCATTGGACCCGGAGCCGTAGTCGGGCCGAACACGGTTGTCGGACGGAACGTCACGATTGGAGCGAACACGGTCGTTGAGGGATCGGTGTTGGACGACGACACGCGCGTCGGACCGAACACGACGCTCAGTGACTGTGTCACCGGACAACAAGCCCAGATCGAAGCAGGTGTTACTGCTGCCGGTGGCCCGGCTGCCGTCCACGTTCAGACCACAGTCCATCCGGACCGACGCCTCGGCGCAGTCATCGCAGATCGAGCACAGATTCACAGTGGAGCAACGCTGTGTGGCGGCGTACTAATCGGGCCGAACGCAACGGTTGGTGATGGAGTGCAGGTACGCACGAACATCGAGGAAGGGGAGGTGATCCGCTGATGTGTGGGATTATCGGCTACGTCGGGACGGGAGACGCAACACGAGTGTTGATGGCCGGGTTAAACCAGTTAGAGTATCGTGGCTACGACTCTTCGGGGATCGCTGTAAGCGACGGCGGGATTGATGTCCGCAAGCGAGCCGGCGAGATCGAAAACCTCGAGACGGCGATCGAGACGGCCGCTCCGACGGGCTCGATCGGTATTGGACATACACGCTGGAGCACCCATGGTCCGCCGACAGACCGCAACGCGCACCCGCATACGGGCGAGACCGGAGATGTAGCAGTCGTTCACAACGGAATCATCGAGAACTACCAAACACTCAAAGACGAGCTAGAAGCTGCTGGGCGCACCTTCTCGAGCGACACCGACACCGAGGTCATTCCGCACCTCATTGAACAGTACCTCGCTGACGGCGTCGATCCGGAGACCGCCTTCCAGCGGGCGGTCTCCAGACTCGAGGGGAGTTACGCGATCGTTGTCGTGTTCGGAAGTGAAGACGCAATCTATGCAGCGCGAAACGACTCCCCGCTCGTGCTCGGTGTTGGCGACGACGGATATTATCTGGCGAGTGACGTTCCCGCCTTTCTGCAGTTTACTGAGCAAGTCGTATACCTCGACGACGGTGAGACAGTGCGGATGACTGCCGACGGATTCACCGTGCGTGATACTGCGGGAACACCCGTCGAGAAGCCAGTGAGAACTGTCGACTGGGATATCGAAGACACGGGCAAGAGTGGGTACGACCACTACATGCTCAAAGAGATCAACGAGCAACCGACCGCGCTCCGACAGTGTCTATCGGGCCGGATTAATCAGCTCGATGGGACTGTCGAACTCACTGACGTAGATGCGATAGACTCGCCACAAACAGTCCAGCTTGTGGCCTGTGGGACATCGTATCACGCAGCCCTCGTCGGCGCCCAACGGTTCCAAGCGATGGGTATCCCGGCACAGGCATTTCTGGCAAGCGAGTACGCGACACAGACGCCCCCGGTCGGTGATGCGCTTGTCATCGGGGTCACACAGAGTGGCGAGACTGCTGATACACTCGCTGCCCTGCGAGCAGCCAAGAATAGAGGTGCACAAACGGTGGCTGTCACGAACGTGGTGGGCTCAACAGCCGCACGAGAGTGTGATGAAGCGCTCTATATCCGGGCTGGCCCGGAGATCGGCGTGGCCGCGACGAAGACGTTCACGAGTCAGGTGGTGACACTTTCGCTGCTCGTCGAACATCTGTGTGAAAACGGATCGACGGCATCGCGAGAACGACTCGAAGCGCTTCGTGATTTGCCGGGGCTCATCCAACAGGTACTCGATGAATCGACTGCCGCGGCAATCGCCGAGGAGTACGTCGGCCAGAACGGCTACTTCTTCATCGGCAGGAACACAAACCATCCGGTTGCTCTCGAGGGAGCGCTGAAGTTCAAAGAGATCACCTACGAACACGCCGAGGGACTTGCCGCTGGCGAGCTCAAACACGGAACGCTTGCGCTCGTCACCGAGAATACACCAGTGATCGCCGTCGTCACCGATGATGATAAAGCAGCTCAGAAGACGGTGAGCAACGTGAAGGAGGTCGAAGCGCGCGATGCGCCGGTCATCGCAGTAACGGACGGCAGTACGGGAGTCTCTGAGTACGCTGACCACACGCTGGAGTTGCCCGATGCACATCCGAGTGTTTTGCCACTGCTTGCGAACACGCAGTTACAGCTGGTCGCGTATCATGTCGCGAACCAGCTTGGGCGGTCGATCGACAAACCCCGAAACCTCGCGAAGAGCGTGACTGTGGAGTGAACACCACAGACCACTCCTCAGCGGAGAGAATCGTTCAAAGAACACAGGAACGACGACAGACGATACACTGACGGAACTTTTCGCTCAAATGCCGAGGCTATCTTTGATTGCCGAGTCGATTTTCACCATATCTGATGACGGGACAGATCCAATGTTCTTTTTCACACGTTTGTCGATGTCGACAACCCGGATTTGACTGAGGTCTGCCACTGAATCGTGATCGAGGGCAGTATCCGAAGCCAGTACTTCCACCTCGAACGGGTACGTGTCTCCAGACGTGTACTGCGTTGTGAATGGAGCGATGATGGTTGTCGGTGAGTACTGATTCCCAACATCGTTCTGGATGATAACACAGGGCCGGGTCTTTCCTTGCTGCTCACTCCCTTTCGTGGGATTCAGTTCAACGATGACAATGTCGCCGCGGCGTACCTGCACACGTGACTCCAGAATTCACTCGCTCCAGCCGGGTGCGTCACCGAGATGCCCGGTTGCTTCTGAGGAAGCTTCTTCCATTTCTTCAGCCAACTCACGAGACCGTTCGGCCCTCTTTCGATATCCTTCAGCAAGCCGTTCTTCATCTGTCGGCGGTTTGAGTATGATCTCGTCATTCACTTCGACGAATTCAACTTCGTCACCGCCTTTAATGCCACGACGATCTCGCAGTTCCTTCGGAATCGTCACCTGCCCCCGATCTCCGACTTTCCGTTTGTGTTTGGACATGTATATTCATACTTTTTTCATACTGATATAGATGTCGGTGGCATGGTCATTCAATACGCACTCCTCAGCGACCGGTTGCTTCAGACGATGATATATCTGAAGAAGAGGCTCTGTTGAAATCCTCAAATTGTGATAGGTTGGAGAGAGCACGCTGAATACAGAGCGCAAGTCTCGTACTAAGTTCCTCTCAGATTCGGTCAGGCCGGATCGCTCAGTACAGTAAATGTATCGTGAGAGCTATTTGCTAACCCCACCCCCAAGTAGTTCCGCAGTTAGGACATTCAGACATGGTTCCCGTGCAAGGAGGACAAACATAAATATCACACTCATTACATTCATCCCACGTAGAACCTTCGCAATGGCCACTGTTTACGAAACAGTCTGGCATACAGCGATGGAATTATTCTGTATATCAATCAGTGCTGGTTTACCGGACGTTAATACCGCAAATCAGATATATTCCGGAATCGATGTGTACTACCACCATCTTGAAAAAGCTCAACCTTTTCCATTAAATCAGGGTTGCATACCTCCCTGTCCGCGATAAAGATATGAGCAATTGGCAGGCACATTCTATCGGCTAATTCAGGATATAGACGGAGAAAATAACATCGTTCAGGTGCTAACTACATCCTCTGTATCTCGCACCTCGATCCTATCAGATCTTAAGGATTTCAACAGAGCCGAAGAAGAGGATTTCAACGGAAACGATAGAGCGCAAATTGACATCCTCCTCCGCGTGAACGCGGAGGAATCCCGAGCGGTGGGAGTTTCAGGTTCGCAACCATGAGTCCGATTTCTTCTTCGGGAACCCGTTTAACCCATCACGAAACGGTGGCTGACTGGCGGTGCCAAACCGCCGGTACTCCTATCCTCAATGCCGCTGACTCCCACCTGTTATTTTTGCCAGCAGGGAGTCGCCGACACTTCGACGGACTTGGAGGTATCTTTGGGCTTGCTCGACCAACAGGCACAGACGAACGCTTCTGGCATTCGCGTTCACCGTGTTGGTGTTTCGGATATTGTCTCATTAGCGGCGGCGAGGCCGCCTCCGAAGGCCGTTCGGAATCGCTCCGTTCCGACCTGACCTTACCCTCAGATACGAATTGACACCACTTGAAACTGCGGACTTTGGAAACTCGGGGATACCACCGAACAGTGGTTCGTGTAGAGTTCTGTCGGATTCATCCTGTGGCTAAAGCCGCAGGTATTCCCCTCGAATCGGTATAAGCGCGTCAATTGTGATGTAGCCAACGACGAGGTGGAGATTTTCGTTCCCACGTCGATGAACGCGTCGAACAGCTTCCGAAATTGGGGCGTCGTCTCGAGGAGAATCGGTTTCGGCCGGTGCTCGGTGATGGCCTGAGCCGTTGCGGTCCTCGGGCACATGGACGACGCTTCCAGAATCGTCTTTGGTACGGCCACCGACCGCGAGCGTATGTTCGGAACCAGCGGCGTGCGCGGTCCAGTCGGCGAGACGGTCACGGCCGATCTCGCACTCGACGTGGGACGGGCGCTTGTGACTGACGGCGCCGAGACAGTCGTGGTCGGCCGTGACGCTCGCGCAAGCGGGCGCATGCTCAGCCGGGCGCTCACCGCGGGGATCACGGAGTGTGGCGGCGACGTTACGGATGTCGGCGTACAGTCGACACCCACGGTCGCGCGGACGGTGAGTCGTGAGGACGCAGATGCGGGCGTCGTCGTCACCGCCTCGCACAACCCCCCGTCCGACAACGGGATCAAGCTCTGGACCGCCTCGGGCCGTGCGTTCGATGATGAGCGCAACGATCGCATCGCCCAGATCGTCCGTGAGGGCGAGTTCGCGGCCGCGTCCCACGACGCGATCGGGACAGTCAGTCGTATCAACGACGGACGTGACGGTGAGAGCCCTCGTGCCGAACACGAGCGCGCACTTCACGCAGCGGTGTCACTACCCGACGATCTGTCCGTCATCGTCGACGTGGGTAACGGTGTCGGCCGCGTGACTGCCGACGCACTCCACGCCGCGGGGTGTACCGTCGAGACGCTCAACGGCCAGCGTGATGGACGGTTCCCCGGCCGACCGAGCGAGCCGACAGCCGAACACTGCGAGACAGCCTGCAAACTTGTTGGGGCGACCGACGCGGACTTAGGGCTGGTTCACGACGGGGACGCTGATCGGCTGATGGCGATCGATGAACACGGGCAGTTCGTCTCCGGCGACGCGCTGCTCGCGTTGTTCGCTCGTCGTGAGGCCGAAGCGGGTGACCGCGTGGCCGTACCAGTCGACACGAGCCTCTTGGTCGCGGACGCGGTCGGAGACGTGGGTGCTGAGGTGATATATACGCCTGTGGGGGATGCATACGTTGCGGCCGCGACCGAAGAACCAGACGTCGTCTTCGGAGGTGAACCGAGCGGCGCGTGGATCTTCCCCGAACACACCCAGTGTCCAGACGGGCCACTCGCCGCCTTTGTACTCGCCGCGCTAGTTGTTCAGGAGGGATCGCTCGCGGCGCTTGTCGACGAGCTGCCCACATATCCGATCCGGCGTGAGTCGGTGCGGACAGATTCGAAGAGCACAGTTGTCGAGGCCGTCGCCGAGATTGCGGCTGCAGAGTTCGACGACATCTCGACACGTGACGGGATTCGCGTGGAGACCGACGCAGGCTGGTTCCTCGTACGTGCGAGCGGCACCGAGCCGCTGGTGCGAGTGACAGCTGAAGCACGCGAGGAAGCCGATACTGAGGCGCTGTTCGAGACGGCTTACGAGCTGGTCGAGCGAGCAGCTAATCGGGTGTGAACCGCCTTGGGGGCAAGCCTCGAGGCACTCGCCTTGTTATCTTTGACATCCTCCCCGCGCTAAACAGTAGTTGCCGAACCTCACAACACGTCTCATATCGAGGATACTGGTCATCAAACTCGGTGTATTCTATTTATATATCTCTTTATTACGTATATAACTGAAGACCGTTGTTCACACCCGATCGGTGACTGATACGGGCCGATTCGGCAACTACTGTGAAGGGCGAGGCTTTCGCCTCGAATTTTTCGGCTCTGTTGAAATCCTCAGTAGGTGATATATTCTGCCCCGGTTGCGGTCAATACAGAGGACTCACGAATCGCTCGGCACAGGGTTTCCGAAGTATCTCGTCCGATTGGGCAACCCCAAACACTATTATCTAGTACATGAATTATGAATTGTATGTCGAAGGCAGCTGGAGACCCCGAACGCGCCGTCAACGGCCTGCTGTCAGTTGCACAGCTGCTGGAAGAGCCACGACTGGCGCGGCTCTACACCTTCGTGCTCCGGCAAGAGGAGGTCACTATCGACGACATTGTCGATGAACTGGAGATTCCCCGGACGACAGCGTATTCCGATGCCGGCTCGCTCGTTGAGCTCAAGGTCCTCACTCGAGATGAGGGCCAGAAAACACACACGTATTCAGCAGTCCCGATCACTCTCTCGACAAATCTCGGGGGAGACGAGTATACGATCACGCCGACGCTCATCGAAGCGTTCGGCCGATCTCCTCGGGATCAGGACCTCAATCTCCTCATCGAGAGAGACGGTCTCGGAAAGCTCGCTGCCGCCCTAACGTATGCGATACCGTACGCCAACGGGAACATGTCGGAGCGAGTTGCAGCCCGGGAACTCGACCTTCAGCACGCCTTCGCAATTGCCGTGTTACAGGCACTACGAGACGTCGTCCTCGACATGGAGCCGGTTGATCCCTACTTCGACGAGATTCGGGATGCCAACGAGAATCCGACGGTCGAAGGCTGACTACGAGAGCGATGAGTGAGACGTTCGACCCGTTGCAGGATTCCGTGACTTGGATAGCGGATACAGGTTTGTTCATCGCCTGTGGTCGGCAACAGAACAACAAGTACACCGCTCTCGAACGCTTTGCCCGACGGAACGACCTCACGTTCGTCGTTCCGCAGCGGGTCTACGACGAACTCGGTGGTGCGCCGGAGAGAAGTACGCCGGGCCAGACTCCGATCAACAGCGCCATCGACGCTGGTTGGATTACAGTTGCCGACGAGCCTGATTATACGAACGGGACGGTATCACGAGTGATGGACGGTGTCCGATCGTATATCGCTCGATCCTCGAAAAGAAGCGAGGATCGGATCGAAAAGGCTGACACCGCGCTTGCTGCGGCCGCAGTTGAAAGGCTCGAAGCGGATAGCGGTCTGGTCTGTATCGTGACGACCGACATCGACGCCGGCGAGGCGGTTGTTGCGACACTCGACGCCCACGGGTTCGAGAATCGTGTGCGGTTCAAAAATGGGTTTGAGCTGATTGACGAGATCACGTAATGGTCAGTCAGCAGCCATCAGCGAACAGCTGTTTCGAGAGAGGATATGTCTGAAAAAGAGGATTTCAACAAAGCCAATTTTTCGTAAAAGCTCTGCGTTTCTCGTGCGGCTCTCTCCGATCAGATTTGTGGGTGGGCACACACCGATGCGATCGGGGCGTGAGCCGTCTTCGACGATCAGAGCGGCTTTACCTCGTCCGGTCGTCGCACCCAGATATGTACGGAGTCGTGCTCGCGGCGGGTCGTGGAACGCGGATGCGACCACTGACGGATCGGCGACCAAAACCGCTGCTCCCGGTCGGCGACCGATCGCTGCTCGAACACGCGTTCGACGCCGCGTACGAGGTTGTCGACGAGTTCGTGGTCGTGATCGGCTATCGCGGCGATCTGATCCGCGAGACGATCGGTGACTCGTATCGAAACCGACCCGTTCACTACGTCGAGCAGGAAGAGGCGCGAGGGACGGCCGATGCCGTCGCGCAGGCCGAGTCAGTCGTCGACGACCGGTTTATCGTACTCAACGGCGACGTACTCGTTGATCCCGAACTGCCGCGGGCGCTAGCCGACGCGGGTGGGACTGCAGTCGCCGCTACGGTCGTCGACGACCCACAGTCGTACGGTGTTATTTCGACGACGAGCGAGGATGGCACCGATGGTGATGTCCTTGCGGGTATCATCGAGAAGCCCGCAGATCCCCCGACATCGCTGGCGAATGTTGGTTGTTACGCGTTCGAGCCGGACGTTTTCGAGTACATCGAGCGAACGCCCGAAAGCGAGCGGGGTGAGTACGAGATCACGACCACGCTGGAGTTGCTTCTTGCTGACGACCGCGAGATTGCGGTCGCATCGTATGCGGGCACGTGGCTCGACGTCGGGCGGCCGTGGGAGCTGTTGGAGGCGACCGAGGTCGTCCTCGGCGACTGGGACGACCAGCAACTCGACGGTACCGTTGAGGAAGGTGTACACCTAGAGGGAGCTGTCGTCGTCGAGGCCGGCGCCCGTGTTCGATCGGGTGCATACGTGGAGGGGCCGGCCTTGATCTGTGAGGGTGCAGAAGTCGGACCGAACGCCTACATTCGGGGGGCGACCGTCGTGGGTCCAGACGGTCATGTGGGTCACTCGGTCGAAGTGAAAAACTCGGTGCTCATGGCCGGCGTGTCGGTCGGTCACCTGTCCTACGTCGGCGATTCGATACTGGGTCGCGACGTGAACGTCGGCGCCGGAACGAACGTCGCGAACCTGCGCCACGACGACGAGAACGTTCGGCTGACCGTGAAAGGCGACCGGGTCAACACGGGTCGGCGAAAGTTCGGTGTGGTCGTCGGCGACGACGCGAAGACGGGGATCAACACGTCGCTGAACGCCGGCGTCACGATGGGCGTTGGTGCGACGACAGCGCCCGGTGAGGTGCTCACACGGGACCGTCTCACGAATGACTGACCAGTATTGGTGTGAAGGGCAACGAGAGAGCCGTCCAACTGGCTACCGCTTCGTTGCCAGACTGTGCCTGCGGGCAACTAGAACGCGAGACAGTCTGGCAATCCCTTCAGGCCGGGGAGGAGGTCAATATCGACACGACACCGCCCCCGACAATCGCTAACCCACCAAGTCCGAAGCAGACCGCCCAGAACGGGACACGCTCGACGACCCGCATGAGCGCGTCGATGGTAAGGTAGCCGACAATCGCACTGACAGCAAGCGCGACGAACGCAGCCGTGGGACTGATCCCCGGGAGACCACCAGCACTGAGTAGTGTGAGTGCCGCTGCGCCGAGACTGGCTGGGATCGACAACAAAAACGAAAGTCGAAACGCGGTCGGCGCCTCATAGCTGCGAAAGAGGAAGGCGCTCGTGGTCATCCCCGATCGCGAAACGCCGGGCAGGATCGCGATCCCCTGAACGGCGCCGACGAGGACTGAATCCGCGAATGTTGGCGCTTTGTTCTTTCCCATCGAGACGGATTCAGACGCGAGTTGCAAAATTCCGGTTGCAACTAGCAACAGTCCGATGACAGCGATAAATACGCCACCGGTGAGTTGGCCAGCCAGATCGACGGCGAAGATGTAGAGCGGGATTCCCACGAGGCCAGTCATAAACGAGGCGACCACGATGTACGAGGCGATCGCATTCTCCCCCTCGTAGGCTGCTCGCGGTCGCCAGTCCGGCACTGCGGCGAGGACTGTCCGAAGTTCGTCGCGGTAGTACGTCGCTGCAGAGAGGGTCGTCCCCACCTGTAAGAACAGCGCAAGTTGGAGTGCGACATCAGGTTCAGTACCGACCGCCGTCAGCACTAACGCGAGGTTCCCTTGACTGGATACGGGGAGCCACTCGACGATTCCTTGGACGATCCCCGCGAGGATTGCGACCGCGATATCCGTGGAATTCACTATCTCATGTGGGTTGAGCCGACTACTTAAGCGATACAGATTCTCGATTTGAGTAGTCAATAGTCGTCCGAATCCGACTCCTCAGTCGCTTTGAACGAGTCCGAAGTCAGTCCATTCGAGTCGTCTGAATCCGACGCCTCAGTCGCTTTCAGCGAGTCCGAGGACAGCAACTTCGAGTCGTCTGCATCGTCAGCCATGGAGCGAGTCGAATTCACACCCGAATCGGCATGCGACTGTCCGTTTGTGTCGTCACCGTCAGTATTCGGGGGGGCTGGTGGCTCAAGCGCAGCGATGGCAAGTGTGACGGGACGCGTCTCCCGGAGTGTTTCCCAGTCACGCGTATCTTGCATCGCGAGCAGTCCCCCAACAGCGAGTCCGAGACCGACAACCAGACGTACTGTCGAGACCCCACCGGGGAGACTGGTGATCGCGACGGCGGCGCCCAGTGTGGCGACGCCGAGTCCGGCCGCCCGAAGCGGCGCGGCGAACGTCGCGGTGGCCCCGCGCTGGGCGATGTCGACGGCACGAGAATCGGCTGCACTATCGACAAGTCGCTCGATCACCCAGTCCAGGATACGCAAGAACGGCCCGACCGTCCACGTCTCCCGAAGGTCGATCACGATCACTTCGGGATCGGGTTCAGCGGTGAGCCACTGAAAGAGCGCCGAGGTACGCACCCACAAACCGACGCGGTCACTCGCAGTCCGCACAGCTGATGCCACACGAGAGCCGGCCAGCATGGCCGGCGTGTCGTCCGACACATCGCGAGGAGATGCGTCAGGCTCCTCTGTCGAGCGAGCCGTCATACGCTACACCTCGCTCTCGAGTGCCGCTGAAAGAGTGCAGGGGGGATTGGGGGAGACCGGCCGCAGTCGGTCATCTGGAGACGCCCACCACCTCGACTTCGATAACTCTCGTCCCCAGATCGAGGGTGATAGTCGTGCCACCGCGGAGCTGGTCGCCTTTGAACAGGACACCCGTCGCAGTTTCTCGGACTTGGAACTGTGCAGTGATCGTCACGTCGCGATCGATCGGATGATCGACGACGTTGACACTCCCGTCATCACCGGTGGCGATGATGAGCGATGGTTCTGTGTCCACATCGGTGAGCTCTGCAACGGGGTCATTGGCCGGGCCTTCGATCATCCCTGGCTCAATCGAATCAGCGGTGTCTTCACGCACATCCGTCATGCGAAGCGTGACGTTCCGGGTGGCGGTCTCGCCCAGTCCATCACCGTTGGTGCGCTCAACATCTCCCTCAATGGTGTAGTCATCAGCAGGGAGTGTGAGTGACTGTCCGCGTTGGAGAGGAACGCCACCGAAGCGGGTGTACCCGTCTTCACGGTGCGTCGCAAGCGTCGTCTCGGCGAGAAGTCGGGTCTGTCCAGAGGTGTTCGTCGCGTAGGTCGCAACATCGTCGATGGTCGCAACAGTGCGGCCAGCCAAGCGGATCTCGTCGCCAGGGGTGACCGCAGAGGCGGTTTCGGCGTCGAGGGTGTCACGGATGATGACGCGTCGCTCCCCGGTGGTAAGCGCATCACTGTTTCCAACGGCACGGATCTGACCCTCTACCTGATACCGGCTTGTTTCGATAGCGAGTGTGCGGCCGAGACGCGGTGGGGCATTCCCGTAGGTCAGCGTACCATCATTCGCTTCGCCTTCAAGAGCAACGCGGAGGGTGACGCCGATGTCGTTCCCGCGGGGAGTCAGGTGGACATCCGTAATCGTGGCCGAGGAGGATCCGTCGGGTTCGTAGGTGTCACCCTCATTAATCGCGTCGACGATGTAGGCGGGTTGCGTGCCCATATCGAGGGTGGCGTAGGTGGTTTGGGTGTCTGGTTCGGGTGCGTCGTCGCCGCCAAAGACGAGGGCAGCGCCTGCGATGACGACCGCCAAGACGAGGAGGACAACGAGCGCGTCGATAACGTTGACGGCGCCAAAGAGGTTGCCGTCGTCGTCAATCAGTTCCATTGGAGACCACCCGAGAGTCGCATTAGTGCGTGGGTGTTGGGCAGGGAGTAAAACGGTTCCCCTTTTTGGGAGCGTTCGAATTCGAACGTGCCGGCACCCGCTAGACCGACAGTAGAGGACGTGTTCGGCTTCGTGGTCGAGCGCACGCGAAAATCGCCAGTAGCTGTCGCGATGGCGGACGATCCGACACAACACCGAACTGCTCCAGCGGACCGTCTCGCGGGCAACTGATCGGCAACGTGACGGTGGCGATCTGGGAACGTCCGACTGACTCAGAAGAACATGTCGGACGAAACACCCACCGATGACGTGCCTGACGGCGATCGACTCGACCGGACGGCGATGCAGACGCTCGGTAGACGGACAGCGATACATCCGCTCGTCGATTCGTGGGCGTTCGGACCCGACTCGATCTCGCCGGGGTCACACACGTCTTCGAAACGGTGGTCGACGCCGGAGTCGACAGGCTGGTCGTGATCGTGGGCTATGAGGTGGGGCGGATCGTCGACAGGTTCGGCGACGCCTTTGAAGTCGTCCCGATCACCTACGTCTACCAGCGCGAGCGGCTGGGGCTCGGGCACGCGGTGTTACAGGCCGAACAGCACGTCGACGGGACGTTCCTGCTCGTGAACGGCGACAACGTCTTCGCGGGAAGCGTCGAGCCCGCGATTGAGGCCGTCGAGGAGGCAGACACCGCGCTCGCGGTCGAGGCGGTGTCGCCCGCGGTCGCGACGACGACCGGCGTGATCGAGACAGACGAAACGGGAGTGACGGGAATTGTCGAGAAGCTGGCCCAGAAGTACCTCGATCAGCTCGTCGAGGATACCGTTTTACAGAAGACCGACCGCGGGAGCCAGACGCTCTACTGCGTCGATCAGCTGATGGCGACCTATCGCGAAGTCGCAACCCTCCAACGCGAGCACGACCGGGAGGGCTTGCCGACACCTTGGAATCGATGCAGACACGGATCGCAGAGTGGGAAGCCGAGTACGACGTTGAGTCGCCAAGCGAACTCCTTGCGAGTGTCGCCGATGTCGATGCCTCTGATGAAGTCGAGAGATGGCGGGATATCGCCAGCGAGTGGGACCACCTCGCTGACCGGTTGCCGGTCGTGAAAGCAGCGCTGAAAGAGTACGATTGGGCGACCGATCGAGACGGGGTTCCGGTCTGAACGATGGGTTGCCAGGAAGGATCGACGCGTCCGTGTATAGCAGGCTACGTGACGTGCTAACGAAAATGAGTTACTCGTCGGAAAACATCCGGCGACGGTCCGTGGATTCCGACTCGGACTCTTCGGTATCGACCTGCTCTTCGGCCAGCTCGTGCCAGACCCGGGCCACCGTTTCGATGGACTGGCCAGTCGCGTCGGCAACATCTTCAGCAGTCACGACGTGGTCGGGGTCCACCATCTCATTTGGGTGAAGTCACCGACTCGAGTAAAAGACTTCGAATATTGGGCTCTCGGTGGTTCGTGTCCGTGTACCCTTGCACTCGGACTGCGTTCTCGATTCCCTTTTTCGCAGGCTTATCATCTGTTAGGACCACAACACCTTCCGATGAACGGTCTCTGATGTACTGGATCGCTAGCCCGGCGAGAATCGCATCTGTTTTTTTTCGACCTCGTGTTCGGCCTGATCGGTTTCGTTTGCAATAGTTCGTTTGGCGATATCACTCGCGGCGACAGCGTCGCCATCCGTCGGTGAGGGAGCATCAATGATTGTTGCCCAACCCTCGTCGAGTGACGTTCGGACACGGTCCGTCTCTGGTCCTCCAAGTTCACCGATCACGCGTCGGGGGAGTTTGCAGACAACGCCAGCATTTTGGACTGCACTCCGGAAGCGCTGATACTGAGGATTCGAAGGACTACCGATTGCGTGAACTACCTCAGGGTCAAGCCCCAAGGCACTCGCCTTGCTTATCTGTAGAAGATATTCGCGTCGACAAGGATGTCTTGGTCAGCAGAGAATGGTGTGTCGGTGTCCATTCGTCCGACTCACCTATCGAGATCCGACGAGTGAGTCGGGGCATCAGATATTGCGTCAAGGTCAGGGAGATCCATTTCGTCATCTACATCCGGGAACAGATACTCAAAGAACGGATCGTGGTCTCGGCCAACGGCCAGTGCCGGTTTGAGTGCGTAGATGATCATCATTGCTTCCGTTTCGCGAACGTCGATATCAGTGGCGACCATCCGCTGGGTTGTCTTGCCCGCGAAATGGAGTCCAGCACCCCGTAAAGCTGCGATGAGTTTCCCGATACCGTAGCGGTCGATAAAGTACGCGATGTCCTCGTCGACCTCTTGGAGCGCGAGGGCGTGGAGGACGGTCGGTGTGATGACGATTGGGGCATACTGCTCGACGATGACGATCGGATCGGCAGTCAGTTGCTGGGGGCGCGTCGAGTCATCACGGTCGACGAGGCCGAGGTCGACAAGCTGATCGACGTACTCGTAGGTCGTCGATTTCGAAATATCGAGTGCCTCCATGATCTCCGGCGGGGCAACCGGCCCCCAGTAACACACGTAGACGTAGACACGGGTCAGTGCGGGGTGGTTGAGCAACTGAACGACCGTCTCGAGCCGAGGAGCGTTCTGGGCCAGCGTCTCTGGCTTGAGCGCCTCTTCACCCATCACATCTCTCGGTGGCGGGTCCAGCGCGTCGATCCCACCATCCGGACGAACGCGGTTGTGATCAGCAGTCATACTTGTTAGTCCGAAGTCCATGTACTTCAGACTATCGCCGCAAACGACTGTCACAACGTCCGTGACCACGTCCATCTGGGACCGGACGCACTGACGACCGGAGACGATACGACACACCCGACCGACCGGCGTGACGTCCTCTTAATGGTGCTCTCAGAGATTGAAGACCACCGGCGTGCCTTCTGGATCCGGTAGTCTCGTCGATGGGGTTCGGTGACCGGCGTGTGGCGTCTCCCGTATGGACGCCGTGATACCCGCCGCGGGGCGGGGGAGTCGACTCGGCGAGCTCACCGACGACCGGCCGAAGGGGCTTATCGATGTGGCTGGGCGGGCGTTGCTCGCGCACGTGTTCGAGAATCGGCGGGTGCCGACGAACTAGTCGTGTCGTGGGCTACGAGCCGGGGCGAATCGTCGACCGGTTCGGCGACGCCTTCCTTGAACCACCACTGTCCGACATCTCGGAACCGGCGGTCTACGAGATTCGGGAGTGCTCGCTAACAGAGGCGTTCGAACAACGGACTCACCTAAATAGAAATCGTGATTTCAGAAACTACGATTTCTTCTCTGCAGGAGGTCAATGACTTGTCTGTAGACCGGTCCACCGATGGATCTTTATCGGTTACCGACGGATAGCTCTCTAGATGGCTTCTGCTGTCGGGTCCCGACTCGTCGCACTCGGAGTCTGTGTCGTCCTTCTCAGTGGGCTCTTTGTGCTTGCTGGCGGAGGATATCCAGCACCCACAAGTCCGGGGCCTGACCTCGCGGAGTCTGATGTAACACCAGCCGATTTGGCCGGCGACCATGTTGAGACCGGTGGCGTCGTGATCGCAACTGATCCTGTCATTATTGAGGTCACCGACGGCACCACCACACAACGCCTTCCTGTCGAGAATGCGCCGGACGTCGCCGTTGGGCAAGACATCATTGTCGATGGCACGCTCACGACCGACGGGACGCTTGCCGCAGATCGGGACCGGACAGTCGTTCGAGAGCCGTGGGAGACGACGTATATGTACGCGATCTCGGTGCTTGGCGCACTGTTCGTTGCGCTCCGGATCGCCGATGGGTGGCGATTCGATCCGGAGACAGTCACCTTCTCACCTCGGGACACACCACTTCACACCCGCTATCTGTCGGAGGATGAAGCCAGTGGCTGATCTCTTCACCCATATTTTGATTGGGTACACCCTCGCGATCGTATTCTCGTGGCGGTACGAGTGGATCTCCTATCCGTTCGTCACGGCGGTGATGATCGGATCGACGCTCCCCGATCTCAATCGGATTGATCTGGTACTCCCTGAGGAAACGATTTCAGTACTCTTGGGGCTGCCGTTCACGTGGAGCCCGCTCCACCGTGTCGGTGGCACGCTCCTCATTGTGTGTATTGGCGCACTCCTCGTCCCGAACGCGTATCGGCGTGTCGTGTTCGTTCTCTTGAGTGTTGGTGCCAGTTCTCACTACGTGCTCGATTTGCTGTTGTACAAGCCCTCCGGGATCACGAGTCCGTTGTTGTGGCCGTTCGTCACACATGGCCTTGTGGTCGATGGGTTGTATCTTAGCACCGATCGGTGGCCGGTCATCGCTGCGGCGGTGCTTGCTAGTCTCGTTTGGGTCGTCGATCGTCGCTTGATGCACACAGATCCAGACGCGTGATTATGTCCGACAGGCTGGACGGTGGATCGGTGATGTCGTGAAAGTCGTCGACGAGCACCTACAGAACCGTTCGGAAGACGCTCCATCGATCCAGTATCTGTGACGTCCAGCTCGAAGGACCGGATCGGTGTGGGATCGTTCGTGTACTCGTGTGCCTGCTCCAGTTTCGTTGCGACCACCGCCTCGTCCACCAGCTAGATGTCTCCTTTCGCAAGCCGGTCGATGAACTCGCGACGGTCCCGTTCCCAATCGGCGGCAGTTCGCTCGTATTCGGCGTCTATCCGCTCGCGGTAGACGTCGACGTCGGACGAGTCGTGGGTGTCCCCCCGGACTCGGGAGCCGAACAGGATCGCGAAGCGGACGTCCGTCTCCGCGAGATACTGGCGGATCGCCGCCACGTCCACGCCGCCGATCGCCGACCCACCGTGATTCGATCCGGCCATGTCAGGTACCTACGTGCCGGGCGACAAAACCGTTTGGTGAACGGTACGGTCGGCCGTCGGCTCGGAATCGATCGTCCGTCGAGCCGCGAACTGTGGGAGGGTCACGGGAAGCGACAGTCCCGTCGATGGGGGTAGGTGATCGGCGTGTGGCGTTTCCCGACATAGACGCCGTGATACCCGCCGCGGGTCGGGGGAGTCGACTCGGCGAGTTCACCGACGACCGACCGAAGGGGCTCGTCGAGTGGCGGGGCGACCGATACTCGCGCACGTGTTCGAGACGGCGGTTGAGGCCGGGGACGACGATCTGATCGTCGTTGTCGGGTACGAGGCGGCGCAGATCGTCGATCGGTTCGACGACGCCTTCGAGGGCGTCCCAATCACGTACGTTCACCAGCGTGATCGGCTAGGGCTTGGACATGCCGTGTTACGGAAGTTCGAGGAGAAAGCCTGGCGCTTCAGCGTGGGGATGAATCCGACAACCTCCACACGAACCACGTTTGACGTTCGGACGGGTATTTTAAGTGAGTGGTTGTCGTCCGAAGAGGTAACCGAGGCGGCCTGTCCGCCCACCTAATTGGACAATATCGGGATTCCTCGATTCCACACAGAAAGCATCCTTTCTGTGCTTGGAGTTCGGGATGCAGGCAGTACAAGTATCTCTGAATCCCATACCGGGATAGGAGTAACGGCTGGTTGGCACAGCCAGTAGCCGCCTTTCGAGGCCGCTACAAACCGTAACCATCCCAACCCAGCGGTGCGGTGCCGTGGGAATCTTCGCCCTTCAGGGCGGAGAGGATGTCAAAGGCGGAACCGCACGTCAACGGGACGTTCCTCCTTATTGGGGATAACGTATTTCGCGAGGACGTCCGGCTCGCGGTTGAGGCTGTGGCGGGCGCAGACGCCGTCTTGGCGGTTGAAGAGGTTTCAGTCGAAGTTGCGGCGACGACCGGTGTGATCCGGACGGATAAGACGGGACGTGTGACGGGGATCGTCGAGAAGCCGACGGGCCCGCCGTCGACACTGGTCACGACCGGGTGTTACGTCCTCCCCGAGGACGTGTTTCACGCCTGTGCGTTGCTTCGACCATCGGCCGAGGGCGAGTACCAGTTGAGCGAGGCCGTGGGGTTGTTGGTGCGGGCGGGGTACGAGGTGGCGACGGTTCGGGTGGGTGAGTGTGTGAACGTGAACACGCTCGAAGACGTGGCACGGGAGAGCGAGTTGATCGAGTGAGCGCAGACTACGTCTCACGACCTCCGATTCATCAGCGTTCGTCCGACTGCTCGCTGTGTCACTGACTCGGTCGTTCTCGGATGGTCTCGCTGAAGAAGTAGATATATTTCTACTGCCAAAGATATATATCTGTTGAGGTCGTCTCCGAGAGTATGTCAGGGGACTCTACGTGGGACCCGGCGTCGTCGAACGGGCGCGAGGAGACGCGACAACAGTGGAAGCGTGAGCGAACCACGTTTCAGCGGGTGTACGACATCATAACCGGCGTCACGGACTATACGAAAGCGAGCGCGATCGCCGATCGTGCGGACTGCTCTACTGACGGGGCTCGAGACGCGCTCACCCAACTGGTGGAGATGGGCATCGTCGACCGACGTGGGAGCCGTCCGGCGGAGTATCGACGCAACGAGTCGTATTTTCAGTGGAAGCGCGTCGAACGGCTAGCCGACGAACATACTCATGCGGAACTCCGGGAGCGCTTGGATCAGCTCCTCGAGGAGGACGCTGACCTCCAGCGTTCCTTCGGTGTTCCCTCCCCGGATTCCGTCGAGGTCGCTCGGATAGAGGACGGCGATCACGCAGCGGTCCATGATCGACTCGAGTCGCTGTCTCGGTGGCGAACGGTCCGACACGATATCGAACTCCTCCAGCGGGCCGTCTCGCGGGCAGCCGATCGGCAACGTGATGGTGGCGACCTCGGTGCGTCTGCCTGATCCGGAAGGACATGCCGGACGAAACACTCCCCGATGACGTGCCTGCCGGTGGTCGACTCGACCGGACGACGATGCGGACGCTCGGCCGACGGGCAGCGACACATCCGCTCGTCGATTCGTGGGCGTTCGAACCCGACTCGATCTCGCCGCGCTCACTCGTGATCTCGCTCGACTCGACCGCGTATCCTGACGCGGTCGACACCGCACGGATCGATATCCACTGGTTCGTCACGAATGACTACTACGTCCACTACGTTGAGACTCGTGGCACGTCTCGCTACCAATGCCGGTGGGACCGCCATCCGAAGACGGACGCACCCAGAACACACGTTCATCCACCCCCGGACGCCGGCGATGCGGAACCATCAGCGCTTGGCGCCCACCACCTCGACGTGTTGTTCACGGTTCTCGACCACGTCACCGAACGCGTCGAGACGCTCCATGACGACGTGGATCACTCCGCGTGAATTCCCTCCGGGTCACGCCCCGAAACACTCGGCCTGCTCTGCCCGTGGATCGAGGAGAAAGTCGGAGCAGTACTACTCACGTACGTCCCAGAAGCGATCGCGAACCGACGGCAGAGCGGAAGCCTCCGGCGTGATCCGGGCGAACGAGACGGGGCGCGTGACGGGGAAAGACTGTTAATAGCTGTTAACGGTGGTGGGAACACTTATACACACACAGATGGTGTCTCTCTGTATGAGCAGTATGGAGCACGCGGATGACCGCGGGGCGAAGAAGGAACTCCGGAAGGAACACCCGAGCGGGTGGCTCTACCTCACGCAGCACGATGCGATCCCGATTCTCGTCGACGCGTTGCTCGATCTTCCGCCGAACCGCGAGTTCAACAAAACCGAACTCGCAGAACACGCCGGCGTCACGCGCCAGACCGTTGGCAACTACACCGACCTCTTGTGTGAGGTCGAACTCATCGAGGAAGTTCCGAACACGTCACCACGCCGGTATCGGGTCGCGGACAGCGATGTCGTCCGTGAGCTCTTCGAGTTGAATAGTGCGCTCAACAGCGTCGGCGAGTAGTCGCTGCCCACGAGGAGCACTCCGATACTCACGCCGGTGTTCGGAGCCGTGGTTCGCAGCCTCGTTAACGGGTGCTTCCGGAGCGCGCCAGTCGATTCCCGGGGCGGAGACTCGGGACCGGAGACGCGTTCGACGAGCTGTACCAACAGTTCGATCGCATCGGGGGGACGCACCGCGTCGTGTGCGACGAGATCGACCATCTGGAGGACGCGAACACGCTGCTGTACGAGTCTGGCACGAACGTGAGCGAACGGTCACATCACACCCCACTGCGTCAGGTGTTCGACCGGAGTGACGCTCGCGTTCGAACAGGAGACCCCGGAGCGGATCCGCGATGTGTACCCGCTGTATCGACGTATCGCGGACGCTTCCGAGTTAGATCGCGTGCGGTGGCGGTGACGAGGGACACACCTCGTTTCGTCTGTCCCGGGAGGACCCCGGTAGGATTCTCTCGATTCCCACTCGCTCACCAGCAAAGCGAGAGAGTCCGTTTCGATCTCGTCGCTGCTGTCGAGGACGATCTCGGGGGCGAAATCGAGGCCGTATTCGTCGTACCGGCCGCCGCTCTCGCCGCGATTCCGGTCGGTCCGTTAGAGGAACCCGAGCATGTGGCGATCCGAGAGGTGGATGCGTTTCAGCGTCGTGAGTGGGTCCACGGCGTGTGCGTTCGTCACGCGCTCGTACCGTTTTGATCGTCTTCGACCGGGCTGGCGTCGCGCCTCGTTGTTCGAGGGACGCGAGCGTTTCGAGCAGCAGGTGGGCGTACTGGGTCCGGTCTCGAATTCGGTTGCGCAACCGACCGCGCTGGACGAGGTCCTGGGCCTCGACGATGTGCGAGTCGTCGATAGCGTCGTCGCCGCGCTGCTTCGTCACTTCGCTGCCGGCTCTGAGGAGAGAGCAAGCGAGCGAGTCGGTGGGATGAGCGCTCGACACCCCACTGTGTCGAGTGTTACTTCGATTCATTTGGCACGGATGTGACATCCTCCTCGCCGTAAACGGCGAGGCTTCCCGTACCGCAGGTGGGATATTTGCTGGTCTACGACACGACCTGTTCTCTCGTGTGAAACGTCCCGCTCTCGCGGTCGAACAAGTGTGTCGATGGCTGTGCCACACAGCCGTTACTCCTATCCTCGCCGTGAGGACTCGGAGTTATCTTCTGACGCATATTCTCCGCCCCGTTACAGTCCGCGTTGGCTACCAACTCGCACGACGAGCAGACGTACAGGCCACGTTCGACGCGGTTCGATTTCGTCTCGTCTCCACAGCGGGAACACGTTTTCGAGGTGTTCCACTCGTTTTCTTTCAGCACCTCCACACCGCGCATCTCGCCTTTGTATTCGAGGTACTGGTAGATGCGGTCGAACGCCCATGAGTGTAGTTTCTTATTCCCGGTTTTGCCCCAGTCCGATTCTCGGACGTCTTCAGGCCAACTCACCGCGAGCGTGCCGACACCGCGTTCGACACACTCCGTGATGATCGTGTCCGTGAGAACGTGGTAGAAGTGAGTTTCACGCTCTGCGAGTTTCTGACGCGCCCACATTGACTTCTCTGATGGACCGTTCTCACCCTCTGTGCCGTACTCTGCGCGTGTGAAGTAGTGCTTGTCTTCTTTGAGCGAGTTGCCGGGGTACAGGACGTATTCGTCGGGGAAGGCGATCGTGGCGATATTCGTAATTCCGAGGTCGATCCCCGCAACACCGTCGCCTGCTGTGTCGGCAGATTCGAGCTCGACTTTACAAACGAAGTGGAGTTCCCATTCGTCACCGTTCCAGACAGCACGAACGTTCTGTACGCTGTTGACCTCTGAGAGGTCAACGTCTGGCCGGGTCTGGTACTCACAAAGCAGGAAATCTGAGAAGTGTTCTTTCAGATTCGAGCCTTTCGAGAGTCGGACCCGGTCGTTCTCAGGGTCGTGTTTGAACCCGTCTTCTTTGAACGTCACCGTGGAACGTGGTCGAGTGTCTCCGCGCTTGCGGTAGCCGGGGGGATTCGCCTCACTGGAGTTGTGTCGCAGATCGAACCAAGACTGGAAAGCGTCAGAAAGTTCTTCGATGACTTTCTGACTGGATTGTGCGTTCAAGTCTTTCCAGCACGGCTGGTTCTTCATGTACGATTTCAGCGTTCCTGAATCGGGAATTTCGCCAGTCTCGTCCCAGACACGGTCAGCGGTCCATCGTGCGACGTTCCATATTTTGGAGGCGGAGTCTCCGAGCGAATCAAGACCATCGCAGACCTGGTAGTGGTTCTGGATGGAACCAACGTAGGTGCGTGTGGCCTTAATCGCCATACATAGTCTATGTAGACAAATTTACTTAATGGTGTGGATGAGCGTGGAATATCCGACCTGCCGTCCATAATGGATCGTGTCAGCGTTGTCGGATTCACTCCCGGCGTAAACGCCGGGATTCTCTCCTCGTAGAAAGATAGACACACTCGGTACCGAGTGAGATTGCTGGTCTCGACCGTTGATTCCTTCGGCAGTCGTACATCTCGTCCTTAGATGACCGTTGATTGTCCGTTTGGTGTCGGTCACGTGGGTTGATCGTCGCTGGCGCCACCGAGAGACACACCACGCACCGAGTGAAACTGATTGTTTGAGCCCACAGCGTATGGATGTCACACACCTCGTACCGAGTGTGGATACTTGATCCGTTACTGCCGATCGAGGCCCTTCGTGACGATTTCAGGTGAACGCAGAAGCCGGTGGACGCGATAGCTTCCCTCCTTATGCCCACCGCCGGTATGTTCGCTTTCGGTCACACCGAGAAACGCCTGCTCTTTGAGAAGTCGCTGGACACGATCATAGCTCAGCGGAGAAGTATCGACCTCGTCGGCGATATTCGTATACATATCATACACTTCCGCCGTCCGGAACTGCTGACGATCAGTCTGTTCAGTGAGGAGCGCAAGCGCGCGGAGTATATGCTTGACATGGGGTGGTTGTCCGCTCACGAGTTTCTGGAAGCGATTGATTTCTGCTTTCTCAAGCGCGGCATCCACATGCGCTTCAGTGACGTGTTCGGCCCGCTCCTTCTCAGCGAGCCGCCCTGCTTCATACAACATATCGATCGCTTTTCGTGCATCTCCGTGCTCGCGTGCGGACAAGGCCGACGTTTTCGGAATAACCTCGTCTTCAAGCACATCCTCGGCGAAGGCGTCCCGACGCCGTGTCAAAATGGCCTCCAACTGGCGGGCATCGTACGGATCGAACACGAGTTCGTTATCCTGGAGCGAGGAATCGACCCGTTCGCTCAACCGTTCTCGGTATTCGATCTTGTTGCTGATACAGATCGCTCCGATGAATGCGTCAGCTTTCCCGCTTTCTTGGGCGCGCGAGATGCTCCGTAGCAGTTCATCGCCGTCCAGCTTGTCGATTTCGTCGAGTATCACGAGAAAGGCATCAACGTTGGCGTCATCAATCATCTCCCACACGATATCGCGATAATCTGCTGCGCCAATTCCCTTGCGGGGGATCGACCGTTCGCCAACCGAGTTCTCGACTGTACTGTGTAGATCACGAGCCATTTGGCGGCTCGCCTGTGTTTCCGTGCCGTAATCCGAACAGTCGATGTAGGCGTGAGCGAACGTGACGTCATTTTGTTTAGCTCGTCTCGTGGCCTCACGACAGACACACCTCGTAACGAGTGATTTTCCGGTTCCAGTCTTCCCATAGACGATCGTCGTTTCCGGAGGCCCACCTCGGATTGCCGGAGCGAGGGCACTGCCGATCGCATCGATCTCATCGTCTCTGCCAACCACACGCTCGAGATCAGGAACGTGCCCGACCCGGACCAGTTTTCGATCCCGAAAGATCTCCCCGGTCTCGAAGATATCGCCGCGATTCGTCATACAGGGATCTGATCTTCAACTCATAAAATACTACCGACCTCGTACCGAGTGAGATATACAGAATAGGTACTTTGAGTTTTCTACGCTGTCTTTGAGTTATGTATATATACTATATTGATTGGTTCTACACACCAGAAACCGAGTGATATTCGCAAACGTCGTGCTACTGGCCGAGCAATTTGGGTCTTAGTGAAGAGTATGGACGTTTGCGGTCTGTTCAAATTCGGGGGAACTCACTCGGTAGAAGGTGTGTCTGCGAACCTGAAATCTGGTTGGGGTATCGTTCTAACTGAACGAGGTCACGCTGGCTGCGCTCTACTGTTTCAGCAGGTGTCACTCGGTGCGACGTGTGTGACGACGGTTTGACGGGGTTTCATCTCTTAATTTCACTCGGTATACGGTGTGTCCCTCGTACTGCCCACCCGAAGAGCCCGACGTTGTCAGTACGAGTTCGACGTCGACCTCGATATTGTCGGCGACGTCGTTCGGGATTTCGATTCTATCGGGCTCCCGACGGGCGTGGCGACACGGATCACGTGACCCAGTGAGTTCGGTTAGCGCTTGTTCGGACGGTCCCGGGTGATTCTGCTCGAACATTCGACACGGTGGGGTCTCAGAAGAGCGCGTCTACTCAGTCTCGGAAAGAACACTTGACACGGTGGGGTGGGGGTGGCGATGAATGCGACAGGGTGCGGTCGGTCTTCAGTCCGTCCGATCCCGCGGAACTGCGAACGATTCTGGAGCATCGGGCGGACCGCGCCTTCGTGGACGGAGCGTGTGACACATCGGAGATTGCGAAGGTGGCCGCGCTGACCACACAGGACATGGGGAACGCACGGCAGGCACTCAACCTGCTCCGTGTCGGAGTGGAGCTGGCCGAACAGAATGATGTGGCGCCGGTCAGGGATGAGCACATCGAGACCGCGCGAGAACGAGTACAGCGTAGTTGGATGGCGAACAAGATCTGAGACCAAACCGAACAGGTGCAGTGAACGCACCCCGGGGTCAAGCCCCGGGGCAGTCGCCTCGGTCGCCTGTACATCCTGGAAGCGATCGCGATCTTCCAGACCAGCGTAGAGGTTCGGGCACGATCGAAGGCGATCCGGCGAATGTACGAGCGGGTTGTCGACTCACATGCCGCGTCGACAGCGGAGACGCAGAAGAACATCTTGGACCCTTCCGATCGGCAGCAGTCGGGAACACGGGGGAAGCGTTGGTGGCGGGTGTGTTCTCGGTTCGACGACTGCCCTGATGCCATCGCGTTCAGGCTGGAGGTGTTCGGGTTCGACACTGACGACCTCAACCTATCTTTTTTCAAGGCGAGAATCCCGCCCTTTAGGGCGGGCGTGAAGCCGACAACCCCTACACGAACCATCGTCGGTTGCAGGCCGAATACCCCACGACTGCAAACTTTTATTAGAATTGGGTGTATGGAAATCAGTGTGACCAAATGAAGTACAACCTCGAAACCGGGTCGCACACGGTCCACGCGCTCCAATACCACTTCGTGACCGTTACGAAGTACCGCGCAGACCTCCTCACCGACGAAATCGCAGAACGCGTCGGGGAGATTGCCAGCGACATCTCAGAAGACTTCGGCGTGAACATCCAGGACGTCAACGGCGGTTCCGACCACGTTCACATCCTGTTCACGGCGAAGCCAACGACCGACCTCACCAAGTTCATCAACTCGCTCAAGGGCGTCACGTCCCGCAAAATCCGTGACGAGAACCCCGAGGTTCGGCAGGCACTCGACAAAGCGTTCTGGCAACCGGGGTACTTCCTCGCCACCACCGGTCAAGTGAGCATCGACGTACTCATGAAGTACGTCGAGGAGCAGTAGCGTGTCTCCGACTGTCACGAAGACGTTGCAGGCGACGTTCGCGCCACCCACCGCACACAAGCAGTCGAAACTCAACGACCTGCTCGAAACGTACCGTGACGGCCTACAAGAAGCGTTCGACGCCGGGGCGAGTACCATGTCGGCGGTGAGCGACATCGTGACGCCCTACGACCTGCCGTATCAGGCCAAAGCCGCTCTCTGCAACTACGTCCCGAAACTTCGCAAGACGTACAACGCCAAGGAGTTGGACGACGGCCACCCGATACGGCTCACCAACCAAGCCGCGAAGTTCGACCACTCTGAAGACCGCGACTACGAGTTTACGTGGTGGGTTCCACGGGCGGGCCGGGGGACGAATTTCTGGATACCGCTCCGCATCAACCCCGAACAGGAAGACCTCTGGCACGATCTCGTATCGGAGGATGCGAAGGCTGGTGAGATACGGCTTCAGAAGCACCGGCAGAACTGGGTACTGCACGTCACCGTCGAGTACCCGGTTGAAGAACCAGCGACAGACGGTGACGCCACGCACATCGGCTTAGACATCGGAGAAACCGCCCTCATCACGGGCTGTGCCCTCAAGGACGGTTCTCCGACTGACCCGTTCGTGTGTAGCGGAAGCAGAGCGAAGCATCTCCGCAAAGAGATGCACACGACCCTGAAACGACTCCAAGAGCGTGACGCATCCGAGTGGCGGATTGAAGACCGCTTCTCGCACTACCAGAACGCGCTCACCGACATCGTGGAGAAAGCGTCTCGGCAAGCCGTTGAGTACGCCCGACAGTTCGAGAATCCGGTGTTGGTGATGGAGGACTTGACGTACATCCGTGAGCGTCTCGACTACGGGAAGTACATGAACCGTCGGCTTCACTCGTGGGCGTTTGCCCGACTGCAAGGACGCATCGAGGACAAGGCAACGGAAGCAGGCATCCCAGTCGAGTACGTGAATCCGGCGTACACCTCGCAAACGTGCCAGTCGTGCCAACGCATCGGTCGGCGAGACTCCCAAGCCGAGTTCCGGTGTCCGCACGAGGACTGCCACGTTTCGACGTTTCAGGCGGACATCAACGCTTCCGCGAATATCGCACGACGGGTTGACCCGTGGGGAGAGAGCGTCTCGCTTGACAAGGCGGAACGCGATGACTCACCTCGGGATGGGAGCGGTTGTGACACCGCCACGACTCACCGTGAGAAGAGCGTACCAGCGCAGATGACGCTCACGGCCTACGAAGAGTCGAAACCCTCTGCCAGCGACGACTGACTGGTATTCCCCATGCATGGGAAGCCTCGCCGTTTACGGCGAGGAGGATGTCACGATCACTGTCCTCCGAGGTGGTGTCATCGCGACGGAGGTTGTAAGCGTAATCGAGGACTTTGAGAGGAGACATGACTAGGATGTTGCTATCTTCACAGACAGTAGACGAGCGGTCGGGACAGCCTGTGGTTCCCCACGGCATGTACCGACCATACACAGAACGCGAGCACGCTACATGACGACAGTCGTGACGTGCCGGTCGTTCCACGGACGTTGGTGGTACGCATTCTCGTATACAGGCAGATCCGGTGGCCGGGCGTAGGACGCGGTTCGGTGATCTCACCGACGAGCGAGAAGCGGTTCGTCGACGTGGCGGGGCAGCCCCTCCCCACGTACCCAACGACGACGGTCGACGCCGAGAGCGACGACCTGGTCGTCGTCGGGTACGAGGCGGCACAGATCGTCGACCGGTTCGACGCCGCCTTCGAGGGTGTTCCGATCACGTACGTCCACCAGCGCGAGCGGCTGGGGATCGGGCACGCCATGTTGCAGGCAGAGCCGCACGTCGACGGGATATTCCTGCCCGCGAACGGCGACCGTGTTTTGCGAGGGTGTTCAGCCTGTGGGCGAGGCTACGACCGATTCCGATGCTGTCCTCGCGGTTGAGGGGTCTCAGCTGCGATCGCGGCGACGACGGGCACGAGCCGGACGGACAAAGCGGGGCACGACGAGAATCGTCGAGAGGCCGGCGGACCCGCCGTCGACGCTGGTCACAATCAGCTGTTACATTCTGCCGGAGACGGCTTTCACACCTGTGTGCTGTTCCAGCCGTCGGCCTGTTGGTTCATGCGGGTATGACGTTGAAACCGTCCGGCTCGCTGAGCGCGTGAACGTGAACACGCCTGAAGACGTGGAGTTGACGGCCGAGTTAGTACGTGAAGAGCGAGAAATCTCGGTCAAGCGTCGGGATGGATCGCGAGACGAGACCGACGACATTATTCGGATCGCCGCCAGAAATCGAACAACTTACCGTTATGTCATCGTCAGATCCCGAACCGGTCTCCAGACGCGAGAAACTCGACGCCCTCCGCGATGTTGCGAAGTACAATCCGACGTACACGGCGGCAGTGGTCGTGCTTGGAATCATCGCTGCGGTGCTGGAGGGCGTCGGCCTGAGCTTCATCCTCCCAATCGTCGAACTCGTCCAGCTCGAAGACCCCGCTGCAGAGGCGGAAGGAATCCTCGCGGTGTTCGTCACGGGCTATCAGGCACTCGGGATCCCCTTCACGCTGGGCTACGTCGTTGTCGGCGTGTCTGCCGTAATGGTTGCGCGATACACGACCAGCTTCGCGGTCGCGTGGTTCCGGGAGGCACTGCGAACCTACTACATCCGGGACCTCCAGACGCGAGCGTTTCGGAACGCGCTGAACGCGCGGGTGGTGTACTTCGATCAGGAGGGCTCCGACGACATTCTGAACGCGATCGTCACGCAGACGAATTATGCGGGACGAGTGATCGATCAGGGAATCAAGTTCACTCAGCAACTCTTTCTCGCCGGCGTGTACTTCGCTGTCGCGCTCATTATCGCGCCGGTTCTAACAGTTATTACAGGAGTTGTCCTTGGAGGGTTCTCAGTCTTCTTCCGACGAGTCCTTGACTCGGGATATGATGTTGGAGAGAAGGTCGCCGAAGCGAACGAGATGCGACAGGAGGCCGCACAGGCTGGGACCCAAGGCATCCGTGACGTGCGGATCTTCGGGCTTGCCGAGGAGCTATTCGAGGACTTCACGGATGCAATTGAGCAATTCACCGAGTCACGGATCGTCCTCCGGCGCAACGAGGCGGCGATCAACAACTTCTACAACCTCGTCGTTGCGGTGTCGGTGTTCGTGCTCATCTATCTCGCATTGACGTTCGCGAATCTCTCAGTCGGTGAACTCGGCGTCTTCCTCTTCGCGATGTTCCGACTCGGGCCGAAGGCGAGCCAGGTGAACACGCTGTACTACAAGGTCGAGAACAATCTGCCGCATCTCGTCCGTACCGTTCAGTTCACCGACGAGCTGGCGACGTACAACGAACCGACCGGCTCGAGTCGAGAAGTCCCTGAGGAGGTCCGTGAAGTCGAGTTTGACGGTGTTCACTTCTCGTACGGCAATGAAGAGGAAGTGCTCCGTGGGATCGACTTCACCGTCGAGAAGGGCGATTTCGTCGGCTTTGTCGGTCAGTCAGGGGCAGGGAAGTCGACGATTGTCTCACTTCTCGCTCGGCTGTACCCAGTCGATAAAGGCGAAATCAGAGCGAACGGGATCCCGATCGACGAGATGGACATCGCGGAGTGGCGCGACCGGCTCTCGATGGTCAGACAGGATCCGTTCATCTTCAACGACACGCTCCGGTACAACCTAACGCTCGGGAACCGAGAGGTGTCGGATGAAGAACTCGACCGCGTGTGTTCGATCGCGAAGGTTGACGAGTTCATTGACGAACTTCCGGATGGGTACGATTCGTTGTTAGGTGACGACGGAGTTCGGCTGTCGGGTGGACAACAGCAACGCGTTGCGCTCGCGCGAGCGCTCCTCGAGGATGCCGACGTGTTGATCCTTGACGAGGCAACGAGCGACCTCGACTCAAATCTGGAAAAGCAGGTTCAACAAGCGATCGAAGAGATGGATCGAGACTACGCCATCGTAACGATCGCTCACCGGTTGTCGACGGTGAAGAACGCTGATCGGATCTATACGATAGAGGAGGGGCGAGTCACAGAGACCGGACAGCACGCCGAACTGGTTGAGAAGGACGGAAAGTACGCGGAGCTGTACGGAATCCAAGCGAGTCGGTAGCGAATTGAGTTTTTGATGCGAAGGACGGTCTTGATTTCTCAGTAGAGGTATCGATCGGATTCAATAGCTTGATTGGTACCCTCTAGAAGATACAGGGTAGATGATTAACGGAAACACCGTACTATTGACCGGTGGGGCAGGATCGGTCGGTCGATCCCTCGTTCCTCGGTTACTCGATCGGGATCCCCAAACCCTTCGGATCCTCGACAACAGCGAATCCGGGCTAGCATCGTTGAAATCGGATATTTCCGACGAGCGCTGTCGATTCTTCGCTGGGAACATCCGGGACAGTGACCGTCTCTCACGAGCGATGGCTGGCGTGGATGTCGTCTTCCACACGGCAGCGATGAAACACGTCGACATCTGTGAGTACAACCCGTTTGAGGCGGTGAAGACGAACGCGCTCGGCCTCCAGAACGTCGTCGATACGGCCATCGACGCGAACGTCGATCGCTTCGTCTTCACGAGCAGCGACAAAGCGGTCGATCCGGCCAACACGATGGGTACCACGAAACTGCTCGGAGAAAAGCTCGTCACGGCCGGAAACACCTACAGCGGGGGGAGCGACATCGACCTCGCGTCCGTCCGGTTCGGGAACGTAATCAAGTCCTCGCAATCTGTAATCCCGCTCTTTACCGAACAGATTGCTGAAGGTGGACCGGTCACCCTGACAGATGAACGGATGACTCGATTTTTCCTCACGTACGAAGACGTGTTCGATCTCGTTACCGGGGCCGCCAAAAAGACCACCGGCGGTGAGGTGTTCGTCTACAAAATGCCGGCCATCCGGATCCCTGACTTGGCGGATGCGATGATCGAGACGCTCGCACCGCAGTACGGATACGGGCCGAGCGACATCGAGATCGAAGTCATCGGTCCCCGTCCGGGAGAGACGTTCCACGAGGAGATCATGACCAACCGCGAGTCTCTCCGAGCCTACGAGAACGGCTCGATGTACGCGATCCTTCCGGAGGCGACCGAAACCCGGACGCCGGACCCGCCGGAGGGGTTCGAGAAAGTGGACGATATCGTGTTGTCCTCGAAGGACGCGGAGAAGCTTTCGAAAAGCGAAATCGTCTCACTCTTGGAGACGAAAGATTCTCTCGAGACGATCAATGAGTGAAACAGTCGCGATCACCGGCGCTGCGGGATTCATCGGTCGCTGGGTCGTAGCAGAGCTCCTCGATCGAGGACACACCGTCTACGGGCTCGACGACTTCTCGAACGGTTCGGAACGGAACATCGAGGAATTCCGAGACGACGACGCGTTCCACATCTACGAAGGGGACGTTCGATCTCGCGAGGACATCGGCCGACTCTTCGAACACGACGTGGACGCGTGTATCCACCTCGCCGCCGAGATCGACGTTCAAGAGAGTCTGGAGGATCCGGGGGCACACTTCGAATCGAACGTGATTGGTACCCAGAACGTCCTCGAGGCGTGCCGGGAGGACGACACGCGACTCGGACTCATTGGAACCTGTATGGTGTACGACATGGTCGACTCGGGGGCCGGGATCAGCGAGGACCACCCGACGAAACCCGCCTCGCCGTACGCCGGGTCGAAACTGGCTGCCGAGGACTTGGCCGAAGGCTACTACCACGGGTACGACCTCCCGGTCACGATACTGCGCCCGTTCAACACGTACGGCCCGTACCAGAAGACCGGCATGGCGGGCGGCGTCGTGTCGATCTTCACGAGCCGCGACATCCAAGGGAATCCGCTGAAGATCTTCGGTGACGGAACCCAGACGCGGGACCTGTTGTACGCGACGGACTGTGCTCGGTTCATCGTCGAGGGAACGTTCAGCGACGAGACCGTCGGCGAGGTGATCAACGCGGGGACGGGAACCGACGTGTCGATCAACGATCTCGCGGAGCTGATCGCGACCGACGGAACGGAGATCACGCACGTGGAACACCACCACCCGCAAAGCGAGGTTCAGAAGCTGCTCTGTGACCCGACGAAGGCGAAGGAGATGCTCGATTGGGAGCCGGTGGTCACGCTCGAGGAGGGAGTCTCCCGCCTCCGGACGTGGCTCCGTGATCGCGAGGACATCGCAGGATGACGGGCGACCTTCCAGCACACTACGGCGGCGAGCCGATCCGCGAGGACGTGTTGGGGTACGGCTCACAGAGTATCAGCGAAGCGGAGAAGGAGGCGGTCGCGGAAGCCCTGGAGGGCGATTACATCACGCGCGGGCCAACCGTCGAGGCGTTCGAGGAGCGAGTGGCCGATCTCGTCGGCGTGGACCACGCGATCGCGGCGACGTCGGGGACGACGGCGCTTCACCTCGCGGGGCGTGCGGCCGGGTTCGACTCCGGCGACGAAGTGATCACGACACCCCTCACGTTCGTTTCGACGGCACACGCGGCGACGTACTGCGGGGCGACGCCGGTGCTCGCTGATATCGACCCGCATCGACGAACGCTCGATCCGGACGCGGTTCGCGAGCGGATCTCTCCTGAGACGGAAGCGATCGTTCCGATGCACTACGGTGGTCATCCGGCGGACATCGAGGGACTCCTCGAGGTCGCCGACAAACACGACTTGACCGTGATCTGGGACGCGTGTCACGCGTTCGGTGGGACCTGGAACGGCGAGCCGATCGGCGCACAGCGCGACATGGCGGTCTTCAGTTTCCATCCGGTGAAGAACGTCACCACCGGCGAGGGGGGGACGGTCGTCACGGACAACGACGAGCTCGCGGAACGGCTTCGACGACTGCGGTCGTTCGAAATGGACTACTGTCCGGAGGGCCACGAGGACGAGCCCTGGTACCAGGTTTCAGACGGCGTCGGCTACAATTACAACGTGACGGACATCCAGGCGGCGCTCGGGCTCGCACAACTGGATCGGCTCGAGACGTTCAAGACGCGTCGCGACGAGATCATCTCGGCATACGATGCGGCGTTCGCGGACGTGCCTGGACTCCGAACGCCACCAGAGACGACGAACGCGGACCCGATGTATCACCTGTACGCCGTCGAGATCGGAGAGGGGTTCGGGTGTGACCGGAAAGAGTTCGTCAACGCGCTACATGCTGAGAACCTGGGCGTACAAGTCCACTACGTTCCGCTCCACTACCACCCGTACTTCCAGGAGGAGTTCGGATTCGAACGAGGGGAGTTCCCCGAGACGGAGAGGGTGTACGAGGGATTGGTAAGTCTCCCGCTCCACGCGGAGATGGATGACGAAGATGTCGAGGACGTGATCTCTGCCATGCGCCGACTACACAAGTACCACGCGTAACGCCTCTAGAAGCAGTTTCTCGATAGATCGTCGGTTCTCAAGGATCGCGATATCGAGGCGTCATGGTTCGATCGGATGATTTTATTCGTTCGCTCGTTGGAGAAACGGTATGGCCGAATTTTACATCGGAGACCGACCCGTCGGACCGGACGAGCCAGCATTCGTGATTGCGGAGGCGGGATCGAATCACAACGGGGATCTCAATATCGCGAAGGAACTCATCGATGTTGCCGCCGATGTCGGTGCAGACGCGGTGAAGTTCCAGACGTTCCGGGCGGAAGACCTGTACGTCGAGGAGAGCGGCGAGGTCGAGTACCTTGACGACGACCGGAGCATCTACGAAATCATCGAGTCGATGGAGATGCCCTACGAGTGGATCCCCGAACTACACGACTACTGTCTCGAGCGTGGGATCCAGTTCATGTCGACGCCGTTCGACGAGCGGTCCGCAGCGGAACTCGCCGAGTACGTTCCCGCGTGGAAGGTCGCCTCCTACACGAGCAGTCACATCCCCTTCCTCGAGCACCTCGCGAAGACCGACAAGCCGATCATCATGTCCACGGGTGCTCACGAGTTAGCGGAGGTGGGAGAATCGGTCGCGGCGCTTCGCGAGGCAGGAGCTTCCGATCTCGTCCTATTACAGTGTGTCGCCGCGTATCCGACGCCGATCTCTGAGATCAACGTTGGCGTCGTCGAGACGCTTCACGAGGAGTTTAATGTTCCGACCGGACTCTCCGATCACACTCTCGATCCCGTGACTGCCCCGTCGGCGGCGGTCGCACTCGGAGCCTGCGTCGTCGAGAAGCACTTCACGCTCGACAAATCGATGGAGGGACCAGACCACGAATTCGCGCTGGAACCCGACGAACTGGACCGGATGGTGACAGCGATCCGCGACACCAAGGCCGCGCTTGGAACCGGAGAAAAGCAAGTGCTGGAGGTCGAACAGGAACTCCACGAGAAAGCACGCCGTGCAATCCATGCGGTCGAGGATATCGAGGCAGGCGAGGAGTTGACCGAGGAAAACATCGATATTTTACGTTCTGGAGATCAGGATACCGGATTGTATCCGAAATTTTATACTGAAATACTTGGACAAAAAGCTGAACAATCGATTTCTATCGGGGATGGAATTAACTGGTCAGACATAATGGATTAATCAGAATATTTGTATCTCTTCCATGATTCTGTTTCAGCATCTAACCGAAATCCACATGACTGAAACAGATGTATTGAGTTCATATTGTCTTTATGAACTTCCGCATAAATTGGTGATTTATCGTTTAATCGTTCACAGAGCCAATTGAGTGAACGAGTCGCAATGCCTTCACCATGAACTGAAAAGTCACCGAGGTATATCGTTACCTCACGATCGGAACCAAGACTTATCACACCCACTCTTCGATCCTGATAATGGATCATGAAATCATATCGGTCTGAATTACGCGATTCAAACCATTCGACATGTTCCTTCCAAGAAAGAGGATTATTCTGTTCCCGAAAGTAGCGGTATATTTTCGGATTCGATCGCCACGCTAGTACGATCTCTAGATCGTCTCGTTCTAGTGGAGAGACGTATAATTGATCGTCATTTTCAGCGAGATCCACACATGGCTGACAAATGCGTTTGTGTTCAGCGTCTTTCTGTGACTTATTGGTGCGAATCTCTAATCCACATCGTTTACACACGGTCATATTAGCACATAGTATAATCTCTCTCAAATACTTGGGGAGTATTAGAATCTCTAATCCTGTATTTTATATACTCAGTTCATTGAAAACGTACTATGTCCGTCCTCTGTATCGCTGCTCATCCGGATGATGAGATCCTCGGTGTTGGCGGAACTCTTGTTCGCCATGCCGACGAGGGAGACGACGTACATGTCTGTATTCTCTCTGATGGTGTGACATCCCGATATGAAAATAGAGATACTGCGACCACAGAAATCAAACGACGACGTGATCGCGCTCAGAAATCAGGTCGTATTCTCGGTGCGACCGTAAGTCTTCATAGATTTCCAGACAACAGTTTCGATACAGTTCCATTACTGGATATCGTACAGACTATCGAAACGGAGATCGAGAAACATGAGCCGGACGTGATCTACACCCACCACTACGGGGATCTTAATATTGATCACGAACTCACCTGTCGTGCCACTATCACTGCTACCCGCCCCCTGAAAGATAGTCATATAACTCGTGTGCTCGCCTACGAAACGCTTTCAGCTTCGGAATGGTCAACACCGGAACCGAGTAACGCATTTCAGCCGACCTCTTTCGTGGACATCTCCTCATATCTTGACGTGAAACTCCAAGCGCTGTCGGTATACGAGAACGAACTCAAAGATCCACCACATCCACGGACGACAGATACGATCAAAAAGAACGCAGAGGTATGGGGAGCAAAAGCGGGAGTACAAGCAGCCGAACCATTCGAAGTTCTTCGGGAAGTTCGCCGCTAGCTAACCTAGTTGCTATCATGAACGAATATTTTGAGATGGCGGGTGTCCGTGTCCTCAAATGTATTGAAGACGACCGAGATCGAGTGAGTACCTGGTTCGACAAATTGATATCTAACTTCGTCACAATAGACATCATCAACCACGACTGACTCGTGAAGAACCTGTTTACTATCTATAGAGACAGAGATGGAGACCTCGTGACTGGAACCAGAAAAAGCAACGAGATCTAATGAACCGATCTCATCTACTCCAAGATTGGTATCGAATCCAGACGATCCCAATAGACCACGAAAGCCAGTGTAAATCCAATCATCGGGTGCCCACTCTTGACTAAATCGATCTCCAGGAGATACACCCATTTTCCGAGCATAGTTATCAGCCCAAGAAGGCGGCCGATCTCCACGTTGAACACGAGTCAATCGAATGACACCTCCTTGGCCTTGTACCTCTACACCCTCACCATCGACGATCTCAAGAACTTCACCTGGTTCTGGATCGTTTGACGATGCTCTCGAGACCGGTTCGCTATGCCAGACAGTCAGACGTTCGTTATCATAAAATGTATATGCCCCAGGATAAGGGTTCGTTTGACTCCGGATCCAATTATACAGAGTTTCCGGGTTGTTTTGCCAGTCAATCAGTCCATCTTTCGGTTGACGTCGCGGACGGTATGTTGCGTTTTCGATTTCCTGTGGAATCCGTTTCGCGCTCTTCTGTGTGAGTTCCGACCGAATGGATGAAACGAGACGACACGCTTCAGAAGCAAGAGCGTCAAAAATTGTCTTAACATTGTCTCGTGTCTGAACTGGAACAGATCCCTGCGCAAGGATGTCACCAGCATCAACATCTGAGACGTATTCGAACAGTGATATCCAAACTTCCTCATCACCGTTAATGAGACTCCAATTAACTGGAGCACCTCCCCTACCTTTTGGAAGCCGACTAGAGTGAAATCCAAAGAAGCCCTGATTTGGAACATTCAATATCCGTTTTTTGATTATCTGCGACCAACCACCACATAAACAGATATCTGGATCAATCGCATTTAACCAAGTTAAACTCTCTTGGTTGTTAATATCCTCTACCTTGTACAGTTCACAATCAGTGTCTACAACAAGGTCATCGACTGGTGTAAAGTTCGCTTGTTCCGTCGCTAGATCCCCTTCTGGGACGAGTACTCCAACGACGTTCCAATCGTGTTCGAGCAGATGACGTAGGAGATGGCGAGCTAATTTCCGATTACCTACGATGACAGTACGCATCAGGCAATCATTCTCTGAGATGAAACCTAATACCACCGATCCACACAGTATCAGTATTGCTCAAGTATTTAATATTTAGATTTCTTATAAATCATATTCGCAACTCGTTTGATTCCATTCCCAGTTATTAATTCCTGTCCAGTATTTTGCCGAGCATGGCGAAGCGAGGAATCAGAGCAGTACTTCTCGATCGCAGTTCGGAAAGATCTACACTCAGCATCACGACTCAAAACGATTGCTAGATTCTGCTGACGAAGGGCTTCTGCGATGAGTTCTTGATTATCGATGACTGGAACACTCACGATCGGCGTCCCAAGTGCAAGAAGTTCGTAGGTAGTCGTGCTGGCGGTGGTCACGGCGAAATCCGCCTGATACATACGCTTCGGAAGATCGTCAGGATCACGAACGACATGGACATCTGCACTCACGTCGTCAGCTGTATCTCCGATCTCCATCTCCTGTTCGGTCGAAAATCCCGGTCCGACGACAGCATCCACACGGAGATCGAACCCGTCGAAAGCCCGAATCACGGTCGGAGTCAGCCCCACGATGTCGCTACCGCCCATCGTGACGATCGCACGGGTCGGCGGATCGCGCCACGGCGGATCCATCGAGGCGTACTCCGCGATCGCCTGTCGAAGGAGGAGGTACTCCGGGCCGAGACACCACGTCGGTTCCGCATCGATCACGTCGTACTCCAGATCGGGTGCATAGAGATTCCCGTTCACGAGCACGTCGGCGGCGATCCGATGGCGAGTGTCGTCAGCGATGACGACGAGCGGCGAGACTTCTCCGAGTCTCTTCTGGTACGTCCCGTCCGCAAGGTATGAATCCACGACTGTGACGCCCGCGTGATCGCGGATGAACTCTCGAACTTGCTCGGGATCCTCCCGAGAAGGGATGGTCAGCGTGTCTACACCAGCTGGACAGACTTCCCGGACGTGTTCCGGTTTCGTCGTCGCGTACGTGACCTGGTGGCCGCGATCGAGGAGTTCGCTGGCGAGTGCGCCAGTTCTGACGAGGTGGCCGTAGCCGATCTCCGGACCGCCGTCGGCACGTATGACGACGTACATCAGTGGGATTTCTGCTCAACGTCCGCGTTCAGCTCCATGAGATCGTTCTCGTCGACGTAGCGGATCGCTTCTCTGGTCGGGAGAATATCGTCGAACGGAACGTTCTCGTAAATCGTCCGCAATACCTCGTAATCGTCGGCTTCGTCGAGGGTCAAACGAAGGTCGCCACGGTTCTGGAACTGGGGCTCGTCGAACACGTCCTCGGACGTGACGCTTTCAGTGGAGAACACGTCTTCCTGTTCTCGATAGTACGGGGTCACGTGCTCGCGGTGGTGTGGTTCGGTCGCCTCCTCGTGTACCCGCTCGAAACTCTCGAAGGTGAACACCTCGACATCGAGACCCCGAGGAAAGGTGCGATCGAAGATGTTGGCCGCGTATTGTGTGTCGCCGTCAAGGATTTCTTGGACGGCTGTATCAATCGTCACCGGGTCAATGAGGGGACAGTCCCCAGTAATCCGGACGATAACGTCAGCGTTTGCGGAGCAAGCAGCATCATGGATCCGTCCGAGAACGTCCGATTCGCTACCACGAAACACGTCCGCCCCGGATCGAACGGCATATCTCGCGACGATGTCGTCTGCCGTCCGTTTCGAGGTTGCGACCATCGTCTTCGTCACGTATTCAGTCGATTTCACACGTCGGATCGTGTGTGAGAGGGCATGCTCCGCAGCCAATGGAAGCATAACTTTCCCAGGAAGGCGAGTCGAACCCATTCGGGCTTGAATAATCGCGACGACCTGCTGGCTCATTAATCTGAGATCAAATTCAAGCCGTGAATGTTTTGCGATAGAGAGACACACTATTCAACGTCAATTGACTCCACAATTAACTTGTCATATAGGGAGATCGATTTCGCACAGATAGAGTATAAATTCTAGAAATCATGCTGATCTACAGATAACGAGAGAGTAATTAGTTATCAGGCGTATACGAAGTGTTCACCAACACACGAGTATGTCCCTTCTCTTGGGGAGTACCACGATGGTATCCCGCCTGATTTGCGACGATCAAGGTTCCTTTGGGAGCAGTACAGTAGATCGCCTCGTCCTCGTCGTAGAACACGGCATCAGTCGAAGGATCGCCTTTCACCTTATTTAGCAGAGATGTCGATTTTTGCTTCACAGTAGACGTCTTATGTGTTCCCGGAATATACGAAAATGGACCGTAGCTTTTGTCTGGAACGTCGGTGAGGTAGACAAATGCCTTGAACTTTCCACCGTATGTATCCGCGTGGAAATCACGCGTATCGGTCACTTCCTTGTTATAGTAGACATTGATGTTATCCGGCGAGAACGGTTCAGAAGCCGCTTCATTAATGAGCTCATTGATCCCTGAATCGGTTTTGACATCCTCGACTGCTTGAATCTCGAGATCAATATTAAAGATGTCCAACATACCATCGTCATTCTCACCGGCTCTTTCATTGACAACGACTTCACCACGCCCTGCGAGTTCACTGTAGCCAACACTACCCGTTTCCCAGGCGACTGAGTCACGTTCGAGTAATTCGTCGATGTCTTTTTTTAGAGCGTTACACCTCTCAGCCGATAAATAGTCATCGATAATCACGATCCCTCGCTCTTCGAGTTCGGTGATCTGGCTCTGGGAAGGCGTGAAGGCCATGTAGCACGGATCAGATGGTAAATAAATAAACGCTTCGACTATTCCAAAATCAACGTGTAGTACCGTTTGTCAACAATAATTATAGTCTAAATAGGATACGTGTAGAATATATTGAAAACTATAAATATCCTAGATCTTTTAATTGTTCTTCCACGTCCTGTTCCGTGAAATCCGACCCGGTTTGATCAACCTGTTCGATATTATCTGATGAAGTGGTACCGATTATCGATTCATCGACTTCAAACCACGGGAGCGTACATAACTGTTCAGTCGGAGATCCGCCGTGAATGTATCGTCCCCCTTCTCCCAACATTTCACCATGATCTGCGGTGACGACGACCGGTCTATCCAATTGACTAACGAGTTCACGAACCGAGGAAAGTACACGACATAAGTTGCTACGATATGCTTTTTTCAACTCCTCATCAGAGATCGTTTTGTCATTTAAATCATACCGGCCGATTCGCTCATAGATATCCTGAAGACTTTCACCCCATGTCGTATCGTCGCTATCCTCCCGTAGTCGGTAGTCTCCAATATACGGCGCATGTGGTTGTACGTAGTGGACGATCATTCGATCGTCGTTCTGGCGTAAAGCAGCCTTTGTCATCTCCTCAGGAGGAACAGCACCGAGTTCTTTATTCTCATAGTTCTGCCAGACGTGTACAAAGTTATCGAAATGTTCACTCGGTCGATAGTCGTCTCCGTCACGCTCAAAGGTATGATCTGTCGGAGCTGATAGCGCCGTTAAATATGTTAAGTCAGGATAAGAACCATCCCAAACAGTTTGAATATAATTTTTCGTAGCAGTAGCGGAAGTGTATACTGTCTTTAAATCACCGTCGAGGAAATCACCGACTTCCTGTTGGAAGTAGTCAAATCTGCAGGAATCGAGTATGAGTATCGCAAACTCGTCTTGCTGTATGAACTCATGAAGAGATTTCTTCTGATGCGGACGGTTCAATATTGATGCGCCATATTTAAAGGCAGAATACCGTTTTTCCAAGTAAGGTATTATTTTATCCGGTGAACGGAACCCCTCGGTTAGTAGGTCTATGGCACGATCAGATCGCATGATATAGGAAGAGAATACAACTACTCGGATTAACCTTACGTGTCGTTATGCGAGAAGAATACGCTCCAGATACCAAAAAGCAAATGTGAATGTGATCACATCTATCCAGAGAGACTGAATCACTAGAGGAAGAGTGAGCGAGAATAGTCACAGATTTACGTCGTAGAATGAAGTACAAATCAATCGATGAGTGTGGCACCTAAAGATTATAAGGAATTTGAAAAAACGTTGGATCTATTCTCAATACATGTAGATAGGATCCCAATATGGGAACGAATACGTTTCGACGTCTTCCGAGAGATCGATCGTAAAAATGGCCGAGGACAAGCTCACACGGAGAGTGGAGGAGTCAAAGACTACCTCCATGGCTTCTCGATGTGGCTAAAAAACGCCGTTTACAGAAACCCATATTTCGCCGACGAACACAATTTTCTCTTCTTCGGCCATCAACGCCGAAAGCTCGAGGAGGACGGCTACTGGTGGGATCTGTACTGCGATCCGATCCACGAGCAGAGCAACTTCGATTACATCCATATGGAGACGCCACACCTTCTGTCCCATCGGAGCCCCGCGAAGACGGAGAACCTCCGGTATCTCGACCTCATCGAATACGGGGGAACCCTCCAACGGAAACTCGGACTACGGTCACCGTCGCTCCCCGACGATGTCGCCTCACGACTTCGGGAAGCCGAAGCGGAGATCCGACGGCGATTCGACGTCGATGTCGACGTTGTCTCAAAAGCTCGAAGAGCACTCCACGTCCGGAACACGACACTCTCGTTGTACGAACGCCTGTTGGACCGAGTTGATCCCGAGGTCGTCGTTTTGGTCGTCTCGTACGGGAAGGAGACGCTCATCGAGGCGTGTAAGCGAAAGGGGATCCCGGTCGTCGAACTCCAACACGGTATAATCTACAATCACCACTTCGGCTACTCCTACCCAGAAGGCGAAACCAAGACCACGTTCCCCGATTACCTCCTGACGTTCGGGGAGTTCTGGAACGAAAACGCTCGGTTTCCGATCCCCGACAACCGCGTGATCCCCGTCGGCTACCCGTACCTCGAGGAGCGACTCGATGCGTACGACGACGTCGAACGCTCACAGCAGCTTCTGTTCATCTCACAGGGAACGATCGGCCGCGAGCTATCGCGGTTTGCCCTTGAGGTACATGAGGACGAGCGGATCGATCACGAGGTCGTCTACAAGCTCCACCCGGGCGAGTACGATCGATGGGAGGACGAGTATCCCTGGCTCGCGGAGTCAGATATACGGGTGATCGAGGAGTCCGAGCCACCCCTCTACCAACTCTTCGCGGAGTCGAGCGCGCAGATAGGTGTCGGATCGACTGCTGTCTACGAGGGGCTCTGTTTCGATCTGAAAACGTTTGTGTTTGAAACCGATGGAGCAGACGTACTCCGACCGCTTGTGGAAGACGGAGCGGCGTCGACAGTCGAGAGCGTCGACGAGCTGGCCGGGGGGTTGCGATCGACAACTGCAAGTCAGTTCGATCGCGAGTGGTTCTTCGAGTCGAACTCAGTGAGGAATATCCTCGAGGAACTGGAGTGCATCCGTGACGCGCACAGCGAGGGATGACCGTCATAAGCGGCAGATACAGACGGCGGCTGAGCACGGTGCTGGATGAGTTCGACGATGATCCTCACTCGAGAAGGCTAGAGAGAACCACACAGATGGAGAGCTACGTCCGACAGGCCGGACAGCAGATCGGCGATATCGTAAATATGGTCAATGAACACGTACGGAACCGCTCGGAAGACGATTTACCGATCCAGTATCCGTGCCGGCCGATGTCGAACCCTTCTACGCAGAAGGGATCAAGCGCCACACCTTCGATGTCCACCACGAGGTGCCGACAAAAAGGACTCGGAGCACCGATTCATCGAAGACGACGTTCGAGATCCAAAGACCGTTTACGAGGTCGTGACTTTCACAGTACCCCTAACAACCTGACGAGAAAGTTATCAGTAGATAGATCCAACATTTCTCGAACTAACTCTAATCGAATCGGTATACACCAAGTTTGTCGGTACATTTGGGTTGTAATTAGATGATATCTACCATTACCGAACTGTCGCTGCCAACCGTGTGGTGTATTTGGCAACATCACGATGATGAGCCTAGGTAAGTTCACTCGCTTTACGCTCCTAGTTCTTGATTCGATGCAGAAACAGTATTGCGAAGTGCATATCCAATTGTGAGTGAGACAATTGCGGACCGCATCGACAGCCCGAACAGGGTAAATCCGGCAAACATCTGAGTCCCTACAGCGGCAACGACAAACCCGAGCAGGAACACCGATCGCTCGTCAGTTACAAACCGAGCGGCCTGGGTCGCCGCAAGCACATGGAATAGGAGGTACGCTCCCCCACCAACTAGTCCCGTCTCGATGAAAAGCCGCAGGAACGAGTTGTGGACACCATACCCCTCAAAGCCAGTAAAATACGGCTGAATCAGGGGTTGCGCCATTCCCCAACCCGAACCAAGGACTGGCCGTTGCTCAAATACGGCAACACCGGCTAACCAGAGTACCCGCCGATTACCCAAATCATGTGACTGGAGCACTTCGGGGCCGGGAAGTAGCTTGAACGTAATTGCCAGTCCTACGAGTGCGGCTATGCCGCCTAGCAGCGTCAAGCACACTACGAACACGCGGCCCCGTACGCTGTAGGCGATCCAGAGGACAGCAACAGCAGCGAGTGCGATCCATCCTGTACGATAGTAGCTCGCGGCGAGTCCGAAGAGCGAAACGCCGAACAACCCAAGCGAGATCTGGGTCTGGTAGAGGCGGCGTTCTGCTGCGGCACAGATTGTACCGATGAGAGCGACAAACCCGAGGGAGTTCGGGTTGTCGAAGATACTCGTTATCGGATGGAACTGGACGCCGAGTAACGACGGCTGGCCATCCCAGAGTGAGAGGTCAAACCCAACTCCAGTCGTGGGGAGACCAGTGATTGGCAGCAGGCCAATACAGACAACTACTGCGGCGAGACGAGCGAATACACTATAGAAATATCGCTCTGGAAGGACCTGGGGAAGGTACGTAATGTTAATGAAAGCGAGGGAGACAAACGCGAGAGTCCGGACAAGCATACCGAGCGTTGGGTTGCTAGCGACATGATAGCATCCAACAATCAAGGGGATAGTGAGAATCAGCAGCCAGCGAGGGAATGTGATGGTTGTGTCGCAGGTAAGCGTGTAGAGCAGAATAGTAGTGTACGCGAAAGCGGCGGCAAGGTAGCCAATGATGAGGGGAAGACTGGAATTCGGGAGGAATAATCCTATGAAGAAGACAGTAGCGACTGCAAGTAGTTTTGGGTCGTGGTGTCGGTATCGCCTTGCGGTAGTCATTATATCAGGAATTGACAGCAGGTGCGTAAACGTACTGAATTGAGATTGAGCTATCCATATACGTTATTCGGCATAGCCTAACGCTCGAAGGCGCTCGGCAGCAACCTCTGAATCTGTCTCTACTTCCTGGCTGTCTTCAGCAACAATCTCTCGCCGCTCCCCATCGCGAACTAACCATGGTACCTCTACTAACTCTGGAATGTAGATCCCACGAGGGTGACCGTATTCTTTAATTGGGATAGGAGATGCTCGGTCACCGATAATTTGGCCATGGTCAGCAGATACAACGGTCTTCCCAGTTAAATTGTCTACCGCACGTTCGACTTCAGGCAGAACAGCATCAAGTGTTTCTCCAAACGCTTTCTTGAGGAGATCGTCTGAGTAATCACTATTACCCTCCATTATCGAGTCCCAGATATTGAGGCTGTCTTGATCAAAGTGTTCGTCTGCGGTTGGCCCTAAAAATGGATAGTGTGGCTGAATATAGTGTGCTAACAAGCGCTTGTGGGGATAGTTTTCTGCGACAGATAGCACACGATCTGTCATTGTTTCTGGGAGTACAGTCCGAATATCGCTATCCCACCCATCTTCGTCATAAACCTTCACAACACGATGGAATTCCGAAGCAACGCGATCGTTTTTCCGTTCATACAGGGGATTCGCCGTAACATAGACGGTATCGCGGAGATCACGACCTGCTACGGTTGATTCAAGAAATTCGACAGTTGCGGATGCCCGGGATGTGCGAGAGTCTAGTTTTCCAGGGATGGTGTTGTGAGACTGGAATAAATCGTAGGGGCAAGCATCAAGTAGAAGACAATTATCCCAGTCTTCGCTGAATAGGTCAATTCCGTTTGTGTTATGATTTCGCCAGCCACCACGTCGGTGGAAGAGGCGGTTCAGACCTCGTCCAAGGAGTTGAGGTGTTCTTATTGTTCTTTGTATTCTATCTTTGAATCTCATATTCAGAGTTTATTGAGAGCAAGGACAAAAACTGTACTATACGCTGGGACGGTCAGGTGTCTTGTGCAGTTGAGGCTGATAGCTGAGACAAAAGTCAGTACCTCACAAAGCATCCTCGGCTGGCTGTTTCTGAAACATAATTCTGTATTGGAGCAGTTGTACTGACGGTCTCGACGAAGGAATCTAGGATGAGTCGACCGAGAGCTGTCGCTGTTGGCGGCAGTCAGCCGCGACGCGACAGAGTTGCTAACCATCGAGAATGCTGTGTTGAATAGCGATCTAATCAGCTGTTATCACGGAGTAGAAGGACGAAGCCGAGGAAATCGATTCTGTCCATGGAAGTCGATCTCCTCGACTTCGTTGAGCAGTGTCGTCGCCTAGTCAAACAAGCGTTGGGAAAGCACGCGGGCGAGCCCGCCAGCGGCGGGTTCGCCCGCTGGAAACACGTTGTGCTACACTGTCTTCGGCTCGAAGACGGCCACAGCTACCGAGAAACGCCGAATCGGCTGAAGTATATGGCCGAGATTCGTGACGCACTCGGCTTAGATCCAGACGATCTCCCAGACTACAGCACGATCTACAAGTCGTTTGATCGGCTGAAAATGTGGGTATAGCGGGCGCTGCTGCGCGTTTCCGCGCAGCAGCACCCGCAGTCCGGACACGCTGCGCTCGACAGCACGTTCTTCGACCGGCGACGTGCCTCCTCGTACTTTCGCCAGCGGGCAGGACGGACGATACAGACGCTGAAAGTGACGACATTGACTGATGTGGAATCACTAGCTGTTCTCGACGTTCACATCACAGCGCGGTGGAAGCATGACACGAAGACCGGACCGCAGGTCGTCCGCCGAAACGCGGACGACCTGCAGTCCGTCGCCGCCGATAACGGCTTCCAAGACTGGCACACCGAGTACGAAATCGCCGCACACGACATCGATTACCTCGTTCATTATCGCGGCTCGTCAGCGAACGCAGCCGCGAAAAACGCTCTGAACCGGGCAAAGGACTACTCTCAGCGGTGGATGGCCGAAACATCCTACTCGACAACCAAGCGCTCGCTCGGCGATGCCGTGCGAGCGCTGGGCTGGTATCGGCAGTTCCGTGAAATCGTCTTGATGTTCGCCATTACCAACATAGAACCACTATGTGAGCCGCTGTAACCGTGACTCAGTATCTATTCAACACAGCAATCGAGAAGGGTTCTGGCTGGTAACTACCGGTGGAACCGGTCGTCAGATAGCCGGTTCGCGGGGACGACCCAACGTACCGCGAGAGTCGTCCACGCAGCCCGTCGAGCCATATTGACGAACTCCTTGTATAGTCACCATAGAGCGATGCACGCCTCAGCGGGGCGTCGCCACATATTCGTGGTGTAAGTACCGCCAGATATTCTGTAACAGCAGACTCACCACGACGTGCAACAACTCTTACCGTTGAATCTCACATTGTTGTCGTCGCTATCGCTTGCGGTAATGGTATCGAGCGTCTCGCGGAGTCTCTATGAACGGCAGGCCAGCGGCGTAGCCGTATCGCGCCACGTCGTTGTCATCATACTTCACGTTCAGGTACGTACAGTCGACGTAGACGGGAAACTCAACGGTCCAGGTTGACCCGTCGAGTTTCCCGTCAAATCATGCTGAATGACGCGATTACCCATTCTAAGAGCTCTTGCTGAATCGTCTCACCCCACGGATGATCGGGATCACGTACGCATAGTTATACTCTTGAAGCAGTGTGATACACTTACCATCGTAGAATCTGCGATCAAGGTAGACTTCTTTGACCCCGGTGGCAAGGCCGTCGAGCGCACCGAGGAACTCAAGAGGACACTGCTGACGGTATCGGCGTCTTCGAGACGGCGTATCCCAGCGTGTAGAGTTTGTTCTTTACACGCGCGAAGAATGTCATGTGGACGTAGAACGCGGTTGTTCCACGCATTGCTACCAAGTGGAAGATCCATTACTGCTGTGTTGAATCCGAGGACTGCGGCCGAATCGGGAGACTAGCATCGGCGTTTGACTAGGAGTCAGCGACAATTGGCGGGTCTGAATCGGCTTTCGCTCCCTAAAACCAACCCATCGTTCGAAGTCTACGTCTGGGAAGCCGTTACTACTGGGTCTGATGGCCGTGTATTCAGCCCTGATCTCCGCGCTGTCTACGGATTCAACAGAGCAGTCCATTCGTATCGTCTTCGTCACCATGTAGGGTCACAGGTAGAGGTCTATGTAGACTTCCATCTGCCCAGGAAGCAGTTCATCGATGTCCCTCCGAAAAAGCGTTTTAACGACTCGTTCGAGCCGTTTCGGATCGAACTTCGTCGCAGATGGTAGAGAATCATGTTTGCAGCAGGATTCTCTATTGTTAGCAGCAGGGTCGTCTTGACTCGAAGCACAGAGAGTAGAGACAGAGGTCCTCAGAAATGGTTTGAGCATTGTTTGCTAAGGAGAGCGGAACTTCCTCGTCAAGCCAGGTGACGAGAAAGTTAAGAAGCTGGTCCTCGTGAATCTCACTGTCTTCTTGCTTGGTTCTAAGCACACCATCAGCAAGCAGACGTTCTAACGAACCAGATTTGTGAATTACTAAGATTCATATTAGAAGGTGAGTAGCCAAACAGATATATAACACGCCTGTTCAACTTATGATACCATCATAGACAAATGACTTCAGAGCCTCCTTTAGTTAGTGTTGTTATCCCAACCTATAACCGACCCAAGATGCTCAACCAAGCGGTAGAAAGTGCACTAAATCAAACCTATTCGAATATAGAAATACTCATCGTTGATGATGGATCACCCCAACAGCCTGGGATAGCAGACAGACAAGATAACCAGGTTAAATACATACGACTCAAAGAAAATCATGGTGCCAATGTTGCCCGTAACTTAGGGATAGAGAAATCAAACGGAAGGTATATTGCATTTCTTGATGATGATGACCGATGGGAATCAACAAAGATCAAAAAACAAGTTGATGAACTCCGTCAAAATCCATCAGTACAGGTTGTCTACACTGGGCAAAGATTCATTGATAAAAATAGGAATGAAATCCGCTCTTTAATTCCAACGGAGACCGGCAACGTACAACAGTACCTGTTTTCTGGGGGCGTAATCGGCGGTTTTTCTGCAGTAATTGTTGAAAAAGATGTGATCGCTTCTGTTGGTAAGCCGGATCCCGATCTTCCGATCATGCAAGATAGAGAGTGGTGGATTCGTTTATCATCCGTTACTCACTTTGCGTCTGTTCCGGAGCCGTTAGTGATCCGGAGATTTGGGGACTATGAGCAGGTCGGCGATCGACATGAGGAATTACGTGATATCGCATATCCCAAAGTATATGATAAACATAAGGAGTTAGCAAGGAGTAACAGTCTAAGAGTAATGTATAATTTTAAATCCATGTTTTTAAAACGGATTGGAAGATCCGCAATGAACCGTGGAGATTATGCAGAAGCCAGACGGTACCTATTCAGATCAATTCTGTATAATCCTGTTTCAAGTGAGGCAATATTGCTGTTCGTCGTTTCCCTGGGTGGGCATACCTCATATCGGCTAGGAAAGTATGTTAGAAATCAATATAGATTATTACTTGATTGGTTCTCACTCCGCTAATGCGATCTGATGTATCGATCAACAATTTCAAATCATTCCGACAATTTGTTTGTCATAGTGATCAATGCAACCACTAATCATATCAAATTTGTATCCAGACGAATGTCGATCCGTGTACGGCATCTTCGTTCAGTATCAGGTGGAAGCCCTACAGCGGATTGGTCATAAACCTGAAGTTATCTCACCACATCCTTATATCCCGCCTTTTCCTGGAATTTCTGAAAAATACAAATCACTTCATAAAGACGTTCCCTATAAATCACAAAAGAATGGCATAACGGTTCGATATCCGCGAACGATCTCGCTACCGAACGAGCGTACACAAGCATTAACAGCAATTATATCACGTGTTCTTTCCAGTAAATGGATCTCAGCCTTAGAGAACGATGGCTTCACACCCGATTTGATCAACGCACATGTTGCGAACCCAAACGGGTACGCATCTATTCCTATAAGTAAACATTTTGATGTTCCTCTTATCACAACGATTCATGGTGCAGATTTAAACCTTCTGTACAGACAATATTTTAATCGATATATAATAAATAAGTGTCTGTCAGAGTCGGATGCTGTTCTTGTAAATAGCCAGAAAATCAAACAACAAATCCCGGATCGTATAGCACGTAAAACAGATATCCACGTAGTTGCAAACGGAATTCCAGTCTCAAAAATAGACGAAGTGAAGTCCAGAGACATTCCTGCAGAAATTAAGCAGGATAAATTGACCATCATATCAGTTGGTGACTTAATACGATCCAAGGATCAGTTGACTGTTCTCAAGGCGCTCTCTCAGCTTGATATTGATTATCAATATATTCTTATTGGCGATGGACCATACCGACAAACCCTAGAAGAATACGTCGAGGAAATGGACATGGAAGACGTACTGTTTCTTGGTGAGATCCTAAATGAGAAGGTTTTTGAATATCTCTGGAATTCTCAAATATTTGTACTCCCGAGTTACCGTGAAGCATTTGGTATTGCTTATTTAGAGGCGATGGCATGTGAAGTACCAGTAATCGCCTGTCGGGGGGAAGGTCCGGAAGAATATATTACACACAGGCAAAATGGATATTTAATTGATAAACAAGATCACAAACAGTTGAGATATTACTTATTGAAATTATCGCGCAATGAGTCACTTCGAGACGACCTAGGAACTTCTGGAAGAAATGTCGCAGAGAAGTATTCTTGGGAGGCAAATGTACAGGAGATAGAGCGCATCTACCAATCTCTGATCAGCGATCAATAACACAAGAATGAAGTCTTAAATATCTTTCCAGATATTACTAAATTTTTCATTATTAGGTTAAAATTGTGTCCAATTCGCGTTACATACAGAACTATAATTTCGACAATATGATTCTGACGGGTCTGTTATTTGGGTAGAAAGCAAAGAGACAGATCGGTGTGAAATCCGAAGTCCGTTTCTTCACAAGTGGTACAGTAGCTAAGGGTAAATCAGTTGAGCGGCTGCACTCTCCGAGATGTCACGTTTGACCGCAGAGGGTGGTAGTGCTATTGTCTCGCTCCAATAGAAGTCGGTCTTCCAGCCATTATACGAGAAGGGCCGTTTCGTAGATGGAAAACGCCGCCATACCGAATCGATCCAAGAATTATGGAAGGCAACCATGGGAGACCCACTACTCGAATCCAACGAGGAGCACCGTGGTTATGACTATCGACAAACCATAGAATGGTATCAAGTAGATTTCAACGAGATCTTGATCGAGTATTGTCCATGGCCGAAATTAGGAGGTTCGCTCAACCCGACAGCAATCATTTCTGCCACTATGTAAGACAGACTTGTTCGCCTACTCCTTAGCTCTGTCAGATGTTTCCCAAGTTACAATGTTATTTCCACGTATGAAGTCCACAAATCCCAAAAATAGTCCGTAATTTGCCTGAAGAAAATAGAAGGGTACATGAGTAGCGATCGAATCCTCAATACCGAATCGATCTGCAGCCCAGCCTGCTGTCGCAAACAAGTAGAATAAGAGTTGTCCTGCGAGCATCACCTCAAAAACCGCAAAGGGTGCCAGCAATACAAGTCCAATATTTGCAACGAGAACCCCAAACAAAAACATAGGAGAGAGCCACCGAATTACCTTGTGTGACCACAGTTGATACGCGAATCGTGTGTTCCGAAATGGACTAAGCAAATCACGAAATCGAACGATACTGTTCCAAGAACGAGTGACGATCCGAACGCGTCGCTGGAGTTCGTCGGCCGTCGAACTCTCGGTCTCCTCCCACGCGACCGCACCGGGAGCGTAAACGACGCGCCCTCCGTTTCGAACGATCGAGAGCGGTTCGGTGAAATCGCTGATCGCGTCGGCCGGTTGTGGCACGTACGAGTCCGCCTTCACCGCGTAGATCGATCCGTTTCCCGTGACGAGCGAGTAGAACCGTGATTCGAGCCGTTTGATCCAAGATTCGTATCGCCAGTACACCGACTCTCCTTCCACATCGCTCGACTTCTGATACTGAAGTTCGCCGACCACGCAACCGACCTCAGAAGTGAATCTCGACACGAGTTCGGAGATAGCGTCGGGCTCGTACATGCTGTTGGCGTCCGAGAACACGAGTATCTCCTCATCGACGAGATCGGCGACACGGTTCTGACATTCGGTTTTACCAACCCGCCCCTCGATCCGCACGAGAGACACACCCTCATCCTCGTATCCCTCCACGATCTCGTCGGTCCGATCGTCAGATGCGTCGGAGAACACGACGATGTTGAGTTCGTTCTTCGGATACTCCAACTGGAGGCTATTTTCGATCTTCTCAGCGATGACTTCCTCCTCGTTGTACGCAGCGATGATCAAAGCGACGCTCGGCCGGTCACCACTCGTTAGCGCTCTTCGATCCGAAACGAAGCGCGTCCAAAGCTGAAGGGTTATCGGATAGAGGAAGTACGTATGAACCAACGCAAATCCACTCAAGAGAAACATCACTATAAGCACGACTTCCAGAATCACAGCCAAGCCCCTCCATTCGCGAACCCCTTGAAGCAGGATAGACCGTACGGCTGCGAGAACCACATGGATCCGTATAGCCGTATCTGGATTCAAGAAGATGCTGATATCTGTTCTCCGATGCCCGGGGGTCATCACTTACGATTGAGCGCTACGCCGAGCACTACGCGAACACAGTCGTGCAGTTCAGGATCGTGTACGATGAGGTCCAAGAACTGTTCGGCGACGACACCCAGACCCGCGATTTCACCCGCATCTCGGACGTGGCCCGCGCCTGCGAGCTCGCCGCCGACCACGAGCTGACCGGCGTCTACAACGTCGGTACCCAAGAGGCCTACTCGTTCAACGAGATGGACGAGTTGATCAACGACGCGCTCGGCATCGACACCGATCCCGAGTACATCGAGTACCCCTTCGGCGGCTACGTCCATGACACCATGGCCGACTACTCGAACTTCCACGAAGCCACCGGCTGGGAGCCCGAAATCAGCTTCAAGGAGGGCGTCGAACGCGTCTGCGAGCGTACTACAACGTGAACTAGTAGGTGACACAAGGGCTATTGGACAGATAGCATCCCAGAGCTTCAGTGGGAATAGCTAGCAAACCTCACGAATACAGAATCCTTATACTGCAGTGAGAGGTATACGCAAACCATGAAAGCAGTCGTACTCGCGGCCGGGGAAGGCACGCGGCTCCGGCCCCTCACAGAAGACAAGCCCAAGGGCATGGTCGAGGTCGACGAAAAACCCCTCATCACCCACTGCTTCGATCAGCTGATCGACCTCGGCGCAGACGAACTCATCGTCGTCGTCGGCTACATGAAGGAGGTGATCACCGACCACTACGGCGACGCCTACGAGGGCGTCCCAATCACCTACACGCACCAGCGTGAACAGAAGGGGCTCGCCCACGCGCTGCTTACCGTCGAGGAACACATCAACGACGACTTCATGCTCATCCTCGGCGACAACATCTTTCAGGCGAACCTCCAAGACGTGGTGCGTCGCCAGCGCGAGGAGCGCGCCGACGCCGCGTTCCTCGTTGAGGAGGTCCCCTGGGAAGAGGCGAGCCGCTACGGCGTCTGTGACACGAACCAGTACGGCGAGATCACAGATGTCGTCGAGAAACCCGAGGACCCGCCGAGCAACTTGGTGATGACCGGCTTTTACACGTTCTCGCCCGCAATCTTCCACGCGTGTCACCTCGTCCAGCCCTCGAACCGCGGTGAGTACGAGATCAGTGACGCGGTGGATCTACTCATCCAGTCGGGCCGCACCATCGACGCCATCGGGCTCGACGGCTGGCGTATCGACGTCGGGTATCCCGAGGACCGTGACGAGGCAGAACATCGCCTCGCTGGCGACGAGGTCGAGTTCGACGAGGACACCGACTCCGACGACAGTACCGAAGATATCGTCGAGTCCAACGCATAGCGCGTCCACGACGGGAGTTATCCTGACCGGAATTCGAGTCGTATTGGCCGCCGTCCGCGAGAGCGTGTGTAAGCCCACAGTTCCCAACGTGAGAATCCTTGCGCTGAAGCGCGAAGGATGTTAGGGGATAAGAGAGATCAGCGACTTTTTCAGGAGTCGTCGCCCCGATTCCGTGAGTTCACCTTTTGTCTTCCCATTCATGATCGTCCCGGGAGCGGTCGTGTAGAGTGCCCACGGCATGAGATACGACGTATCGTTGAAAGAGATTTTTCGAGATGCTCGTCTTTGAGTTCCGGTGTGGTTTGCTGGTACGTTCCGGCGCTCGTTCCGACACACATCACGGTACAGTCGGTAGCACTGAACGGGTGGGTTTCGTGAGCGAGGGACGATCGGTCTCTGAGGATGGGCACCTGTCGGGTCTCGGGCCCAGCAAACGTCCCCTGCTGATAGCTTACTCAGCAAACTCGTTCATCTCGTCCGCTAGCGCTTCGAGTTCTGCATCAAGTTCCTCGTCGGTGCGGTTCTCACCGATCTGTTTCTCCGGTATCTCGGGCGTAACATTCCCGTCACGGTGGTGGCCGAACATTCGGTGAGTTTGATTGAGACTGGAGACGTACCGCCGGATGTCTTCACGGTCACCGAGTGCGTGGTAGTAGCCGTCGTCGGTTTTACCCAGATAGCCGTCGTCGTAGAGCCGTTTGAGCGTGGTCGTTGCAGTCCTCCGAGGGATGTCAAGGGCTTCTGTAACGTCTTTTGGAGAGTACCCCCACTCGGGGTGTTGATAGAGGTATTTCACGATATCTAACTTCGTTGTCCCCGGTCGAAGGGCAAGTTCGGAGTCGTGGTTCTCAAGCAGTACTGGCATAATGTATTCGAATGTAGTTAGTTGTGTCAAAACTATTTCGGTCAGCGTACACACATTAGCGATCCAATTCCACACAGATACAGTAGGTGACCGCCATGTTGACCGACCAACTTGGCACGGAAGACAGAGAAGCGTGGCGCGGGCACGCACCCGATAAACCTCATCTGAGCACCGATAATGAAGTGCGTGAATCTAATTGACAGAGATCTAGTTTTCAGGAGTACACCAAAGGATTTTGTTAACCAACAGTCGCTCTCAAACACATTCTCTGTTGGTTAAGAGTACTCGCCCAATCTAGAGTAATCCATACATACTAAGCAAACTACCGTTCAGTCGTCAGTAACAACGTCTTCAGCCGAATCATCATGGGCGTCCTCATCAGTCTCTTCGTCAATATACCGCCAATCTTCAGTGTCCAAACGACCTTCGAGATATGCCTCACCGGCTTCAGTGATCATGTAGACACCATTCCCTAAGCTTTCGAGGAGGCCTTCTTCATCCAGTTTTTTGCATCTCCTGTCGACGTGCTGTCTAGAGTAAGGTAGAGATGCCTCTGTAGTCATTTTCGTGGGTGTTGTCGGTTTATTTTCATAAAGAAACTCTAAAATTCGATCATCAAGAGAAGTCATCCACTTGCCTGAATGCCTCATAGAGCACATATTCAATGTCATAGTCTATATTACGGATGAATAGCACTTATAGACTAGCTAAAGCACATATCAGATACCACCGTCAAGTATATGTTACCAGAAGTCAATCATTGTTATACGGAACCCGAGTGACGAACCCTTGGCTCGTGAGAGAGTGTCGAAATCCCGGCCGCGGTGTTCCAGCACCCGGCCGGGACGGGTTCTGTGCGGTGACACAGAACCATGCTAATGCTGGCAACTGCGGGGCTTAAGCCCTGCGAGACGACTGACGGATCGAACGGGAATTCCTCCAGCTGTCGTCTGTGTGAAAACACAGCCGACGGGTACTACGCTGCCTTCGACGGCCCACTCTGTACACCGTGCGCTACGACACGCAGCGTCGACGAGGACACCGTGGAGGGGCACAATGCCTAGCCCCAGCGAGAACGACGGCATCTCGCTTGCCGATCTCTCAGCCACCCACCGCGACCTGCTCTGGGTACTCTCTCAGACTGGCCCCAGCGAGAGCGGTCCACTCCACCACGCACTCGACGACTACTACACTAACGGTATCGACCAAGCCCGGGTCTGTGACACCCTCGAGGAGCTCATCGAACACGACTACGTCACGAAACAAACCCACGACACGACCAAGTACCGACTCACCGAATCGACCCGCCGCGCACTCTCCGCGCGCCAGGCGTGGCAAGCTGGCACTCGCAACGCCGAGGGAGGGCACGAATGACCCGCCCCGACGATCCGCAAGCCGCAGATCTCTCCCAGCTTTCACGCATCTTACTCAACACCAACCACCCGATCTGCCAAGTCTGTAGCCAACCGCTCCACGAAGGCGACGACATCACCGCCTACGCCTACCGCGCGGCCGGCGAACCCGCGTACGCGATCGGCTACATCATGTGCGGTTCAGATGTTCACGAACACCCCACTGTCTTCACCCGCGGTGTTCGCGAGTACGTCCTGACGGGCCACATCGGGACATGCGCTGACGTGCGTACCCAATCGATGACGTATGTTCTGCTTGGTCCGGAGGCAGTGGTTACCAGCCCGATGACAAGCAGGGAGCCACACGTCCGTCCAGACACCCCCACAGAGCGTTCGCCAACCAATACCCAACAGCAGGAACCCACACCCTTGCTGACCGCGATCCGGGAGCACACTCGCTCGGTCGGGGGCGCACTCCAAGCGGAGTCTGAGTAATGGCGGGCAATCTAATCCATCAAGACCTCAGTCTACGGCAATCGCTCGTGATACACCGTCAGCCTACAGCTCATGAGCGAGCGATCCAGCTCAGCAGCCACAATACCGGTAGCTCCACTGCGGGACTCGTCTGTCCGACGACCAGCCCGCAGGTGATCAAGTAACCCATGATTGAAGATATCGATTCCGACGTTTTCGTTCGGATTCGCACCGACTTGTTAGTGGTCGGTGACAGCATCATGACCGATCGTCACCACGCCTCGAACGGCAACTACGAGGACACCGACCCGCAGAACCAGATTGGCGGCATCATCCCGGCATTCTCACTGTCGGGATGGCTTCGTCACGGGATGGAGAAGGTCGTTCAGAAGCGTGGCGGTACTGCCTGTCACCCCGGAGAGGCCAACGCGAACTTCCGGAAAGACGGTGTCTATAACCGCGACCTCGATGCCGGGTATCACCCGAAAGGCGAGTGCCTTGACGACGATGACGGCACCGGGTGTGTGATTCTCGATCTCTTCGGTGGGTTCGAGAATCGCCCTGGGAAAGTGATGCGTCGCCCGATCAAGTTCTCGCCAGTTCGGTCCAGCGTAGACTACACGCGAGGACAGGCCGAGGGCCACTACCGCCGGCTCAACCGGAACGTCGTCTCGCGGAACAAACACGACAACCGAGAACCGCTTCGGAACGCCGAACTTGACGCTGTCGGGAACCTCGACGGCTCGTGGCACCTCTCTTTCCGGGAGACGAAACCCGAATTCGTCGCGCTGCTCGCTGAGGCCATCGAGTATCTCAACGCGCACAACACCGAGTTCATACACCAGCTCGGTGGCGCGCGGAACTTCGGCGGCGGGATTGTGGATTGTGAGTTGGTGAACCCACTCTACGAGGAACACGAATTCCGTCGCGTCTTCGATCGGAGCAAAGACAGCACGCACAAGATGGGCAAGAAAGACGAGAAGTGGGAAACCGAGTACCTACCAGAGTTTCAGGCGGCGCTCGCAGAGCGCGTGGAGGAAGTATGAACGACGTGATGCTCACGGCGTTCCGCCACGACGCTCACAAGTTCACGGGCGAGAGTCACGACGATGCTCGTCAGGAGTTCGCTGGCGTGTCCGTGAACCAGACGGTCCCGCAGGGCGCGGACGGCGATGCGGCGGCGCTCTCGCGGCCACAACAGAAGCAAGAACAGACGGTCCCGACACACGACGACCACTATCGACTCTCGTTGCTGACCGGTGAGACTGCCTACAACCCCGGTGGGTTCTCTCGGGCAACCACCGAGAGTGAGGTATCGAACCTCCTCGGCATCGAGGACGCAGAGACGGCCCACGAACGGTGGATCAAAAGTGACGTCGCCGCCGCGTTCAACGAGTCGGTGTATCATCCATACACCTCGCTGAAGTTCCACACGCTGCTCGTGGCAGCCCTCTTGGACAACTACCGTGCCGATCACGAGTTCGGCAACCTTCGGCTCATTGTTGACACAGCCGGTGACGTTGTTCCGTTCCGAACCGTCTTCGACGGCGACCGCTTCGCGCTCCGGATCGACGTGAGCACAGACGGGAATCCGTCGGCGCGTCTCGGGAGTCGCCCGTGGCGGTCGTGGGCATCGACGTGGAACCGCCTGACTGCGCACCCGCTCGATACCGACCGCGACAAGTACGACATGACGCTCGATGCCAATCTTCGGCGGATACAGTCGTGGAGTACCGCACTCCAATACATCGAGGACTTCGCGGACTGGAGCTACAGACCACACAAACCTACTGAAGAAATCGCATAACCAATATGAATTACATCGAGGACTTCGAGAATTGGAGGCCCGACCGATGATGGCGATTCAGCAAGTCCTGTGGGAACTGCGGATGGACTACATCGGCCACCCGTACTACGTGAGTGGAAACGCCATCTTACACGCGCTTGGCCAGCGACTCGATCCCGAGACGCACGCGGCAGTATCGGCCAGCCACGGTGTGTTCGTCCCTGGTCAGTTCGGGGCGTTCCCAGAAGAACACACACAGTCGGGCGTCCGCCCGTACCTTGGGAGTGGTCTGCCAGACGTCGAGGCCTACGACGACCTCTTCCTCCAGCGGGAAGCCATTCACCCGTGGCTTCTCGACACCCGCGCTCGAGACGCGCTGAACACGCACGGTATTCGCGTCCACGGCGGCCATCCGGCGCTCGCCCACGAAACCATCATGGGCCGCCAGGAAGACCAATGGAAGCAACAGCAGACAACCAAGTGGTACGTTCACGCCTACCTCCACGCTGATGACCCGGCGGTGCTCCCGCTCGGCGAGGACATGCTTGAGGGTCTTCAGTTCGGTGGCAAACGGAACTACGGCTACGGCGAGGTTCAGCTGAAGGACACGCAGATGGTGGATCTGGATGACCTTGACTACTCCCGGCTCGAAGACGCGGAGACGTACTTGATCGAGCTCGTAACACCGTTCGTGGTGGAGACGGAGTATCCCGACGCGGACGACTGCGTTATTCCGTGGTGGTGGGCGGAGAACCGCGACGATCTCCGGCTCCGTGAGGAGAAGCTCCTCGAACAGTGCGAGGTATTCAGGTTGGAGACGGTGGACCACGGACAAGTCGTGAAGTACCTCGGAGACCGCCCGGTGGAGACCGCAAAGAACGGCCTCCACCGAGTCGGATCGCACTCTCGATACGGCTTCGGGGAACTGCGGCTGAAGCCCCTCACCGATCAGTATCAAGAATCAGCGGAAGAGCGCTGACTACACTGGTGAATCAATCCATGAACGACGATGAATCGCCTGACAAATGTTCGCGGGGCAGACTGATTAAAGAAATCGTATTACCAACAACTGCTACGAGGTCGACGCACAGTCACAGTTCGATCTCACGATGTCGTGGGTGCTTGCTGGCCCGACAGTTACTGCCCTCAACGACGAGATCACCGCAGCGCTCACCGAGGAACTCGCCACAGTACGGGAAGCGATCGCCGACGGCACCGAACAGGTGCCCACTCTCGCGATCCCCGTCCGAGACGGCACGACGTACCCCGCCATCCGGCGGGTGATCGACGAAGTCGCGACGGCCCACGACGCTCAGTGGTCGCCGCGTGAGCGACAGCGACTCGTGCGATTGTGTCTCCACTCGTTCGGTCCGTCCGAGACCTCCCAGCGTGCGTGTCCCTATGACGTCGTGGCAAGCCTCCGTCGAGCGCTGACCGAGGGACAAACGCCGACACCAGCCGCGATCGAACGGGCAGCGGCCACCCTCCCAAGTGAGCGTTTCCGGCCCGACCTCACCCCGACAGCAACGAAGCTGTACGCAACGCTCCTCAGAGCGGACCAGCCACTCGGCCGCTCAGCACTGATCGACCGGGCCGGTATCTCCGCGAGTAGTTACGATCGCCGGCTGAGCGATGTCCAGACTCTCGAGCACGTGACCGCCGTTCACGTTGACGGCCACCGACAGTGGATCGTCGACGACGCCTCCACGCGGGCCACGGCGTGGGCGCCACCAGCGGCGTGGCCGTCCAACAGGAGACACACCACCGCCCCAGTGGTGATGCCTCGACAGCCCACAACATCCGGCCGAAACAGCGCTCCGACCACCGTCCGTAGCGGGTGTAGCCACAACGACACAGCGAACTGGTGGCGTGTTCAGACACGCATAGCGACAGCCACAGCACTCGACAGCGATACAGCGCACCACACCCCACTTCCGATGGAACCGAATTCACAACAGATCGTGTGGTCAGCGCGAATACCCGGTCAACAACCTGGACAGCGCACACACCGACACGTCGAGTCCCCAGCGACAAAATCATCCTCACAGACCACGGCAGCACCGACCACGAAGCCACGTACACCCACCAGCGGTGGACACCGATGATCGACCATCGCCCGTGATCAAGCGCATGGTGGCTCAGACGATGCGGTATCGTCAGGTCTGCCAGTTAGGCGTCCTCGTTGAACGCAGGATATTCCTCCTGCCCGGCGAGGTCGTGGGTTTCGAGACTATCACCACCCATCGGGGCCTTGCGGTCGTCATCTTCGAACGCGCCGTAGCGTTGTCGGACGACCTCAACGGTGAGATCCCCGCTGTCGGTGACGGTCCAGCGGAGTTTGTCGCCAGCCTCAATATCAAGCCGGCGGCGGAGTGCTGCCGGGATCGTGACCATCCCCCCATCGCTGACCGTTGTTTCTTCGGGCGGGATTTCGGGTGACATACGCAGCAGTACCCACCGTGGAATGGTAGCTGTTGTGCCACATATTCAGTCGGATACCAGCGATGCTGAAGGGGTCAAACCCCTGTCGGCCATAGACTTATGTTATTGTAGTACGATCGTACTACCATGAAGTACGCGAGTGTCAGTGTCAAATTCCCGGTTGAGTTGGACACCGAGATCGAGCGGTTCCTCGATGAGACGGGTATTTACACCAACAAAAGCGAGTTCATCAAGGAAGCCTGCCGATCACATCTTCGCGAACTTAATGACGACGCGGCAATCACTGCGCTTCGCCTAGAGCAACTGCTCGCACAGGCTGAACAGAGCCACCAATCAGATAAGGAGATCAACGCTGAGCTTACCGCACTCGGCGAGAAAGTCGATCCAGACGATCTTGAACAGGCCGTCGAAGAGGCCCGTGAAGAGACAGCCACGCAAGTGTATGGATCTGATTCGTGAAAATTCTCGATACAAATCTGTGGGTATTCGGGACACTGCGAACCAACAAGGAGGCAACCGAATTGCTTACAGCAATCGATCGCGGTGAGACAACATCGGCGATCAGCGCGTATATGCTCCAAGAGGCGTTGGCCGCATTCGATCGCACGAAGGGCCTCTCTGCGACAGAACGAGACACCGTCAAAACCAATTTTGTGACGCGGCTCACCCGGATGACGGGTCTCATCGAAGCGCCATCAAGTCGTGATACGAGCGATGCGCTCCTCCGAGAACAACGGTCGGCGCCCACAGTACGAACACTGGCCCGTGTCTGTGGGATCCAGCCGAAAGACGTTCCAATCCTTGTGTTGGCGTTTGAGCATCGTGATCGCGAACCAACCATCTTCACGAACGACGAGTCCTTCGCCGAATTTGAGCCGGCAGCACACTCACTTCCTGAGATTACTATTACTCATATTTCGTGACCACTCCCGTGTGGTCTCTCGTCCAACTACTCGATGTCCGAATCGTCACCATCGGCGACTTCACCAAAGAGTCGCTCCCACCGCTCACGGAGCATCGACCACTGGGGGGGAACGTTCCGCACCCGCCGAGAGCCGCGTGTGAGCGAATTTCGAGATGACATTCCACCGCTGTTGGACCGACGGAGTGATCTCAACATCGAGGTACCGGAGTTCTCCGCTAGTGGGCAGGTTCCGTGTTACGTGCCGGATCGAGAGGGCAACGACAAGTACGTCAGTGCATACCACAGCGACTACGACTTCGAGTAAGATTGGGTGCCAGCTTGGTGATCTACTTCATCACGTCGCTGTCATGAAGCGCGTACAACATAACTTCCCCAAACATATTTGCGGTAGCGACTCAAATAACCAATATGCCTACATTCGATCCTGCGCCGCCCGACGACGCACTCACAAAAGAGCAAGAGGTGTGGACGGAAACGACGAATACGCGAAGCCGAATCCGAACTGTCGTCTTGGGACTCCATGAGCCCGCTACGGTGGCGACAATCGCCGATCGCGCACAGTGTTCGGCGAACGCTGCACGGACTCATCTCGAGGAGTTTGTGACTCTTGGAATCATTCGAAAACACGAACAATCGGCTGGAACACGATACGCACGCAACGAAGCGTACGTTCACTGGCGGCGAGCAAACGAACTTGCCGTCTCACACAGTCTTGAGGAACTCCTCGATGAACTCGCCAGCCTAGAAACAACACACGACCAGTTCCAAGAACAGTTCAACGCTTCGGCACCTTCCGATGTTTATCTGCCATCTGAGGCAACACACGCCGAGATAGAAGCACAACTGGAGACGCTCTCAGAGTGGGCAACGGTGCGTGAAGAAATGGACCGGCACAAGGAGGCGATTCGGATCGCCCGTCGAACAGACGACCGGCTCACGGCCTGAATCGATGGGTCCAGCAGCACCCATCGACGAACCCGTTGTCGAACGCTTCTTTGAACGATCCCAGACCCATCCGTTGGTCGAGACAGTCACCGGAGACCGGACTGGTGGAACACTCACTGTAGTCCGTGTGACATTCGATCTCGATCAGTATCCTGATCGAATACAAGAGGCGAAGCTAGAAATCCGGTGGTATACGAACGGAGACTACAACTTCCATTACACAGAGACGCACGCTTCTGGGGAGAGTTGGCACTGTCGATGGGATCGGCACCCGAATCCGCATACGTCCCGAACGCATTTTCACCCGCCGCCAGCAGCCCAGTCAAGTGATGCGATTCCCGATTCTCCCTCCGATCACCATCCTTCGGCGATGTTCGCACGAACGTTCGCCAACATCCGAGCCCGGATCGAGGATCTGTGGGATACATCTGGCCGGTAGCAAAGAATCTCCATTAACGACCTCACCAACGAATCAAGCACAAGGGCACTCGGAAACGGCGACGGGTGCTCCTCACTCATCGTGCTGGTACGGTGCGTCCGCAATCGTCCGCTCATGGATGTCCACCGCAAAATTCACGTCAGTGAACTACCCCACCCTACTCAGCCACTGGCGTGGCTTCGTTGAGGGTGGGGCTTCCTGTTTCGATGACGCGCTTTGCAGACACCGAAATAGTGTCCGTAGGGAGCGCAGTCTCCACAGGCGTAGATTTGGGCCATCCCAGCCCTAGTTCAGAAAATCCGCGTTGCAGGACGTTCATCGCCGCGTTCGCGTCACGGCCACATTCAAATCCACAACTGGGACACGAGTGTTCTCGTACCCAGATGGGTTTGGCCGTCTCCACACCACACTTCGCACACTCTTTCGTCGTTCCTCTCGCTTCGACTTGCACCACGTGTGTCCCGTACAGCTCACCCTTGTATTCGAGCAAGGTGATGAACTGTCGCCACGCAGCATCTTGCTTGTTCCGCGCATTCTCGTCGGCCTGAAGCATCTCAGCAACGTTCAGATCTTCCACGAACACCGCATCGTACTCTGTGACGAGCCACGTCGTGAGCTTGTGCTGGTAGTCCAGCACCTTCTGGCGGATGTGGCGGTTGACCTTCGCAACCGTTTCGCGCTGGCTCTCGTAGTTGTTCGACCCGTGTTCCTTCTGCGAGAGCTTTCGCTGCTCTCGACGGAGGCGATCGTACTCGTCTTCGAGGTCGAGCCAGTCCACGGTTTTGCCGTCCGACGTGTGGATGTAGTTTAGGATGCCGAGGTCGATACCTACGCTGTTACTCGTATCGAGCGTCTCCACGTCCGGTTTCTTGGGTAGGTCTGCCTCGTCAGTTTCGAGGCCGAACGAGACGAACCACTCGCCGGTCGTCTCTTTTTTGATGGTGACTTCTTTGATGGCTGCTTCGTCGGGGATCTCACGGTGGTAGCGGTGACTGTACTCCATCGCTGTCTCTTGATTCGAGATGTGTCGATTTAATGGTTTATACTGGTGTGCGGCGATTCATCCCCTCCCTACTCGCTCGCGGTACTCGCTCGTGGAGGAAGGGGCATTCTCGCCTCAATTTCGGTAAAGATTCAGTGTCAAGACCAGCGACACACAGCACCTCTCAATTCACGAGAGCGACTGCTGTTTACTGCCGAAAATAGGAACGGTTATCGGCGGGGAGACGGCTGGGACGCTCGTCGCTGCGATCGGCTTTCGGAATGTGCTCGCACACGAGTACGGACATGTCAACCACGACGAAGTGTATGAATCCCTCCAAACAGGTCTGTCCGTGTACGATACATTTATCCAACAGGTCGCACAATGGATGCGGAAGACAAGCTGAATACATCCCTCGAACGGTGGGCTCACAGCGAGACAGTTCGGGATTCGACTGATCGCCGCCCGTAGCGGGTGTAGCCACGACGACACAGCGAACTGGTGGCGTGTTCAGCCACGTATGGCGACAGCTACAGCGACACACCACCCCGCACCTCCGATGGAACCGGATACACGACAGATCGGGTGGCAAACGCGAATACCCGGCCAACAAGTCGGACAACGCACACACCGACACGTCGAGCCCCCAGCGACAGAATCACCCTCCCAGACCACCGCAGTATCGACCACGAAGCCACACACCGACTCGCGGTGGGAACCGATGATCGACTATCGCCCGCATCAGACGTGTGGCGACTCAGACGACCTCTCGTCGTCGAGTCTATCTCGATCAGGAAATAGGAGAGTATAGTACTACACCAAAATACTATAGTCCTCTAAGTCGTGCATGTCCACATGAACGACCGAAGCCCACCAGAAGAGTTTACAGATGTCAACGAGGCGGTTGGGGAGGAATGGGAATCGGAAACGACGCCCTACGAACGCATTCGACACGTCATTGCGCATACGTATAGCCCTCTCTCAGCTGATGCGGTCGCTGACGATGCACGGACCGCTCCGAAGACCGCTCGAAAGCATCTGAACACACTCGCAGACGAGGGATTCGTCGAGACGACACCCGGCGAACACGGTAGCACGCTCTATCGTCGCTCACCCGAATCGCTCGTCGTCGAACAGGCTGCCGACATCCTTGCACACGTCTCGACTGACGAACTGGCCACACGTATCCAGGAGATGCGCGAGCAGCTCACCGAGTATCAGGCTGAATTCGGTGTCGAGTCCCCTGAAGAGTTGGCCGTCAACCAAACGAATCAGGCTCTCGCCGAGTCCGGATCCCTACCGGACAAAATCGATCGAGAGAGGATTCGTGAGTGGAAGACGCTCCGTCGGAACCTCGCGTTCGCGAACGCTGCCCTCTCGATCGGCAACGCCGAGCAGTTCGTCGACAGTGATCGTCGTTCGACTGACGAGAACGTTCCGGCCTGAGCGATGGAGGATGCGCCTGATCGAGCAGAACGCCATACGCTTCGCGGGGCAACGGACCGTCCGGCACTCCTGACGATTCGCGACGTTATCGAGAAGATGGAACCGCTTGCGACAGCCGAACTCGACGACTATCTTCATCCATCTGTCCTCGAAGTTGCACTCGACGACGGGTTGTGTACGGCAGACGAGGCTCGGATTGACATCCAGTGGACGACACGGGCTGACTACAAATTTCACTACACAGACACGGAGGGGGTGAATTTCCGGTGGGGAAAACATCCACATGCGGGAGACTACAGCAACGTCAGTGGGTTCGAACACTATCATCCGCCGCCGACTGCGAGATCAGATCCGGACGAGGTCGAAGAGTCCTGTATCACACAACCTCCCGAAGAGTTGGTCACTCGCGCCGTCTGCAAACTCTGGCGGGTCGCCTACCACACGGACTCGTATGCGCCGCTCAATGCGAGTCAAAACCCGCCGTGAACCGCCTCGGGGCAACCCCCCGAGGCACTCGCCTCGAACCGCCTGTAGAAGCTCAGAATTTCCAGACACAGGATCGGAGAACAGGGTAAACCCGCGGATCCCGAAACATCCGGTTGGCTACGAGACTCCCACGATACCATCGGCTTGGCATCCTCCCGCTCGTGCCGGGGAGACCGAGACAAATATTAATTTTTTCTAGGAAAGTATTTTATCGTTGGAGACGGTAGTCGCTGATACACATGACCACAACTGACGCTCCCTACGAACTGTGGGAGGGAGACGTGAATGAGGCCGCTATTGAGGAGTGGAAGGCGGATACAACCACGTTCGACCGCGTCCGGCACGTCAGTGACGTCACCACCGAGCCGCAGGCTGTCAGTACAATAGCCGAACGAGCACATGTGAGTGAACCGACTGCGCGAAAATACCTCTCCATGCTGGCGGAGACTGGCCGCGTCAAAGTAATTAACACGGATTCCGGAACCCGGTATATGCGTGCTCCCCAAATGCTGGCAATGAAGCGTATCGCAGCGATTCATCGCGAACATACCAAGAACGAAATACGAGACACAATTCGAGACCTCAAGACGGAACTGAACAGCTTCCGAGAGCAGTACGACGTTGCTGACGTTGATGAACTCACTCTCGAGCTGGAACCTGGGGATGATGGCTGGCAAGATATCACCCGCTGGCAACAGATCGAACAGAATCTCGAAGTTGCACAGGCGGCGCTCTCTCTCTACGATTTCGATCCTGATGATAGCCACGCTGCTGCGGCTCGTGTTGCTGACTCCAGCCGTGTTATTGGATCGGATGAGCACGGAGCACTCAGCGATGATAGCGAACGATCAACAGCGTAGATGGAGCCTGATACAGATGTCGAGGGAGAAGTCGGGCCATTAGATGAGACCGCATTAGAGCAGATTCGAGATGAGTTCACCACGCTGGATGGGCTCGTCATCGAAGCAGGGTTCGACAGTTTACTGGATCCAACCAAACTCGTCGTACGACTCGATGACGGCATCGGAGGTGCGGAGTCGTGTCGGTTCGATGTTCGATGGTACCAAACAGGATACTACAATTTTCACCATACCGACGAGCAGGATGTTAATTTCCGATTTGACTTCCATCCCAAGCCGGACGCTCCGAACAAGCATTTTCATTCTCCACCCGAAGCACTGTCAGAGCGCCCGCAACGTTCCTGTATCACTGCGATAGAGCCCAGACTGGTGACACGTGCGGTACACTTTCTCTGGCGGCGTGCATACGAGCAGAACTCGCTTACACAGTTGAACGAAGCAGAAAACCCACCTTGACATCCTCGTGACCGATCGCCGCGACCAGCTCCATCATCGGTGGTAGTTGTCGGCTTCATCCCGGGTGATCGACAACATCGCGACGGCCCACGACGCCCAGTGGTCGCCCAGCGAGCGACAGCGGCTCGTGCGGCTATGTCTCCACTCGTTCGGCCCATCGGACACCTCACGAAGGGCGTGTCCGTACGATGTCGTGACAAGCCTCCGTCGAGCGCTGACCGAGGTGCAAACACCGACACCAGCCGCGGTCGAACGGGCGGCGGCCACCCTCCCGAGTGAGCGCTTCCGACCCGACCTCACCCCGACAGCGACGAAGCTGTACGCAACGCTCCTCAAAGCGGACCAGCCACTCGGCCGCTCAGCGCTGATCGACCGGGCCGGTATCTCCGCGAGCAGCTATGACCGTCGCCTGAGTGCTGTCCACGCTCTCGAGTGTGTGAGCGCCGTTCACGTTGACGGTCACCGACGGTGGATCGTCGACGACGCGTCCACGCGGGCCACGGCGTGGGTGCCACCAGCGACGGTGCCGTCGAACAGGAGACACACCTCCGCCCCGCTGGTGATGCCTCGACACCAAAACACACCTGTCCGAAACAGTACTTCAACCACCGTCCGTAGCGGGTGTAGCCACAACGACACAGCGAACTGGTGGCAGATTCAGGTGCGAATAGCGACAGCCACAGCACTTGACGGCGATACAGCGCACCACACCCCACTTCCGATGGAACCAGATTCACAACAGATCGTGTGGTCAGCGCGAATACCCGGTCAACAACCCGGACAGCGCACATACCGACACGTCGAGTCCCCAGCGACAGAGTTCTCTAGACCACGGCAGCATCGATCACGAAGCCATGTACGCCGACTCGCGGTGGGCACCGATGATCGAATATTACCCGCGATCAAGCGCATGGTGACGCAAACGGTGCGTCGTTGTCAGGTCTGCCAGTTAGGCGTCCTCAGTGAACGCAGGGTCGTCCTCATGCCCGGCGAGGTCGTGGGTTTCGAGGCTATCACCCGCATTCAGACAAGACTGCGGGGATTCCACCTGCGTTTTATGTTATCTGAGAATGTACCTCGGAGTAATGAGAACCGTTGAGTCGACCTCTCTCAAGAGCCACTTCGATATTGAGGCGGTCCGGGCTGTTCTCCGAGAGCATCCAGTCCGGCTCGCGATTTTGTTCGGTTCGCACGCCACCGAGACGACCCACGATACGAGCGATATCGATATTGCGGTCGAGTTTGACGGACACGAACCAGCAGATCAAGGATACAACGAAATCTTCCTTGGGCTAAGCGTCGATCTTAGTGACGAACTGAACACGGATGACATCGATCTCGTTGACCTCCACGCAGTCTCACCACCACTCGCAACTGCGATATTCGAGAATGGGATCCTCTTGATCGGAAACAGCGACCACGCCGCTGAACGACGCCGTGAACTTACAACGGATGAGAACGACCAGCAAACGCCTCGTGAGCGGCTTGATACGGCTCTTGATCGAATTAACGATCATCTTGATACTGATGATTCTGGACTCCCTGCCACTGGTGAGGTGGAGAGCGACGGATGACGGATGAGGACCTCCCGGCAGATAGGCTCAACAAGATACTCACTGCTATCGAAACAATCGAAGAGAGTCTTGGTGTTCTTGCTCGCAAACAGGCCGTGAATCGTGCGGACTACAAAACAGACTCGGACACACGCGATATCGTCGAACGACGCTTTGTGAAGATGACAGAAGCAGCTATCGATATCGCCGAAGAGATAGTCAAACACGAACAGGGCACTCCACCAGCAAGCAACCCGGCGTCAATGCGTCGACTCGGTGAAATGGGCATTCTGTCAGGATCACTGGCCGAGGAGATGGCACAGGGAGCTCGATTTCGGAACGTGCTGTCTCACACTTACGGGCATATTATCAAACACGACGTGGTGTACAATGCGCTACAAGATTTGGAGCGGTATCGAAGCTTCGTGGAGGCGGTTCGAGTATATCTTGAATCCAGCGACGTACTCGATGGCTGACGCTGTGTCGCGAAACGATCTACAGGCGCTCAAACAAAGATCGAACCCCACGCTGGCTCTTCGAGAGGCCTGTTATGACCGTCGGATAAGCGACGTCCGTGCCCTCGAGCGTGTGAGCGCCGTTCACGTAGACGGTCATCGGCGATGGATCGTCGACGACGCCTCCACGCGGACCACGGCGTGGGTGCCACCAGAGTCGAAGCCGTCGAACAGGAGACACACCACCGCCCCGCTGGTGACGCCTCGACACCCGATCACACCCGGCCGAAACAGCGCTCCGACCACCGTCCGTAGCAGGTGTAGCCACGACGACACAGCGAACTGGTGGCGTGTTCAGGTGCGAATAGCGACAGCCACAGCACTCGACGGTGATACAGTTCACCAGACTCCACTTCTGATGAATCTGGAACCGAATTCACAACAGATCGTATGGCAAGCGCGAATACCCGGTCAACAACCTGGACAGCGCACACACCGACACGTCGAGTCCCCAGCGACAGATCCCTCACAGACCACCCCAGCACCGACCACGAAGCCACGTACACCCACCAGCCGTGGACACCGATGATCGACCATCGCCCGCGATCAGGCGTGTGGCGACCAGACGACTTCTCGTCGAGTCGGTCTCGGTCAGGTACTGTCAAGACTATCGAGATCAAAAACCTATAGCACACATATGCGAGCCAGTAAAATATATGTGTGCCCAGAGTATAGCGTAGTGTATGACCGACGAGCCACCATCTCCTGACGGCCCTGACGAGTTCCCCACCGAAGCGGAACTACCGGACGAACCGGTAACCGTGGATGATATTGACCCATTTACTGTTGATGACGATGACTTCGAGGACATCGATGACTTCGCAGGCGCAGAGTGGAAAAACGAGACCACTGCGAACGAGCGAATTCGCACGGTGATCGACAGAACGACGACTCCGAAATCGGCGGCCGACATCGCGGAGACCGCGCTCGTCTCAGAAACAAAAGCCAGAGCCACACTCAACAAGCTTGCTGAAGAAGGTATCGTGAGAAGTCAGCAGACAGACTCTGGAAAGCTGTACGCTCGAGACCCAGAGTGGCATCTTCTCAAGCAGATTAGGAAACTCGCCGGGAGCGACACGCTCGTCGATCAAATTCAGCGGGTAAAACAGGAACTCGCAGAGTACAGGGCCAAATATGACACAACCGATCCAGAGGAACTCCTGATTTCAGACACGGAACTCACCCAGAATGAACTCGATGACGTCTCTCACTGGCGGACAGCAAAACGAGAACTCAGCCACCTCAGAGCGGCATACCGCCTCAAAGAGGCAAAAGAACAGGTATCCACCGTAACTGAACCGGGAGACAGACAGACGGGTAATCAGACAACGACCCCCGCTGGCAATCAGCCCCCACTCCAGTAATGGGGATGGGGAACGGCTCTCCAATTGATTCGGAAGCGATTGATGAGAGCGTGGATCAGATGTGCCAACAACTCGGCAACGGAGTCGTCACAGTCCGATTCCGGTATCAGAAAGGTCACCCGTTCAAACAGCGGGACGGAGAAGATCTCAGAGCAGCACGGGTCACTGTCACCCCAGGAATCCATGGGCGAGGTGGGTATTTCGATATTCAGTGGTGGGAGAATGGAGACTACAAATACCACTATCGAGAGGACGGACTGGAATTCAGGTTCGGGCGCGAGGCAGCGAATGAAACCACCAAGAAGCCGGTACGGCATTTTCATCCGCCAAGCAATCTCGACGCACATACGCAATCCAGTATCGGGATTGAACAACCGCCTAAGCTTGTCACAATTGCTGTACTGAAGACGTGGTGGACAGCGGTCCAGAACGGTGATGAGAGCTTGGTGAACGCGCAGAATGGCTTGCCGTAGTCTAGGAAAGCAGACGCATTGACTTCCTCCCAGCCCTGAACAGTAGTTGCCGAACCTGACTGAGGCTCTTCACGCTGGGCTGTGTTGGTCAGTGACATTCTCCTCGCCGTAAACGGCGAGGCTTCCCACGCATGGGGAATACCAGTTTGTCGTCGCTGGTAGAGGATTTCGACTCCTCGTAGGCCGTGAGCGACATCTGCGCTGGTGCGCTCTTCTCACGGTGTCGAAGCATCTATAGCTCATTGACATCCTCCTCCGGCTAAAGCCGGAGGAATCCCGAGCGTTGGGATATTAGGGTTTACAGTCTCCCTGCTCTCTCGGTGTGAACCGTCCGCTCTCGCGGTCGAACAGGAAGACTCCGGGCTGTGCCAACCAGCCGTTACTCATATCCCCCGTCGGGGGACTCTGAGTTATCTTTCGCCGGATGTTCACCGCACCATTCACGTCCGCGTTCATCGTCGTCTCGCACGACTCACAGACGTACAGACCACGCTCCACACGGTTGCTATCTCGAATCTGCCCGCAACACGAACACATCTTCGAGGTGTTCTCCTCGTCTACACGATCAACGAGGATGCCGTGTTCCTCGGCCTTGTATTCAAGGAGGCGGGCGAATCGGTCGAACTCCCAGCCGTGCAACTTCTTGTTCCCCGACGCACCCCAGCTCCGCGAGTCACCGTCCTCATCCTCGCGGATGTCACTAAGATCGCCAACCGCTATCTTCTCCACGCCCTCTTCGACACACCGCTGAACGATGTGTTTGCTAAGGGTGTGGAGGAAGTGGTCTTTGCGTCGAGAGAGTTTCTTCCGAGCCTTCCGCGCTCGCTTCGACGGGCCATTCTCACCTTCAGTCTGGTACTCCTCACGAGTGAAGTAGTGTTTGTCCTCTTTCAGCGTGTTCCCCGGATACAACTCACCCGCGCCGTCTTCGTAGTCGATGGCGAGATAGTTGCTGATTCCGAGGTCGATACCCGCTGTCTTGTCACCCGGGGCGTCCTCGACGGGAATCTCTTTCTTACAGACGAGGTGGAGTTCCCACTTGTCACCGTTCCAGACGGCACGCACCTGCTGGATGTTCTCAACTTCTACGTCAGGGCGGGTTTCGTACTCGGCGAGGATAAAGTCAGACCGACTCTCTTTCAGGTTGAAACCTTTTGAGAGCCGAAGTTGGTCGTGTTTGTCGTCGTGCTTGATGGCTCGTTTCTTCCATGTGACGGTCGAGCGTGGATGGTCGTCGCCACGTTTCCGGTAGCCCGGTGGGTTGTTGCTGTCGTCAGAGTTGTACCAGCCCGTGAACGCCTCAGCAAGTTCTTCGAGAACTCGCTGACTTGACTGAGAATGCAGGTCACTGTAGCGTTCGTGGTCTTTCAACTCCGACTTCAGCTCGGCTTCGTCGGGTATCTCACCGGTTTCGTCCCACCGTTGTTGGATGTAGTAGCGGCCGACGTTCCACAGTTTGGATGCAGAGAACCCGCACTGGTCAAGGTCGTCACGAACCTGTGAGTGGTTCGTGATTCGGGCGACGTAGGTGCGGGTTGTCTCCAGCATCGAACTGACTTCATAATACATTATCGCTAGTTGTCCACTCTCTCGATAGCGGCGGCAGCAAGAGGCTGGTCTGACATGGTGAGAGCGCCGAAACGAGACGAAGGACACTTTTGGCACTACAGAGACTGGGAAAAGAGTCAAAGATCTGGTTGCTTTCCGCTGTGGCCATCGCTCAAACCGCTCTCAGAAGACAGCTGTTGCTCCCCGCCACACCAAAAACAAAAG
>NZ_BBJP01000040.1 GCF_000739595.1 Halorubrum halophilum | reverse complement strand
CTAAACAACACAAATACACCGCGTTCGACGCACTCCGTGATGATGGCATCCGTCAGAGCGTGGTAGTAGTGCGTCTCACGGTCGGAGAGTTTCCGGCGCGCCCACATCGACTGCTCTGACGGGCCACTCTCTCCCTCGGTGTCGTACTCAGTTCTGGTGAAGTAGTGTTTGTCTTCTTTGAGCGAGTTACCGGGGTACAACACGTATTCGTCGGGGAATGCAACTGTGGCGATGTTTGTGATGCCGAGGTCGATCCCTGCCACGCCGTCGCCAGCCGAATCCGCCGTTTCGAGTTCGACCTTACAGACGAAGTGGAGTTCCCATTCGTCACCGTTCCAGACGGCACGAACGTTCTGGACCGCGTTGACCGCCGAGAGGTCAACGTCTGGCCGGGTCTGGTACTCGCAAAGCAGGAAGTCCGAGAAGTGTTCTTTCAGATTCGAGCCTTTCGAGAGTCGGACACGGTTGTTCTCGGGGTCGTGTTTGAACCCGTCTTCTTTGAACGTGACCGTACTGCGTGGTCGGGTGTCACCGTGTTTGCGGTAGCCGGGGGGATTCGCCCCACTGAACCTTTGTCGCAGATCGAACCATGACTGGAAAGCGTCAGAGAGTTCTTCGATGACTTTCTGACTGGATTGTGCGTTCAAATCTTTCCAGCACGGCTGGTTCTTCAGATACGATTTCAGCACACTACCGTTTGGGATTTCGCCGGTTACATCCCAGATACGGTCGGCTGTCCATCGTGCGACGTTCCAGATTTTCGAGGCGGAGTCTCCGAGCGAATCAAGGCCATCGTAGACCTGTTGCGGGTTCTCGATGGAACCAACGTAGGTGCGTGTGGCCTGAATCGCCATACATAGTCTATGTAGACAAACTTACTTAATGGTGTGGATCGGCATGGAATATCCGACCTGCTGTCCGTGATGGATCGTTTCGGTGTTGTCGGATTCACTCCCGGCGTAAACGCCGGGATTCTCTCCTCGTAGAAAGATAGTCGACAACGGCATCATCGCTGAGCAGTGTCGCGAGTTGCCAGCGCCTATATGTTTCCTATAAGTTATCGATACTCTGGTTGAGGTTACTGGAATATAGTATTGTGTAGTAATCCCAAAACCGTTATAGGCATGAGGCGGGTAGGGGCTACTGAGCAGAAATGTGCAAACAGCGAATTTCCGTGTCCGAAACTCAGAGGGTGAACCGATGGCAGGACTAGAGATTCCCACATGGGATCCGGAGACAGCCTTGCTTATCGGCACGATACTACTGGAAGCGATCGTGCTGTACGTGGGCTACGGTGGCCTCGAACGGCTCTTCGGGCCCTATCTGATGAAGGTCTTGGTCGGGGGTGAAGCCAATGCTCGATAGTCTCCTCGACGGCCTCGGGATCTTGGGAACCAGTCCTGAGATGCTGGCACTATTCGTCGGGTTCGGTCTTGTCGTCGGTGTCCTGTTCGGGTTCTTCGGCATGGGCGGGTCGTTTCTCGTCACCCCTGCACTGCTGATGCTAGATTACCCGGCGCCCGTCGCAGTGGGGAGCGGAATGGCGTTCGTCTTCGGGACGGCCGTCATCGCGACGTTGAAGCACCACGATCTCGGGCAGGTCGACTACAAGCTCGGCGTCATCATGATCACTGGGACGACAATCGGTATTGAGGCCGGCCGTGCCAGTGTCTATTACCTCGAGTCGTTAGGACTTGCTGGCGGTATCATCAGCGTCGCCTACGTGGTCCTACTCGGCGGTGTCGGGGCGATGGTGACTCGTGACGCGTTGAAGAATAATGGCGGCGGTGGTATCGATCACGAGGCTGCTGACAAAGACCTCGACGAGTACGAGATCCCAGAAATCGCCAAAACGATTCAGCAGACCGTTCGGATTCCGCCGATGGTGACGCTCCGCGGCGACGTCCGTGTCTCCGTGTGGGTTATCACCGCCGTCGCCTTCGCGACTGGTCTTCTGTCCGGCTTCCTCGGCGTCGGTGGTGGGTTCATCCGGATGCCGGCGATGATCTACGCCATCGGCGTCCCGGTACCCGTCGCCGTCGGGACCGACCTCTTCGAGATCGTCTTCTCCGGCGGTCTCGGAAGTTACCTCTACGGACAGGGCGGCGGCGTGAATCTCGGTATCGTCGTCCCGCTGTTGTTCGGGAGCGCACTCGGTGCGCGTATCGGTTCTGCTGCGACCGCCGTTGTCGACGCCGACGGCATCAAAATCTACTTCGGCGGGATGCTCCTGATCGGTGCCATTGCCGTGGGTATCGGCGAGGTCGGCTCCTACGTCGGAAGCCCGACGCTCGAGCTGGTCGGGCTGGTACTGGTTATCGGCGCAGCGGTTGTCGTCGCCTTCGCAATTCTGTACACGACAATTTCGTCGCTCCGGCAGAAGCGTCATCAGGGAACCACGGTTACCGACTGATCTGTTTTTCTGCCAACCCGCTACCCGGTCGGGTTAATTTGATTGTTTACAGAAGTTCGAGGAGAAAGCCTCGCGCTTCAGCGCGGGGAGGATGTCAATCCCTGGATCTCCCCAGATTGACGAGCAGCTGTTCACGCCTTTTTCTGTTTACCTCTCTTGGTTCACCGCAAACTTGTGCGAACTGTACAAAAGTCTTTTAATGGCTCAGTACGTACGTTGTTTCGATAACAATGCCAGATTCGATGTCTGAACAGCTCCGTCGGGACATGGAGTGCGAGGGGCTGCTGGAGTGTTTCCACGGTCTCAAAGAACTCGATAAGGAGTGCTTCCAGGCGCTCGTCGAGTCCGAAGAACCGCTGACCGTCGACGAAATCGCCGACGCAGTCGATCGTGAGCGCTCGACGGCCTACCGTGCCGTCCAACGGTTGCTGCAGACTGGTTTCATCGAGAAAGACCAGATCAACTACGACCAGGGTGGATACTACCACGTCTATTCGCCGACTGACCCCTCCAAGATCGCCGATGACATGCAGCGCCTGCTCAACGACTGGTACGCGAAGATGGGCCAGCTCATCCAAGAGTTCGAAACCAAGTACGAACAAACCGAAACTGCGGCTCCTGCAGCCGAAAGCTAACGCTCTTCTCTCTATCTCTGGTTCTAAGACTCCTCCCCGGTGCAGAATTCCACGCGATCTCGGGTTCCGATCGGCATTTCGGCCGATATCTGTATTAGGTAGTATTGTATATGTTCTACAAACTATTAATTGGCGCTGGTGCATACGTACTGGTGATGGCAACTGATACTGCATCAGACGCTGGCACCCCGTCCACAACCGAACCGCTGCACGTCGACGGGCAGTCCCAGCTCAACGACATCGTCACAGAGTGCTGTGTTGAATAGATTCTGAGTCACAGTTATAGCGGCTCACAAGTGGTTCTATGTTGGTAATGGCGAACATCAGGACAATTTCACGGAACTGTCGATACCAGCCCAGTGCTCGCACGGCATCGACGAGTGAGCGCTTCGTAGTCGAGTACGATGTTTCCGCCATCCAGCGCTGAGAGTAGCCATTTGCTCGGTTGAGTGCGTTGTTCGTGGTTGCTTTCGCCGACGAACCGCGGTAATGAACGAAATACTCAACATCATATGCGGCAATTTCGTACTCGGTGTGCCAGTCTTGGAAGCCGCTGTCTGCGGCGACAGACTGCAGGTCGTCCGCGTTTCGACGGACGACCTGCGGTCCGGTCTTCGTGTCGTGCTTCCACCGAGCTGTGATGTGAACCTCAAGAACAGCCAGCGATTCCACATCAGTCAATGTCGTCACTTTTAGCGTCTGTATCGTCCGTCCTGTCCGCTGGCGGAAGTACGATGACGCACGTCGGCGATCGAAGAACGTGCTGTCAAGAACAGCGTGGCCGGATTGCGGGTGCTGCTGCTGCTCGGAAACGCGCAGCAGCGCCCGCCACACCCACATTTTCAGCCGATCAAACGACTTGTAGATCGTCGTGTGAGCGGGGAGATCGTCCCGATCTAAGCCGAGAGCGTCACGCAGTTCAGCCATGTACTTCAGCCGATTCGGCGTTTCACGGTAGCTGTGGCCGTCTTCGAGCCGAAAACAGTGCAGGACGACGTGGACCCAGCGGGCGAACCCGCCGCTGGCGGGCTCGCCCGCATGCTTCCCTAACGCTTGTTTGGCTAGGTCACGACACTGCTCGATGAAGTCGAGGATGTCGATTTCCATGGCAGGTTCGATCTCCTCGGCTTCACCCTTCTAAACCGGTGAAGTCGGTAGATACGATCGCTATTCAACACAGCACTTTGATGCTATCTTCGATTCGCATCACGGCAGCTTGTGCGACAGTTGAGTACAGGTCGGTAAGCTCGTCCCACCAGTCTTTGAGGTTGGGTAGTTGATCGCGGACTTGGCGCACTCGCTGGTTGAGAGTTCCTGCTGAGTCAGGGATTTGCTCGAACTCGTTGAGCGCGTGGTTGTACAGTTGCCGACAGGTATCGCGGTGATAGTCCAACGTCTCTCGCTGGGATTCAGTCGGGTGGAGGCGATACCTGTAAGCGTAGTGTATTGATCACCCGTCGGGTTCCGATGTTCGGACGATTTTCACGTCTGCGCCACGCCAGTCTTTTGGGACGAGCACGTGAGCACCGTTACCAGTGGGTTTGACCTCGCCATCGATGACTTCGTGGCCTTCGATTTTCGTGTCTATCCTCCCAGTCGCCCGCCGGATCTCATGGTTTAAGTCCCAACCGTCCGAGAGTTTGACCACCACTTGCGGGGCCGAGTCGGGGAGCACCCGCGCTTCCGCTGTGCGACTCGCTCCGTCATCACACCCATGTCACCTCACACGTCCTCTCCGACGCAGGGCGGCCGCACGTCCCTCTCCGCCACAGATCGCACCGCGACTCGCGAACGCTCCTGCCGGCCGGACCGAGGACCGCAATGAGTCCCGGTCCTGGCCCCGTCGAGAGCCGGCTCCACGACGACGTGCCGATCGTCGACGCGGAGTCGGCGGCCGCCGCGATCGCTCCCGACGCAACAGTGCTCACGAGCGGCTTCGGAAGCGTCGGGTACCCGAAGGCGATCCCGCTCACGCTGGCGTCATCGCCCCGTGATCTGTCGCTCACCCTCGTCGCCAGCGGGAAGGTCGGCGACAAAATCGACGTCGAACTCGTCGGCTCCGGCCAAGTCGAGCGGCGCTTCTCTTACCAGTCCTCGCGGGTCGCCCGCGAGAAGACCGACACCCGAGAGATCGCCTTCAGCGACCGCAACGCCTCCTCGATCGGTGACGAGGTCCAGTACGGGGAACTCGTCGACCCCGACGTCGCCGTCGTCGAAGCTGTCGCCGTCGGCGAGGACTGGTTCATCCCCTCCACGTCGCTCGGGCAGGTCCCAGCGTTCGTCGAGGCCGCCAACACACTGTTCGTGGAGCTGAACCGCCACCAACCGCTCGAACTCCAGACGCTCCACGACGTGTACCGGCCTGACGCGCCCCCGAACCGAGGGCCGATACCGCTGTCGAACCCGGGCGAGCGCATCGGTACCGCGCACGTTGAGTTCGACTCCGAGAAGCTCGCGGGAGTCGTCGAGACGGACATGGCCGATTCGACGTACACGTTCCGCGACCCGACCGACGACGACCTCGCTATCGCCGCCAACCTCGGTTCGTTCCTCCGTCGCGAGATGGACCGATCCCCGGTGTTCGACGACGCGATCCACCTCCAGTTCGGCGTCGGATCGCTCGGTAACGCCCTGATGGGCGAGCTGAAGGAGATGGACTTCGGCGACCGCGACGTGGTGTACTTCGGCGAGCTCATCCAAGACGGGCTCTTCGACATGCTCGATGCCGGACGGCTGGAGTCCGCGAGCGCCACGTCGCTCGCGCTGACCGACGAGGGACAACAGCGTCTCTTCGATGATGTCGAGCGATACGCCGAGGACGTGGTGCTCCGACCGGCCGACATCTCCAACCACCCCAGCCTTATCAATCAGTTCGGCGTCGTCGGCGTCAACAGCGCCATCGAGGTCGACATCTACGGCAACGTCAACTCCACGCACGTCCATGGCGAGCGCATGATAAACGGCGTCGGCGGTTCGGCCGACTACAACCGGAACGCGCTCGTCACCGTCTGTGCGCTCCCCTCCACGCTGAACGACGGTGCAGTCTCGCGGATCGTCCCGCAGACCTTCCACGTCGATCACACCGAACACGACGTCGACATCTTCGTCACCGAGCAGGGCGTCGCCGACGTGCGCGGGCTATCGCCGGTTGAGCGCGCCGATCTGATCGTCGAGTGCTGCGCGCACCCCAAGTACGCACCGGAGCTTCGCTCGTACCTTGACGACGTTCGCGAGCGGGAGTACCACATTCCGCAGGACGTCGAGCGCGCGGCGGAGTGGTTCGAGTAACGGGGCCTCGCGAATCGCTCGTTACGGTTTAAAAAAAGAAGCGGACGATCCGACGCCGACTACGGCCTCACAGCACTTCGAGGAAGATGAGTAGCCACCAGACGTAGCCGACAGTGAGCGTGATCGCGGTGAGCAGTTCGAGGACGCCGACGTACTTCTCGCCGTGTGTCTTGCGGAACGCCTGGATCTTCTCGACCTGATTCCACGCCGGCATCAGGGGCTTCGGGACGATTTCGCCGAGGCCGCCCGCCTGTTGCATGGACTCTTCTGCGATTGACTCGGGAGAGTTGTCGTCGCTCATTGGCTTGCCTCCTTGCTGAACGGCAGTGAGAGACCGCGGATCATCACCTTCTCGGCGATGAAGACGGTGACGAAGACGCCGATCCCCGCGATCTTCGCGACGTTGCTCGGGTACGCCATGATGAGGACGCCGAGCGTTGCGAGCAGGGCGCGCGAGCCGATCTTCCGCCCGGGGCGCATCTCGAACGGGTAGTTGAGCCCGTAGATGATGGCCACCGCGCCGAGCAGCACGAGCAGCCCGACGTACAGCGTGTTGAGTCCGGGCTCCATCGAGATCAGACCGGGGTTGTAGACGAACGCGACCGGGAGGACGAACAGGGGTGCCGCGATCCGAATCGCGGCGCCACAGGTCCGCCAGAAGTTCGCCTCCGCGATCCCCGCCGCGATCACCGCCGCGGTCGCCACCGGTGGTGTGATACCCGCGAGGATGGCCGCGTAGAACATCGTGTAGTGGGCCGTGATGGGCGCAACGTTGAAGTCAGAGACGAAGGTCGGCACGATGAGGATGGCCACGATGACGTACGCGGCGACCGTCGGCATGCCGACGCCCATCAGGATGGCGACGACCATCCCGAGCAGCACCGCGAACAGCAGCACGCCGCCCGAGATGTTGATGAGCAGCAGCGCGATCTTCGCCGGGATGCCGGTCGTGCTGAACAGATTCACGACGCCGCTGATCACGACCAGGATGATTGCGATCGGCGCCAGGATGATGGCGCCGCGCCGGATCCCGTGGACGGTGTTTTTTACCTGGGTGACGAACTCCTCTCCGGGTCCGATCCCAGAGCTGTCCACGACCCGCTGGAGCGGCGGCATGAGCACGCCGGTGACCATCATCGCGACCACCGTGTACAGCGCAGATGTCATCACGGTGTACTGAACAACTCCGAGGAGGTAGATGAGTATCGCAAACGGGACGCCGAACCGGAGCGCCTCGAACACCTTCTTTTCCGTTGAGAGCTCGTCGTCGAAGAACTCGGAGAACTCCATCTCCTGGCTGCTGGTGTCGGAGATGGCGAGATAGTGGACCGCGATCGAGATCGACACGACCAGAATTGCGGCCGGCACGAGGCCGGCGACGACGATGTTGAGGTACGGGACCCCGAGGTACGACGCCATCACGAACGCGGACGCCCCCATCACCGGTGGGAGTACCTGTCCGGAAGTTGAGGCGACCGCCTCGATGCCGGCCGCGCGGTGACCCTTCATCCCCGCTTCCTGCATCGTCGGGATGGTGAACGAACCCGTCATAGCCGCGTTGGCGGTGTACGAACCGTTGATCGATCCGATGACCGCAGAGGAGAGCACGGCGGTCTGAGCGATCCCCGACTCGATGTACTTCGCCGCCACGATGGCGACCCGCAGGATGAGATCGAACGCGCCGTACGCGAACAGCAGGCCGGCGTACAGCAGGAACGGGGCGATCCACGAGGCCGTGATCTGCGTGAGGCTCCCGTAGAACCCGTACAGATCGGTGACCGTCGCCTGCAGCAGCGTCGCCTGATTCATCCCCGCGTGACCCAACACCCCCGGCACGAGATTCCCGAACATCGCGTACCCGAACACGGCGAAGATGAGCCCGAGAAACACGTTCCCGAACTCCCGCCACGTGAGGTACATCAGCGAGATGATGACGAGGCGCGCGAGCATGTACTCGTGTTCGAGCGCGTACCCCTGTCGTTGGAGATACACGTCTTGGAAGTTGATCGCGAAGAACGCCGACGCGGTCATCAGCGCCAGCGACGCCGGAATCAACACGGCGCCGTCGATCCAGTCGCCGTCCGCAATTGCGAGCCGCGTCTCGTTGAGCGCGTACACCGTCAGGATGCCGCCGACGAACGCGGTGGCGTAGCGCACCTGCGAGATCACCTGCGTCTGCGCCCAGGCGAGGACGCCGACCCAGAACAGCAGCGCCGCCGCCGTCACGACCACGTCGAGCCCCCGCAGTAGCCCGGATTCGTGTTCCGTCGCGTCCGTTTCCGTGCTCATTGGCGCCAGCGTACGTTAGAGAGGATGTTCGTCCACCCGGGCGTGTCTGATCGTATCATGGTTGATCGTGTCATTATTGGTGTCTGGGTTGTCGGTTACGCGTTCGATGATTTTAAATTACTGATCGGTACGTCCGAAGAGCGGGGAGGAAAGACGGGTTACCGGCCGATCAGGCGCTGTCTCCTTCGGTCAGGCTGTCGTCCCACGCGTCGTTGTCCTGGTAGTACTGTACCGCACCGCGGTGGACCGGGATATTCTCGCGTGCCGAGCCGAGCATGTCGGCGGTGGACTCGAAGTCATTGAACTGTGCTTCGCCCTCGTTGACCGTGTCGTTGTGCTCGTCGACGACGCGACACAGTTCGTAGACGGCGTCAGGGTTCGCCTCAGGGTTGAACGTGTAGTTGACCTCGAGGTTCCAGTGGAACACCTCGTCAGTGCCGATGTCGGCGTCAGCGATGGGCCACTCGTCGTAGCTCGTGGTTCCGGTCCCGGCGCCCGGGTACGACCCAGCGGACTCCATGAGTGCGTCCGTCGGCTCGACGTAGTGGATGTCAATGCGGGAAGCGATCTCTTGAACGAACCCGGTGTACCGCACGCCGGGCGTCCCGTATGCGATACAGGCATCGATGTTGCCCTCCTCCATCGCGCCGGGCGCGGAGTCGACACCCATATTCTGAATGTTCATCTGGTCATAGACGTCCGCGGTCGGTTCCTGCGACCAGACATCGAGCGTCGTCGCGCGCGTCGAGTATCCCGGCTCCGCAGGATAAACATTGGCTCCGGCGAGGTCGTCGAACGTCTCGATCCCCGTGCCGTCGCGGGCGATGACGTAGATACTGTACGGGAACGCGTAGAAACCGTACTGCGGGATGCGCTCGACGCCCTGTTCCTCGAATGCGCCAGTGTCGTCGATCGCCTTCGACAGCGAGTTGTTGTCGGTGATGCCGGCGTTGAACTGGTTGTTGGCCATCCGGCGGATCGTCCCGACGTAGCCCGGGCTCTCGATCGTCGAGTAGCTCAGGGTGTCGCTCTCCTGGCTCACCGCGCGCTCGACGGCGAGTCCAACGTCCTGGGTCCCGCCGGCCGACGTCCCGACGCGCAGCGAGAGTTCTCCGCTGCCGCCGTCAGAGCCGTCAGAGCCGTCAGAGCCGTCAGAGCCGTCAGAGCCGTCAGAGCCGTCAGAGCCGTCGGAACCGTCGCCGCCGCCCCCACCGCTACAGCCGGCGAGTCCAGCAATGCCTACCGCGCCGGTACCATACAGGAACTTCCGTCGATTTACTGAGCCGTCTGTCATGCTCAACCGTGAGCAATAACCCCACCAATAACAATGTATCTGTTTGTTTCAATTCAAATGCAAGGAATATTCTTCGTCGTGGCGTCCTCCTCACATATTTTCCGATTGTAATAAATTTTCTACACTATCGGATCGGGGCGAGTTTCTCACGCGCTCCGGCCGAGATTCACTCGTCGAGCGTCACCGTCACCGGTCGGTCAGCCGCGAGGAGTACCGACTGGGTCGTGCTTCCGAACAGCGCTTTGCCAGTCGGACTCCGCCGCCGCCCGGCCATCGTAATGCTGTCGACGCCGAGTTCCTCCGCCACGTCGATGATCGCCTCCGCCGGCTCGCCGTGTTCGCGCCGTCTGGACACGGAGACGCCGGCCTCTGTCAGTCGTTCCTCGACGGCGTCGACGCTGTCGGGGTAGTTTTCCTCGTTCCACACATTCTCCGAGTCGACACGACCGCCTTCGCCGCTGACCTCGAACCCCTCGTAGACGTTGAGTATCTCCACTTCGACCTCGGACGCGGCGTTCGGCAACGAGATCACAGCCTCGGCCGCGGACAGCGCGTGTTCGACATCGCCGCCGACGGGAAGCAGTACGCGGTACATGTGAGTCCTTAACCGAACACCGGGTAATAAATGTGCGTCCCGGAAGAATCGTCGATCCCTTACCGCGTGACCGGCGCGGTGACGGTCCCGATCGACTCGACGACCGCCCGCACCTCGTCGCCGGGCTCGATGTGTGCGGCGCCGGGCGTCCCCGTGCTGAACAGGTCTCCAGGCTCCAGCGTCATCACGTCGGAGTGGAATGAGACGATCTCCGACGGGGGGAACAGCATGTTCCGGATCTCGTTTTCGGCCCGCACCTCGCCGTTGACCTCCGTCTGCACGGAGAGGGCGTCGAGGTCGAGCGTCTCCTCCGGGACCGCGAGCGCGGCGCCGGGAACGAGGAAGGTGTCGTAGCTCTTCGCCCGCGTGAGGAACCGGGGATTCCGCTGGAGGACGTCCTCGGCGGTCATATCGATGACGGGGAGGAAGCCGGCCACCACGTCCTCGAAGGCCGCCTCTTCGACGTTCCGGCACGTGCGCCCCATCACGACGGCCAGCTCTGCTTCGGCTGTCACCCGCTCGCTCTGTGACTCCGGCGGCAGGCGGATCGGCCCGCTCGGTCCCGTCAGCACCGACGACGGCTTCATGAAGCTCGCCGGCTCCTCGGGGCGCTGCTCGTCGAGGTCGCCGGCGTGTTCTGCGTAGTTCAGCCCGATCCCCCAGAGCTTCCCGAACGACTCTAAGGGCGGGCCGAACGACAGTTCCGCGGCCGGGACGGGGTCGGCGGTCGCGTCGGCGACGTTGCCGAGTGTGCCCGCGGCGGCGCGCGGGAGCGCGTCACGGACGCTTCCCAGATCGGGTTCGACGGCGCCGAGAGGGACGTACCCCTCGCCGTCGCCGAGCAGCGGGTCGCCGGTCGCCGTGTGTGCGAGGTACTTCATCGATCGGTCACTCCTCGCGGTCCGTCCAGAAGTCGAACGAGCGCCCGGGCGCGAACACGTCGAGGCCGACGGCGAGCTCGTCGCCAGTGTTCTCGACGCGGTGGGTCTCGTTGGACGACAAGAGGACGGAGTCGTTCTTTTGCAGGGTCACCTCGTCGTCCTCGGTCGCGACCGTGAGCTCGCCCTCTAAGCAGAGACACACCTGCTCGTTCTCGTGGTCGTGCATCGGGGAGCTGTGGCCTGGCGGCTTCTCGAACCACTCGAATGAGAACTGGTCGCTGCCCGCCATCGACACGCGCCGCCAGCCGTCCTCCGGCTCGTACGTCTTCGCCTCGTCGAACGCGACCGGCTTCATAGGTTCGCCCCAGTGGAACCGCCGTCGATCGGAAGCGCGGTGCCGTTGATGTACCCCGACTTCGGCGACGAGAGGAACGCGACGGTGTTGCCGAGCTCCATCGGGTCGCCGATGCGCTCGAGGGGGCTCCCCGCCCAGTCGTCGAGCCCTTCCTCGTAGGAGTCGTAGTCACCCCGCTCGACGGCGACTTCGACGAGTTCGCGGATCCGGCTTGTCTCGTGGGGGCCCGGCAGGACCGCGTTCGCGCGCACCTCCGGCGCGAACTCCTTCGAGAGGGTCTTCTCTAACCCGATGACGCCCATCCGGACGGCGTTCGACAGCACGAGGCTGTCGAGGGCCTCCTTGACGCTGCGGGAGGTGATGTTGACGATGGTGCCGCCGTCGGCCTCCTTCAGGTGCGGATACGACTCTCGGGCCAGTCGGACGACGCTCATCACGAGCAGGTCGTAGGCGTGCTGCCAGTCCTCGTCGTTGGTGTCGAGGAACGCCCCCGACGGCGGACCGCCCGCGCTCGTCACGAGGTGGTCGATCGTGCCGAACTCGTCGACGGTCGCCTCGACGAGGGCCGCCACTTCGTCGGCTTCGGTCAGGTCGGCGGAGTGGGCGACAACCTCACCGGTCGCGACCGCCTCGACCTCCGCTTTCGCGTCCGCCAGTCGCTCCGCGTCGCGCCCGTTGATGACGACGTCGGCGCCCTCGCGGGCCAGTGCCTTCGCTGATGCTTTGCCGAGTCCGCTGGACGATGCTGTGACGAGCGCCGCGTTCCCGTCGATCTGTAGGTCCATACCCGATCAATTCCGAGTATCGGCTGAAAACGTTTCTCTATAGGCAAGGCAACTGATCCCGCACCGGAGACGCGACCGACCCTGACTGCGCGTCGACAGCGCCGAGCGGAAATCTGACTGCTACGCGTCCGGATCCCTGTCCGTCGTCGCCTCGAAGCGCGCCGTCCCGTCGTCGAACGCCACCGTCTCGCGCCCCACCACCCGCGCCGCCTCGGGGAGGTCGTCGACGACGGCGTCGGAGACGCGGAGCTGGCCGAGGTCTTCGGTGTTCCGGATCCAGACGATCCGAACCGTCTCGGGGTCGTAGCCGCCGAGCGCAGCCGCCCCGGTCCGGAGCGCGAACTCGTCGTCGGGCGCCACGACGGGGAGCTTCGACTTCGAGAGCGACCCGCTGGTGAGCGCGTTCGCGTACGTCTTCTTCATGTCGAGCTGATCGACCGCGGCCCGCCGGGTGAGGTCGGCGAGCCCGATCCCGTTGCCGTTCCCCTTCGTCGCCTCGGTGAGTCCCCGGACGTAGATGAGGTCGATGTCGGGCGTCTCCGGGTCGGGCGCGTTGAGGACGCGGTAGCGACCGATGACGTTCGTGTCCATGCCGGCGCCCGAGATCTCCTTGCCGATCTCGTCGACGACGAGCAGGTCGACGTCGTCGACCGGGAGCGTCGGCATCTCCTCGTACGCGCGCTCCAGCAGCTCCGGCTCGCGGTCGAGGAACGAGCCGGCGGGAACCACCTCCAGGTGGCCGATCTCCTCCTCGAAGTTCTCGACCAGCGCGAGCCCGCCGATCAGCGGCGTCTCGCGCTCGATGACGTCGAGGGCCGCCGTCAGCGTCTCGACATATCCCTCGGCGATCGCCGTCGAGTGGAACGACTTCGCGCCGCGCTGCTTGCCGAGGCCGACGACGGTCATCTTCGCGAGCCCGCTCTCCACCGGCCCGGTGAAGTTGGTGTGGGCCTTCACGCGGTTCACCACGAGGACGGCGTCGGCCGCGAGCGCCGCCTCCGAGAAGTACACCGGCATGTCGGCCTCGCCCACCGAGACCGTCGCCAGCTCTTCGGCCGCCATGCGCGCGTCGATCGGCGCGCCGACCGTCTCCTCGGTGATCCCGAGCGCCGCCAGCACCTCGCGCTGCCCCTCGGAGGTCGCGCCGCCGTGGCTGCCCATCGCCGGCACCACCACGGGGTCGAACCCCCGCTCGGCGATCCGGTCGACGACCGCCGCCGCGACCTCGTCGATCCGGTCGATCCCGCGGCTGCCGACCCCGACGGCCACGGTCGCGCCCGCGGGGAGCCCGTCGAGGTCGAGTACGTCGAGTTCGTCGCGGGCCGCCCCGACGGGATCGTCGAGGCGCTCCGTCCGCGGCTCGTACCGCACCCGCGCGAACTCCGGAAGCGGCTGCGGATCGATGAGGTGGTTGACGTCACGTCGGTCGGGGAACTCCATGTGGGGTCCCTCGCGGCGCCGGTACAAAAACTGCGGGTGAGGCGGCAGGTGGCACGCGTGTCGTCGAGCCGGCAGGCACTGAGGGGCTTGCCGATACAGCGGACTACTTGTACCCGTGTGACGCCGCTGCACACATGGAGATAACCGAAGTCGAGTCGTTTCCGATCAAGCTCCCGCTGGAGTCGCCGGTGTCGTTCTCCAACCGGACGCTCACCTATCGGGACCACGCGATCACGTACGTCAGGACTGACACCGGCCACGAGGGGGTCGGCTACTCGCTCGGGTACGAGGGAGCCGGCCTTATCGCCGACGCGGTCGAGTCGATGCTCGAACCGCTGCTCGTCGGCGAGGACCCCCGCGACACCGAGCGACTGTGGCACAAGATGTACAACGGCAACGTCCAGATCGGTCGCACCGGCCTCTTCTTGCGCGCGATTTCGACCGTCGACATCGCGCTCTGGGACGTGAAGGCGAAAGCCGCAGAGATGCCGCTCCACAAGCTGCTCGGCGGCCACTCGGATTCGGTGCCGTCGTACGCCAGCGGCGGCTACTACCGCGACGAGAAGGGCCACGAGGCACTTCGCGGCGAGATGCGGCGCTACCTCGACGAGGGCCACGACATCGTGAAGATGAAGGTCGGCCGCCTGTCGGCCGACGAGGAGGTCGAGCGCGTCGCCGCGGTGCGCGACGAGATCGGCGACGAGCGCACCCTCCTGCTCGACGCCAACGGCGTCTGGGGGTCCTCCACGGAGGCGCTCCGCAACTGCCGGGCGTTCGAACCGTACGACCCGTACTTCATCGAGGAGCCCGTAATGATCGACCGCGTCGATACGATGGCCGAGGTGAACGACGGGATCGACTACCCCGTCGCCACCGGCGAACTGGAGGGAACCCGACACAACTTCGCGCGGCTCGTCGACTCCGGCGCGGCGACGATCCTCCAGCCCGACGTCACCGTCTGCGGCGGGGTCACAGAGTGGTTGAAGATCGCTCACTACGCGTCGGCGTACGACGTGCAGATCGCGCCCCACTACAACTGGAACATCCACGCGTCGCTGTTAGGCGCCATCGAGAACGGCCTCTGGGTGGAGTATTTCTACCGCGACATGGACGTGAAGGCGTTCGACGACGTCGTCGCCGACCCGGTGAAGCCGGGCGACGACGGCACCATCGAACTGCCAGACCGACCCGGCCACGGCGTCCCGATCGACAAAGACGCGCTCGCGAAATTCGCCGACGACTGAGCCCTGACAGACACAATTCAGATATACATGAGAGATTACTCTGACCAGATCGCCACCCGCGACCCGGACCGAGACGTACAGATCACCGGCCTCGACGCCTGCGTCGTCGAGGGGAACTTCGAGTGGAACCTGATCAAAGTGGAGACGGACGCCGGCGTTACCGGCATCGGCGAGGCGTACCGGGGCGGCGGCGTCCCGGACCTCGTCGAGTACACGAACCGGTTCCTCGTGGGCGAGAACCCGCTCGACGTCGAGCGGCTCGTTCACTACATCTTCCAGGAGATGTCGGGCCACGGCGGCACGACCGGGAAGGTCGTCACCGCGGCGTCGGGCATCGAGATCGCGCTGTTGGACGCGGCCGGGAAGATCCTCGACCTCCCCGTCTACCAGCTGCTCGGCTCGAAGTACCGCGACGAGGTCCGGCTCTACTGCGACTGCCACGCCGGCGAGGCGTATGCGGTCGAGGACGGCGCGACCGCCTACGCCGGGGCCGAGGCGTACTCCCCTGAGGCGTACGCCGCTGAGGCCGCCCGCGTTACCGACATGGGCTTTTCGGCGCTGAAGTTCGACCTCGACCTCCCGGCCGACAACGAGAACGACCCGTACAACGGGCGCCTGAACAATGCCGCGATCCGGGAGAAGAAGGAGATCGTCGCGGCCGTGCGCGACGAGATCGGCTACGACATCGACCTCGCCTTCGACTGCCACTGGGACTACTCCGTCGAGAGCGCGAAGCGGCTCGCCCACGAGTTAGAGGAGTTCGACCTGATGTGGTTGGAGGACTTGATCCCGCCGGAGAACATGGACGCCCAGAAGGAGGTGACGAAGGCGACGCGGACGCCCGTCGCGACCGGCGAGAACAGGTTCCGCGTGTTCGAGCTGTCGAACCTGATCTACGACCATGGTATCGACGTCGTCACCCCCGACCCGGCGACGGTCGGCGGGCTCACGGAGACGATGCGGATCGCCGACCGCGCCGAGGAGAACTACATGCCGATGTCCCCGCACAACGTCTGCAGCCCGGTGGGGACAATGGCCTGCGTCCATCTCGGCGCGGCCACCCCGAACTTCGACCTCTTGGAGTACCACGCCCTGGAGGTCGACTGGTGGGACGACCTGCTGGTGCGCGACAAGCCGCTGATCGAAGACGGTCGCATCGCGGTGCCGGAGGCGCCCGGTCTCGGAATCGAACTCGACGAGGCCGTCGTCGAAGAACACCTGCTCGACGGGACCGAGGGGTTCTGAGGCGGGGGATTCCGAGCCGGAACTCCGCCTCCACGCGCGACCCCGGCGTCCCGATCGCCGGAGACTATGGTTATTTATCGCTGCGATCGCAAGCGATCGTATGCTCGATTACTTCGACATGGAGTCGACGCTGTCCGAGGAAGAGCGAATGCTCGTCGACTCCGCCCGGTCGTTCATCGACGGCGAGGTCGAGGACATCGGCCAACACTGGATCGACGGCACGTTCCCCATGGACCTCATCCCGAAGATGGGCGAGATGGGCTTTTACGCGCCGAACTTGGAGGGATACGGCCTGCCGGGCGTCAGCGAGCGGGCGTACGGCCTGCTGATGCGCGAGCTGGAGGCGTGCGACTCCGGGCTTCGGTCGATGGCGAGCGTGCAGGGCGCGCTGGTGATGTACCCGATCCACGCGTTCGGCAGCGACGAACAGAAGGAGGAGTGGCTCCCGAAGCTCGGTACCGGCGAGGCCGTCGGCTGCTTCGGGCTCACCGAGCCGGAGCACGGCTCGAACCCCTCCGCGATGGAGACGATGGCCGAGCCGGACGGCGACGAGTACGTCCTCAACGGCTCGAAGACGTGGATCACGAACTCTCCGATCGCGGACGTCGCCGTCGTCTGGGCCAAGGACCACGGCGCGGCAGACACTCCCGTTCGCGGGTTCCTCGTCGAGACCGACCGCGACGGCGTCACCACAAACAAGATCGACGAGAAGCTCAGCCTGCGCGCGTCGATCACGGGCGAGATCAGCCTCCAGAACGTCCGCGTTCCGAAGGAGAACCGGCTGCCGGGCGTCGAGGGAATGAAGGGGCCGCTGTCGTGCCTGACGCAGGCCCGCTACGGCATCGCGTGGGGCGCGGTCGGGGCGGCGGCGGACTGCTTCGAGGTCGCCCGTGAGTACGCCACCGACCGCGAGCAGTTCGGGAAGCCGATCGGCGGTTTCCAGATGCAACAGCAGAAGCTCGCGGAGATGGCGACGCAGATCACGCTGGCGCAGCTCCTCGCGCACCGGCTCGCGGAGCTCAAAGAGGCGGGCGAGATGCGGCCGCAACACGTCTCGATGGCCAAGCGCAACAACGTCCGCACCGCCCGCGACCAGTCGCGGATCGCCCGCGAGATGCTCGGCGGCAACGGGATCACGGCCGACTACTCGCCGATGCGCCACATGACGAACATGGAGACGGTGTACACCTACGAGGGCACCCACGACATCCACACGCTGATCCTCGGCGAGGACCTCACCGGGATCCCGGCGTACCAGTAGCGCCGCCGGCTTCTCTTTCTCTTCGACACGCCCCTACGCGACCTGATTTCGCAGCCCGTCATACTCGCCGGTCTCGGCGACCCGCTCGAGGTTCGCGACGAGAATGTCCGCGCGCCGCTCCCAGTACTTCGGGGTGTGGCCCGCGACGTGGGGAGTCAGGAAGACGTTCTCGAACCCCCACAGGTCGTGGTCGGTCGGGAGCGGCTCCGGATCGGTGACGTCGAGGGCGGCCCCGTGGAGTGCGTTCGACCGCAACGCGTCCACGAGTGCCGGCGTGTCGATCACGCCGCCGCGCGCGACGTTGACGACGATCGCGTCCGTCGGCAGCGCGTCGAGCTCGGCCTCGCCGATCAGCCCCCTAGTCGTCTCCGTCAGCGGGCACGCGAGGACGAGCACATCCGTCCCCGGTAACGCCGCAGAGAGATCGTCATAACTGACCACCTCGTCTGTCGGCCCGCCCTTCTCCGGCGAATAGCGGACGCCGACCGTGTCGACATCGAATCCCTCAAACCGCTCGACGACCGTCTCGCCGATGGACCCGACCCCGACGACGGTGACGGTGCTGCCGGCGAGCTCGGTGAACGACTGGAAGCGGCGCCACTCTCGGCGACCCTGGCGGCGGCGCCCCTCGTCGAGCCGCCGCGCGAATGTCAGCACCCAGCCAAGCACGTGCTCGGCAATGTTCGGACCGTGGACGCCCGACGCGTTCGTCACTGCGACGCCTCGCTCGGCGAGAGCGTCTAGCGGGAGGTGGTCGACGCCGGCGGCGTTACACGCGAACAGCCGAAGATTCTCGGCGGTCGCCGCCTCCTCAGCGTCGATGTACTTCCCGGCGACGACCGTCGCCTCCCGCAGGTACCGTTCGTGTTCGTCGGGCGTCGCGGCGAGACGGACCTCGCGGTCGGGGAGTCGTCGGGCGAGTATCTCCGCGTAGTCGGTCGCCGAAATGCCGTGGGCGTCGTGATCGAGCACCGCGACGTCGATGGTAGACATGGTCCACGCGACGCGGCCAGCCGACAAAGTTCTCGCGGTGGCGGTAGCCGGCGGGAGCGACCCGCATCGAGCTGGCGGCGTCGCGCTATCGTCTCACTCGTCCATCCGAATTGGAGGCGACGTGCTCATCAGGAGGAGGCAGGCGATTCCGACGCCGGCGCTGACGACACCTGTTCCCACACCCACCGCGCGAACCGCCGTTTCAAATCCGAGCGCGGCGCTCACGACGGCGACGGCGACGCCCATGAGGACCGGGGTCGCCGTCGCCGCCGCGCGCCCGCTGCCCTCGCCGAGGCTGACAAGCCCGCCGCGCAGGTCCGCTGGCGGGAGCGTCGTGATGACGCTCCGGTAGATGGAGAGTACGAGCCCGAACCCGGCCCCCATGAACACGACGCCGACTGCGGCGACCGCGATCGACGGGGCGAGGAAGGTGAACGCGAGACCGGCGCCCATCGACAGGTTCGTGGCGACGAGTGGGTAGAGCCGGTCGTCGAAGAGCGCGGCGACGCGGCCCGCCTGCGACGCCGCAAGCGCGTACGTGAAGCTCGCGAGTGCCGTGAGGACGCCCGCCTCCGTCGGCGTGTATCCGAGGACGCCGACGATGAGGATCGAGTTGTACGTGAGGAAACCGAACCACGCGATGTTTGCTGTTCCGCGGGCGGCCACCATCGCCCACGCCCGCCGGTGCGCGACGAGCGTCCGCATGTCATCCAACTGCTCTCGGAGCCCGGCCTCGGATTCCCCGTCCGCCGACTCGTCGAGCGGCTCCTCGAAGCAGACGTAGATGACGGCCGCGATCGGGAACGCGACAGCGTACAGCAGGAACGGGTACTGCCACGCCGCGCCGACCAAGACGCCCGCGGCCAGCGGGAACGCCGTCTGCGAGAGCCCGGAACCGGTGAACCGGAGCCCCTGTGCGGTCGCCTCCTTCGTCCCCGTGTACAGGTCGCCGAGGCTAGTGATGATGATCGGCGTGAGCGCGGCGAACCCAATCCCTTGGAGCGCGCGCAGCGCAAGCGCCGCGCTGAACGTCGAGACGAGCGCGATCGTGGTCCCGGTGAGACCAAACCAACACAGGCCGAAGATCAGCACTGGTCGCCGTCCGTAACGGTCGGAAATGACGCCCGCGATGGGGATGACAAAAATAGAGGGCGCGGTGAAGGCCGACATCATGAGGCCGATGTTTGCTGTCGACGCGCCGAGCGGCTCGACCAACGATCCGAGCACCGGCGAGAGCAGGGCAGTGCCGAGCGGCGGGAGGATGTTGATGAGCAGTAGTAGCTGAAAGGGGCGCTCTCGCACGATCCCCGAGTCGGCTCCCGCGATCGACGAGAGTGAGGACACATCTGTTGGCACGCAGTCTCCCGAATTAAACCTACGTGTTACCACAGACTAGGCGGGATCGCTACACATTCGTTCGACTCATTCGAATACTTATATACCTAGATACGAGAAGATCGACCATGATAGACCACCCGGGCGACACGGAGGACGGCGCCAGAGTTGACACGGTCCGAACCGCGGAGACGATGTTCGACATCGTAGAACACCTCGACAACGAGAACGGTGCGTCTCTCGCGACCCTGGCAGGCGAACTCAATTACGCCAAGAGCACGGTCCACCGCCACCTTCAGACGCTGGAGGCGCTCGGCTACGTCGTCCACCGCGACGGCGGCTACCACGTCGGACTTCGGTTCCTCGAAATCGGAGTTACGGCCCGGAGCAAATACCGCGGATACGACCTCGTGCGACAGAAAGTCGAGGAAATTGCCGAGATGACCGGCGAGCGCGCGCAGTTCTTCGTCGAAGAGCACGGGAAGATTGTGTACCTCGCGCGGGCCATCGGCGACCAAGCGGTCCAGACCGATCCTGGGATCGGTAGCCGGATCCCGCTGTACGCGGCGTCGGCCGGGAAGGCCATCCTCGCTGAGTTTCCGGAGCCGGAGCTATCCGACATGCTCGAACGGATGTCGTTCGATCCCGTCACAGAACACACGATCACTGACCCGGACGTACTCCGCGCGGAGATCGACGAGGGACGAGACCGTGGGTACTACTTCAACCGCGAGGAGTCGCTTCGCGGCACACACGCCGTCGGAGTCGCGATCTGCGGTCCGGACGGCGACGTGATCGGTGGTCTCAGCGTCACCGGCCCCTCTCACCGCCTGAACGGCGAGCGACTCGAATCGGAGCTCCCCGATCTGTTGCTCGGGGCGGCCAACGAACTCGAACTCAACATTGCGCACTCCTGACGCCGCCGACCGATTCTCGCTAGCCGTTTCTTTTGTTCGAACATATCGGATGAATACACGGCCGACAACTCAAAGATGATTTGTTCAGCAAAAAATAACAACAGTACAGTTGTAATTCTGATCGATTTGCCTTCTCGTTCTCCTCAACCCTCGTGTTCAGATAAGCTGATTCCATGCGAAAGCGAACGATCTCAGCCACTCGTCAGCAGTTTCTGCTTCGGCGTTGCTGAAGCAGTTTGTGAAACAGAGAGTTCTGCATTTTATCTCACGAAAGACACGTTCGACACCATTCTGATTTCCATGTCGTTCATATCTAAAATCGAGATCGTGTTTGCGACAAGCTCGCTGAAGTGAAGCTGCGCCATCAACGAGAAAAACTGCGTCATCTACGTCATGTTTTTCACAGAGCTCAGCAAAAAATAGATCTGCAAAAGCATTATATCTGGTCGGCTCAAGCTTTGTATGTAGTAGATCGTTCGAGTCTGGATCGACGGCAGCGTACAGCCAATGTTGTTCACCGTCAAGCTGAATCACGGTCTCATCAACCGCAACGTGATTCGAGCTCCGACCAGTTTCTGGCTGTAAATCGGCCTTATGAACCCAGTTGTGAACGGTAGATCGAACCCGATCAACACCGAATACCTCAAGAAACAAAACAGTATTTAAACTCGATAATTCAGCTAGATGAAGCTGAATACTGAGCTTCATCAACAGCTTCGGTGTTGCTTCTCGCTCCACAAACTCTAAGTTGATCTCGTCTAAACAGCCGCTGAGGCGGTCGTTTTTGGGGATGAATCACTTTGAAAACGAACCGCCTCACCTTTCAATCCTTATCTGAACACCGCCACACGAGTCGGTGGCGAACGCCCCTATCAGTAACCTCGCACGGTGCCCGCTCTTCCCCTACGGACTCGGATAGTTGTGTCAGTCCGTCTCGATCAGTCTGGTTGTGTCGAACGACTCCGACGTGAGTTTGGCATATACAAACCTATATGCCGCGGTGAAAGTCATGAACAACATGGACGCCGACGACTCAAGCGGGTCACCTCGCCGCATCAAATCTATTCAGACAGCGAGTGCCATCTTGGAAGCGATCCAGTATCTCGATACGCCCACGTTTACCGATCTCTGCGGCGAAGTCGACCTCTCGAAGGGGACTGTCCACACATATCTCAAGACGTTGGAGAGCGAGGGGTTCATCGCGAAATCCGGGAGCGAATATCAGCTCGGGATACGGCTGGTAACGATGGGTGAGAGCGTCCGAAATCAGACGGACATCTACCGCGCAGGTCAGGACGAGGTCGAAAAACTTGCCGAGAAGACGGGAGAGTGGGTCCATCTTACGGTCGAGTGTCAGGGACAAGAAGTAACGCTCTACGAAAGCAGCGGCGACAGAGCGATCGCGATGGATTACCACCTTCGAATGCGCGAGTCGCCGCAGTACCTGTACCACACGGCAGCCGGAAAGGCGATGCTAGCGTGTCTCGGTCGGGAAAGGGTCCGAGAGCTCATCAACCGCCAGGGGTTCGTCCAACGAACCGAAAATACGATCACTGATATCGAGACGCTATTCAAGGAACTCGACAAAATCCGAACCCAGGGGTACGCGGTCAACGACGAAGAGGAAGTACGTGGAATGCGATCGGTCGGAACCGTAGTCACGGGACCTGACGCCACCGTCTGTGGTGCCATAAGTGTAACAGCCCCCACGAGTCGTCTCTCCGGGAACTACTTCGAGTCCGAGATTCCGGAGTTAGTGATGGAAGCGGCCAATATCATCGAAGTGAACCTCGAGACGGCCGGCGTCGAGAAGGCGCGATAAGTCCGGAAACTGAGTCGAAGACGGAGTTTTCTCGGAATCGTCGTCGACGTTCACGCCGTGAGGGGGTGTATTCTGGAGTTTGTCGCTCGACCTATGGCCAGAGTCCCCGGGCTTCCTTTGCGTCCCCGATGCGGTTGAGCGCCACGACGTACGCCGCGTCCCGCCAGTTCAGGTCCCGGGCGTCGACTTCCGCTTTCACGTCGGTCCATGCGTCGAGCATAGCGGACTCGAGTTCGTCGTTGACCCGCTCTTCCGACCACGTTCGACGGTTAATATCCTGAAGCCACTCGAAGTAGGAGACCGTGACGCCGCCGGCGTTTGCGAGGATGTCGGGAATGACGCGTTTGCCACGCTCGTGAAGGATCGTGTCCGCGGTCGAGGTAGTCGGACCGTTCGCGCCCTCCACGATGATGTCGGCCTGGATCCGATCCGCGTTGTCGGCCGTGATGACGTTTCCGATGGCGGCCGGGATGAGAACGTCCACGTCCAGTTCGAGGAGTTCCTCGTTGGAAACCGTGTGCGAACCCTCGTGACGCGTCACGCCTTCCGGTTCCTCCTTGTGGGACGGCACGTCCTGCGTCTGCAGTCCCTCCGGTTCGTACAGACCACCGTTGACGTCGCTAACGGCGACGACGTCCGCGCCCCACTTGTCGAGCAGACGAGCGGCGTTCGCACCGACGCTTCCGTACCCTTGCACCGCGATCGAAACGTCGTCGAGGCTCTCGTCATAGTACTCGACCGCTTCCCGTGCGACGATGGCAACGCTCCGTCCGGGGGCTTCCTCGCGACCGAAACTCCCACCTATGACGGGCGGTTTGCCGGTGACGACGCCGGGGATCGTTTCCCCTTCCTGCATGCTGTACGCGTCCATGAACCAGGCCATCGTCTGTGCGTCGGTACCCATATCGGGTGCGGGGATGTCCCGACTGGGGCCGACCTCGTCTCGGATTTCTTCCGCGAACCGTCGAGTCAAGCGTTCTTTCTCGTCGGCGCTGAGGTCCTTCGGATCGACGACAATACCGCCTTTCCCGCCGCCGAACGGGATGTCCATCACCGCGCATTTCCACGTCATCCACATCGCGAGGCCAACGCACTCGTCGGCGGTGACTTCGGGGTGATAGCGGAGTCCGCCCTTGTAGGGGCCGCGGACGTCGTCGTGCTGTGCGCGATAGCCGGTAAAGACGTCGACGGACCCGTCGTCCCGTTCGAGCGGAATGGAGACCTCGACAACTCTGGTCGGCCGGTTCAGGCGTTCGATAACGCCGTCGTCGACGTCGGTCCGGTCCGCGGCGGCACGGAGCTGCCGGCGAGCCGTTTCGAGGGGCGATTCGCTGGTCGATTCGCTGTCCGATTCGGAGCGGGAAGTCTGCTTCTGTGTCATTGTTGAAGTCGGTCGGTGGTGTCGGTAGTGATCGTCCGGTGACGGGAATCGCGAACCCGTGGGAACCCGTCCGGGTCGTGCCGGCAACGTCGTGTGGTCATCAACTGAGCGAGCGATTACGATTCCACGTGGTCAATCGCATCGTCGAGTAGTCTGATAGCGAAGTCGAGTTCTCGCTCGCGAACGTCGAGGGGCGGGAGCAGGCGGAGCGTCTTCTGTCCGCACCCGAGCGTCAGTAGCCCTTGCTGGAGGGCAGCATCGACGACCGCCTCTCGACGCTCCTTCGTATCGAACTCGATCGCGGTCATGAGACCGAGTCCGCGAACGTCGACGATCGTCTCTGGATGGCTGGCCTGAAGCTCCTCGAGCTGTTCCAAGAACCTCTCCCCGGCCTGTTTCGCGTGGCTAAGGAGATCGTGTTCTCGTATGGCTGCAACCGTGAGCGTTCCCTGAATTGACGAGAGAATATCGCCGGCACCCCACGTCGAGGAGAGGCGGCTCTTTTCGTTCGGGAACATCTCTTCGGACGCGATCGTCGCGCCGACGCGCAGCGCTTTGGCGCTTGTGATGACGTCCGGTTCGAAGTCGTAGTGGTCCGAGGCCCACATCTCACCGGTCCGGCCGACGCCGGACTGGATCTCGTCGGCGATCAGCGGGATGTCGTGTTCGGCACAGAGGTCATTGACGGCGCGCATGAACTCCGGTTCCGGAATCTGGTAACCGCCTTCGCCTTGGACCGGCTCGAGGATGAGGAAGGCAACCTGTTCCGGTGGGATGTGACCGTATTCCGGGTCCAGTTTCTCGCGGAGGCGTTCGACGCCGGCCAGACTGTGGGGCACGTCGTGAATGCCACTGAGTTCGGGGAACCCACGGCGATGGACGGATTTCGATCGGTTCAGCGAGAGCGTCCCGAGCGTGCGCCCGTGGAACGCCCCCTCGAACGTGAGTCCGTATTTGGGCTGCTCGCAGTTGTCGTAGCAGATCTTCATCGCGTTCTCGACCGCCTCGGCCCCGGAGTTCGACAGGAAGACCGTATCCATCCCGTACTGATCGGTGATATCCGTCAGCGTATCCAGTAGATGGCTGGGGCCGGGGAGGTCGGTGTCTCCCGGTGTGCCGCCAGTACTGACGTAGAAGTCCTGCCCCGCGATCTTCAGCGGATCAACGAGGTCGAACTCCCGTAACTTGTCCATCAGCTTCGGATTGTTGTAGCCGAGCGGAGCAGCGGCAACGTGACTCGTGAAGTCGAGCAGGACGTTCCCATCGGGGTCCGTACAGAACGGCCCCTCGGCGTCTTCGGTGATGTCCCAGACGAAATCATAGACGTACGTGCTCGCTGCTGCCGCCTCGTGGTGAAAATTGACCCACTCTTCGGCCTTTGGTCCTGGTAATTTTTGGACTGATGGCTCAGCCTTTTTTCGCTGCATGCACTGCCGAATTCCGCTAACACCCTATAAGTATTTTGGACGATGGCTGCACGCCGGCACTATAGCACCGCCGATCTATGGTTTGTCATAGTCAAACGATTTGGGAGCATATTTGCCTGTTGCCGATCGCTGTGATCCGGAACGCGGCGATCCATTACATCTGTATGTTTGTCAGTACTCACCCGTTCAGCCCCGTCGTCTCGTTTCGCACACGGAAGTAAGAGAGAAACTCAACGGTTACCGGGGACAACAGTTTTGACATTCACGAACGAGTCCGTACTCAGATAGGCGTGAAACAGATCCTCAGGCGACGCTCGAACTTCGTTCGTCTCGTATTCGGCCGTTCGCTTGGTATCGTGTCGGGTATCGGATCGGTCAGTCGACCGTTTCATCGTCACTCGGTTCTGGTGTCGCTCTCGGCCCGACTCTTCGATCGCGGATATGCGACTGTTCGGAGCGACCGCACATGTTCTCTGGAGACTCGGGCCACTGAATGCCGTTGCTGATCGCGAGCGTCTCGACGACGCGCCCGTCACACCACGGCGCAGCCGGTTCGGTGTTCGATCCAAGTTACGAACGATCCGCGGCGAGAGTGGCACTGAAACACTCACTACCCGAATGCGAGTCGGGACGCGGACTCGAGCGAGCGGGACCGGGCTCTGGTTCGTATAACTCAAACAAAGAGCTCGAATACGCTCACCGGTTTATTGCCTGTTCGGTCGCATTCTCGCACAGATCCGCCGTATATAGCTAGGACACCGATTAAACACTGTCTATCTTGTCTCTAAAGAGGTAGCAACCGTGACAAGCAAGGATCACCCGGCCTCGATCGGCCCACCGATGCAACGGAAGGGAGCCCGATTGTCTACGGGGTTATCTCGGGGACCGCCGAAAGCGACATTCGAACCGGAGCGATAACGGAACGCCGTGGGTTGCTCGATCGAGTCGCGTTCCGGGTCGCGTGCGACTCCCGTGCGGAACAAACGGGATACGTCGATATCGGAGTCTCCGCCCCGTGGTCTCCAAGTAAACCGTCACCGCCCCCGGTTTGATATACTCGAACTAATTGTTCCCTGTCGTGGAGCAAACTCCCACGTAGACAGTCATCGAACGGCCTGTGAGAGCATAAGATACATAAACGATCATTGTGATTCTTGAATCGGTATGCATTGTCAATCCCACCCTTCCAGAGCGAGTACACTGACAGTGAGGTCTCGAAGCGTGGCTGTCTTTACTGCGGAAGCACCCGAACCCCGCGTGGCCCGTAGTGACTGAATACAATGGACTACGACATTCAGCTCTTCGAGGACCTCGATCCAGACACCCGTCCCTCATTGAGCGAGGCGTTGGTACCGATTGTGGGAATGCTGTCGTTCCTCGGCATCGGAATCGGAATATACGGGCTCGACCCGCAGTTCCCACTCTTCTGGGGGATTACGTTTACCGGGTTGTTTAGTTACTACTGGCTCGGGGTCTCATGGGACACCTTGTACGAGGGAATCACCCAGAGTCTCCTTATGGGGATTCAGGTGGTGTTCATTCTCTTCATCGTGTACGCGCTCATCTCCACCTGGATTCGTGCGGGAACGATTCCGGCGATGATGTACTACGGACTCAGTCTATTGACTCCGGTAGTGTTCCTCCCGATGACCGCGGTGATCACTGCCGTTATCACGTTCGCCATCGGGTCCTCGTGGACGGCGGCGGGGACGCTCGGTGTCGCATTTATCGGGATCGGCTCCGGGCTCGGCCTCCCGGCACCGATGACGGCCGGAGCGATACTCACCGGGGCGTACGCGGGCGACAAGCAGTCACCGCTGTCGGACACGACGAACCTCGCAGCAGCCGTCACCAATACCGATCTATACGACCACATCAACGCGATGCGAAGCGGAACGCTGCTCGCGTTCACGATCAGCGTTGTGTTGCTCGCGCTCCTCGGCCTCCGCGCCTCCGGATCCATTCCGGCCAATCGGATCGCCGAGATACAGACGGCACTCGCCGGTACGTACACGATCTCACCGCTCGCGTTCTTCCCGATCGTCGTGACGTTCGCACTCGCGATATACGGTATTTCGGCGATCCCGGCCCTCGGGACGGGTATTTTTGCCGGTGCAGCGACCGCGCTCACGCTCCAAGGAACGGGCTTCGAGCAGATCTGGACTGCGGCCCAGAGCGGCACGAGTCCCGAAACCGGGCTCGAGGTCGTCAACGACCTCCTGGCGAGTGGCGGGATGGTTGGCGGCTCGTGGGCCGTTACGATCGCCATTTTGGCCCTGGCACTGGGTGGGATGTTCGAATGCACCGGCATCATCGCCGTTCTCGCCCATCATCTCGGCCGGCTGAGCCGCAGCGTCGCAAGTCTGACCGGCGTGACTGCGTTCTCGGCCGTGTCGATGAACATTCTCGCCGCGGAGCAATACGTCAGCATCGTCGTTCCGGGGGTCACGCTGCGGAGCCTGTACGAAGAGAAAGACCTCAAGAGCGAAAACCTGTCGCGAGCCATCGAATCGTCCGGGACGGTGACGAGCGCGCTCGTCCCGTGGAACAGTGGTGCCGTCTTCATGGCGGGAACGCTTGGCGTCAGCACGCTCGAATACGCGCCGTACTACTTCTTCGGCTTCCTCTCACCCCTGATACTAATCATGATGGGTATAACGGGATGGAATATTACGCATAAGGAAGTGGCAGGCACGGAGAGCGGCGCAGTCGAACGCACCGAGACCGCGGCGGTCGAGGACGAGTAAGGTTCGTTCGGTCGTTCGGCGCATTTCGGTATTCCGGTATCGCGTCCGGACACGGCAGTCCGTGATGCAATCGAAGGATCCGGGCAGCGGAGGTCGCCGCAGTCGACGGAATGGCCCTCGATATCGAGAACGGAGGGTTCGCCTCCCTCATCGACCCCTCAGGCTGCGGAGGCCGCGTTAAGTTAGAGGATGAGGCGGACGACTTCCGGGTGTCTATGGCAGAACTCGGCCGTCTCAGCGAAGGCGACGTGCGGATCGACTTGTCGGTCGTGGAGCCCGATCGAACGCCGTGGTGGGCGATTGGAGTAGGAGTTCGCATTTATTTACCCTATATATCGTTAGGTATAATATATAAATTTTCTATATAATAGGTCGATCGGCGTCACGTCGCTGTCCGCGATTGGATTCAGAAAGCTGGTCTATTCGCCGGCCTCCTGAATCTTCGGCCCTGAAACCGTTACGCCAAGACTATCGAAAGTAGAATTCGCGGAAAAGATATGAGACATCGACCAAGTGGCCCTTTCAGTCTTGGAGCGTCGCGACTGTTTGGCCCGCTTCCTCGGCCCCTTCGCTCCGCGACATATTGTACGTCGCGAGCGCTTCGTCAAGACCCATCTATTAACCGAATATGGGTTCTGCTACCGTATAAACGCTTGTGTCAATCGATCTGTTCTAGTGCTTCGGTAGCCACGTCACCGAGTTCCCCCGCCTCGATGTGTGAGTACCGTTCCCGGACCATCTCCTCGGAGTTATCGAGATATCGGGCCGCCACCGTGTATCCAAACGCGCGGACAAGCACCTCACCCATCCCACGTCGACCACCGTGCGGGGCGAGATAGTCGTGTTTTGGATGGTCGATGTCGATCTCTGCATCGCTTGAGAGTCGCTGAAGAATCGACCGAGCGCCGTCCGTCGTGACCGACGCCGGTCGGATATCCTCGTCGAGTGCCACCAGAAGGTCACGAGGGTACTCCTCTCGCAGATCGTCGATTGATTCCGGTCGTTTTCCTCGGTCGGATAACTCATCCTGGATGAGTCCTGCGAGCGTTCGTTGGTCGAACGTCGGGAACACCGGCCAACGTTCCGTCGGTGGGTCCATCAGCCTTCGATAGCTCCGAAGTGGCGAGATTACTGGGTCGGGGAGACTGGCGGCGTCCCACTGCTGTTTCTTTCGGTAGACATCCATACTCCCGTCGTCAAGCGATATCTCTTCCCAGCGGACTCCGCGGCGGCGCGGGTCGTTCGGATCCCGGAGCACTTCCCCGACACGGACAGCTGTGTACGCGAGGACAAACACGAGAGCACGGTCACGAGCGGCTTTCAGCGCCTCGTAGCGCGCTCGCTGTCTGTCAAGAGGATCAGTATCCTCTGGGAGTGTGGTGAATGTCTCGATGGCGTCACGGGCTCGCTCGTCGCTGTACCGAGTCAGGGCGTGGCGCTGTTCGGACGTCCAGGCCTGCTGGTCACCGGGCTTGCGACCGTCGTCCTCGGGTAGCGGGGCCATCGCACTTGCCCGCTGCGCGTAGTGCGCCTCGAGATACCCCTCGTTGACGCACCAACCACACCACGCAGAGATATAGCGGTAATAGGTTTGTACCGTATTCTGCTTGAGTCCCCGATCTCCACTGAGATGCCGGGCGTACTCCCGGAATACTCGTTCATCGAGATCGTTGAAGGTCGGCTCCCGTTCGACATCGTCGGGGACGATTCCGGTCCAATCGTCGTCGCCGTGGTCGCGGTCGCCGGCAGCCCACTCGGCGAACCGCTCGAGCTCGCGCGCAGCGTTACGTCGATAGTTCCCGCCGTCGCCTCCGCGGCCTTTCCCCTTGTCCTGGAGGTACCGTTCGAAGGAACTTGCGAGCGACTGATCGGCGCGTTCTCGAGGTGTACCAGGAGTCATAATTCTTCGTTCGCGTCTTGGTAGGTCGGACGAACCTCCTCAAAGAGCGTTTCGACGATTTCCCAGAGGATCAGGGAGGGGGTTTCGTGTTCGAATGTGATCCTCCAGCGGTCCTCCGTAATGGCGGCTGAGTACTGGAAATGCGCGTGTCCGAGTTCGGGATGGTCCTCGTCCTGGTGCCAGCCGGCGTGAAAGCCCGTGTTTGGGTCGGTGTAGTTGATCCGGAACCAATCGTGAGGGTCCTGTTGATACCACTTGACGGTCAATTCTGGCGACTCAGGGCCTGTTGGGGGCTCCTCAAGGCGGGTCGGATCGAAAACTGCTCGCAGTTGCTTGGCCTTGATATCGTCGGGAAGGAACTCGACGGTCGTGATCTGAGGAACCCGGTCGAGGACGTCTCGTTTCAATTGGGCGTAGAGGTTCGCATTCGGATCACCACCTAGGTGTGGCACCGACATCCGTTAGCTGCTGGCCTCAGCAGGCTCTGTCGTCGGCGCGAGGAAGTCCCATTCGCGGATGGCGAAGCCGACGATCTGGATACGTCGCTGCAGGTGCTCCCACTCGCGGGCAATCTCACGGCGGCGATTTTCTTCATCGGCGTCAAGGGACTCATCAGCGAGCGTCCCGCGAAGCTGGTTTGGCGACTCAATGCCGAATTCATTCTCCCAGTCGCGAATCTGCGTCTTCATATCGGCGAGACGGTCCGTGAGTTCCTCGACAGTGTGCCCGCTGTCTCGGAGCCGCATCGCCTCCTGCATCGCTTGGCGGCGGTAATCAGGGTAATACGTGGTGTGAGTCCCGCTTTCGTCACGGTGGAGGATGCCATCGTCGACGAGCCGATCGAGGACGCGTTTGGTCGGCTCGTGTGACCAGCCCGCTTCTGAGGCGATCCAGTTGGCCGTCTGAGGCTCAGAAAGTTGCCGGGCGGTCATCCTCACGCGGTCTTCACCCGTGGTCTGACGTTCCATCAGGCCCTCGGAGTTCGATTCGTCTTCGGACATACAACACCGTTCGCGCTTTGCCTTAATATAGGTTGAGGTCATTAGTCCTATATCGATTACGTTTCTTCTCCATTGCCTCGATCGGCTGAGGAGAGTCAGAGAAGTCTCGAACCCCGTTATTGGCGG
>NZ_BBJP01000041.1 GCF_000739595.1 Halorubrum halophilum | reverse complement strand
TCCTCCCTTCCCCCCCCCGCCGGCGCTGGCGCCGGCGAGGACCTCGTACAACGTCTCTGTCGTGACCTTGACGTTCTCGTCGAGATCTATCGCAAGCTCTTCGTTGAGGCTGTTGACGACAAAATTAAGGAGGTGCTCTTCTTCTATCTCGCTGTCTGCTTCGGTAGCTTCCACACCCTTCCCAAGCAGACACTTTCACTCAAACCCGATGTGATCGACTGAACATCTGTTGTTTCGGGGTACGCTCAAACTGGAGGCCGATATACCACGAGAGATTCCCGTATTCATCGCCGGTAAGCTCCTCTTCTTTCTTCAACTTCCGGAATACAGTGAGAATAGAACCCTCTGCATCTGTTATCTCGTCCTGTTCAAAATATCCGCCTGCGAACCCTTCTTCGGAAGCCGATCTACTAATCGGATAGCGGCCGCTTGCATAGTAGTCTCCTCCACCGTGCATATCGGTCAACGAGTAGCGCGAAATGAGATTCGCATTCTCAGGGGCAAACTGCCGTAAATACGACTGAGGGACGTAATGCTCGTTCACTACCACAGTACTACGGAATCATTCTGAATGAATTTTGTGTGCGCTCAACTTTGGTTCATTTTTTACAGTACAGGACAGATAATCTCTAAATGTGTCGAGAAGGTAGTGGTATTCGTGGAACCGTAGAAACCCCCACTTGTTTAAATTAGTGGCGTGTCCTCGAAAACATGAGCGAGAACGGACCCACGACCGCGGCGATCTACGCCCGAGTCTCGACGTCGGACCAGGACGTGTCTCGACAGCTCGACGAGGCGCGCGAACACCTGGAGCGTCTCGGTGTGGAAGACGTCGAGGAGTACCCCGAGGTCGTCTCGGGCGCCGCCGACACCGACACCCGCGAGGTCTATAACCAGCTCCTCGACGACGTCGAAACCGAGCGGTTCGACCTCGTCGTCGTTCACGAGATCAGCCGACTCTCTCGCCTCGGACCGACTGAGATTCACGAATTCATTCAACACTGCTTGGAGCACGACACCGGCGTCGAGGCCCTCGACGTCGGCTTGAAGATTCACGTCGACGACGGCGATCTCCAGCAAACGATATACAGCATGGTCGCCCGGCTGATGGGAGACCTCGCACAGATAGAACACCAGCAAAAGCTCCAGCGAATCCGATCGGGCGTCCGTGCCGCACAGTCCGCCGGAAAGTGGACGGGGAGGCCGCCGGCAGGGTTCGTCGTCGAGGACGGCTACCTGCGCGTTGATCCCGCCGAGTTCCTACACGTCCGCGAGGCCGTCGCCCGTGTGGACCGCGGGGAAGCCTTCGCGAAGGTCGCCAACGACACCGGTCTCGCTGAGTCGACGCTCCGGAGCCTTCACCAAGACCGGCGCGACCTCTACCTCGGTGGCGAGGCGGACGACGAACGCGTCAACGAGGCACTCGGCGACGTCCGACCGCTGGAGGACGCACGGACCGAGGCCCCCGACCTCGAAGCGTTGCAAGAGCGAGTGGAGCGGCTGGAGGATGCTACCAACGTCGACGACCGCTAACCCCCACCTCCCCCTTCGGCTCCGATCCGAATCGTGCGTGCGCGTAGAACAGCCATTCGGAAACTCAAGATTCTCACCGATCTCCCGACGGGGACGAGCCTCCACCAAGATCGGCGCGGCTTCTACCTTGGCGGCGAGGCCGAGGACGAGCGCGTCGACGAAGCACTCACCGACGTCCGCCCCCTGGAAGACGCCCGAGCCGAGGATCCCGACCTCGAAAAGCTGCGTGAACGCGTCGAGAGATTAGAGGAGGCGGCCGGCGTCGACGAACGCTAACAAACCCCCCTCTTCATCCGATTTGGAGGCATGATCTGGCGACGATACCCCACCCCTCGGCCCGTCAGTCTTCGATGTATTTCTGCTTCAACTTCCACGGTACGTCTCCGCCGTTCCTGTAGACGTATCGGGTAGCCTCCTCGATGTCGGCCAGTTGGACGTTCTCCCGAGCCCCGCCACCCACCTGCTGGATGGACCCCTCTGATTTCGGTAACATCTCGTCTTTTAACAGTCGGCGGGCCTGTCCCTGCTCACTATCCCGCACCGCGTAGTTGAGAAGGGTATCGATAGATACCTTGTTAGAGCCGGTCACTCGGTCGTTGAGAAGAGTCTCGACAATTCGGTTCTTGATATCCTGCTCGCTCATTCTATAGTATGTACTTATAGGCCTTCGCACTAAAAACTGTCGGTTATTGTGACAGTAGTGTTCAACCTATTCCACAGATTTATACCCACAGATGGGATACAGTAGGATATGTCATCCGCGACGACGCGACTCGACCATGACCTAGCCGGGAGGGGATCGCTGCCGACCCTGTTCAAATCGCAGGAACGCGCACGCATCATCGAAGCCTTCGTCACCAACAAGAGCCGAGAACTCAACGTCAGCGACATCGCGCGCCTCAGCGACACGTCGCGAAGCACGGTGTACGAGCAGCTCGAACAGCTCACCGAATTGGGGATCGTTGAAGAGGTTGACCGCGGGGCCAGCAGCTTCTACACCCTGAACGAGGACGACGAGCTGGGGGAGATGCTCTACAAGCTCCAGGGGCTCACGCTCCACCGGCTCTACGAGATCGACGACGACGTCGAGCTGTAATCACCGACTCGGTTCCTTTTGACCCCGCAACCAGCTTCTCTTCATAGCGACGGGTATAGTGTCAACACTCAAATAAACTGTACTACCATCTGACTTTTCGGGGGATAAATCGCCAGACGACAGCAGGGACGCCGGCTATCGCTGGGATTGCCGTCTGAGATATAGCGCCCCACGAGGGCTGTTCGTCTTTCCTACAGGATTCTCTATATGTTATTCTAAAGGATTCCCTATAGGATATCCTCTATACAAGTCTAGAGCGTCAGAGCCCTTTCGCTGCGTCCTCGCGAAGAGCCTCCCTGAGGGGCTCCAAGTCCTCGCCCGCAACCTCTTGGAAACCGACGCGCAGCGTGAGCGCGAGGAGTTCGCTCTTCTTCGGGTCGTTGACGTCCACGCCCAGCTCTTCTCCGAGCGCGTCAGCTATCGCCTCGCGGCGGTCAGCGTGTTGGTCCTCTTCGAGAGCGGCGACGAACGCCGCCAGCGGCCCGTCCCACGCAGAGAGGGTTTTTTGCCGCTCGCCGGCGTCGATCTCGCTCAGGTGTTCAGCGATGCTTTCTCGGAACTCGGTGCGGTTCGTCTCGTCGCTGGCGGTGTCGAGACGGCTCCCGTGATCGGTTTGTTCACGAAGTTCTTCGAGCTCGTCGTCGGCCATGCTACGCACCCCCCAGCCGGTCGGCAAGGGCGCGCGCATCCGCCTCGAACGCCTCACGCGCGTCTTCAGCTGTCGCCGACGGCTCCTCAAGCGCGAACGCGGTCTGCCCGCCCTCAACCGCGTTCCGAATATCCTGCGAGTACGGGATGTACTCCGGTGCGATCGCTTCGGGGTATTCCGCGCGGAACGCCTCTAGGTACTCTTCAGCGAGCTTCGTTCGTGTATCGACCTTGTTCGGGAGCACCATCGAGAGCTCTACCTCGACGTCGAATGCTTCGACCATCTGCGTGAGATCCTCGCGGAGTTGGTCCGCTTGCTCCGCCTCGAACGGCCCCATTTCAACTGGCGCGAGGACATGTTTCGCCGCCCACAGCCCGGAGTAGCTCACGTTGTTCGTGAGCCCCGGGAGGTCGAGCAGGACAGCGTCGTAGCCGCGGGGGTCGATGTACTCGTCGAGGAAGGTCTCCAATCGCGAGTACCGATCGGCGGCGTCATCGATGTTGCCGAGGTCAGCGTCGAGGCTGTCTAACCCTGGGTGTGCGGGGATAAGGTCGACTCCCTCGCCTGTCTCAACGACGAGATCGTCGACGGCCGCCTCACCGAGCTTCTCGGCGATCGCCGCCCACTCGTCTTGGAACACCGTCGTCACGTTCGGCCACGCGTCGCCGGCGTCGATCAACTCTCGGTACTCTCCCCAGACGCCGAACGTTTTCGCGAGGTCACCCTGCTTCCCCGCGAGGTCGATGAGGAGGACGTCGAAGCCCTCCCTGGCGAGCGCGACGCCGAGGTGTGCTGTCGCGGTCGTCTTCCCGGTCCCGCCTTTGTCGATGAACGCAGCGAGGCGTATCGTGTCAGTCATAGAATTTCCTATAGCATCTCCTATAGACATCTCTGTAGGTAAAGCTACGTCAGACAGTTGCCTCTCTCCGCGGGGGGAGGGGATGGGGGGCTGGCGTACACGCGAGCGCGTAAGCTCCGGGAATGAACGTGGAGGAGCGAATTGGCGACTCGGCTATCTACTCGTGAAGATTCTGTAACCGATCACCAACGCCCCCAGAATAACGCCGAGGATGATGCTTTCAATGTACGCTGCGACGAACTGGAGTATGGTCAATTCGACCATATTCCTTGATGGTTGAGATTTTAACTTAACCACCCACGTGCCGGGGTCAGACCGATTCGAGCTCGCGCCGGACAAGGTCGTCCACATCAGGTAGGTTGTACATCTCAACGATCACCTCAACATCCCTCTGACCCCCTTCTTGTAGGTGTTTATCGACAAGGTTCTCAATTGCTGCTGGTAGCCAGCCCGGCTGCTTCGCCTCTCCATCTCCCTTGTGTACGGTGTCGTGGCACTCCCGACACAGGTAGCATCCCGTCTCGTTTTCTCCATACCTCCAGTGGTGAAAGTCGAGACCTGTGTCCACGCTTTCGCAGAGAGGACAAGTTGAGGGGCGTTCGCGGCTGTTTTTTACCGGAGAACGCGGCTCGAATCCTGCTTCCATCACGGCCTCGTTCCAGCTCCCGAACCGGAGTTGTACAGTTCTCGGAGAGTAGTTTCCGTACTCTGTGTATTTCGTCTTCGTTGGGGGCGTTCTACCCGTGAGGTCGCTGATTCTTTTTATATCTTCTATGAGTTCCTCGTCGCTGTGCTGCTCTCCTCTGGTCATTTGTCAATGCTGTTGTTCTCCAGTAGCGTGTTAAGTTCTCGGACGGGTGGGGGGCAAGCACGTCGTCTAAAGCTGTGGTACGTCACGCACGATCAAGACCAGGGCGAGAACGATGCCGATCGCCGCCTCTGGTGTGGCGTGTACGTCTCCCGCTACGGGATCGATGTAGAACGCGCCGGTCGAACCCCACACGACGCCGGCGAAGACAGCCCACGCGGCGAGCGCGACGGCGAGCGTTCCGACGGTTCGCCGCGACGGTGGGTAGTCCACTTGGTCGGACGCTTTTGCGGCACCGTGCCCGAGGAGCAGCCGAGCCCGAGCCCACGCGCTGTCCGGGTCGGACGCAGCTGGCGCTTCGTGCTCGTCGGCGAACGCGCCGAAGGTCTGCTGTCGCTCTCGGGCTTCGGCTTCGAGCGGGTCTGGCAGGTGGTCGTACGCATCACTAAACATCAGGCTTTCATCTCATAGAGCCAAAAAAGGCATATACGATTGCGTATACGTTTTCGCATACGTTAGCGTATATACCTTGTTTCGATACTCAAAACAGCCACATACCTAGAAAAATCGACCGTGTAGATCGAAGAGTGTCAATGAAATTTGAAGAGTGTCACCTCAATATGTACATCGCGCTTGGCGTAGGCTACGGTAAAGGCCAGCAACAAGAAGATAGATAATCCACAGAAGGCGATCAGCGCTGCTACTAGAGGTGTGAATGTAGTAAAAACCATAGGAGTTCTTCAGTTATTCGTGCTTCTCGGTAACTTCTTCATCTATTATTTTCTCAACCTCCTCAAGATCGACTTTGGACGTAGTTGAGTCTGTAGTGGCGTTGCCGGGCAACTCTTCTTCGTCGTCATTTTCCCAAGGAGACCAGTTGCGAAGTTGCTCTACACGGTCTCGATATTTTTGTGGAATCTCTTTCACCTCAGAGGGAACCTCATCCCAGGTTTTTGCTAACCCAGTCCAGTATTCCGCAGATTTGTCTTCCCAGAATTCATCTGGGCGTTCACCCACAGACGTAGGCGCAGGAAGAGCGGGGTCGCGGTTTAGAGGCTCATCATCATATCGAATGTACGCGTCCCCATCATCGATCGCCTTACGGACGTTTGATTTTATTGTACTGAGATCGCTCATCGACACCTCGTGAGATTCGCGGAGCGATTTGAAGGAATCTGACCGAGAGACTACCTCGTCCATACTCTCTGGTTCTCGCACCCGTTCATCAACAAGCACCACAACTACACCCAGAGTGACTTTGGCGATATTCTTGTGTTGGCCAAATCGTCTGAAATCAAGTTCCTGAACGGTGCTCACCACCATATCTTTTTCATGTGATGCCAGTGGTAGCCCCGAACAGATTGCTTGGGGGATGCGTTTCTTATCGCGCTGACTTTCACGAATACTGTGCTCTCCGTCAGATCGATGCCGCCCTTCGTGTAGTTTTCTTAGTCGGGCCGCTTCACTGTCATCTGCTGTCTCATCACCGATACGTGTCGCCATCGAGCTGTCATATCCAGCAGTAAATGAGTAGCCTTCCTCCGTTCTATCTCGGCCCTCAGATGAACTCTCAACACTGTTATCAAGATGCGTCCCACTAAATGGAGGTCTCACCGGTGGACCACCTCCTCGATCGGGAGGACCGTCAGAATCGTCTTCTGGGCGGGAGAGAACCTCATAATCGCCCTCCACAATCTCTTCAGTTGTGATTTGCTGTACCTCTTCAGGAATCGGTTTGGGACCGTCTTTTTGCCGTCCTTGGTCGTTCTCATTTGACATAGTAGATACTCCTCATCTTGTTTTCAGGTGAAGGGAGCGACAACCGCTATACGAGTGGCTCGAAAGGCCCTGTCTACAGTTGAACGACAGACGACGCGCTCGAAGCGGTTGTGCGCAGGAGAACAATCGGAACGCCGTGGCGTTCCTCCCTTCATTTCCATGTATTGTAGCCAGTCTTACTTAAAAGAATAATGCGAGGGGAGATACCGGTTGCCGATGTTGTGTCTGACATACTTTTACGTATCCGTATACGCATACGTAAGCGTATATGCCTGATTCAGCACTCAGAGCGGCTACTTTCCTCGACAAAGGCGGCGTCGGGAAGACCACAGCGACGGCGCATCTCGGCGTCGCTCTCGACCGACACGGATACGATGTCCTGCTCCTCGATCTCGCCGGGAAGCAGGGCGACCTCGCCAAACACTTCGGTCTCTGGGGCGACATCCAAGCCGATGACGACCGCTGGCCGAACATCACCACGGTATTTCAGGACCAGTGGGAGACAATCTCCGAGAAGCTCCCTACGGCCGTCGAGGACCTCATCGTCCCGACCGGCGAAGGACCCGACCTCATCCCGGCGCACGAGAGCCTAGACGGCCTCGACGCAACGCTCGGGAATATCGACGAGGCCGCGGAGCGATACAGTCGCCTCGACGAGTTCCTCACCGGCTACGTGGAAGATGACTACGACGTCATCCTCGTAGACCTGCCCGGTTCGACGTCGAACATCGCGTACAACGGCCTCTGGGCGGCGAAGCACGTCGTCGCACCCGTCCGCCCCGGGCCGTTCGAGGCCGGACAGGCCGCGCAGTTGCGGCGGGACTTGAAGACGATCCGGGAGGAGCAAGACGTCAACATCGAGCTCGTGATGGTGCTGCTGAACGAAGTTGATGAGCGCACCAAGGCGGGGAAGGCGTACCTCGAAGAGTTCGAGGACGAGTACCCGGAGGCACTCGCTCCTGCGCAGATCCCCAGCTCCCAAGACGTACAGAACGCACAGATGAACGGCGGAACGCTCTTCGCGCTGGAGCGTCCGTCGAAGACAGCCCAGCGAGCCATCGAAGCATATGAGACCGATGCGGAGGCTCTCGTGGAACGGCTGGGGGGTGCCCGATGACGGACGACGACGAGGAACTAGAGCAGTTGCGAGAGGACACGGAACTCGGGACACGTGCTGAGTATTCCACGCCAGGTGAGGAGACCACCAACCTGGAGGACGCGATGGTTGCGCTGCTCGCCGAGGTCGAGGCGGGCGAGGTCTCGAAGACACTCTCGGTTCGGGATGAGCGCCTTACGGCGCTCGTGCGGGGGCTAGAGGAGACAGGTGGCCTCGACGACGTTGGAGAGGCTCTCCGCGAAGAACTTGGGCGTGAAGCCGATGCTGACGGGACTGACAGGAGCGAGATGCTACGGCTAGCCGTCCGTCTCGGTCTTCAGAAGGCTGCGCCGGAAGTCCTCGACACGGCCCGGGACGCCTCCGCCAGACACGCGAGCGAGCAGTTCTAAGTTGTGTACGTATCCGTATACGAATACGGATACGTTTATGTAAATAAACGCTTAGCCGTTCTACAATTTTGGAGAACGTGAGCGAGTAGGTCGCGTAGTTTCTATCGCGAGATGTGATTTATGAACAGACGAAATGGGGTGTCTCCCGTAAACACTCCACTATCGAAGTGTCTTTTCACTGGCTTCACCCCCTCTTCGAGGCAAGAGGATCGGGCTCCTCGCGGGTGTGAGAGCGCCGGACACCGTGTTTCCGCTGTATCTATGTTCAGGATTCGGGATTAGAACGACTATCCTGAACGGTGGACCCACACAACGATATCCGAGCTAGTGGTAATTATGAATTGAATAACCTATCAGCACTGCCGGTCGATCCACTGACACCACTTCTCGAAGTCTTCCGCTCCGGACTGGTCTGCGATGTTACGTAGTGTTCCAGTTCGGATCCGATCGTGTTGCGGGACGGAGACGACACGGACATCGTCGTCGTTTGTCGGGTGCTCGTATCGAAGCTTGACGTGGCTGCCGGCCCGATCAACGATGACAAACCGATTTTTCGAAAGTGCTTTGACGACATCGCGTCCAGAAAAATCAGGCGCTCCCATCCGACTTACTGCATGAAGTCGGGGAGGCCATCGTGCTCGTCGCGGGCCTGCTGTACTTCATCAGGATCGATACCGAGTTCGTCAAGCACTTCTTTTTCCTCCTCCCAATTGTCGATCGAGTCACCGGTTTCCCCCTTGTGAAGTGCGACTGCCTCATCAAGATTGTCGAGGGCATCCTGCCGCGTCTCACCCTGGCTTGCGACAGCGGTCGCCTCGTCACGGGCGACCCACCAGCCATCGTCCGCCTGAGTGAGCGTGATCGTTCGCCCACTCCGGACGTCGTCGTTCGTACTTGTTTCGGTGCTCATTATCACCATGTTACCTGAGTGGCGTCATAAGCATTCGGCCGCTAATCGAACATACCGTCCAGAGTCTACTCAACAACCGAGACACGTGCGTACCCTGTAGTTGCTAATTCCATCTTAAAAAAGCTCTTGAGGTGGACACTCTCAAAGAGAAAGATTTCCATATTCGACAGGCCCTCCAAATCGGGTAGTTGACGATGAACCGAAAACCCATGAACTAACTATTTAGTGCCCGGCTGCGGGATGTATATCGTCGTCTCGATCGGTATCAATCGGTTCGTAGTCGTAGTCCATCCCCACAGGAGTGAAGCCGGGAACGTAGCTGAACCGCTTGCCAGGCTCTCCGTAGAACATCACGGGGAGAGTGCCCCGATAGTCACGAACGTTGTACTGTGGAGGCCACTCGTTGAGTTCAGCCGACGGCTTGTACACTTGAGGTGCAGGAAGCGCACCTCGTTCAAGATCCCGCAGATCGAGGATTCGAACTTCGAACTGACGGGCAAGTTCTTCAGCCTTCGGTGTGAGCTCGGTTGTATGACAGAGGACTGGCATTGCCCGGCAGGCAAACGCGATTGTACACAGCCGGAAGATCGTCGATGGCGTGATCGTGTCGCTTGTCCAGTCTTTACACTGCGCAACGATCCAATCAGTCGGCTGCTGTTGTTTTGGCTTCCGCTTGGCGACGATGTCGACCTCGAGACCGAATAGGTGCTGGCGCGTCTCTGCTTGATACCCCCACCGCTTCAAGGCGCGATGCAGTTGATACTCAAGCCATCGCCCATCGCCAATCCCACGCCCAGCCACGTCTGCATAGACAGATCGGTGACTAGAGAGTTGTTCAGGCAGCGTGGAGTTGTCCGTCGACCCCTCAGAAAGTGCGTCCTGAAGAATGACGATGTGGTCTCGAATCGTTTCGAGTGATTGCTCGATCGAATACTCTTGTGAGGAGTGGTCGTACCCCTGGATGGAGAGATCCTCAAGCAGCCGATCGAGATGTAGTTGGATGTGATACAGTGCCTGAGCAGGGTCGTCCCACGTCACCACCTCATGATCGGCTTGGGACGGAGTATCCTTGGCATCCGCAAGCTGTCGGCGAATCGTCTTGAGCGGATAGAGCGCGAGGAACAACCGTCGCCGTGTGGTGACAGCTTGGACGGTCGTAAGTGTCTCCTCTTCTGAGAGAGCGTCCCGGAGCGTCTCGATCGCGTCGATAAGCTGGGTGAGTCCACGATCGAATCCCGGCGGAAGCGAGAGTGGTTCGTCCGTCATTGAGAGAGTGGACTATGGGTGAAGTGCTGGCGAGTCAGCGCAGTTTCTGAGAGCGGGAGGAGCGTTGGCTGTCCGTGAGTGCGAAGGTGGTGGAAGAACTCGTCTGTCGTCGCAGGATACCACTGTGGGCTATCGCGCTCGCGGTAGCGGAGCTCGCCGTCGACAGAGACGACCACACCCTGTTCGGTTGTAGCCGTCTTCGCGAACACGAGCGCAGGTGGGTCTGGACGCGCCCAGCTGTCACGGATCCACTCAACCATCGTTTCAAGCGGTGGCGGGTCGACGGGATCAGGGTACCGGGCGGCTGCTGGCGCACGGATCGCGACGTCCTCGACACGGTCGCTACCACAGGAGCGCCACTCCGCGCCAGTCCACTCGAGTTCACGGCGTGTCCAGGACTCGCCTGTGCTGTCGGGTTCGAAGCGGAGGCGACGCGGTGGCGCACTCGGTGGGCTCCACTGAAGCAGGCAGGCACCGTCGTCAGCAAGCGTGACGTCATCGCGACCACGGTGAGACGCGTACAGTGCGGCGTCGATCTGTGCCCGTGCCCGCCGCAGGGTGGCGAGTGGATCGCCACCCGGCATCGAAACGACGTCGTCACCATCGTTGACCGCTTCGAACAGCCGGTGGAAGTTGGAGTCGATCTCTCTGAGCGTCTCCAGTTCACGCTGGTAGTCTGCCATTAGGCGGCCTCCGAGTCCGGCTTGTAACACGCAGTCTGGAGTCGACGGATGTGTTCGGCAAGCGGTTCGGTCGCGTCCGTTGGAGCAACGGACTTCGATCGGTCATCAAACGCGACTGCGCCGCACTCATCGAGCGTCTTGAGATGCGATTGAGTCAGCGAGATGTAGACCGAGGTGCGTTCGTTGCTCCCGATTTTACTGGGGTCGATCGCATTCTCGATGGCAGCGATTTCGACGGCCAGATCACCGGCGGAAATCTCTCCACGCGACTGTGAGAGTGAGAGTAAGACACGGCGACGCCGGCTATTCGCGATTGCGTTGAACGCACTGTCTGGATCCATCGGGATGGGAGAAGCGATCGGAGCGTCGGTGGGTTCGGTCACCTCAGATCGCCCCCACAATGATTGTCCGAACAGCAGATCGCTGGTGACGGTTTGGCGAGTTAGTGGAACTGGGCTGTACAACACGGTGTGTAAGTGGGTCAATGTCGAGTGAGGTACTCTGGAAACCAGAGTTATCACTCCTGACCCTGTTTGGGTTGGTTGCTGTCATTGGCTGGCAGCACGACTCCTCCGGCGCTTGGACGCCGGAGGGTTCCGTCAGGAATCGTGCGTGAGTTGAAGAGAGTCGATTGTGACTTTTATATGAGTGTCACAAATTGAGAGTCGCGTATTTGGTCTTTTGAACGCCTCTACGGTTGATGTTAGCTTGTATCCTTAATCACCTCTTAAATCACGCCTCACCCACTACCGGTGGGTAAAAATAATCCTCACTGCGGCGACTCTTCTCTATCTACAGAGAAAACAAGGCGAGTGCCTCGGAGCTTGACCCCGAGGCAGTTCACTCAATAGACGGAGTAAGCTAAGTGATTCAGGCCTTAATCTCGAGGTGACTCACAAACTCAGCGACTCAAATTCAACATGGTCGAGGTGTGATGTTGACAGGGTCCCAACTACAGAGCCGCTGACAGCGCTGTGAGGAACAGTTGACTGCCCAAACGTGGAATCGGACTCAGTCACCTACCAAATGCCACAGCGAGTCCAGCAGGCGGGCTCACCAACGGTGGTCAAACACCGGGAAGTGGTGGGGGAGTCTCCAATATGCTTTCACGATATCCTCACTCAAGTATTCGTTCGTGCCCGTAACTGGTGAGGGCCTGGAGGGGGACGCTTTTGAAAGGCGGCGGCCACAAGTGTGACAAGAGTACCGAGGTCCCAGTAGGGTGATTTCGGAGGGGTTCCGCATGAACATCGATACAGAAGCCATCCGAGACCGATGTACCGACCCCGTGTTTGATCGGGGGCAAACCTATCGCAGGGAGGGACGGATTCAGCAGCTTGACCGGTTCGACGATCTCATTTCAGCAGTCGTCAGTGGATCGAACCCATACGACGTGACTATCAAATTCGGTGGCCGAAGTCTTGAGACCCAGTGTTCCTGTCCATACGATAGCCATGGCGACTGTAAACACGTCGTCGCCGTGCTCCTCGCTATCGCAGGCGACCCGCCAAAAGATGAGAGCGAGCGTATCGAAGCCGTCCTTGGGGACGTCTCTGACGAAGAGTTGCGTACGTTCGTCCACGAGATTCTTGCCACTCACAGCACGGTCCGAGAACAGTTTCTCACGCAGTTCGGTGACGAACACAAATCAGTCGAAGAGTATCGTCAAGAGATTGGACACTTGTTCGAGCAACACGCCGATCCGGTTGTATTCGAAGCGATCGACTTCTCCCGATTCTTCGATATTGCCGAACAGTACCGTGAGCGCGATCGATACCTCGCTGCTGCGACCGTCTATCGAGCACTGTTCGAAGAAGTCGATGAGAAATTCACTTGGATCGATGGGGCCTACGATCACTACGCACAGACGCTCCAGACAGCTCTCGATGGATACATCGACTGTGTGTTGGTGACCGATCCGACCCCTGAAGACTTCGAGACGTATGCCGGCGTCTTGGAAACTCGGGCAGCAACAGAGTCAGAGATTAACAATAGACAGTTCTGGCGAGCACTCGACAACCTCGAAGATCGGTATGACCAATAGACGACCACGATCTCAAAACAGTGACTCCAACTCCCCGTCGCTATCCATCAACTCCGAGAAACGGTCCTCACTCTCGTCAGTGATCTCCCCGAGGTTCTGTTGCGCTTCGATTGCGACCTGCTGGAGCTCTTTCACTCGTGGGACGTTCGTCACGCCGCCGAGCAGCACGAGCGCTGCGACCGTCCCTTCTCCACGCCGCGGATAGTCACCACCTCGAACCTCCATCGGGCCGGTCTGTTCTTCGAGCCACTTGCGACCGTGCTCGATACCCTTCCGGTTGAGATACTCTGGCGGGCCGGCAACCACAAGCAGCGCTCGCTCTGTGCCCTTCACCTCACAGGGTAAGGTGAGCCGACCAAGAGTCGCCTTCCGGACAAGACTCGTGATCCGGTTGGTCGCCTCTGTACTGTCGATCCCGTCTCCTGTATCGCCACGGAGTCGAGAGAGCAGTCCCTTCCACTCTGGTTCGTCTACCTCGATGTCGGCATAGCCCAGCGAGGAGATCCCACCTCCTTTGAGCGTGTTAATGATCTCTACAGCTTCAGATAGAGATAAAGTTGTGTGACGTGGTTCGTCGGCCGTCCGGCTTGCTTACTGATTGTAGGGGTGGTCTTCCTGATCGTAGTACCAGCCGTTGCCGCCCAAGTACGAGTGCGATGTGACCAAGTCGACGCCAGTCGTTCCTTCGGGGAGCGCCATGTTTCCGATCTGCTCGAAGTGCTCTTCGACCTCCTCGCTGAACTCGTCACCCGAGTTGATGCCGAACCCAACAAGCATCCGCTTGACCTTGATGTTGATCTGCTCCGGCTTGCTCCGCTGGTGACCGTTGTTCGCCCCCTCGCGAAGGAGAAGTTCATGTGCTCGTATTCTAGGGGTGTTGTGGTGGTCTACAATCTCATCGATGGGGTCTGCTAATTCGTCCCCTCAGACGAATGCTCACATCTGTTCTGCCGGCCTCGGCTACTTCCCACCGACGCGCTCTACCCGGCTCAGTCATATTGTTCCCTGCCTACGGCAACCCTAGGGGGACGATCATCGTCTCTCCACACCACCTCCAGTGGTACCCCGCTTGCCCCCACGCGCCGGGAAAGCCCCTTGCTGTAGCTGACCACTCGTTGCTGTCGAACGCCGCGTCGGTCTGTCCCATCGCGTGGCTGGTCGTCGACGCCGGTCCCCACACTGAGAGTTTGAATGGGTGGCCTGTTGCTTCTGGTCGACGTCGATCGCTGTCTCTGTCTGGCTGTGCCAGCCGGGGGGTGTCTCCGCTCGCTATCCGGTGTCGTTCTGTCCGAGTGGGCCACCCTCTGTCCCGTACCCCAGAGGGTGCCGTCTCAGACTGTCTCATCTTCGTCCAGAATTCAGTATCTGATTTCTGATATTGATTTCCTGTCTCTCTCATCGATCTTGGAATTCTCCCCTCTCCCCTCGGCCCCGTCCTGATCTATCGCTACGCGGTCGACCTTCTGGTCGGTTTGCCCCTTAGGCCCCTAACACTGTGAATTCGCGGAACCCATATTGCGGGGTTGAGAGATATACTAGAGGCTCTATAAAACTCTCTCAGTCCCTTAGAACCCATATTTTGGGATTATGGGAGAGGGCCCTGTTACATCAAGTAGGCACTAATCGCTTCACGTACCCTTATTTTTAAACTCATCAGTTAGAATATTCTTTTTACATAGAAACAACACTATCAGCACCACGTACTGTTATATGAGTGTGTGTATTTACTGAAACTATGTTTTATTCAAAACACCCGTAAAACCACTACCGTCTGCTTATTCATCCGTATGTAACGTCTCGGCTGAATCACCGCTACGTCTGCTTATTCACACGAATAGCTACACCGCCGATATACTAGTGTGTATGATATATCTGTCTTATAATCAAACCCCCATATCTAGCCCACGTCTACTTATTTATCTGTATGTAACGTCTCTGCTGGATCACCTCTACGTCTGCTTATTCACAAGAATTGTAAACCGCCGACACACTAGTGAGCCTGACACACCTGTCTTATAATCAATCCCCTATATCTGGCTCACGTCTGCTTATTTAATATTATACATCAGTTGACCCTAATTAGGACGCTGTCTGCTTATTTATTGATTCCTGATCCGTACTCATGAGTGATATTTGATGTCAGTAGAGTGAGTAAGGTGGTTTGTGTAATCGGGAATGCCTAGTTGCGGACTCAAATGGCAGTCTATTGCTACCCAAGAATGTGGTGTATAGGAACAGGCTAGTATGGCAGCCTACATGGAATATCATTGCTGTATGGGTGTTGTATAACCGCTATGTTTGGAAAACGTGACTGCTTCCATGTCGATGAGATTGCTGTAATATGACTGCTTCTATGTCGATGAGATTGCTGTAATATGACTGCTTCTGTGTCGATGAGATTGCTGTAATATGACTGCTTCCATGTCGATGAGATTGCTGTAATATCGCTAGTTGTCCACTCTCT
>NZ_BBJP01000042.1 GCF_000739595.1 Halorubrum halophilum | reverse complement strand
GGCTGTGTTGAATCGCCATACGGCAGCGAGGTAGGCCACTAAATCAAAGGAGTTGAAGCGGGAAGATTCGGTTGCCTATGACACAAATCTCCCGCTTCATTGGGGAAGTTGTGCCGGTTGCTCAAAGAGTTACTGGCGATGGAGGCGAATCCGCCGCCCCGGACGGTGGCGGCGGATTCGCCGACTACGCACTCGTTTCCCTCCACTGTCTCCGGATTTACCTCGATACGTCGTACCGTATGACGATCGACTTGCTCAAAGAGATGCCACAAATAACCGGGGAGATCGGCCTCAGCGCGGCCGATCTCCCCGCGCCGTCCACGTTGTGTAAGGCGTTCGACCGGATCAGCATGAGCGTCTGTCGAGTGCTGCTGCGCCAGTCGGCGCAGCTGCACGATCTCTCTGAACACGCCGCGATCGACGCCACGTTCTACGACCGCTCACCAGCCAGCCGCCACTACTGCCAGCGAATCAGCTACCGCGTTCAAAAGCTGAAAGTCACGAAGCTCGTCGATACAGCGTCTCAGGCTGTCCTTGACGTTCACTGCTCAACGAATCGAGAAGGAAGCGACGCAGACCTTGCTGAGCAGATCGCCCGCCGGAATGCGGGCGATCTGCGGTCTCTTGCGGCCGATAAGGGCTACGACAAGCAATCGCTCCGCGAAGGTCTGCGTGAGCTCGGGATCAGACCGTTGATCAAGCACCGCATCTTCGCACCGTACGACCACGCGCACAACGCCAGAATCGACGATAACCGCTACAATCAGCGCTCAATGACTGAAACCGTGAACTCTGCTGTCAAGCGCTCGCTCGGCTTCGCCGTGCGAGCGCGGTCATGGTTCCGTGAGTTCCGCGAAATCGCGCTGATGTGTGTCGTCTATAACATCAAACGCTTCGTCAAACAGTGAATCCCTCCGCCTTACAGCGATTCAACACAGCCGTGTCTCTTATACCACAAACAAACAAAA
>NZ_BBJP01000043.1 GCF_000739595.1 Halorubrum halophilum | reverse complement strand
TACTGTGCTTGGTTCTACTTAAGGGTGGGGCGGCGCGTCGTATATCCGCGCTGCCGTCGATAATGGGTCGTTGCAGCGTTCTCGCATTCACGACCGGAGGAAACGCCTGGAATCTCTCCTCGTAGAAAGATCGTGTCAGCGTTGTCGGATTCACTCCCGGCGTAAACGCCGGGATTCTCTCCTCGTAGAAAGATAGGCGATCCACTCTCGTTAACCAACATCTGGTGATGGGAACCGGTAGGTGTTGGTTAAGACCGCTTCAACGTTGAGAGGGTCACAGCCTCGGAGGATGGAATTGATGCGTGCCTTCTGTTCGATTCGTCTGTTCTGAATCAAAATCGAGCTGATCTCTCGCGTCGGCTCTGCGCTGGTTCCGCTTCTGGAATATCCCAGACGTCGAGTTCTCTGACCGGCAGAACGTACGCCTTAGGTGGATTTCAGTTTCGTCCGTTCGGTCGCTCGACACCCTCGGCGGCCGTGATTTCGTCTGTTTTCTCGACTTCGGCGAACAGTTCTCGGTACGCATCGGGCTCAAAGAGGTTGTTTCGGTCGAACAGCTCGCGGGCGGCGTCGGTCAACTGAAAGAACCGGTACGGCTGACCCCGTTCGAGCCCCTCACGATCCTGTTCGATGGCCTCGATCAGTCCCACTTCTTCCAGCCGGATGAGGTGGTCGGTGAGCGTCGACGCTGCGATACTCGGATTGTAGTATTCGAGTTCCTTCTTCGAGGGCGCGCCTTTCGGGTGACCGACGATTGTCCCGATGATATTCGCACGGGTCGTGTCGTCGAGGACACTAAACGCTGCGATCGGATCGAGTCCGGCCGAACTCTCGGCTGGCGTGAGCGGGGTGGCGTCGGGCCGGGACATTGTGTCTCTGTGTTTCTCTCCCGATCGGATAACCATTTCGGTGAAACTCGAATTGATGCCCAAAGTGATTGCGTATTCCACTTCCAGTCGTATTTCCGTGCCGTTAGGTGGCGGTGGTGAATGAGGCCCAGTATGAACAACGACGACGCTACCCGTGCAGTCATCGATAAATTGGGTGAACAGCCGGGCGAGACGCTCACACCCGAACGGGTCGAGGCGATCCAGACCGCGATGCACGAGGACCTCGGACGATTCATTAACAACACGTCCTACTTTGTTCTCGGTTCCTACAATGAGGAGGAGCGGCCACGATTGGAGGCTGTTCGCGACCAACTCGCGATCGATGCCGCAGCCTCGAACTCCGATGATGGGGTCGACGCGTTCCTGATGGACGATATTCTGGACATCTCGGAGTTCTTCACGTCGAAATTCAAGCTACTGGTCAGCTACGCGGACCATATCGTGGGGGTGTACGAACATTCCCAAGGCGGGCACGCGTGGGAAGCGGGTTACATCGATCAGCCGACCTATCGAAAACGGACGCGGGCCTTCTATCGAACTTACGAGACTGAGGAGGAACAGTACGCGGCCTACGACGGGATGTTCGCACACTATCTCCTCTCGATGGAGCGCGTGGACCGTGCGTACACGTGGACGACGCCAAAGGAACTTCGTGATTGTGTGGCGGACGCCTACGCACCCGATTGATGCCGATTCAATCCAAAACTGACTCATCCTCGAAGACCGTGAATTCCCACAATCTTGATGGATAGATATTGATGCGTTCCTTTCATTCGACATTATCCATATTGTCGGCTCTGTTGAAATCCTCTGCTGGTGACACATTTCCGGAACACGGCGGTGACGCCTACGTCTGTTTAGACTACGGAGGGATCCGAATCTGTCTCTTATTGAGGGTTTAAACAGAAGCAAAAAATTATAGATCCAACACACCAGCACAGTTTACAGAAGCACACTTTTACAGCAGCACGCTATATGTTAAACCATGCCAATGAAAATAGACGAGTTCGAAGAAGCCGGGGATGAGGAGGAACTCACCACTGGAGAGGCTATCATTACGTTTCTGCTTGAGAACGATGAGAATGCGTGGAAGCGGAGCGAGATTGCAGCGGCAATTGACCGCGATCCGAACACAGTCGCGACGAATCTCAGCCGACTAAAGAATCGCAACCTTGTCCGGCACCGAGAGAATCACTGGGCGATCACGAAGGATCGCGGACGGCTCGAAGAAGCGATTCGCTTCTCCAACGCCCTTGGTGGTCTGAATGAGGCATTTGGGCCGATCGTCGAGAATGAGGAAGACGCACGAGCATGGAATGAGTCGCAGCCTGATGAGGCACACCCCTCCGTTGTTGACGACAAGTAGAGGCGGAACGGGCTCCATTGAAGTTAACGAACTGAATTCTGACGGAGGAGGATCCCACACGGGGGATCGCTGCCAGCTCATTGCCTGACAGCGTCCATAGAAAATCCAGACCAATCAGTCTATAATTTGCTTCCATCAATTGGGCGGACACTGATCATCAGTGATGTACTGGACCACTTCGACGAAAGTGCTGTCCGAAAACCAGTTGAGCAGCCGTACTCAGAAACCTCTGTATTGACCGCAATCGGGTCAGAATGTGTCACTTGCTGAGGATTTCAACAGAGCTATATTGTCTTATTCGAGAGGTACACCAGACGATACAAGCCCGTACGCAACCGAAGATGACTATGATCGAGTCACTCCTCCGAAACTGTGGAGAGGGTAGGCCCAGTACTCAGTATAGTGTGAGACATGTGTGATTGTGGCAGACTATTTGTCCGGCTGTGTTGAATCACCATACAGCAGCGGGGTAGGCCACTAAATCAAAGGAGTTGAAGCGGGAAGATTCGGTTGCCTATGACACAGATCTCCCGCTTCATCGGGGAAGTTGTGCCGGTTGCTCAAAGAGTTACTGGCGATGGAGGCGAATCCGCCGCCCCGGACGGTGGCGGCGGATTCGCCGACTATGCACTCGTTTCCCTTCACTGTCTGCGGATTTACCTCGATTCATCGTACCGCATGACTATCGACCTGCTCAAAGAGATGCCACAAATAATCGGGGAGATCGGCCTCAACGCGGCCGATATCCCCGCACCGTCCACGTTGTGTAGGGCGTTCGACCGGATCAGCATGAGCGTCTGTTGAGTGCTGCTGCGCCAGTCGGCGCAGCTGCACGATCTCTCTGAACACGCCGCGATTGACGCCACGTTCTACGACCGCTCACCAGCCAGCCGCCACTACTGCCAGCATATCAGCTACCGCGTTCAGAAGCTCAAAGTCACAAAACTCGTCGATACAGCGTCTCAAGCCGTCCTTGACGTTCACTGCTCAACGAATCGGGAAGGAAGCGACGCAGACCTTGCTGAGCAGATCGCCCGCCGGAATGCGGGCGATCTGCGGTCTCTCGCCGCGGATAAAGGCTATGACAAGCAATCGCTTCGTGAAGGATTACGCGAGCTCGGGATCAGACCGCTGATCAAGCACCGCATCTTCGCGCCGTACGACCACGCGCACAACGCCAGAATCGACGATAACCGCTACAATCAGCGCTCTATGACCGAAACCGTGAACTCGGCTGTGAAGCGCTCGTTCGGCTTCGCCGTGCGAGCGCGGTCATGGTTCCGTGAGTTCCGCGAAATCGCGCTGATGTGTGTCGTCTATAACATCAAACGCTTCGTAAAACAGTGAATCTCTACGCCTTACAGCGATCCAACACAGCCATCTGAACCGTATCTACCGTCCAAGAACAGTGAATCGGCGTCATTTTCGTAGTCAATGCAGTAGGTTCGGCGTGGTGAACTACCCTCCCCTACTCGCTCACGGCTGACGCCGTTCGCTCCTTGAGGCGAAGCACCGACGGGGGCAGACGATGTCGTATCGGGTGAAAACAACCGGAACCATTCGTAGGAGTACTTAGTCCAGATCGTATCCCCACTCCCGCAGCGTTGCGGCGATTTCATCTGTATGTTGAAGCCCAACAAGTAATGCAGCCTCACGGAGATCGGCTTTTTTGACCTGTTCGCCAAGCTCTGACTCAAGTGTTCGCGTCGCCTCACGTTGTGTGTTGACCGTCGACTGCTGGAGGTGGAGCTGCACAGTCTGTTCACGGCCGTCAGTAATACTATTCCGCGTAAGCACCCACGGAAGGTCTCGCTGAGACGATTGGGTCACATGTTCTGTCGTAGATTGTATAGCGGTATCTGGTGTACCACCAGCTGCTGGTTCAGGTGTACTCTCGGTAGCATCGCTCTCTGTCTCTGACGTGGGCTCTGCCTCGTCGGCTGTCTCTGTACTGCTCCAATCGTCGTCGGCAGCTCCACTCTTGAAGCCACCCATCACGCCGTCACCTCTTGTTCCTCCTCATCGAATGTTCCTGGTTCAGGCGGGTTTGGAGATTCAATTCCGCCCTGAGTTTCGATAAACCGGGCGATGCGGTCAAACTGTGCAAGCGTCTCCACTTCGTAGTCACGGCGACGCTCACGGTGGGTTTGAATGTACTTGAACGCGGAACACTGCTGACGCCAACACCCCTCCATCAAGGATGTCCGGTCTCCGATGATCTCGGGGACCTCATACGGAATTGTTTCGAGCATCTCTTCCTGGTCGCGTGTGCCTTTGAACCCGATCGGTACCGCACCTAACACGCCGACGTCGATGTTGAGTTGGTCAGCAAAGTTTGTCGCGAGTTCTTCGAGTCCTTCGACAGCAGCTTGTCCCTTTGCCGATGGCTCGATCGGGAGCAGCAGGTTTCGTGTCGCGTAAATCGCGTTGTAGAGGTGTGATCCTTCGGTTGCTGGTGGATCGCAGATGAGAATATCGTATTTATCGGGGACGCCGGATTCACCGAGAACTCGTCGCAACTGTGCGTGGACATTGTATGCGTCACCAAAGTCTTCGGCTTTCTTTTGTTCTCTATCGAGATGTTGGGTAAGGTCAGATAGTGAGTTGTGTTCTGGAATAATGTCGATCCCCTCGGCCGTCTCGATGAGATCCTCGAATGGACCGCGTGGGCTCCCAACCATGTGGCGAACTAAGCTATCCGCACTGGCGTCTGCGCGATCGGTGTCAACGGCTGTGTTGAATCGCCATAC
>NZ_BBJP01000044.1 GCF_000739595.1 Halorubrum halophilum | reverse complement strand
GTATGTGTTTAGCCCGAAGTGATTTCGCTGCTGTCTCATAGGAGGCGCACAAGTTGGGCTGTATGAACTGGCAGCAGAGGTTCGTGATGATCCTCAGGGATGGGCTCCGTCGTGGAGCCCATCCCGTTGCCTCTGCTGTCTGTACTGGAAGGTGGGATCTGTGAACGGAGATGATCTCACCAAAGAGGAGTTGCTCTCCCGGTTTTTACAACTTGAACAACGAGTCGAAGAGGTTGAACAAGAGAACGCAAAGCTCCGAGAGAAGTTACAAGAGAAGGACGAACGAATCGAAGAACTCGAAACACGTCTTCGCAAATACGAGAATCCACATACACCGCCTAGTAAGCGACGGTCGGGGACTGACGAGTCCCCGACCTCGCAAGACGACGAAGACGACGATATCCGAACTGACGGCGGCACTCCCGGTCGGAAAGACGGTCACGATCCGGAGTGGCGTTCTACAGCTGATCCTGACGAAGAAATCGAAGTCACCTGTGACTGTTGTCCTGAGTGTGGCGACCACTTCGACGAGTCGGTGGGCGTCAGCCCACGACTCGTCGAGGAGATCCCTGATCCCCAGCCCCCAGAAATCACCCGGTACAACCGCCACTACTACCAGTGCGATTCCTGTGGAACAGAGACAGTTGCGGCTCACCCCGACTGCCCCGATGAGGGGCAGTTCGGGGTGAACGTCATCGCTCAATCAGCTCTGTCACGGTACGATCATCGCCTTCCCTACCGGAAGATCGCCGACCGCTTCGAGCAACTGCATGGACTCGAACTCTCGGGTGCATCCGCGTGGCACGCGACCGAGCGCGCTGCGCGCGCCGGTCGCTGTGAGTACGAGCAGATCCGTCAAGAGATCCAAGATGCCAACGTGGTTCATATCGACGAAACAGGTATCAAACGTGACGGTGAGCAGGCGTGGATCTGGACGTTCAAGACCGCTCAGCATACGTTATATGCGGTCAGAGAGAGTCGTGGAAGTGATGTTCCCGTGGAAGTCCTCGGTGAGGACTTCGCGGGAACGGTCATCTGTGACGGGTGGACGGCGTACCCAGCTTTCAGCAGCAACCTCCAGCGGTGTTGGGCGCACATTCTTCGAGAGGCTGAAGACGCCGCGGAAAAGCAGGCAGAAGGTGAACCGATCTACCACGCTCTCAGACAGGTGTACGTCGCTCTCCAGGCCCGGCTGGAGAGCGACTTGACAGTCCGTGAGCGAGCAGACCTCCAGCGTGTGGCGCGAAGAGAGCTTGAATCGCTGATTGAACGGTCAGTACCCGACGGACCAGTGGCAACACTGCTCGGGAAGATCGAAGGAGGTCTTGACCACTGGCTCACCTTCGTCGGTGAGCCAGCGGTCTCTCCGACGAACAATGCCGCAGAGAACGCGCTTCGTGAACCAGTGGTTCTCCGGAAAATCATCGGAACGCTCCGTAATGACCGAGGAATGTTCGTTCACGAGACGGTCTTGTCCCTGCTGGCGACGTGGCGCCAGCAGGGACGCAATCCATACGAAGAGCTTCGTCGAGTCGTCAGCAGCAATGATATGATCTCACGGGCTCACGCTGTGCCGGCTGTCGAGACCTCGGGGTAAACACATAC
>NZ_BBJP01000045.1 GCF_000739595.1 Halorubrum halophilum | reverse complement strand
GTATGTGTTTAGCCCGGGCTGATTTCGGTACTCTCTCGTAGGAAGCGTTCAACGGACGCGATATGAACAGGCAGCAGACATCGAATATGATTCTCAGGGATGGGCTCCGCAGCGGAGCCCATCCCGTTACTTCTGCTGTCACTACTGGTTGGTGGGGTCTGTGAACGCAGACGATTTCACCAAAGAAGAACTCCTTTCTCGGTTTCTCCAACTTGAGCAACGAGTCGAAGAACTCGAACGGGAGAACAAGCGAAAGGACAAGAAAATCGATCAGAAGGACGAGCGGATAGAAGAACTCGAAACACGCCTTCGCAAATACGAAAATCCGCATACACCGCCCAGTAAGCGACGGTCGGGGACTGACGAGTCCCCGACCTCGCAGGACGACGAAGACGAGAATGTTCGAACCGATGGCGGTACTCCCGGACGGAAGGACGGTCACGACCCAGAGTGGCGTGCAACAGCAGATCCCGACAAAGAGATCGATGTCACCTGTGAATGTTGTCCCGAGTGTGGCGAACACTTCGACGAGTCGGTGGGCGTCAGCCCCCGACTCGTCGAGGAGGTTCCCGATCCACAGCCACCAGAAATCACCCGGTACAACCGTCATTACTACCAGTGCCGCTCTTGTGGAACAGAAACCGTTGCTACACACCCCGACTGCCCCGATGAGGGGCAGTTCGGGGTGAACGTCATCTCTCAAGCAGCACTTTCTCGGTACGATCACCGCCTCCCCTACCGGAAAATCGCTGACCGGTTCGAGCAACTGCATGGATTAGAACTCTCGGGCGCGTCCGCGTGGCACGCGACCGAGCGCGCTGCGCGCGCCGGTCGCTGCGAATATGAACAGATTCGAAGACAGATTCAGCAAGCAGAGATCGTTCACGTTGACGAAACCGGTATCAAACGCGAGGGTGAGCAAGCGTGGATCTGGACATTTCGGACGAGCGAGCACACGCTATACGCCGTAAGAGAGAGTCGTGGAAGTGATGTTCCCGCGGAAGTCCTCGGCGAGGACTTCCCGGGAACGGTCATCTGCGATGGGTGGACGGCGTATCCAGCGTTCAGCAGTAACCTTCAGCGGTGCTGGGCACATCTTCTCCGAGAAGCTGAAGACGCTGCTAGTGACCACGAGGAGGCAGAGCCCGTTTACCGGTATCTCAAGCAGATGTTTGTCGGTCTCCAGTCGTGGCTGGAGACCGACCCGAGTCTTCGTGAGAGAGCACAGATGCACCGCTCATGCCAGAACGGGCTTAGATCGCTCGTGGAGCGGTCAGTAACCGACAAACCAGTGGCAACACTACTCGGGAAGATCGAAGGTGGGATCGACCACTGGCTCACCTTCGTCGGTGAGCCAGCGGTCTCCCCGACGAACAACGCAGCTGAGAACGCACTTCGTGAACCAGTCGTTCTCCGGAAAATCATCGGGACACTCCGTAACGATCGAGGTATGTTCGTTCACGAGACGATCTTGTCCCTGCTGGCGACATGGCGCCAGCAGGGACGCAATCCCTACGAAGAACTTCGCCGAGTCGTCAACAACAATGAGATGATCTCACGGACTCACGCTGTGCCGGCTGTCGAGACTTCGGGGTAAACTCATAC
>NZ_BBJP01000046.1 GCF_000739595.1 Halorubrum halophilum | reverse complement strand
TCGCTAGTTGTCCACTCTCTCGATAGCGGCGGCAGCAAGAGGCTGGTCTGACATGGTGAGAGCGCCGAAACGAGACGAAGGACACTTTTGGCACTACAGAGACTGGGAAAAGAGTCAAAGATCTGGTTGCTTTCCGCTGTGGCCATCGCTCAAACCGCTCTCAGAAGACAGCTGTTGCTCCCCGCCAGCCTCGCTTCGACCGAAGCGAGGCGGCTCACCCGAGTCCGTGCTCGTATCCTGGTGGCAGTCCCTCCCCGTTTGTCCGATGCTTGGTCTTCCAGCCGAGCTCGTCGTCCAACACCCGTTCGATCCCATGGAGAAACGCATCACTGAACGTGAACTCTACCAGGCGTGCTCGCCCGCCACGCCGTGGCCGGGCGAGCACTGCCCACTGCACCACCAGCCACAACTGCTCTAACAGGAACCCTACACCCACGTAGAAGAGCCGAATTGTTGTCGATGGCGTCGTCGTAAGGGCCCGCGCTTCCCGGAACTTCTCGTAGCTCTTCTCGATCCGTGAGCGGTTGTTGTAGATCCGCGCCACTTGCCGCGGCGTGCGGTCTTCCAGACCGTACGCCGCGTATCCAGTCTGTTTGAGTCCTGACTTCCCGCGATCACCGTTCTGGTAGGTCACGTTCACCGCCAGCGGAAACGTCTGTTCGTGCGCTTTACCTTCACAGATCGTTTCTTCGGTCATGTACGACGCTGTCGCTGAAAGTTTCTTCCGGAGCGAGTCTTTCCCGGTCTTGACCGGGAAGACTGGCGGCGCTGTCGCCCGAAGCACGCCGATCACCTCGCCGACGTAGGCTGCTCGATCCATGAGAATCCGCTCGAGCTCGAACGGATACAGTTCGACGCGGGCGAGCACGCGCTCGACCGCGTCGGCTGCGCTATCGTCGCCAGCAACCGGTTCAACCGCCAGCGTCAGCGGCTTTCCCTGCGCGAGTACGAACGCCGTGCAGTACCGATGGCACTTCGTCGTGCCATCACGCGCTTGCATTCGCCTGAACTCGTCTTCGTCCGCTGGGTGCCCGTGAAACGGGTTGTCCATGAAATCGATGCAGACGGTTCTCGACCGCGACCGGTCGAGAACCGACATCGCCAACGTCGCGAGAATGTCGTTGACAGCGTCCAGCATCGGCTCTTTGTCGAGAGTATGGAGCCAGTCCATGACGGGTTCTCTGTTGGGTGTCTCGTCTGTGTTGGTCGTGACCCCGTTGACCGAGGTTGTCCCGACAGCCGCACGGAGAACGACTTCCATGATATCGCCGGAATCGAGGGGCGACCCCTCGATTCCTGGCATCGGAATCAACTCAAGCACCTCCAGAGCAAGAGTCTTGAGTTGGCTGTTCGTAATGAACTCGTCCGGATCTGTAAGCACCTGCTTGAGTTGTGGAAGATTCATTAGGTGCGTATCCGGACAGCGGATGAATCAGGTTCCTGATTCACCCGCTTCCTTCACTACAACGTGTCAGCTTGTGAGCTGCTGAGCCAGAGTGGACAACTAGCGACACTTGTGAGAGACATCTCACGGATTACCAGTTCGAACTCGACGTCGACGGGCCGGTCCAGTACCACACAATCGATGTGAGCCCCCTGGCACTGCCACCGATTCCGAGTTGTGGCTGACTCAGCCGACTGCTGGGGGTGCTGAGTGGGCCGTCGGTTATATCTGTTTG
>NZ_BBJP01000047.1 GCF_000739595.1 Halorubrum halophilum | reverse complement strand
ATCCACACCTCTTTTCTGGAAACAGTTGAAATGGGAACTCTCACCGCTAATTGTCGAGAGTGCGGAGGAGTTCCGCACTCTCTTGAGTGATGTTTTCGAGCAGCTGACTAACCGCGTGAGCTTTGCGAAAAACTGGGTCGCAGAGTTCCTTGATCTCCAGAAATTATCCTGAGTACTATCGATCGAATCGCGAGCGAGCGCCGCGTCCTCGTCGTCGTCGGAGCGATACGCTTGCGGATCGCCCATGAAGTGTCCCATCCGACGGTGGACTTGTACCTCTACGAGCGTGGGTCCGTTCCGATCCCGCGCACGGCCGATCGCCTCCCCGGCCGCCTCGTAGACGGCGACGGCATCGTCCTGATCGACACGAACACCGGGCATATCGAATCCGGCGGCCCTGTCCGAGCCGTCCTCCACGTCGGTGACGCGCTCTTTGGGCATGCTGATCGCCCAGTCGTTGTCTTCGATGACGAACACGACGGGAAGATTATGGACGCTCGCGAAATTCAGCGATTCGAGGAACGCCCCCTGGTCGATCGCCCCTTCACCGAGGAACGCGACCGCGACCGAATCCGTGTTCCGCTTCTTGGCCGCCAACGCCGCCCCGGCCGCCGGCGGACACCCCTCGGCGATAATGCCGCTACACGCGAAATTCACGTCGGGATCGAACAGATGCATGTGACCGCCTTTGCCCTTTCCGAGACCGGTCTCCCGCCCAAAGATCTCGGCCGTCATCCGTTTCAGATCGACCCCCTTCGCGATAGCGACGTGGTGTGGTCGGTGCGGTGCCGTGACGGTGTCCTCCGGACGAAGGTGATGACAGACCCCGACGGCGGCCGCTTCTTGCCCCGCTGCAAGGTGTAGTTCACCGGGGATCGGCCCTGCGGAGATGTCGAACGCCGGCTGCTTGCCCTCCAGATACTCCTCTTGGAGGCGTTCTTCGTAGTACCGGGCCGTTACCATGTCGCCGTATAGTTCGCGAATCCTGCCTAGTGATACCATAGCACAATAACATACATGGTTAATAATATTAGTTAGTTCGGGCAAATATGACAGTCAAATTACGATAGAGAATGCGGTAGACAAATTCTGCGTGCCTGTGAGAATAAACTGGTCGAGTGTGCCTCGTTATTCAAACTAGTTTATAATCAGTATGATTAAGACGCGTCACACACGATCTAATTCAAAATGGGAACGCAAGATCTGCCTTCGGAGGCGCCGGGACACTACCGGCAGTCGCATCCCCATCCATACTACATTCCAGAGAAGTTGCCCGTCTCATCCCCAATCGAGATCGACGACGAGCTCACATCGAGGATATCGGACGCAACGTTTCAGCTCGGACGTATCGATGGAATAAGTCCAACAGTCGATTTCTCGCCGGTGTTGTACACATCCCTTCTCAGACTCGAAGCCGTCGAGACCGCCGAAATAGAAGGGGCAGACATCGAGATGGACGAGGTATACGCGTACCACACACGAAGTAAGTCTGGCGACACCGAGAGTGTGAGTCGTGACTTACAAGAGGTCCTCAACGCCGAACGCGCTCTCAGAGACGGATTTGACGCGATTAAAAGCGGTGAGCCAATCTCGTTAGCATTGCTGAAGTCACTACATGAAACACTGCTCGAAGGGGTTCGGAATGAAGGCGAAATTGTCGGAGAGTGGCGAGACAGTGACGTTCATATTCCGTCGCCACGTCGGAATCAGTCCCCGTTCGTTCCGCCACCAGCAACCAGCGTCCCGGAATTGATGGAGTCTCTTGAGGCGTACATTCAAATGGGAGGTGAGTATCACCCGTTAGTCGACCTGGCGATCACTCATTACCAGTTCGAAACAATCCATCCCTGCTCGGATGGCAACGGGCGGCTTGGACGGATCTTGATCGTGTTACAACTCTGTGAAGCCGGCTATCTATCCGATCCGTATCTCTATCCGAGTGCGTATTTTAACCGGAACAAACAGGAGTACGTTGAAAAGATGCGGGCGGTCAGCGAAGGGGGCAACTGGCGTGACTGGATTGCGTTCTTTATCAAGGGCATTGAAGAACAAGCTCGCGATTCCTACGAGCGAACGTTCGAACTGATCGAACTGCGCCGAGAATACGAAGAGCAGTATCCGAGCCAAAAGACGAGTCACAAGCTCGCGCGAAATCTATTCGAGCTTCCGTACTTCACTGCGAACGACGTCACAGAACGGTTCAATGTGAGTCGACAGACTGCCTACAACGCGATCGAAGAAGTCGAAACAGACGGGCTGGTTGTTGAAGTGACTGGACAGCAGCGCAATCGAGAGTACAAAGCAATCGATATCTTCGATATCCTAGAGCGATCTCCCCACCGTTGACTGGGTTTCTGGACGTTTCCGGAAAACAGTGTGTTTCCACAATCAGAATCGAGAGACAGCGGAGCAATCGAGGTGAATATACCACTGTGATCAGAGCTTTTCCGGAATCTACCCGGTCACACTTATATCACTCTCGCTGAGAATAACTACCCACCGACAGATGATCCGTGATGCTCGCGTCCTCCGCGCCGGGTTCGTCCCTCAAGAAGTCGAGCATCGCGACGCCGAAGTCAACCACCTCTCGAGCGTTCTCGAACCGATCACGAACGGCGAGCCAGCTGACACGGCCATCGTCACCGGCCCGAGCGGTGTCGGTAAAACCTGTGTCTCAAAGTTCGTTACCGAACGGCTCCGCGAGGAAGTTCTCGACGTCGAGGCCACCTACGTCAACTGCTGGCGAAACTACAGCCGCTTCCGGACACTGTACCAGATCCTCGACGACATCGGCGCGACGATAGACATCCATCGCCAGTCGACTCCCCACGACGAGCTCATTGATCGGCTCCAACAGTACGACGGTCCTCGAACCGTCGTCATCCTCGACGAGGTCGACCAACTCGAAGACCCGAGCCTCATCTACGACCTCCACAGTATGGAGCAGTTCGCAGTGATCTGTATCGCAAACAAAGAAGAAGAGCTGTTCAGCCGCGTCGACGACCGCCTTGTGAGCCGGCTGCGCTCCAGCGAACACGTCCGGATGGACAAGTACCACAACGAGCAACTCTACGACATTCTGAGTGCTCGAACGAAATGGGGGCTTGAAAACGGCGTTATCACCGACGAGCAGCTTTATCAGATCGCTGATGCCGCTGCTGGTGATGCCCGTCTCGCGATCGGGATGCTTCGCAGCGCAGCCAGCACAGCTGACCGCGAAAATCACGAGGAGGTCACCAACGACATCCTCCTAGACGCTGCTGAAGATGCTCGGGCTCAAATTAAGCAGAAGAGTCTCGACTCGCTCACGCCGCATCAGCGAGTCGTCTACGATATTGTTCGCGACCATGGCCCACTTGGACCCAGCGAGATTCACGACCGCTATACTGACGCGGTCGACGATCCGCGGACGAAGCGCACGGTCCGGACCTACCTTTCGAAGATGGCACAGTACAACCTTCTTGAAGCAGAAGGCACGAGTCGAGATCGTGAGTACTCACTCGTCGATTCAGCATCTACATCGCCGATACAGTGACTCAGAGGCCGTGGAGTAGGTATTTCGTGGCTTTGTACAATTCCCCTTCTCCAGATATATTCACCTCCGAAATAGATGTTCGGGGCAGGCTGCGAATTCAGAAATAGGCCATACTAACAGGACCTAGCGGCTGGTCATCATCCAAGTGTACTATCCCCTACTTCACTACAACAAACCCCGTCTGAAACTGCTGTTATTGTAACGAACCCCGTGTCAATACACTACTGACCAGAGTGCGAAATATGTACCCTGCGTTGACCGCAACTAGGTCAGAACATATCTCCTGTAGAGGGTTTCAACAGAGCCATATGGGCAGTAGCCACAAAAATACATTTCTGCGAAACATGTAATATCAGTTAGCGACACAAGTGATGTAATGCCTGTCCCCGTCGATGATCTCATTACTGACGAGCCCTTCCCGGTCAATCCAGAATCGGTCGAGTATGAGATTCTCAGTTTCCTTATAACAGCCCACGAGTACGGCTTCACGCCACAAGAAATCGCAGCTCAAACAGGCCATAGCAAAGCAACTGTATCAGACACGGTGGCTCAACTTGTCGAGAACGGACTCATCAAACAGACAGAGAGCGTTTATTATATCGAGCCATGGCGAGTTGATAAGCTAACGAATCGGCTGAGATCGCTTGACGCAGCTGTCAAACTCTTCGAAGTGACACCCACCGACGACAGCTATGCTGAGTCGGGCTGGGAGCAGGACGTTCCGAGCCTCGAATTAGATGAGCAGACAGAGATATCCAATAAGAAGAGTTCTCCGAGCGTAGAAGCACGAGCAGAAGCCCTTGTCACAGAAGTCGAAGACCACTACCCAGAGTAGTAGTGGTTCGAAGTATCAATCTCGCCTACAAGATACGGCTCACCACTCTCGGCGATCTTGGATTGTCACTGTAACTGCGCGAACGGTACGCACGATCCACAGTCACGCTGCTGTCCTCGAACAGTACTTCCACTCCGCTCGCCCGGGATATAAGTCACAGAGCACATAAGTTGATGTGAGGGAGCAGAGTGAGGCCAGTCTCAACAACTGGGTCCGCTCTAAAACGATGTCACACGCTCCCTCTCCCCTAAAAAAAGCCCCGTGAACTCGTGAGGATGGCTCCTAATAATTCAGAGATAGTCCGTGGCGCCTGCTCGTTCTGCGGCGAGACAGTCACTGGACGACATGCGATCATCCGGTATGAAACAGCCACCGGTACCCCAGGCATGTGGGCTGAATGTCCCGGCTGTGGCGAGATCGTCGACCCCACCGATGATTAGTAAACAGTTCATCCAGCAGATCGTCAGGCTCGAGCCGTCATCGACAACGCACCACGAGTGCCGTCACTGTGGGTACAGTGTGGAGCAGGACGTCGATGAATGTCCACGGTGTGGCTCTCACGAAATTGCTGCCTACGATCTTGAGTAATTGCTGAGGTGGTCACGGTTGGTAGAGAAGGTTCAATTCCTTATGTAGCATCCGAACGCTAACATGGCACCGGTTGTTACATAAGGTATGGAGCAGCCGTCACCACCTACCTCGCTCCCGAAGTATCTCGCGGAGGGGCTCCCCAAACAGGATACGGAGACACTCCAGGAGGTACAGAACTATATTGAGACGCTCATCGAATATCGCGACCAGTCGGTCGACACTGACGAGCTTCCCGAGGCTGCCGAGCCCGTCGACGATCCCGATGGCGCAGGAAGCGGGACCGTCGTCAAAGAGAAAGTCACCTGTGGCGACGATAGCTGTAAGTGCGCTAGCGGAGATCCTGCGGATATGCACGGTCCGTATCTCTATCGGTACTATCGTGAAAACGGGACGATGAAATCGGAGTACATCGGTAAGCCAGAAAGTGAGTAGTGGTGTGAGAAGTTTGCCATAACCACCCGTTCGTGCCAACCTGCGGTCCTAGACTTCCCCGCGAAGGGTGTCATCAACGACATCAGCGAACGCAACGTTCTCACGCACCTGTTGTATCTCGACGGTGACTCGGTCTCCGACACTCGTTTCGGGAACGATCACAACGTAGCCGCGCTCGACTTTCGCGATACCGTCACCTTGGTCACCGAGGTTCTCGATTTCAACGTCTCGCTGTTCACCTTCCTCGACAGGCGGGCCGTCGTATTCGTGTTGCTGAGCAGCGTGGTCAGCTGACTGAGTGGCCTCAGTCGCGTCGGTGGCTTCGATATTCGACGTCGATGTCGATATGAGCGCAACACGGTATGTTTCACCCTCAGAAAGTGTCCCGGTGGCTATCTCACGGTCTGGTACAGTTATTTGATAGGTACCATCGTCTTGCACAACAGTCGCAGTATACAGTGTCTGGAGCGTCTCAGAAATGTCCATAAATGGCGTATTGTGTTGACTCGTGCCAGCTGACTTGTTTCTAGCGTTTCTAGTGCTCTCAACCGATTACCGTCGGTCTGATCAAGGTTCTCGAGTGACCATTTCAGGACTCATCGCCAGCATCAAATACGGCCGCAAAGTCTTCGAGAAGCTCCTGTGGCGATCGCTCATCACTACGAGACGGGAGTGGGGCTTCCCAGCATTCGATCTCAAGCGTGCGGGCATTCGACACTGACTCCGGTTCGGTTGTCACATTGAAAATTCCGGTATGATAGATCGCCAGCAGTCGCTGCTCATGAACGGTAACGTAATCAATTCCGGCCCGGTCCAAGACTGTAGAAACGTTAGTCGACTCAGATAACGAGACAGAGACGCTTGGAGACGGCGAGTCGGTCATACCAAGTCATAGGTCAATTCTACAAATAAAACCCGACTTGAGCAGGGTCCAGATACACCATCTGGTCAGTTGCCGTGGCCGGTCTGTCGTCTCCCAGCGAGTGCTGTGCGATAGCCCTCTCCCGGGCTTAGCTGTGATGGTCAACGTGATTAACCAACAGATACCAGTAGAAGCGCCAGTTAGTTGGTTAATTTTGAGCCTATCCTCAGAGGATCTTTCCAAGATCCCCAGTATTGTCTAGGCGTGGGGTGAAATTGGGTCTCGCTCTTCCGTAGGAGATTGTTGATACGGTCACGGTATTTTCACAAGTAGCCACAACCACCGATCTGAACGTCTCTCTAAGCCGAATAGAGTTCACCCGGGATAGACCGAAATCGCAAGACAGCAAGCTATCAACAATGTCCTACACAAGAGCGTTCGAGTGAGCTACCGTCCACTACTGTGGTCGTCGCCTTCGAGCGCGTTCCGAAGCCCGTCCGGGAGTAGGGAAAACGGCTTCTCCGCGTGAAAGGCGACGTTCTCGTAGGCCTGCTCGACATGTTTTCGCTTCGAGTCTGCACACTCCTCGGCGAGCGTGTCCAGTTCGTCCATCATGGACCAGAGTTCGTCCTCGGCTTCAAGCATCTCGGCGGTCAGCGCCAGTTCCTTGGTCGCCTTGGCGGCCGCGCGTCGCACGCGGCCGTCGTCGTCGCGGAGCGCGTCCGCGTAGAGGTCCCGCAATCGTTCGCGGTGGGTCGCGATTTCCTCGAGCGTCCACTCACCCGGTAACGCCTCGTCGGTGAGGTCCGCACCGACCGTTCGATAGGCCAAGCGCGGATACAGACTGGCCGCAAAGCGAATCACGGACTGTCGCTGGTATCCATCGTCGGCCTCGTAGAGGTCGAGACACATATCGAAACACTCGTCGAACAGGGCGGCTCGTTCCTCGAGTTCGGTGTTTTCGATTTCGTCGATCGCCCGATTCACGCGCTCGGTGTCGCCCGAGGAGAGTGCGTCAGCGAACGCCTCGTGAGTGTGATCCATAAGCGTTGTTGGTTGGATGGCGGCGTAATTCCTCGGGTCGGCCTTCGAGAGGATATCCGTTCCTCACCCGGCGGTGTCGTCGACGTAGTCTTCACGCCACCAGACGGTCCGGCCCGCAGGCGACCTGACCGCAGTCGCCGTGAACACCCCGATGGAGAACGTTTCCGCTACGGCCGTATCCGATCCATGTAGATGGGTAGCGAGATAGCGCAGTAATTCTGGGATCGCTTCGTCACTCCACCTTCTCCCGGAGCACGAGCAGGGCGTATGTCCGATCCTCGTCGAGTGACCAGATCGTGGCTGTGGCGAGTCTGGCGTTGACGTGATCGTCGGCGACCACGTCCGGATGTGTGTGGTGTCGATGTGCCAGAGTGTCGCTTCTTCGGACTGAAAGAGCGGAAGCGGATCGAGGTGCTCAGACTGGAGATGTTCGAGCGTCAGTTCCATATACGGTTTGTACGGTTGGCAGAGATCTAATCTGTTCAGCACGGGGAATTCTAAAGGAGAGCTACCGCGAACGAACAGCTATGGTCGACTACATCGTGGAAATCAAAGACTCGGTCTTTCGCGAGACACCACTCGCGGAGGCGAATTTCGATGAGGATGGTCGACTCGCCTTCGACTTGAAAGCGGACGCAGAGGAGTGGGTAACTGAACAGAACCGAGAACACACGAGCAGGGGGCAACTCACGCTACACACCGCTCATCCGACCGACACGTCGGATGTCGACGCCTACGCCGTCTTCCAGCCGGTGAAAGGCGTCTGGGTTCCAGATTCGTAGGCACACAGCCACCCAACCGCCCACCACAATTACTACGGGTTTAATCCGTAGATACCATACGAGCGATGGTTGATCCCGACCCGACACTCACGGAGGCAGCAGTCCGGGATCTGGCACGTCCCCAGTCATACGACCGGGGGGGGAAACTACTACGCCGAGGGTGCCGTCGTCAAGCTCGTCCGGCGCGGTGAGACGATCCGAGCGGCGGTTGAAGGCAGCCAGTACGAGCCCTACCAGGTGCGGATCGATCTCGACGAAACTGGGGTCGTTGACACGGCGTGTTCCTGTCCGTACGATCACGGTGGGATTTGCAAGCACCGTGTCGCCGTTCTCCTGACGTACGTCCGCGATTCCGATGGGATCGACCAGCGACCGCCTATCTCCGAACTGATCGCGGATGCCGAGCCCGAGATCCTCCGTGACGTTCTCACCAGCCTCATTGAGAGTCGCCCGGAGCTGGCATCCCAGATCGAATCCGAACTCGAAACAGCCGAGTCAGAAGACGAGACGGAGAATGGCGAACACGGTCGAACTCCGGACATCAATCGCGAATCGATCCGCCAGCAGGTACAGAACATTCTCGGACCGACTAAGGGGCGAAGCGCTCACGCCTACGACCCGTACGAGGCAGCCGAAACCGACGTCGAGAAGTTGCGAGGCCTTCTCGATCAGGCACGCACAGCCGTCGAGGCTGGCGACGGCGAGACGGCACTGGACATCCTCGAACCGCTGGCCAACGAACTCATGGACGAAGAGTGGCTCGCGCTCTCGTACGACGATTCGAACGCGATCTTCGAGTTCTTCGACGAGGTCGACCGAGTGCTGGCCGAGGCGCTGCTCACCGCCGACCTCTCGGAGGTCGAGCGTACCGATTGGAAGGATCGCCTCTGGACGTGGGTACAGGAGATGGGAGGCTATACACACCATCCGCCGTACAGTGCCGCGCTCGAAGCCGCCCAACGGGGCTGGGATTTCGAACCGGTTCAGCGAGCGATGCAGGGCGATATCGGCTATGCCGACCTCTGGGGAGGGGATCCACCGTGGTACGCCGAGGACTTCATCAGGGCTCACCTCAACGTCCTCAAGCGCCAAGGTCGCAACGAGGAGTACCTGGATCTGGCGGAGGCTGCGGATCTGATCGATGACTACGTAACCAAGCTCGTGGAGGAAGGACGGATCGACGAGGCGATCGAATACGGCCGGCACAACTTGTCCTCCCCGAACGAAGCACTCACACTAGCCCAGACGCTGCGAAACCATGATCGGCCCCGAGCAGCACTGGAGGTGGCCCAACGCGGATTGACACTAGACGGCAGCGAGAAAGCTGAGCTGGCCGAGTGGCTCCGCGATCGAGCCGCCAGCCTCGACGAACCGGAGGTGGCCTTGGAGGCGGCTATCGCCGCATTCGAAGCCTCGCCGACGCTTGCGGCCTACCAAGCGGCAGAGGAACTCGCCGGTGAGGAGTGGATGACTATTCGCGAAGAGTTGGTGACATCGCTTCGGAACAAGGACACGACGCAGCGAGTTGCGCGACGGCACGTCGAAATCTTCCTGTACGCAGAGCAGTACGAGGCGGCTATCGATATCGCGGATCGATTTTCGGACTACAAGGTCGTGGAGCCGGTCGTCGAGGAAGTCTGGGATGAGCACCCAGACTGGACGATCGACGCCTGTAAGGAACAAGCCAAGCCAATCATCGAGGAGGGACAGTCCCAACGGTACCGACACGCCGTCCAGTGGCTGGAAACTGCCGGAAAGGCCGCCCGAGTTGTCGGTGAACTCGATGAGTGGTGTGTCTACGTCGAAGATCTCCGAGACGAACATTACCGGAAATACAAGCTCCGCCCGATGCTCGAGGAACTGTTGGAGGGCTTCACTGAGTAGTCGAAACCAGGTGAGGATAATGGATAGGACTACCAAAGACCGCGTTCTCACCGTGCTGGACGAGTGTGACATCGACCTGCCTGAAGATGGGCTGACACTGGGAAAGATCAGAGAGCGGGCTTTCAGATTCCAGTTCGAAGCAGATGACATGCTCTCGTTACAGATCGAGCGTCATCCGACGGTGTACCTTTCGGACATGGGTGTGCCGGGTGTCGATGCCTCACCAGCTCGGTTTCACGTGGTGACGGAGTATCAACTGGATTTGAACGACGAGACGTGGCATATCGAAGAACTTTCTTCGACCTTCGAGTACGAACCATGGCTGGTACTCGAAGCCGAGCTTGGAGCCGGAGGGCCCCACGAGATGATTCAGAAGGGGATCGAGGACGTCAGGGCTGCAGACGATCCAGAAGACACATTCGAGGACGTGTTCGGGTCGTGGATAGATCACTGGGAAGAGAAGTTCGACGAACTCGACGGCAGGAACGTTCCCGAGGAGGACAAAGAAGCGATCCTCGATCTCCTAGTCGGCGAGCTGAAAGAGCGGGCAAAACTCGATTGATCGGTGGCTGCTGTTCGTCCCGACATGCAACTTCGTGCGACACGCTTTGTTGATTCCGATCGTAGGATACAGACATGCAAACCGAGACGTGGATCGAGCGGTTACTCATCGATCAACTCACTACCCACGACAGACGATACAAACACGATTACGCTGGCGTCGAAAAGACGACTGACGACCTCGTTGTAGCCTGTACGCAACTCGACGCAATCACGACAGAAGGTGGATCCGAAGAGCCGCCACTCGAAGAGCTTCTCTCGATGGATTCGGAGTTCGGACCTGAAGTCGAAACCGCGCTTCAAACACTGCAAGAACGGGGATTAGTCGAGTGTGTCGGAGAACGCGAGCGATCTGGGCCGTCGTTCGAATCAGGGGACTATGGCACGACAACCCTCTGGAAACCGACCGTCGAGGGGAGGGCCGAAGCGAGAGCGATCCGCGAGGCATATTCTGACGAGGTGGAAACACTCGCGGACTCGCACGGTGAGGAGTTCGAGGAGTTCCGCGAAGAGATCGTCTCGGTCGCCAGAACGTATGGAATCCTTCCGAGTGATGTCGAATAACAGACTACCAAAACCATGACCGATTCAGAGACGGAGATACTGGAGCGATTTGTTATCGAAGTCAGTCAGATAGGGACTGTCGACCATATCGTCGACCTGAAAGCAGAACCAGTCGGCAGGTCGACCTATTCCCCTCGTCAGGAGTTGCCCGGCGAGAAGCTGTGTGATCGGAGTACGCGCTCACCCGCGAGTGAATACATCGATTTACCGCGATATGCTGACTGGAAAGGTCTCGACAAGACGGCATTCGAGAGCGATGCGCCAGATGAGATCTGTTCGTATTGCTGGGCTGCAACACTCGATGAGATCGACCAGCTGAGACAGGATGCAAGCATGGAGGTAGAATCTCGTATCGGCACCACCGGCTACCGTCTTCGCTGGAAGCAGAAGGGTCGCGCTCGCGAGGAGTGGTACGATATCGTCGTTCGGCCGGAAACGACGATAGCAGAACTCGATCGGCTCGTGTGTCGATTCAGTACGCTCGATGATCTTCATCTCCGGATGTACGGCCTCGAAGACGAGTATCTGGACTCGTCACTCAACGTTCTCCCGGACCACCAGTATGAGAAGATCGACGACCCCTCGTACACGAACGCGAGTGGCGTGACGATCGGAGACATCGCTGAACGTGCGACGCTCCGAGAAGGGGATCGGCTCAGCATGGTCTACGACTTCGGAACGCCGTCACAGTACTACTGCATCGTCAAGGAGGTCTACGATCCAGACGAGATCGACGACCTGCTGGCAGAATCCGACACAATCGCCGGGACAGATACCGCCGCCATCATTGACGAAAAACGACTGTAGGCGGGACAACCACCCGCTACTCGTCCATATCGGGATACTGGGACGGTGCGTCCCCCTGTTCGTCGACGACCACGGGGCTACTGTCCAACGATGCGTTGCGAGTATCCTGGAGTTCGATGTAGTGTTCCCAGTTGTCACCCATGTCGAACGTGTAGGAGAGCGCTCCCAGCTCTTCCGGATTTAACTCGTCGATCGTGGTGTCGGCGGCGTTACCTTCCGGCGGCGGATTCGACTGGAGCTCGCGAAACCGCGCTTTGGCGTCTTCGGAGGCGTCGTCGGGCACGGCTTGATCGATGAAGCGGTCGATCTCCGCGTCGTCCATCGCTCGCCAGCTCGGGCCGCCGTCGTAGAGCTGTGGGTGGACGTAGCTCCGGAGCGCGATGCCGTCCTCGTTGCGCGTGATGAACTCGTAGGCGTGGCTGTCCCAACGCTCGAACGCCTCGAAGATCGCCTCGTGGAATTCGGCTAGTGTATGTGACCCGTCGACTTCGATATCCCGCCAGACCTCCTCGTCGGGTTCGAGCTCCAGTGGCGGATTCGGGAGCAACCATACACGAAACACGTAGCTCGTCATACGTGTATCTTCCATAGGCGGGAGTGTCAGTTTTCCTCACGACAATAGCGTGGTTCCTCGATCAGTTGACTACAGTACCGTTCATTCACAAAAGATCCCAGCGTCATCTACGATTTTTAGAATATCGGTAACGCAAAATGCTAAACAGTCGCCCCTATCGATTTGTTGTGTGAGCGACCACCACAGTCTGTAGACCCACCTCTATCGACTTGTTCCTGTCACCGATAAAACTGAGTCATCGATAACACCCTCGCCCCTATCGACTTGTTCGGTGAACACCCTACTGATTGAGCTGTGCATTCACGACGGTGCGGAGTTCGTCATTGTGGACGTCGTCTAGCCGCGAATCTTCTCGGAGCGTCTCGATGATAGTCTCCGGATTCTCACCAAACGTGAACTCGAGGTAGCTACCCGAGTGTGGTCCCTGACTCTTCCGCTCTGTCTCGACCAACGAATACGTCGTGAGTTCTTTCATCTTATTCACGTACGTCTCCTGGTGGTACTGATCCGAATCTAGGGTACCTGTCAAGTACTGATACACCCGGTATCCAATCGGGCTCCTTGCTGCACCAGTTCCATCCTCACGGGCCACAGCTGCAGTCGCGAACAGACAGAGCTTCTTCTGCGTACTAATCCCACGTGTCACCTCCAACACGCGGTTCTTCTCAACCTTATCTTGGGCTTGTCGAACGTGTTCCTCCCGGACTTTGTCTGCACCTGTTTTTTCCGCAATCGACCCAGCTGTTCGCATCAGGTCGATCGCCTTCCGTGCGTCTCCATTGGTTTGGGCAGCGAATGCAGCTGCAAGCGGGATGACGTCACCGCTGAGTGTATCCTCGTGGAAGGCGTCCTCCCGAGCCCGGAGAATTTCCCGGAGCTGGTCGGCGTCGTAGTCACTAAAGTGAACGTCCTCAGGGGTAAAGGAACTGAGAGCGCGACTTCCCACACTCTCCATCATCTTCGTGTCGTTAGTGATGGCAGTGACAGAGACTTGGGCAGTAATCTCGTCGGTGCTTCCAGCACGAGAGAGCTGATAGAGAAGGCGCGAAAAAGCGGGCTCGTCTTTATCTCGACGACCGACGAGCATATCGAGTTCATCGAGAATAAATACAACTGTATCGTAGTGGTCGTTGATCAGACGGTAGAGTTCGCGCCATTTTTTCTTGTTTGGAACTCCATGTTCCGGGACATCGACAGTTGTTCCGATGTCGTTCGCCACCTTTCGGGAAAGTTCGTAGACAGCTGCGCCGAGGGTTCCCACGTTCTGGCAGTTCATCTGGATGACGCCGAACCGGATATCACGGCTTTCGCAGAGTTCGACGATGTTCTGACAGACAGCGTTGATGATAAGAGATTTCCCGGTTCCAGAAGGACCATAGAGGAGAAGATTCGGCGGTCGCTCGTTACTTATTGCGACGCGAAGGTGCTGAGTAATATCGGTGAGCTGTGTGTCACGACCGACGATACGTTCTTCGTCGACGATCTCGTTCGGCTCAAGGAGCGACCGGTTCTTGATGAGACTCGCGGCTTCTTCCTGCTCGAGAATGAGATCTTTGATAGAACCCGTGGACTCGGAGGTTCCCTCGGGACCAGGATCCGTGGGCATATTGGGACCCACTCTACCAAAATACTAAAAGATTCCCCTGTCGATTTCTTTTCTGCCGGTATGACCGTCAAATCCACGGTATTAGAGGTTTACGCTGTTCCTCTCCGTAACCTCCGACGATTTGTTAGGGGTTATCGTCTCAACCGATTCAAAAGAATACCCATACACCCTCTCACCCCTATCGATTTGTTCCAGCCTCCAAGGAAGGGAGGGGTGACAGAATTCCAGATTGGACTAACGTCTCATCTACGTCACGATTTGGGGCAAAATTGAGAGTCTCTTCCACCTTCTCTTTTTCTTCTTTCTAGTTCTAGCTACTAGCTAGATAGAAGAACACACGTCTATCGATTTGTTCTAATCACTCTCAGTCGATCACATCGACAG
>NZ_BBJP01000048.1 GCF_000739595.1 Halorubrum halophilum | reverse complement strand
CCAAAACATCTCTCACGTACTAAGGATCGAATCGGACCTACGCGATCACGGCGTCGAGGACGACGAACTCGCGGCGATGCGCGAGGATGCGGAAGCGCGGGTCGAGGAGGCGATCGCGTGGGCGAAAGAGCAGCCACAGCCGGACCCCGCGGACGCCTACGACGATATGTTCGTTAACCCGCCGTCGGGCGTGACCACGGAGGAACCGGAGTTCGAACTCGCGGAGGTGACCGCCGATGAGTGACACGGACGACGTCATCGACCGTGAGCTGACGATGAGTCGGGCGATGGTCGAGTCAATCGCCCACGAGATGCGCGACAATGAGGAGGTGTTCTACATGGGCGAAGACGTCGCCGACTACGGCGGAATCTTCGACAGTACCGAAGGTCTGCTCGACGAGTTCGGCCGCGATCGGATCATGGACGTGCCGATCAGCGAGACTGCGTATCTCGGCGCCGCTGTCGGTGCCGCTCAGGAGGGGATGCGGCCCATCGCGGAGCTGATGTTCGTCGATTTCTTCGGCGTCGCGATGGACCAGATCTACAACCAGCTCGCGAAGAACACCTACATGAGCGGCGGCAACGTGAACGTGCCGCTCGTCCTTACGGCCGCGGTCGGCGGGACATACAACGACGCCGCTCAACACTCACAAACGCTCTACGGAACATTCGCACACATCCCCGGATTGAAACTCGTCGTGCCGTCGACCGCGTACGACGCGAAGGGGCTGATGCACAACGCGATCCGCGACGACGATCCGGTGATGTACCTGTTCCACAAGCGGCTCATGGGCATCGGCTGGATGCCGGCGCCCGACGGCCCGAAGACGCCGGTTCCGGAGACCGACTACACGATCCCTTTCGGGTCAGCGGACGTCAAACGTGAGGGCGCCGATGTCACCGTAGTGACGCTTGGACTCCACGTCCATCGTGCGCTCGCGGCGGCGGAATCGCTCGCAGCCGCGGGTATCGACGCGGAGATCATCGACCTTCGGACGCTGGTTCCGCTCGACACCGAGACGATCGTCGAGTCGGTGCGAAAGACCGGGCGACTCGTCGTCGTCGATGAGGATTATCGATCCTTCGGCGTCACCGGAGAGATCATCGCGAGCGTCGCAGATCGCGATCTCGGTGCCCTTGATGCCGTCGAGCGGGTCGCCGTCCCAGACGTCCCGATCCCGTACGCTCGCCCGATGGAAAACGGAGTGATTCCGGATGTCGCCGATATTGAAGAGAGCGTCCGAGAGGTTGTCTCCGCAGAATGACCGATCGACGGCGAGTCGCTGACGGAGGTACAGGGATGCGGGTTGCGATTCGCGCAACCGGCGACTGGGAGGCGGATGTCGACGAGACAGAAGGCATCCTCGTCGATTGGTTCGTCCGTGAAGATCGGTCGATCGAGGAGGGTGACACCCTCTGTGAGATCCAAGTCGAAAAAGTGAGTGTCGACATTCAAGCGCCCGTGGCTGGGACACTCGATGAGGTTGTCGTCGGTGAAGACGATACATTCGAGATCGGTGACACGCTGGGGTGGATCCGAACGGAGTGACAAGCCTCCACACGGACCCGTCTCGAGAAAGGTCCTACTCTCGACGATTAACCAACAAAAAGCAACAGCAGCGCGATTTTGTTGGTTAAGTCGTCCGACCTGCTAGGCCCGGTGACGGTGGTGTTAGCGGGTTCCCCGTTTTGATAGACTCGAGGGCCCTAGAGAGGTTGTTGACTTCGGCGTCGTGGTGGTTGACCTCTTGAGGCATCACGGATTATCTATCGAACACCCCTCGTTGCCGCTGTAAAACCACAGTAGAGCGGTTTATCAGCGTGCTGTGATGAACGACGAAAGGACGTGATTGAACCGCTCAGGCTGCTCGAGAAACGGACAGTGACCACTATTGGAGAAGCGCTCAAGCTGGGCGTCAGGTGTCTTGTCGGCAACGTATTCGACACCACCATTCTCTAGCATCGTTTCGTCTTCACCAAGACACACGAGGGTAGGAACATCTACGTCGGGAACCACTTCCCGGTAGTCGCGTACTGATTGGTCGAAGAGAATCGCGCTCGTGATCGGTGGTGGGACTCGTGTGATCTCATCGAAGAGCATCTGTTCGACAGCATCTGGTTCATCCACGAGCATCTCGTCAATAAGGGACCACGCCAGGTCGTGTGGGCTGGTTTGTGCGAGCTCCATGAGTCCGCGAAGTTCATCAAAGCCGAATACACCGTGCTCGTAATCCTCTTGTTCAAGATCGAGTGGCTGTTGTTCGACACTCACGAAGCCCCGGAACCGGTCTGTCCCAAACTGGCGGACGTACTCCCACGCCACAAGCGATCCCATCGACCACCCGACAAGGACAACGTCAGAAAGATCCTGTGCGTCAAGGAACGCTTCTAGGTCACGGGCATACTGTGGGAGTGTATGGCCCGTTTCGGTCTTTTCCGAGCGACCGTGTCCTCGAAAATCGAGCGTGATCAGCTGATGGTCATCGCTGAGCGACTGCTGTTCGCTGAAGAATCGGCTACTCATTAACACGCCGTGGAGGAAGACAACTGGTACTCCGTCTCCATCTGATTCGTAGTACAACTTCGCCCCGTTGACCGATTCCGTTGGCATATTGGCAGATATGTCTAATAGCTGTTAGCTGTTATGACGGCGCCGTGTTCAAATGCGATCGTTGTACCACGCGAGGGTTTCACCGAACTGTAACCCGTCGGTCGGGACTGTGAATTCAACACTCGTCTCGGAAAGCAACGGTGTGAGTTCCTCGTGGTAATCTCGTCCAGCGTGGAAGACGAGCCGATTCCCGTCACCAAGCAGGCCTTCTTTGCGTAACTGCTCAAACACGGTTTCTGCCCACTCTCGCTTCGTATCCACAGACGCACCACTCAGCGTCTCATCATACGGTTCGATCGGGTCTCCGTCCGGATCGAGCAGATGGTGTTTCGCGGAGAGGATATACCACGCATCGTGATTTGCCTCGACGTACTGCCGTGCCTTCCTGAAAAACGCCGACTCAAGATACAGATTCTTCGGTTTCGCCGCCTCCTCACGCTTACTCTTTGTACAGCTGATGAGTCCGACTTCCATACGGGGCGGTTGTGTTGTCGATCCTATAATCGTATTTGATGAGCTGCCTGCCAACACGCTCTACGTACCGAGTGTCCCGATCCCCCCAACTATATCATCTGACCGTCAGTAAACAGGATAATGGCAGTCACGCTCGCTGAGCCAACGGTGCTTGCTGCCGCGAAAGACACACTGTATCCCGATATTGACACGAGCCCGGATCAGTACGCGGTCACGGAGACGCAGTTCACTCAATCCACGTGGGGCGGCTGGACCATTCCTGATTCGCTTCGTAACCGGCTTGCGCCGTATAACACGATCCGGCTCGCTGCCGGCGAACCCGACTTACTCGGCGTCGGGATGCCAGCCACTGATGTTCTGAACGGTGATGCGGCGACGAAACCAGTCACGGTGATCGAAGCGAAAGGTCACAATGCTGACCCGGCCGCCGCAGACGTCGCTCGCGGTATTACCCAGGCACACGCTCACCTTCCTGAAGTTAACCTCGGCTACGTCGCGGCACCGGCCACCAGCATCACCGACGCAGCACGCGCACAAGCGCGGAATCTTAACGTCGGTGTTATCGCTGTCGACGATACGGAATCGGCCCGTGTCGTCGAGCCCGCTCGGGTTACTGGGGCCGGTGAGTTCTCAACCACGATCGACGCGGTGCGACTACAAGCATCCACGCACCAGCTCACCGAGGGGAGCTTTCCGGTAAACCACCCGAAAAACTATCTGGGGTACGCGCTCGCGCTTGCTGCCGACGGCGACACTGACGCTGTCTACGCTGAAAATGTCATCAACGCCATTTCTGGTGGGCGACGCGGAGCGATTCTGTTGAACCTCGTCGACGATCAACCCAACGGGGACTCACTCACACACCTTGGCGCAGAAGTTGTGCGATTCGCCCGCAATCAACACGGTAGTGTCACGGCTGCGCTGGCCGAGTTCGACACGTGGACTGGTAGTCGAACACGGTTCACTGAGCTCGCTCCGCGATGGGCACAGCTCGCACGCTCTGTCGCTATCCAGTACGAGCCGACGCGACTCATCATCACCGCACTCGAACGGCTTCACGAAAACGGGGTCTCTGAGCCGACGCTTGCCGATGTCGCTCTGGAAGCTACGCGTATTAATCAGCCACTCGCCGTTGAGGTGTTCTTCACACAACATCGTCGTGATGCTGTCCTCACCGCTGACGGAGAGATTGCTGAATCAGAGCTTGCTGACCCTACCGTGTATAAATCTGGCATCCACTTCCAATTCAAGTATCAGCTCTACCACCTTGGCATCCTCACTACTGGTGGCACAGACGACAAGCAAGCCGTATTGAACAATCCGTGGCGTTTGGAGCATGCTATCGGTCTCTCTCGGTAACTGCCACCCAGTAAGTGTCTTCAGGCGTTGATCTTGGCACCTTCGGCAACTGGACTCCAGCAACGCTGGGACGTTCTCACCCCGCTACGATAGCTATAAGATAGATTCGCGTCCTCTGGGATTCAGATGACATTCTGCGCCGATTGTGGTGTGTTACTCGCACCAGGTAATGCCGAGGAATGCTGTGATAACTGCGCTCCGGATGGTGCTCCAACCGTTTCTCGTGAGAAGGGAGATCTAGTATCGTCGCTTGAGGGGCTTCAGTCAACAAAAAGCGGTCATATACTCAAGAAAGATGCGGTGAAGTGGCTCAACTCTCTCGACAAGCCCAATCAAGTGGAACTGAAAAGATCAGTTCTTGCGAAGCCGGCGGGGTTCGAAGGCAGCACTCACGAGACCGATATCTCGAACATTCGAATCTCCGGCGATGCGAGATTCGTGGAAACGTTCGCGGGCCTATTGACGTGTCTCCTTGATTTTGAGGATGACGAGACGCGTGTCGAGCTTAACCTGAGCCGGACGAAAGTTCGAGATACCAAGCAGTATACCGGGAACTATGCTCTCTATCTGTCGGTTGCTGAGCGGGGGAGTTGACCAGTTAATACATTCGCCTCACGGCAGGCTGTTGTTGTAAAGAGAATCGTAGCTACGATTCGCCCCCTCGTCGTCGACGTGATAATTGGTGACTCTACTTAAGACAACAATATCACTTGTCAACGACAGTCGCTTCCTCGGGGGGAGCGATCCCAATCTCGGCGGCACCGCGCTCGATCTCCTCAGGGGTCCTCCCCTCGGCCTCGGCGAGCAGCGCGGTGAGCTCCTCGTCGGAAATGATGTCGGTGTCGGCAGGGGTTTCGCGGCTCATGTCTTCTTCTACTTATTGCGAAGGAATAAACCGGGGTGATGGTTCACCACCGTCCGACCGCGACGGCGGCCGTCTTGGTGACCCGAGCACGCTGATCGACGCATAATCGAAATCCCAGCCCCACACTACAACAATCATGACCCGAACACTCCACGTCGGGATCAAGTCCGCGGATCGTAGCGGCCTCGAGGAACGGCTCGAAGCAATTGATGCCGGCGACGATGTCGAACCCAGCGAGCCAACGCTGTCGATCGAAGACCTCGAGACGTTCGGCCGCGTCTTCCGGTCGACCAACCTCGAACTCCTCGAAGCAATTGTTGAGCACGATCCAGAGAGCATCCGAGAACTCGCTCGCCTTATCGACCGGAATCCACTGGAGGTCCTCGACAACGTGAATGAGTTGGCGGACTACGGGCTCCTGGAGTTCGAAGAGAACGGCAGCGCGAAGCGCCCCGTCGTGTGGTACGACGAGATCGACGCGGACCTCCCGCTCATATAGGCGTCGGGACGCGAGCGCAAGGCGAACGCCTGAGCGCTGAGATACCGATGACTGACGATGTCTATCCAGAGAATTCCCGACCTGACTGATACTACCATGTAGACCGAGATGCCGACTGGTTCTACGTCGACGCCGAACTGACGTCAACGATCTCCCTTGGGCCTGCCACCGACGGGGAGCCAAGTGATGTCTGGTGTGACTGGTTCGTGTGTAACAACTATGTGGACTATTATCGAGAGATATTAGTTGGGTTATACAGCGGATTAGTTCTGTGAAATGAAGAGAATATATAATGTGAAAACAAACGGCGTATCGACTATGAGCGGACAACGAGAGATAATATCGGTAGCTCTCACACCCCATATTCGATATGAAATCGAAGATTGACGTAGTAGTAAGATGACTCTCACACACCGTCTTCGATATGAAATTGGTTCTTCCACAGCGAAAATTGCTCTAAATCTAATTTGTACGGTCTAATACGGCAGTATTAGTGTTTTGTTCGAGCATTTCATCTCGAAGAACCTGCTACCATTCCTCACGATGAAATCTCGTGGACGGTTTCGGATACAGTGTTTTTGTATTTCATTTCGATGACGGGGTGTGTGGATGGGGCCGATTTCTGGGTTAGATGGCTTCATATCGGCGGAGGGGTGCTCACTTCGAAGAAGATCTACTGCGGACAGGGCTCTGAGGTGGGATTTCATTTCGAAGAAGGGGTGTCTGTCTTGCTGTCTGAGATTTCATATCGATGGCGGGGTCTTCACTTCGAAGTTGGTGTGTGATGATATGAAAGAGGCAGGAAATTCATTTCGACGGAGGGGTATTCATATCGACTCTACCCCCTTCATTTCGACTCTACCCCCTTCATTTCGACAAAGGTTATTAGGGGTTAGATCACAATGACCGTTATGCAAGGCGACGAACCCGACTCGGGGCAGCCAGATACCGAGTCTGGTGGGTCACAAGAATCCGGATCATCTGTCGTGGATAGCATCCTCGATGGCGACGTACAGACTGTTTTCGAAAACAAGGACCTCGTAGACTCGAGTACGATTGTCGATCAGGATCGGATCTACGGCCGGGACGAGCAACTCGCTGCCGAAGCTCGGGCGTTTCGGGACACTCTCGATGGTGAGCGACCGCCGGATCTGCTTTTGTACGGTCCTAGTGGCACAGGCAAGACGCTGACAGTGAAAGCCGTCGCGAACAAAGTCAAAGAACGAGCTCAGGAGAGCGGTATTGAGTTTGACTTTGTGGCAGTCAATTTCAAAACGATGGAGTCTCACACGCTTGACCGCGCTGTGTGGAAGCTAGGCCACCAGACGGCGCGGAAAGCGGGCGTGGTTTGGGATGTCCCTCGGTCAGGTGTCTCGACCGATATGAAATACACCCGGCTCTACGAAATCGTCGACGATCACTTCGACTCACTCGTGTTCATCCTCGACGAGATCGACGCGCTGACCGGCAGTACGGGCGCAGACGAACCGGCGTACTCTCGACTACTCTATAGTTTGAGCCGAGTCATGTCTGAACAGCATGTTGATACGCAGCTGTCAACGGTGGTTGTCACTAACTACCCGAAGTTCCGCGAGAACCTGGACAGCCGGACTGACAGCTCCTACAATCCGAACGGAATTCACTTCTCGGATTACGACGCCAACGAACTCATCGAAATTCTCGAACGACGTCGAGATGCGTTTAAAAACGACGCCCTCGAAGACGGAGTAATTGAGATCGTGGCTGCGTATGGTGCTCAAAACGAAGGTGACGCGCGTCGCGCGATCGACCTGCTACGAGATGCTGGAGAGATCGCGAACCGGGCAGGCGATACGGTGGTAACGCAGGACCACGTCAGATCGGCAAACGACTCTGTGGTAAAGAATCGGGTCCTTGAGATCGTTGGCGGGATGTCTGTCCAAAAGAAACTATCTCTGTACGCTGCCGCACTTGTCGCGAAAGAGAATGAAGGAGCGGCTCCGAGCCCTGTGGTGTACGACATCTACAAAATTCTCTGTGAGGGAAGCGACATGGAGATCTACACACAAGAAACAGTCAACAGCCACATCAATAAGGCCGGAACGTACGGTGTTCTGGAAAGCGAACGGGTTAGTGGTGGATTCAAATCGGGTGTTCACTTGGTTTTCAAGTTCACCGAGCCCGTTGGGGCTGTTCTAGATACATTGAGCGAGGACGAGCGACTCCAAGAGATTCCTGCGAAAGAACTTGAGGAGGTCGTGAAGAGACAGTTGCGAGATTAGTAGTCCAGTCCGCACAGCCAGTTCGTACTCTTTCTCGACCGGCTGTTTCAGATGTCGTCCGAAATAGTTCGAGGTCCTCCTCATCGAGATAGGACTCAATATCCTCAATTGGGTGCCCATCCCGGATGAACTGTTTGTAGTCCTCAAACGCGTCGTCGCGACCAGCGGGGAGGATCACGATTCCGGTCATGCTTGAGTGGAAATCACTAGTGGGAATCAAATAATTGGCTACAACTCTATGGAAAGGCTCTTTTGAATTCCTCATTTGGTGATATATTCTCGGAGCCGTGCTGAACCCAGAGCGTGAGTCGGTTGGGTGGGTGGCAAACGTGCCCGCGGACACCGGCCCGTTCACGAGTCGAGACAGTTAGTGCCCACTGAGCCGACGGCGACGCTGGGAGGCCCACCCTGCGACCGCTCCGAGGGGAACGAGCAGGGCACCGACCAGCGGACTCCACGCAGTAGCGACGGTTCGAGTAACATCGACAGCAGTCCACAGCGGTTCCGGATAGAGCTGTATTGCGTAGTGTAACCCCTGCCCGGTAACGATACTGAGGAGGAGTGGAAACAGTAGTACGTACACTCCTGCCAGTATTGGGACGAGTGCCACGATTCCGAGGGCCATCGCGCTACCCACGAAGGCCCCCTGTTCCGGAGTAGATACCCGAGACATGACCCGTCGCCAGACGATTGCGCCCAGCACAAATCCCGCGACAAACGCGAACTGTGGCGCGTATCCGACCCAGTACTGCGCGTCTGGCGACAGCCGTAACGGGACAACCATCGCCACGATCAAATAAAGGAGGGAGGCGGCGAGTGCCGCCGCCGCCGTGACGACCCCGGCACCCATATCCCGCCACCACGTCACCGAGCGTTGCTGCCACGTGACCATACGGCCTTGAACGCTGCGTGGGAATATAACTGAGCGCAACCGGTCTGTGACAGGTGTATCCTCTGTATCTCGCACGCCGATTCTATCAGCTCTTAAGGACTTCAACAGAGCCGCAGAGTCGCATTTGAGGGAACACTCGGACCTGTACCGGTGGGTCATTCTATTGAGTTCGAGGCTTCTTGCTCCACCACGGTCGGCACCCCGGCGAACCGCTGTACCGTAGCGACCACAACGAGCGTGACCGCCAACAGCGCGAGTGCGAGTGGAACAATCGCGTCGATGCCGCCGGCGATAAAATCGACCCAGATACGTGTGGGTATCGTTCGAGGATTGTACGCGACCATCATCGTTGCGCCGAACTCACCGATGGCCCGCGAGAACGTGAGTATAATGCCTGCGACAATCGCTCGTCTCGCAAGAGGGAGCGTCACGCGTCTGAACGTGGCTATCGGCCCGCACCCGAGTGATCGAGACGCCTGTTCAAGCCGCTCATCAATTGATCCGAATCCAGCGCGGGAGGTAATCACGACGAACGGCGCGGCAACGAACGTCTGTGCGAGCACGATGCCGACGAGACTATCCGTCAGCGGTAGCCCGACCTGCGCCGCGGCCGCTCCAATCGGTGTGAACCGCCCAACCACACTGAGCAGCATCGCCCCGCCAACGACCGGCGGGACGACGAGTGGAAGCACGACCAGCGCCTCAACAAGTCGCTTCCCTGGAAACGTCTTGCGTGCAAGGACGTACGCGAGCGGAACGCCGAACACGGTCGAAATCGCGGTAGCGACGGGCGCGGTGAGGAGCGAGTTCCGGACCGCCGTCCGGCTCGTCGTCTGTAGCAGGGTCTCAACGACGGGAACCGATCCGGTTCGGCCGAGGAACACCACGAAGGGGAGCGCGAAGTACACGAGCAGAACCACTCCGAGAACTCCAAAGACCAGCAGCGGGGGTACACGTCGTGATTTCGTGGCTGAGCGAGTTACATCAACAAGGCTCATTCGCTGCTCACCTCGATAGGAGCCTCTCCATGCGTTCTCGGGAATTCCTCCGTCTCGAACCCGTTCTCACGGAGAGCCTTATCGGCGTTCGCAAGGAATCTGACGAATTCGCGCCCGGCGTTCGGCGAGTCCGCACTTTCGAGCACCGTCGCGTTGTACACGATCGGCGCACCGGTCGCCGTGTACCCGTCGTCCGTCGTGTATGAGACCTCCGCGTACCGGTCGGCATACTCCGGGTTCGAGAAGTTGTACGCGTCCGGGAACGAGTGAAACGGAAGCCCGTGGTCCGCGGCCATGTTCCGGTAGACGACCGCGGCGGCGCGGTTCCCCGTTTCGACGCCGGCGAGCAGCTGTGGTTCCTCCGGCTCCCGATAGGCGGCCTCGGTGACGGTCTCGGCGAAGCCGTCGAGCCCGTGTTCCCGCTCGGCGAGTCGAAACGCGTGGATGGCGCGGTATCCGAGGGGATCAAGATCGGGATCGCTTATCGCGAAATTACCGCTGTCGGCCTCACGCGCAACCTCATACCACGGATCGCCCGCATTTAGTCGTTCCTCGAACCGTGTGTCGGGAGCGTAGGCAATACCGACAGCGTTGGACGCGAATGAGACGTCCCACGTCGAGTGAGTGCCGTAGAGCCGGTCGCGTAATAGCTTGGCGTCAGCGCTCACGACAACGTCAGGGTACTTCCGGTCGTCCTCGACCATCCGCATCACCGCGTTGGTGCCGTAATATTCCCCGCGAACGGCGAGTCCCGTCTCCTCTTCGAACCGCTGTCCGAGGTGTTCGTCGAGGACGACCGCGAGGCTCCCGGCGGCGAGAACGGAGACAGAATTGCCGCTACCGAGGCAGCCAGCAGCCCCGACTCCGCCCCCGGCCGCGAGTGTCGCGAGGACCGATCGACGGGATCGCGATTGCATAGGAAAGCCTTCAGACACCAGTTGAATATAACCTTCTCAAGTTACTACTTCGTGAGAAGTAACTGCTTAAGATTATATTTCGACAATATCCAAGTTATTCGCGGTCATATCTAATTACGACGCCAGATCTGAAGGGAGACCTTCGACTGAGCGCGAGCTTCAGCGTGCCGTTGCCTACTGGTTCTGCCCAATTTCGACGGCACCGTTGGCGTGCGAACGTCGCCGCTCTCGACCGACTTGGTCCATCGTCCGTTCAGCGAGCTTTCGGAACGCTCGTGCCGGCTCCGAGTTACCGTCGGAAACGACGGGCTCTCCGACCTCGCACCCCTGTTGGATCGCGGGGTCGAGCGGGATCTCGGCGAGGAGCGGGTGATCGAACTCGTCGGCGAGTCGCTGGCCCCCGCCGGTCGCGAACACGTCGTGTCGAGTCCCGCACTCGTCACAGACGAACCCGCTCATGTTCTCGACGACGCCGAGTACCGACGTATCATGTTTGTCAAACATCCGAACGCTCTTTCGGGCGTTATCCAGCGAGATGTCCTGCGGCGTCGTCACGGCGAGCGCACCCAAGACCCCTATCTGCTGGAGCAAGGTCAGCTGTACGTCTCCCGTTCCCGGAGGCAAGTCGACGATGAAGTAGTCGAGACCTCCCCACTTGGTGTCGTGTAGTAGCTCTGTGAGTACCTTATTGACCATGGCGCCCCGCCAGATGACCGGATCGTCGTCACCGACGAGGAAGCCGATGCTCATCAGCTTGAGTCCGTGGCTCTCGACCGGTCTGATTGTCTCGTCGTCCTCCGCCCTCCCCGGTTCATCCTGTACGCCAAGCATCCGCGGGATGTTAGGGCCGTACACGTCGGCGTCGAACAGTCCAACATTGGCCCCCCGCTCGGCCATCGCCGTCGCAAGATTCACCGAGACGGTGCTTTTGCCGACGCCGCCCTTCCCGGAGGAGACAGCGATCACGTTCGGTGCGCCGTCCATCTGGCCGGCGGGCGTCGTATCGTCGATCTCGACCGAGAGAACTGGTTCGTACCCCTCGTCCCGAACGGCGGCTCGAACGTCCTCGGTTATCTGTGTCTCGACCGGCGAGTGCGGGGCACCGAGTGCGAGCGGTACGTGGGCGGTATCTCCATGGAATTCGATGTCTCCGACGAGACCGAGCGAAACAATGTCGTCATCAAGGGCCGGATCCTCGACCCGTGCGAGCGCGTTTTGAAGGGTAGCCATTAGTAGATCACGTGGTTAGGCTGCGGGGCGGATTGCCGCACTTCGCCGTCGTTGTCGGCCGTAATATCGCGGGCGGTGCCCTCGGCGGGCACCGGCCAGTCGTGGAACGCTACAGACTCGAGACAGGCCTCTGAGCCTTCAGGCGCCCTATACTCACCATGGTCTCGGTACATGTTCGTGTGTAATATCTCGAGCGGCCAAGCCGTATTCCTGAATATTACAGGTTTTTAAATCTATCAGGCGGGCTCTAACGAATTACTGCTGTACCGCCCGGTCCGAGCGAGCGATTCGAGTAGGCGCTGTGTGGCGAGAGTTTCTACAGCAGAGAACAATCCATCCACCGAAATCATCGGCAGCTTCTGTCACACGACGGTGGTGTTTTAGCCGTCTCGTCATTCATAAGCATATAATGACTAACATAATTTAGCGGAGCGAGTTTACTCTTTTCAGCGGAATGTACTCGTACGGGTTTACCAATGGCAACGAACGGTGCGGGAGACGACGGGCATACGGTTCTAATAGAGACCGATCCGAATGTCGATATTGCGGCCGTCTTAGGTACGATTGCGGATCTCGATATTGACGGAATACGAGTTCGTGATATCCGCACCAAGGAGCGCTCAATGGTAACAATTTCTCCCGAGAAGCTGACAGAGGTACAGCGTCGGACATTACTTCGAGCGGTTGAAGCCGGATACTACGCCGAGCCACGGGAAGTGACACTCGCAGACCTCTCAGCGGAGTTTAATGTGTCTAAGTCCGCGATTTCACAACGCCTCCACGGTGCTGAGGCGACAATCATCCGGCAAATGGGCGAAGAGATGACTCACGGGCGGGTACTGGATCCGACAATGGCGTCTAGTCAAGAGGAATGACGGCTCGAGTCCGTCGAACCGACCGAGGCAGTATCGTCACGTCATGGAAATACTCGGGTCGCTTTTATGTGTATTCTCTAGATGTCCGTGTATGTCTGATGCCATCGAAGATACCGACGAACTCCCGTCGACGGCGGGTGAAATCGCCGCTGAATTTCCCGAGGTGTGGGACGAGTACGCCGATTTAGGCAAAGCCTGTTCGGAAGCCGGTCCAATCGAGGGCGAAGAGAAGCGCCTGGTCAAACTGGCGCTGGCGGCTGGCTCTGGGTCGGAAGGAGCTGTCCACTCACACGTCCGACGAGCGCTCGAGGAGGGTGTTGACCCTGAGGCGCTGCGACACGTCGCGCTACTGGCTGTGCCGACAATCGGGTTTCCAAACGCGGTGGCAGTGCTGACGTGGATCGACGACATCGTCGACGCAGAGTGAGCAGCAAACTGGCTCGCTCCGTCCGTACAGTCGCTTACAGAGCGTACAACGCAAGTGATTACATCTCTCGTTGGTGAAATTATAATGGTAGAAACGACAGAGCGCTCATCGACCGCAGCGAGCGATAGTACGGAGACCACCTATCGACTCTACGCCGAGTTTGAGCTTTCCGCGTCCGGTGAGGTCGCCTGTCCTGTTGAGGTCTTCGGCCAGAACGCAGACCGGATCGATCGGCAGTCTTCTGACGGGAAGTGTCACACGGAGACTACACATGAGTGCGGCGACGAAACACCATCTGGGCGCGCCGACACGGAAATTCGCCACTCGAAAACCGAGATCACGTCTGAGTGCTTCTGTCCCATCTTCTTCGAATACGACTGTATGCCGAAGATCGCGGCGGTCACCGACGACGCCGTTGTCATTCGGGCGTTTCTCCCGGACCGCGACTGCCTCTCCGCGCTGATAGACGACCTCAGAGAGGCGACGGACGAACTCTCGTTGCGCCGTCTCACGCGGGTCGACTCCGTCGACGGCGATCGGTCGAACAGCGTTACGCTCGACCTCTCCACGCTGACCGAAACCGAGCGAGAAACGGCCGCGATGGCGGTTTCGTCGGGGTACTACGAGACGCCGCGGGAGGCGAGCATCGGCGAGCTCGCTGCGGAGTTAGACATCACGAAGTCGGCAATGTCGCAGCGACTGAGTTCGATCGAATCGAAACTCGCGCTCGCCGCCTTCAGGTGAGCTGTCCGACTCTCGGAACAGTCGTCGGTATGCGGCGATCAGGCGTGTGAAATACCAAACTTGTATTTTACCCATGATATAACATAACAATTGTTCACAGAGAACTCGCGGAGTATATAAGATACTGTAGTATACAGCATGAGCCGTATCGCAGTCTACTCACAACATACAGATAGAGCCATGAGTGACCCACAGCAGCCGAGACTGACGCCGATCGATGAGTGGGAAGATGAAGCTGAAGCGATGTTAGATGATGTCGAATATGACACTGATCTCGGTGTCCAGATGGCTCGTGATGCGATTCGGGTCTCAAATGGAGAGCTGACTGACGCCGAGTTCCACGAGAAGTACCACGAAGCGGTACTGGACGAGTTCGGCGAAGACGAACGCCCGACGAAGCCGGAGGGGTTCGAAGATGACTGACGGGAAAGCGTACAGACGAGACGTACTGAAGGCCGGTGGAGCCGCTGCCGCCCTTGGAGTCGGGGGGAGCGGATTTCTCCAGACGCTGGTCGAGAGCGAGGAAGATCAGCCGTCGACCTCCGGGTTCGAGAATTTTGTCGGTCAAAACGACGTCGTTCAGACCGTCTGTTCTCCCAACTGTCGGGGGAAGTGTCCGATCGACGTTCACGTTCGCGACGGTCAGGTGAAGAAGATCGAACCACATCCACCGGAAGACGAACAGTACAAGCGAGCCTGCGTGCTCGGGCTGTCACATACGCAACGCGTGTACGACCCGACGCGACTGAAGTACCCGATGAAGCGGGCGGACTGGTCGCCTGACGAGCCCAATCCACAGGGACGCGGTCCGGACGCCGAGTTCGAGCGCGTCTCGTGGGACGAGGCACTCGACCTTGTCGCCGACAAGATGCAGTCGTTGAAAGCCGACCACGGCGCCGAGAGCGTCCTCTTCCACGAGGGGTCGGGGAACTACGGGCAGTCGGGGAAATCGTTCAAGCGACTCGCGTCGCTGTTCGGCGCGACCCAATCCGCTTGGGGTATCGACACCAACGTCGGTCGCGGCTTCAACCGCGTTACTGGTGTCGGTGCCTTCCTCCCGCCGACGAACGAAGCCGAAGACTGGGAGAACGCCAACACCATCATCATCTGGGGGGCGGACACGTTCGCCAGTCAGTTCCAGATGGACGCCTCGAAGGTCCTCGACGCGGTCGAGAACGGGGCGAAGCTCGTCGTCGTCGACCCAGTGTACACGACGACGGCGTCGAAAGCGGACCTGTGGCTCCCCGTCGAGCCCGGCAAAGACGTGCATCTCGCACTCGCGATGATGCACACCGTCTTCGAGGACGAGACGTACGACGAGGACTTCCTCCGGACACGGACGACCGCCCCTGCGCTGATCCGTAAGGACACGGGAGAGTTGCTCAAGGCGAGCGACGTCTTCGGAGACGGCGGCGAACAACAGGTCGTCGCCGTCGAGCAGGGCAGCAACAGCCCGGTTGCCCTCGAACCCGAAACCGGCGGCGCGTACGCGCTCTTCGGAGAGTTCACCGTCGACGGCATCCAGTGTGAGACGGCACTGACGAGACTTCGAGACCACGTAGCGGACTACGCACCCGAGAAGGTCGCCGAGAAGGTGGGTGTCGATGCCGAGAACATCCGCACCGCGATCAGGTGGCTTGCGACCCGCGGCCCCGGTGGCATCGCCCCGAGTTACGCGATCGGGCGGTACAAACACGGCCACATCTTCGGGCAGGCGTACGCGATGCTGATGGGGCTGACCGGCGACTACGGTCGGCACGGGAACATCCACGCGGAACACTCCGGTGGCGCAACGCTCGCTGCCGGTGACTGGGCCGCTCCGGACGACGCCGACCCCGGACCGTCGTTGTACTTCCCCGATTACCCCGACGCGATGATCGACGGCGACCCACACGAGATCAGAGCCGTCTACTCCATCGAGTCGAATATGATGGGTAACCAGTTCCCCGACCGACAGCGGTTCAGAGAGGCCATCAGTAGCCTCGAACTGTTCGTGGTCGCAGACATGCACCACACGGACACGGTCCAGAACGCCGACATCATCTTCCCGGTTCCCCACTGGTTCGAGCAGGAAGACATCGTCTCTGGCTGGGGGTCTCATCCACACCTCGGGTACCGCCACAAGGTACAGGAACCGATGTGGGAGGCCAAAGACGACTACTATGCCATCCGCGGACTCGCGGAGCGGTTCGGGTACGGCGATCGCTTCCCGGAGACGAAACGAGACCTGCTCCGGAAGCTCGCCGGCCGAGACGACGACATCGACTTCGACACGCTGTTCGAGCAGGGGACGCAAAAGAAAGAGAGCGTCCCGATCGTCAAGTACACCGACGAGTTCCCCACCGAGACGGGGCGCATCAAGATGTACGACGACGACGCCCCGAGCGAAGAGGGCGTCACGTTCGACGTGCCGCGACCGCTCGAGGATCGGACCGCCGACGACTACGAAAAGGCCGACGAGTACCCGCTCATATTCATGCAGAAGCACAGTCGCTTCCGCATCCACTCGCAGTACGAGATGCTGAACTGGGTGCGCGAGATCAACCCGGAACCGCAGTTGGACATCCACCCGAAGGACGCGAAGGCCCGTGGCATCGACGACGGCGAGTACGTCCGGGTGTACAACGACCGGGGCGAGATGGTCGTGAAGGCGAAGTACAACGACGCGTTCCAGCCCGGTCTGGTCAACACCGATCAGGGGTGGTGGAGCCGCGACTTCGTCGAGGGTCACCTCCAAGACCTCACGCACAACGAGGTCAGTGAGGTCGGCCAGACGATGGCGTTCTACGACGTGCGGGTGGCGGTCGAATCCGCACCCGACGACGTCGACACCGATAAATACGGATCTGACAACCCGCGCGGGAGCGGTGCCAAAGCGACTCCCACAGGAGGTGACTGACGATGACAAAACACGGGCTCGTAATCGACCAGGAGCGGTGTATCGGGTGTCAAGCGTGCGCAGTGTCGTGTAAACAGGAGAACAACGTTCCGATGGGGCAGTTCTGGAACCGCGTTCTCACTGAGGGCGGTGAGAAGATGGACACTCCCTCGGGCGGCTACCCCGAAGACGGCGGGAGTGGGTCACTGGACATGCAGTACCAGCCGACGGCGTGTCAACACTGCGAGAACGCGCCGTGCGTGAAGGTCTGTCCAGTCAACGCGACGTATACCCGCGACGACGGCATCGTCGAGATCGACTACGACAAGTGTATCGGCTGCCGCTACTGTATGGCAGCCTGTCCGTACAACGCTCGGGTGTTCAACTGGGACGAGCCCGAACACATGCCAGAGGAGGGAACCGGTGACGTGGAGGCCCGACCGCAGGGCGTCGTCGAGAAGTGTACGTTCTGTAGCCACCGTGTCGACGAGGGGCTCGATCCGGCCTGCGTCGTCAACTGTCCGGCCGATGCCCGCATCTTCGGTGACCTCGACGACGAGAGCAGCACCGTCTCGAAGTACATCGACAAGTACGAGACGGACCAGCTGCTCGAAGACCGCGGGACGGACCCGAATACGTACTACATCAGCGGCGAGATGAGTCCGGGACGCCCGCAGACGTCGGACAAGATGGAGAGCGAACTCGACGATGTCTCGCCGTGGTCCGACGGAGACGACGACGTGCCGTCGGAGGAAGCCGACAGTGTTGGTGGCGAGTCGAGTGGTAGCAGCCACTCGGTTGAGGGTGGCGAGATTCCGTACGCTACGCCTGCGAAATCAGGAGGTGACGACTAATGACGGCGAAGACTGGATCGTCGCGCGTTGCGATCTCCTCGTTCAGCGGAAAGGGCAAGCTCTGGATCGGCCTGCTTGTCGCGCTCATGGCCGCTGGGATCGCTGCGTGGGGGTACCAGGTCACGACGGGGCTGATCGCCACGGGAATGCGCAACGTCTTCTCGTGGGGGCTGTACATCATGATGTTCGTCCTGTTCGTGGGGCTGTCGGCAGGCGGACTCATCATCAGTAGCGCGCCGAAGTTCTTCCATTCGCACCGCTACGAGGGCTTCGCCCGACTCGGAGTGCTGGTCAGCCTCGCGTGTATCATCGTCGCGGGACTGCTCATCTTGCCGGACATCGGTCGTCCGGGGCGGATATACCAGTTTTTCACCTCGCCGGACTTCCGGTCACCGATGGTGTGGGACTTCGGTATCGTCCTGCTGTACGGACTCTTAAACCTCTGGTACCTGTGGCTCTTGACCCGACGTGACCTGGCCGCGCGCGGGTCGGCCCTCGCGCTCGGCTTCAAAGACACCGAGGCGGGCCGTGAGCGCGATCGAACGCTCATGTTCTGGACGGCAGCAGTCGCGCTTCCGACCGCGGTCGCGCTCCACTCGGTGACGGGCTGGATATTCGCAACGCAGGTCGGTCGCGGTGACTGGTTCAGCCCGCTTGTCGCCCCGGTGTTCATCGCGAAAGCACTCGTCTCCGGGCTCGGCCTGCTGCTGGTCGTGTCGGTCCTCGCGGACCGGTACACGAACTTCGAGGTCGACCATGAGGAGCTCACGAGCCTCGGGAAGATTCTCGGGATCTTCCTCGCGTTCCACGTGGTGTACCTCTTAGCGGCCGAGCGGCTACCACACGCTTGGGCGGATCACTTCGAGTTCTGGGCCATCATGAGTAACTTCCTGATCGGGGACTCGGTGTACTTCTGGCTGTGGACCGTCGTCGGTGGCGCAGTCCCACTCGCTATGCTGGCACTCCCGCCTCTCCGAAAGCGCGTATCAGTTATCTTCACCGCGAGCGTGCTCGCGGTCGTCGGGACGATGTTCGAGGGGATTCGCCTCGTGTTTACGGGGTACGAGGTCGCCAACATCGACTCTGCGCCCGGCATCTCGCTCGGCGGCGAGTACACCGGTATTACGACCGATATCTGGGCGACGGCAGGGGCCTACACCCCGACGCTCGTTGAGATCGCTGTCACCCTCGGCATTATCGCCTTCGGGGCGTTTATCGTCACGCTCGGCCTGAAGTACGTGCCGATTCAGCGAGTCGACGCTGAGCCATCGTACGCGACTGACGGCGGAAAACAAGACCAATGACGGACCAAACTACCGCGTCGACCGAACGTGAGCGGTCGACCGAACGGACCGACGAAAGCGACGCGTTCCAGTCGGACGCAGCGGCGACATACGCGGTCCTCGCCGAGTGTTGGCGGGAGCCCAGCCCCCGGCTCGTCGCGGCCGTCGAAGCGGGCGAGTTGGAACCGGTGTTCGGCGACCTCGGATCGGTAGACCTCAAGGACCTTCGAACCGAACACACGCGGCTGTTTATCGGCCCGGCAGGACCGCCGTGTCCGCCGTACGAGAGCGTCTACCGCGACCGCGACGACCCCGACGAACTCGGTCCAGTCAAGGGGCCCGCTACGATGGCGGTCGCGCGCTGGTATCGAGAGTTTGGCGTTCAGCCCGCTCAGGACCATTCGGACCTTCCAGACCATATCGCGACGGAGTTAGAGTTCGCCGCGTACCTGGCGGAAGAAGGGTTCGATGAGCGGCTCGAACAGTTCTGTGACGAACATCTCAACACGTGGACTGAAGCGTTTTTGGAGCGTGTTGAGGACAAGACATCTGAACAGTTCTATGAGGCGCTAGCGGCGACAACCCGGCAGGTGGTGGGATAGCTGAGCCACTCGGCTTGCGAACTCGACGGCGTCTCGGCGGGATCGAGTCGGCACCACGAAGGTACCGCTTTTCCGTGAGTTGCTCTTCTCTTGAGAGAGCCGCGGACGTCGGACAGCTAGGCTCGATCAACGAGTTGATCGAGCGCCTCGCCGACCGCCTCGTTCGCTCTCGTTGGGCCGTCGGCCAGTGCTACCACGTAGACGAGATCGTCATGTTCGTCGAAGAGAGGCTGCTGACGGTGGACGCGCGCGTCACGGATGCCGTCCGTCGAACGGAGGCGGCGTTCCGCCGCTTCGACCTGTGTTTCCACGTTATCAGTGGAAGCCAGTCCGGCCTCCAGTACGGTACTCGTCGCGATACTTCCGGAAGCGCTTGTACCGACTGAGCCACGGAGCGCGGTCACGAGGGACGCCGGTGTCTCGTAGGCGGGGAGGGTCTCGACGATGTCCGTCACCTCGTCGAAGTCAAGATCGTCAGCGCTGGCGGCCGTAACTACTTCCGGGGCTGTAACCGGTCTATCGCCGAGCGACACCTTCGGAAGGTGACTGTCGCTAAACCCCTCGACGATGGCGTAGTCACACTCGATTGCGAAGTCGTCGAGCACGTCGCTAAGCGTTCGCTGGTCGCCGGTGCCGAACCATCCTCCGTCGTCGGTGAGACCGACGGTATACATCGAGCCAGCCGCTCGATGCCTGGCGGTGTCTTTCCCATCGGTATCGATGTCTGGTTCGTGAGTGAGGCGCTTGACGGTTCCCACCGCCCCGTGAGCACTGAGGCGAGACGCGAGCTCTGCGACGGTGGTTGTCTTTCCGGAGTCGGACGGTCCGACGACGCCGAGTACTTTCATACTCTCACTCACAGGGAAGCTAATATATAGCGTCCGGAAGCGCTGGGTTAGGGTGACTCATTCGGTCGTCACAGCGGCTGTTCGCATGGTAGATGAGATTCTTCAGACCGAGGCAAGACTATACATTTATATTTACTTAATCAGGTTAATTATTGAGGAGCAGGCTCAGGGTCGCTGAGAACTACTACTTTACTGTTAGGCAAATGAATTCCCCAGACACTCGTTTCCACGAACTTCCCTCACTATCCACCCCGATTACTGTCTCGGGGAATCGCAGTCTGTCGTTATCTGGTGAAGCACTGTCGATGCTTCCGATCGAGACCAAAACGGTCACAATCAAGTGTGCGTCGGGTACACGCAACACAGCAACTTGGGCAGGAATTCCAGTACTCGAACTGCTCTCTGCCGCCGACGTTTCAGACGAGACAACTCATTTGGTGGTCGAAAGTGATGGCGGCTATCGCATGTGTGTTGACATCCGCGCGGCGCTTGACGGCTTGCTCGCCTTCTTTCGTGACGGCACGCCAATTTTGGAGTGTGAACCATACGAAACACGGTTTATCACGCCTGGTGTCGACGGCGCTCGAACGGTAAAGGCGGTCGCACTACTGGAAGCACGACACCTCCCTCCGAGTGCTGACCCGGAATCTGTCGAAGAAATATCCCGAGAAGAAGAATACTCCGCATGAGTGGCGAATCACCTGGCGTGACTGGCGTGGTTCTCGCAGGTGGGAACAGTCGTCGATTCGACGCCGGAGACAAGGCTCTTGCTACGCTTGACGGCGAGACGTTTCTCGAGCGAGTACTCGGTACGCTTCGTGCTTCGACAGCACAGCCACCAATTGTCGCAGTTCAAACCGAGGCCCAACGGGAGCAACTTCGCAGGACCCTCCCGCCGTCATGGGATGTGCGGTTCGTGTTGGACGACAGCAGTCTCGCGGGACCGCTTGCTGGACTATTGTCAGCATGTGAGGCGGCACCGACACCGTGGATATTCGCAGTCGGGTGCGATATGCCGCTCTTGGATCCGAGAGCAGTCAGGGAATTGTGGACACGAGTTGCGAATCACGCTGAGAGAGCGCCTGAAGCAGTCGTCCCAGTTTCACGGCGCGGACGACGCGAACCACTACACGCGGTTTACCGACGCTCTGCGGTCATCAGCCACCGAAATAGTGTATCTGATGAGAGTAGTTTCAATGCGTTTCTCGCCGAGTTTGACCATGTCGACTACGCCGAGCTGAATGAACTACCGCAGTTGATCCGGCTATCGACAACGAATATAAACACGGTCGCAGAACTTGAACACGTCACTGAGAGACAAAGGGAGTAATCTGCTTTGTTGAATCCACAGAAGGCAGCAGGATCGGGTCATTCTGTACACGGTTCAGGACCGCTGCCGAGAGAATGTAGAGATGGACTCTTGCCAGGGAGAGCACGGATCGAGATCGTTGGGTGGATCGATCCAATTCATCGACGACGAAAAACGAGATAACCGCGTCTTCAGCGATCGTAATCACCGTGCTGTCATCGGATTCAACAGCGAAGAACGGGTCCTCTTTCCGGGACTAGACGGGTTAGCAGACTGGCTCCATCGTTACTATACCCCAATCCGAGAGACTGAGACACAGCCACCCTAACATCCATTGAAGCGTGGATACGCGCTGTGTATCCAGCATAGCCTCTCCAAACTATCAGCATCTGAGGATTTTAACAGAACCGCCACGGTCGACGTCGACTGTGACGAGTGTTCGAGAGGTATTGATAAAGAGCAAGACAGCTGATCATCTGTCTTTAGTTAAGCGAGAAACCGCGAGATAGCGGCGGCTTATCGAGGCATCTTTCGGAAGGAATGAGGAAGTCCAGTCTGTGCACGACAAGGACTCCTCATCTCGAATTATGCGTCGACTCACTACACTGTTTCCCTCTGAGTTCCTCGAAGAGCACGCCGAGGAACTCGGCGTGGTCGAACGTGACCGCAAGCTCCAGATCCCTGCCTTCGTTTGGGCGTTCGTGTTCGGCTTCGCCGCAGGCGAAAGCCGAACACTCGCCGGGTTTAGACGCTGTTACAACTCTACTGCCGATGAGACGATCTCTCCGGGTGGATTCTATCAGCGGTTGACACCGACGCTTGCAGAGTATCTCCGCGACCTCGTCGAGCGCGGTCTCGACGAGGTCGCTGTTCCTAACGCTGTTGACGCTGATATCGACCGATTTAGAGACGTGATGATCGCTGATGGAACGGTGTTGCGGTTACACGAATTTCTCTCAGACCAATTCGAAGCCCGCCACGAGGAGCAGGCTGGAGCGAAGCTCCACCTGCTCCACAATGCCACAGAGCAGACGATTGAACGGCTCGATACTGCTAACGAGAAAACGCACGACAGCACCTTGTTCAAAACAGGGCCGTGGCTTGAGAATCGCCTCGTGTTGTTCGATCTTGCCTACTTCAAGTACCGCCGGTTTGCGCTGATCGACGAGAACGACGGCTACTTCGTGAGTCGGCTGAAGCAGAACGCAAACCCGGTGATTACGGCAGAATTACGGGAATGGCGCGGCCGCGCCATTCCCTTAGAGGGCAAGCAGCTCCGAGCTGTTCTCGATGACCTTGACCGGAAATACATCGATGTGGAGGTCGAAGTCGAATTCAAACGGGGGCCGTACAATGGGACACAGTCGCTGGATACGAAGCGATTTCGCGTCGTCGGCGTCCGCAACGAGGACGCCGACGACTACCACCTGTACATGACGAATTTAGCTAGGGAGGAGTTCTTTCCGGCGGATTTAGCGGAGATCTACCGCTGTCGGTGGGAAGTTGAGTTGCTGTTCCGGGAGCTGAAGACGCAGTACGAATTGGACGAGTTCGACACGAGTGACGAACACGTGGTGAGGATCTTATTGTACGCAGCGCTGCTGTCGCTGCTTGTAAGCCGCGATCTGTTGGATCTAGTCACTGAGCAGGCGGATGATGAGCTTGTGTTTCCGACAGAGCGCTGGGCGGCGACCTTCCGGTCGCACGCCCAGCTCATTCTCCACGAACTCGGTGAGTTCCTCGGCTACTCACCGCCGCCGCTGCTCGACCGGCTGATCGAAGACGCTCAAAAGATCCACCAGCAACGACCAATCTTACAAGAGACGCTCGCTACCGCTACACAACCGAGGTGTGAGGCTTAACTAAAGACGGATGCAGGCCGCTCATACATTCGGGATCGTTAGATCGCTGAATCTCACAGGCGCATCTGTCGATATCACCATCGACTGCCTTGTTATGGGGTCTTTCCGCAGCTCTACATAAGAGCGAATAGAAATCCAAATCTGCCTGGTTAGCTACTCAACTCTCTATTTCACTGGGGTTAATGACCAGCAGCAGGATGGTTCTCATCATCGTCTCGATCGGTTTCGATCGGCTCGTAGTTGGCACTATTTCCAACGGGAGCAAACCCTGGGACGTAACTGAAGTGTTTCCCCGGCTCCCCACGAAACATTAGTGGGAACGAGCCGCGAGCTTCTCGAGCCCGATACTGCGGCCCCCACTGGTTAAGCTCCGTGGTCGGCTTAGCTACATGCGGGGCAGGTAGTTCTGCACGCTCTAAATCCTTGAGCGTGAGTACCCGTATTTCAAGTTCCCGTGCTAGTTTTTCGGCTCGCGGAGTGAGCTCGGTTGTGTGGCAGAGTATTGGCATCGCACGGCAGGCAAACGCTACCGTACAAAGCCGAAAGAGTGTTGGCGGTGTGATTGGGTCCGTCGTCCAGTCTTTACACTGGGCAACGATCCAATCGCTGGGTTCCTGCTGTTTCGTTCGTCGCCGAGCGACGACATCAACCTCGAGACTGAAGATGTGCTGGCGTCTTGCCGCCCCGTATCCCCAACGGTTGAGTGCCCGATCGAGTTGGTACTCGAGCCACCGCCCATCATTGTCACCACGACCCCCGACATGTGGGTCGATTTCGCCAATAGTGATATCCGCTTGAGTGGCCAAGACTGGGCTTTCTGTCGGCACCGCGGGAATGATGTCTCGTAGCGCTGTAGCGTACTCAAGCGCTGTTGTGAACTTCTCAGCGGGTGCCTCGTCGTAGTTGGCGTCTGCCAACGCAGCCTGTAGTGAGCGGATCAGCCAGCATAACTGTTCTTCCACGCGAGTGAGTGCAGTCGCGTAATCGCTGGCAGAATCTAGTGTATTGTCGTCGGTCGAGTCATCGTCACAATCTGGGTCAGGAAGAATCCGTTCGGCCTCTTTGATGGGCTGGTTGGTTAGATACAGGAGGCGGCGGGCGAACATCCGCTGGTCAGTTGTGAGCGTGTGGTCGCCTTCGATCGTTTCACGGAGTGATGTGAGTGTCTCCGTAAGCGAGCACAGATGATTTGCGTACCCGTCTGGGAGGTGGGATTCGTTTGCGCTCATCGGGTGAGTGGGCTGGGGGTGAAGTGGTGACGTGTCAATGTGGTCTCTGAGAGCGCCTTGATGCTCGGTTGGCCCTGTTGCTGGATGTGGTGGTAGAGTTCCGCTTCGTCGGTGACGGTGACCCACTGAGGGCTGCCGGCCTCTCGGTACCGCAATTCGTCGTCGACGGCCCCAAGCACACCTTGTTCAGTTGTCGCCGTCGCATCGAAGACGAGGACATCTGGATCCGGATGAGTCCACGTACCGCGAATCCAGTTAAGCTGTGTCTCGATCGTCGGCGGGTCGATGGGACCCGGATATCGTGGTTCCGCTGGTGCGCTGATCGCGACGTCGGTGACACTGTCGCGACCACAGATACGCCAGCGTTCACCCGTCCACTCGAGTTCACGGCGGGTCCAACTGTCACCGTCGCTGTCTGGGTCGAGGGTAAGTCGTCGTGGTGGAGTATGAGGTGGGTCCCACTGGAGGACACATGACCCACCGTCAGAGAGTGTACCGTCATTTGTTCGACGCTGGTGTTCGAACAGCGCAGCATCGATCTGCGACCGTGCTCGCCGGAGTGTGACGAGAGGGTCTGCGGACGGTGTGGCTGCTGTTCCGTCGGCGGTATCGACCGCCTCGAACAGGCGATGGAAGCGGGCGTCGATGTCTCGAAGTGTCGCGAGGGCACGGGCTTGTGTCTCAGTCATGCGCTTTCCTCGCGGTCTGGTTTGTAGCAGGCTGTCTGGAGCCGGCGGATGTATTCGGCGAGTGGTTCAGTTGCGTCTGTCGCGGTTACGGTCTTGGATCGGTCATCGTAGTCGACTGCACCGACTTCATCGAGGGTCTCGAGATGCTGCTGGGTCAGCGCGATATAGACCGACGTACGTTCGTCGCTGCCGACCTTGCTGGGATCTATCCCGTTTTCGATGGCCGCGATTTCGACCGCAAGTTCGTTAGTGGGGACTGCTTTGGAAGCGCGTGACAGAGACAATACGACGCGGCGTCGGCGACTATTTCCAATCGCATCGAACGCGACATCTGGTTCCATTGGAACCGCGAGTGAGGCCGTCTCGTCGGGCGTGTCTGTCATTTAGCTCGCCTCCGTAGATGGGATCGTCCGTCGATGTGGCTGGCGTCTCTTCGACAAGCTGTAATTAGTGAGGGGTTCATGCGGGGTGTCCTGTCGCCACGGCTGGGACTCTCTGGTCGGCTTGGGAGGTTGATTACCTATGGTTTGGATGTGGGCGCTGCTGTGCGCTTTGTCACGCTGGTGTGCGAGTTGTACGAGGGTGTCTGTCACTAGGTCAGTTTTGAGCGTAGTGTTCTGAGAGACAGAGTTATGACTCCTGACCCTGGTGTTTTGGATTGCTGTCATTGGGTTGGCAGCACGATTCCTCCGGCGTCCTAGCGCCGGGGGAGTTCTCTCGGATCGTGCTATTCCGCTAGACGAGCGAGTGTGACTTTTATATTCGTGTCACAAATCTCGTCCACTGTATTTGCGTCTTTGAGTGGTTGTATCGGTCGAATCTGTCTGTAGTCTTAATTTCCTGTTAAATCACACTCCACTCCCACCGGTAGCTAAAAATACACTTCTCATAGACGATGAATATACAATCAACGATATCTATGGTAGCAAGAACTGAGATCAACTCTCTTTGCCCCCAGTCCGTTGATGTTGGTGGTGATGCTGTTGCGTCGTCGCTCCCACAGTCGTGGTGTCCCGCCGCCGTCGTCTCCCCCACCTCCACTCTCGAACCATCCTCGTAACACTCGATGTCGTCAACATACCACCCCACTCCCCAGTCTCGCATCGGGACGGTAACCCGTAGGTGCTGTTGTCGCCGCCTGTCGCCGCTGCTCATCATTGGGTCTCGCGTCGTAACAGGTGCCCCCCAGGGTCGCTGTTGCCGCTGGTCCGGTCTTGTTTCTAGTTCGTTCGTCGGTCGGCTTCCATGCTGGTCGCTGTTCGGATCGTGGTGTCGTCGATTCTGTTCTCTGTCGATCGCCTAGTCGTCGTCTGTTTTCCTAACCGCATCCCGTTCGTCGAACACTTGGTCCCGGACAACTGCCTCCTCGTCCGATCGATCTGGATAGCTCCCTGCGCTCTGAAAGTACGGTAGTGGGCTGTCGGCTAACTCCACACCAGAGACGCCGGCGGGCATCGGCCGTTCGCTGATAGTCTCGAATCGATCTTCGACTGTGTTCGCGACGGTAGTGCTTGTGCCGAGGTTCTCAAGAAGATGATCGAGCTTCGCGTCCAGTTGTTCGAACCGGTATCGCATCTCGCGTGCTTGGACTCCCTCCCGGAGGAGCAGTTCGATCACTCTGCTCTTCGGGATGTCATGGTGGTTTGCCATCGCTTCGAGAATGCTGTTCAGATCGTCATCTACCATCGCTCCAATTCGTTCTCCCATATGGTGTCACTCCCTCTCCGGGTAGTAAGTGATTTTCGTCAGCCGCCTCGGCTATCCCCCAATCAAGTCAGTATCTGCCGACCCCGGCTACTCCCCGCCCCGCGCCGCCATCTGGCCCCGCCCTGGTCATCCACGTCGGCTCCGTCCTGAACGACCCGCCTACGGCAACCCAGGGGGGATCGATTCTTCGCCTCACCTTCTATCTCTTCCCCTCCCGTCTCCCTCGCCCCCTGCTGATCGCTGTCCCCTGCTGAACAGCCGTCGATAGCTGTTCCCCGCTGCGGTGCTTTTGGATCGTGTCTCCCGCCGCCCCCACCCCACCGTCGCGTCGCTCTCGCTGTTTGGTCTTCGTCGACATCGCCGTCGCCCCTACCGTCTCCGTTGTTTCGCCGCCCCCGCAGTATCGTTGCCTCGCTGTCGTCGTCGCCCCCATCCCCCACCGTCGCGTCGCACTCGGTGCGGTCACGATCGCGTCTCCCCCGCCCACTCACCCCGCACCGCTCACATCGCGACCGCGACTCTCGACGTCGCCGCCCGCGCCCCCGCCCCCACTCTCGCATCGTGATCTGGCCCCTGCCTCTTGTTGTCGCCCCGCCGCCGCTGTTCGCCGTTGGGTGTCGTGTCGTCTCGGTGGTCCCTCCATGTCGTCGTGCCCCCGCCGGTTCGGTCTTGCTTCCAGTTCGGTCGTCGGTCGGCTTCGATGCTGGTTGCTGTTCGGATCGGGGTGTCGTCGCTGGTCGGTGTCCCCCGCTGGTCGATTCTTGCTTCCCGTCGCTCGTCGAGTTGTCGCCGCCGGGTCGGTCTCGTTGGTGGTGTCGTGGATCGCCTCTGGAGTGCTATCGATCAGTTGGTGGTCCGACGTCGATCTTCGGGCCCGGGTTGTCTCCCGGTCGCCGTCGGTCCTCCGAGTCAGGCTCTCCCGTTACCTCGCAGTCGTTGCTGTCTCGCTTCGTCGCCGGGACTGGTCATGGCTCTTCCCCAGTCCTCTGCTGGTGGTCGTTGCTTGCCTGTCGTCGGCCCCTGTTCATCGCCTCATACCCCCTGTCTCCTGTGCCGCTCTTCGAGGGTTCTATCCATTATCATATCTCTGATAGTCGTCGCCTTGTCCGTCTCCCGTCTCCCCCACTTTCCCCCGCCCGTTTCTTGGCTCCGGCCCGAATCGTTCGCTACGCGACTATCCACTGAACTTCATCTCCCCTGAACCCTAATTGTGTGAATTCGGCTGAACTGCGACGGGGAAAGTAGATTGCTCTATAGGCTCTCTAAAGCTATCTCTGCGTATGGCTGAACAACGACGCCTGATTTTGCGGGTGCTATTCTATATACGAACCCCCCGAATCCCGCCGCTGTCTGGTATTTACAGAAATAGACAGATAGAATATCTAAATTAATAGAGGAGGTGCCAATAGCCTTGCCGTCTGGTATTACTGGAGAATTTGAATCAAGGTCACTGGCTATATACAGAATGCCGCAATCCCCGTGTTGTCTGGTATTTACGAGACTATATACGAGATGGCCGTATCACGCTACCGTCTGGTATTTATGCTGGTGGTTCGCGTGTCGCACTTCGTGTTCTGAGAGTTAATACACACCCCCGCAATACCGGTGCCGTCTGGTATTTACGAGACTATATACGAGACGGCCGTATCACGCTACCGTCTGGTAAATAGACAAATGCGAGGTGGTCGTTCGATCGGGACTTGCTAATTAATACCCACCCACCGAATACCGGTGCCATCTGGTATTTACGAGACTATATACAAATCACCGTAATCCCGGTGCTGTCTGGTATTTATAAGGTTGGTTGGGCTGTGGAAACCATACTAAATGTGGTAGGAAGCACTGAGTGGTACGGCGGTCGAGCCGGTAGCTACCGCGCAGGGAGTGGGGCCGACTTGGGGGGTGTAGGGTGTGGGGACGCTGGCACAAGTTGGTCTTCGATAGCTGAGAGCTAGAGAGTCAGTATTGGTGTGGCTTGCTGAGAATATTCCGTGGATGGGTTGCGCTCTATTCGTGTGTTAGCCTTGTATTGAGGGTCGGGTGGTCGCGCTCCATTCGTGAGTCATTTTTGCGTCGACAGTCGGGGGGTCGCTGTCCATTCGTGAGCCATTTTTGCGTCGACAGTCGGGGGGTCGTTTTCCATTTTCGCGTTAGAAGTCGCTGAATCGGGGGAATCGATAGCAGATGCTACCCCCATCTCACTAGGTCGAAACAGCGACTCGATGGTATCACTCTCGGAAGTGTGATTCCGAGTTTGAGGGATTCCATGGTGATGAGCGAGGATAGGACACGCTTCTTGTACCTCAACGGCCAGTGGATAGTGAGCCTGAAGAGAGCCATCCGATAGTTTTGCGTCGAGAGTGAGGCAGGCGTGGGTGAGGAGTTGTGTGGGAGATCGCTGGGTCTGGGAGGGTGTTCAGGAGTGGGCCGGCGTGGGGTGAGCCTGTCGGTTGTCTTGCGTCAGGCAGTGATCAGTTGGGGATAGCCACTGCTAGCATCTCCCGGAGGTTGGGTTCTGGAGAGAAACAAATGGAGGGCCAGGGGGTGCCGACGCTGTGACTACGGCCGGCTTCTGGTGGTCGTGCGGGAGTTATCAGTCGGCAGCTTCAGACTCGTCGGTGGTGCTGTCGGCTTCAGACGCATCTGTATTGACGACCTCGCCGTCTTGATCGAGGTCGACTCGGAAGCCACCATCAACTTGGTCGCCGCCGATGTCGTTATCCCACTCCGGGTGATAGCGAACCGTTTCGTCATGCTCGATTCTGTACTCTTTGACGAAGGTCCGCCCTGTGATCGTCCCGCCAAGTTTGTAGCCGTAGACATCTGCCCGGTCGAATCGTTGTTCGAGGGGGACGAGGATGATCTCGTTGCTGTCCTCATTGTAGGCGAGCATCATCGCTTTGGTGTCCTCAAGATACTGCTCGACAACTGTAGAGTTCGGTGCGAGCTGTCCATCTTCTCGGATGGTGATGAACTCGCGTCCGTGGTAGACATCGTGGCCCTCATCGGTGAGGGATTCAGCGACTTTGTCGATGACTAGTTCGGGGGGAGCATTGTCCTCCGGGGAGGCCATCTCTCGTGCGTCTTCTTCCTTGCTAGCGTTGGTATTGGGTTGGCCGTCTGGGTTGTCTGGTGGATTGTTCGTATCTTCGTCTCTGTTGGCAGTAGATTCTTCTGATATGCTACATAGCTACATTCAGACGAGGCCAGCATATTTTTCCCCTATAGAAGGCGGGTACGGGGTGTAGAAGATCAGGCTACTGAGTTAAATTTAGGTCTATTCGATCTTGCTGCGGAGTGAGTTCAAAGTATGAATCTCTTTGATCCCTTCGTCGTCGAGCTTTTTGTTGATTTTCTCAATGTTTTCTGAACGGCCTGAAGGTAGGTCTGTATCTGTGGCTTGGTCGAGTTGCTGTAGGAGTGTCCTTACTTCCTCGTTATTTTCAACGATCCAGACTGCATCTCCGTATCCCTCCTTGAGTGCCTCGTAGTCGTCGAGGACATGCTGTTTCTTTTCGGGACTTATCTCGACTTCAGTGAGCTTGTCGCGGTCTCCAGAGGTTTGCTTTGTCGCTTCTGCGAAGGTGTCTGTCTTGTTTTTTCCTCCGTTGATGTCGCCGTAGAGTGTAATGTCGAACCCCTGCTGGTCAAAGTATGCGGCAGAGAGCCGGACGCCAAGGTGATGCTCTGGGCTTTCGTTACCGAGTTCACCACCTTCGTCTGGGGAGAGAGACTTCCCGTCGGCGAGGAGTTCGCCTTTCTTCGTCGGGATGTAGTAGACTTTGTTCTGGCCGAGGGCAACCTTCTCGACGAGGTCTTGATCTTCAAGATCTGAGGCGTACTCGCTGTTGTGAAGTTTGGTCATCGGCTGGCCGAGGTCGTACAAGTCTACCTGCCCGGCAAGGGCGTCGAAGATGGTTTTCAGGAGAGTCAGCTGTTCTGGCTCAAGTCCGCCATCGTCACTCGTGGTGTCGCTGTCGGTGGTCGTGTTGTCGTCATCTCCGTCCCCAGACGAGCTGAAGTTCGCGCCGGCGCTGGAGTTGATGTACTCACTGTCCCGGTTGAGGGTGTGGAGATTCCGGCTGCGCTCCCGGACGAATTTGGACTTCGGGGAGACGTCGAACGGGCCTTCGCTGTGCCCTGGCGGGATCGGGAGTGGTTTGAGCGTGAGGATTTCTGGCTTCTGCTTGTGGAAGCCCGTGGACGGGAGTTGGACAACCCATTCTCCACGTCGGAGACCAGCGATTCGATCTTTGATCTCGTCAGTGTCTAAGTCCTCGTGGAACAGCGAGTTCGCCAGCATGTCGTCGGTGGCAATGTTCCCGATGATCTTCGTGTTGACGTTGTTGAGGATCTCCTGGTACGCCCGCCGATTGCTGCGTGGGTCCTCGCCGAGGACCTGCTCGGGGTACTGCATGATGAGTCCGAGCGAGAGATTGAACTCGCGGCCTTTGGGGAGCAGTTCGTTGTAGACGATCTCGTTGCGGGCGACGTTCGCGGATTCTTCGATGATCACGTTGGCGATGTAGTCGTCGCCGCTGGGTGTCCAGAGAGACTGGACGGAGGTCCAGAGGTGCGAGAGGAACAGGACAGTGAACACCTCGCTACTTTCTCCGCGGAGGTTTCCAGTGTCCATCAGGAGGACCTTGTTGCCGTTGAGGATGTTCTTCAGGTCGAGCATCGGGACCTCCTCACGGTCGTACCAGTCTTTTGTCTTGTTCCAGTGTTCCTCCGGAACCTCGAAGGAGAGCATGTCCCAGATGAAGTCGCGCTCCTTGAGCTTTCGAATCCGGTTGAGGACTGCGTCGGTCGTGTTCATGAACTGCCGCTCTTCTTTCTCAAGATGCGACTTGAGGAAGCTCCGGACTTGCTCGTCTTCGGCGGGGGGCAGTGCTTTGTTGAGGTCCTCGGGGTCTGCCTCTTCGAGGTTCTCGATGGACCGGCCGTGGTGTTGGAAGTCTCGGGCTGCGTCCAGTAGGTCGCCGATCGTGAAGTAGTCGGAGCCGTTCTCTTCGTCGAAGAGCCCCTTGATGAGGTTGGTCAGGATTTCGTTTGCGACGAAGGCTTGGTCGACCGTCTCCCGTCCGAGGACGAAGCGCAGCAGTTGGAAGTAGTGGTCAATGAGGTCCTGGATGGCTGTCTCACGTTCGCGGCCAGCGGAGCGTGTGAGCGGTCTGAGGTCGAAGAAGGGGATGCCGGGGATGTTGCCGTCTTCTTCGGGAACCTTGATGTACTCGACGTCCTCGAGGTCGCCAAAGAGTGTCCGATGGCATCGCAGGTAGTTCCGACACATCTCTCCGCCCTTGGGATCGATGAGGATTGTTGGGCCATTGAGTTGCTCGTGGGTAGTGAGCATGTCGTTGATCGTGGCGACTGTCTTCCCGCTCCCGGTGGTTGCTGCCCGGACGTAGTGGTGGGTGAGGTCGCCGGCGGAGAGGGCGAGTGCGTCGCGCTTGTCGATCTCGTGCCACCATTGATTCACGCTGTCGATGGCGCTGATCTCGTTTGCGTTGTCGTTGTCATCGCGAAGAGCTGTGACCGCGTGGCCGATGGTCATCCCGTCAGAGAATTCCCTGAACACTTCTTCGTTGGGGGAGGTGAGCGCCGACTGCGCTTTGGGCTTGCCGCCCGTTCCGCCCCGGCTCGCTTTCGGGAGTGCGTCGATCGATGGGACGGTAATGAAGTTCGCGATCTCCTCCATGTTACAGACGAGAATTGGCTTCCGACGGGTCACCATTTCGAGCCCGTTCGGGTAGGTGATGCCGTGGTTTAGCATCCGTCGGTACTCGTAGTCGTTCTCGCCAAGGTATTTACCGTCGATGGAGTAGAACTTCCCACTCAGGTGGCTGAGCGAGTCTTGGAGGTTTTTCGCGGTGCGTTCAGTCTGGGCAGCGGCCCGGAGGGAGACGTTGTAGGTGTGGCTAGGGTTTTTCATGTCGATCTGCCCCATTCGGCTCTGGCCGGCTCGTTGCCCATCGACTTGGGAGTCCATGATGGTCCCGCCGATTTCTTCGGGCGTGTCTCCCCGGTGGCGTTGCTGCTTTTCTTCATCTGAGACGCCCACGATAGCGTCGACGATACTCCGAGCGACCATGCCGCCAGTCGTGTGGACGCCGCGCTTGAGGCGGCCCTTCTGTCGTTGCGCCTTCGGTGACCAGTCTGAACGCGGCTCGAAAACGACCTGGAAGAGGACTGCGTCATCGGTCTGGATGATGCTTTCAAGCAGGTTTGAGAGGGTAGACCGATCCGTCGTTTCGGTGTCGTACCGGGTGAGAAGCGTCATCCAGTCCTTCCGTCGTTCTTCGACACCCTCGTAGCGAACCATGTGCGGCGTCTCCTCGAACACATCCGTGATGTCGAAGTCCTGCCGGTCGAACTCGAAGTTCTCGGGGTACTGCGAGCGCGTCGTACTCTCAAGAGTATCACAGTTCGTGTCGCCGCGTTCGCCAGGCCCGAGGAAGAACTGGAACTGGGCCTCGTTTTCTGGCTTGTAGATGATGAATTCGAAGTTGGAGACGCCGTCGATGCTGTCGAAGTGGAGCTCCATGTCGAGCGGGAGCTTCCGGCCCGTCCCGTATCTGTGAAGTCCGTAGAGTTCACGTTTGACGGTCTCTGAGTTGACCTCTTCTCGGACGGGGATGATCTTGATGTACTCCTGGCTAGCCTCTAGTTCAGTAACGCACTCTTCGGTATTTTCTACTCCTCGATTTTTTGTATCGCGTTCGTCAGACGTGTTGTCTGAGGCCCCAGATTCTTGTGAGGGCTGTCGCATGATTGAGAGATCCGATCGCACATTATATGAATTTTTTTGGAGATATACACAGATACTTTGACTTTTATTTTGAAATTGGAAGGTAAATATCTCGCACAAGCGTGTCACGAATGCCCGATATATGGACCAGTAGAGCACAGAAAGGGCTCACAATATTGTGATGAAATCGAATATTCCAAAGAGATAGTCTCTTGGAGCGTATTTCCGACCGATTCGGGTTGATAGGTTGTGTTGAATCGGGGTAAAGTGGAGGGATTCACTGTGTGACGAAGCGTTTGATGTTATAGACGACACACGCCAACGCGATCGATCTACCCGACATCATCAATTTCTTCGAGAGCCTCCGTGGCCACGTCCCCCAACTCGCCAGCCTCGATATGTGAGTATCGTTCGCGAACCATCTCTTCGGAGTTATCGAGATACCGAGCTGCTACGGTGTACCCGAACGCGCGGACGAGGACCTCACCCATCCCACGTCGACCGCCGTGGGGTGCAAGATAGTCGTGTTTCGGATGGTTGATGTCGATCTCGGCAGCCTCTGAGAGTCGCTGGAGAATCGACCGTGCGCCGTCCGTCGTGATTGACGGCGGCCGAATGTCCGCATCGAGCGCAAGCAGTAGGTCGCGAGCGTATTCTTCACGGCGTTTAGTGATCGCTTCTGGGCGTTCCCCTCGTTCGGTTAGCTCTTCTTGGACGAGCTCTGCGAGCGTCCGTTGGTCGAATGTCGGAAACACAGGCCAGCGCTCCGTCGGCGGGTCCATCAGCTTGCGGTAGCTCCGCAGCGGCGAGATCACCGGATCGGGGAGACTCGCGGTGTCCCACTGCTGTTTCTTCCGGTAGACGTCCATACTCCCGTCGTCAAGGGAGAGGTCCTCCCAGCGGACGCCGCGCCGGCGCGGGTCGTTCGGATCCCGTAGTAGCTCCCCGACTCGAACGGCGGTGTAGGCGAGGACGAACACCAGAGCCCGGTCACGAGCCGCCTTCAGTGCCGCGTAGTGTGCTCTCTGCTTGTCGAGTGGGTCAGTATCCTCCGGGAGTGTCGTGTACGCCTCGACGGCGTCGTGGGCCCGTCCGTCGACGTGGCGGGTGAGGTCGTGGCGCTGTTCGGACGTCCAGGCCTGCTGGTCACCGGGCTTTCGGCCATCATCCTCCGGTAGTGGCGCCATCGCACTCGCCCGCTGGGCGTAATGCGCCTCGAGATAGCCCTCGTTGACACACCAGCCACACCACGCAGAGATATAGCGGTAATAGGTTTGGACGGTGTTCAGCTTGAGGCCACGGTCACCAGCAAGATGCCGGGCGTATTCGCGGAAGACGCGTTCGTCGAGATCCTCGAAGGTGGGGTCGCGGTCGACGTCGTCGGGGACGATCCCGGTCCAGTCATTGTCGCCGCGGTCGCCGGCGGCCCACTCGGCGAACCGCTTGAGCTCGCGGGCAGCGTTTCGCCGATAGTTCCCGCCGTCGCCGCCGCGGCCTTTCCCCTTGTCCTGGAGGTAGCGCTCGAAGGAATTCGTGAGTGACTGTTCGGAACGGTTCCGAGGTGTACCGGGAGTCATGACTCTTCGTGCGCGTACTGGTAGGTCGGACGAACGTCCGCAAGGAGCGTTTCGACGATTTCCCAGAGGATCAGGGAGGGAGTTTCGTGTTCGAATGTGATCCCCCAACGGTCCTCCGTAGTGGCGGCTGAGTACTGGAAATGCGTCCGTCCGAGATCGGGGTGGTCCTCGTCCTGGTGCCAGCCAGCGTGAAAGCCCGTGTTCGGGTCGGTGTAGTTGATGCGGAACCAATCGTGTGGAGCCTGCCGATACCACTTGACGGTTAATTCCGGCGATTCAGGACCGGTCGGAGGATCCTCAAGGCGGGTCGGATCGAAAACCGCTCGCAGTTGCTTGGCCTCGATATCGTCGGGAAGGAACTCGACGGTCGTGATCTGAGGAATCCGGTCGAGGACGTCTCGCTTCAATTGGGCGTAGAGGTTCGCATTCGGATCACCACCTGGGTGTGGGACCGACATCCGTTAGCTGCTGGCCTCAGCAGGCTCTGTCGTCGGCGCGAGGAAGTCCCATTCGCGGATGGCGAAGCCGACGATCTGGATACGCCGCTGCAGGTGCTCCCACTCGCGGGCAATCTCACGGCGGCGATTTTCTTCATCGGCGTCAAGGGACTCATCAGCGAGCGTCCCGCGAAGCTGGTTTGGCGACTCAATACCGAATTCATTCTCCCAGTCGCGAATCTGCGTCTTCATATCGGCGAGACGGTCCGTGAGCTCCTCGACAGTGTGCCCGCTGTCTCGGAGCCGCATCGCCTCCTGCATCGCTTGGCGGCGGTAATCAGGGTAATACGTGGTGTGAGTCCCGCTTTCGTCACGGTGGAGGATGCCATCGTCGACGAGCCGATCGAGGACGCGTTTGGTCGGCTCGTGTGACCAGCCCGCTTCTGAGGCGATCCAGTTGGCCGTCTGAGGCTCCGAAAGCTGCCGGGCGGTCATCCTCACACGGTCTTCACCCGTGGTCTGACGTTCCATCAGGCCCTCGGAGTTCGATTCGTCTTCGGACATACAACACCGTTCGCGCTTCGTCTTAATATATGTTGAGGTCATTAGTCCTATATCGAATGCGTTTCTTCTCCATTGCCTCGACCTCGGAAGGGGAGAGTCAGAGAAATCTCGAACCCCGTTATTGGCGGTTCTACCCCGGGGGAAGCGGCGGTCTGTAGTCGGTTCCAGCATTCGTGCTTCCCCGACGGCGTCGGGGTACTTCAAAGTGGTCGTGATTATCCAAGTAATCACGTCCAGACGCGGATTTTTTACACTATCTTGATCTTTATTTTTA
>NZ_BBJP01000049.1 GCF_000739595.1 Halorubrum halophilum | reverse complement strand
AAACAAAAATTACAACATTCACGAAGACAGAACTCGCCAACAAAGCAGGCGTCAGTCGCCAATCCGTGTATACGCATTTGGATCTCCTTCTGGTACTGGGTGTTCTTGAACCCGTTGAGGATTCGTACGTGTTTAGCCCCGTCTGATTTCGTCACTATCTCGTAGGTGGTGGCCTATGACAGACACATGGTCTGCCAGCAGGGAGTCAGTCTACATCCTCAGGGATGGTCTCCGAGCAGCGGAGACCATCCCGTCAGCCCTGCTGTCTTCGTTTCGAGGTGGAATCGATGAGCTGGGACGATCTCTCCAAGGACGAACTCCTCTCGCGGTTTCTCCAGATGGAGGAGCGAATCGACGAGCTGGAAGAGAAGATCGCCCAGAAGGACGAGCGGATCGAGGAACAGAACGAACTGATCGAAGAGCAGCAGGAGCGGATCGAAGAACTCGAAACACGCCTCCGGAAGTACGAGAATCCACACACTCCACCCAGTAAGCGACGGTCGGGGACCGACGGGTCCCCGACCTCGCAAGATGACGAAGACGACGATGTCCGAACTGACGGTGGCACTCCCGGTCGGAAGGATGGTCACGATCCGGAGTGGCGTTCTATGGCCGATCCTGACGAAAAAATCGAAGTCACCTGTGACTGTTGTCCTGAGTGTGGCGACCGCTTCGACGAGTCGGTGGGCATCAGCCCCCGACTCGTCGAGGAGATCCCTGATCCCCAGCCCCCAGAAATCACCCGGTACAACCGCCACTACTACCAGTGCGATTCCTGTGGAACAGAGACAGTTGCGGCTCACCCCGACTGCCCCGATGAGGGGCAGTTCGGGGTGAACGTCATCGCTCAATCAGCTCTGTCACGGTACGATCACCGCCTTCCTTACCGGAAGATCGCTGATCGCTTCGAGCAACTACACGGACTCGAACTCTCAGGTGCATCCGCGTGGCACGCGACCGAGCGCGCTGCGCGCGCCGGTCGCTGTGAGTACGAGCAGATCCGTCAAGAGATTCAGGATGCTGACGTGGTTCACATCGACGAGACAGGCATCAAGCGCGACGGTGAACAAGCGTGGATTTGGACGTTTCGGACCATTCAACATACGTTGTACGCGGTCAGGGAGAGTCGCGGAAGTGATGTTCCCGCAGAAGTCCTCGGCGAGGACTTCGCGGGAACAGTCGTCTGTGACGGATGGGCGGCGTACCCAGCTTTCAGCAGCAACCTCCAGCGGTGCTGGGCGCACATTCTTCGAGAGGCTGAAGACGCCGCCGAAAAGCAGCCAGAAGGTGAACCGATCTACCAAGCTCTCAGACAGCTATTCGTCGCTCTCCAGGCTCGGCTGGAGAGCGACCCAAGTCCACGTGAGAGAGCAGACCTCCAGCGTGTGGCGCGAAGAGAGCTTGAATCGCTGATTGAGCGGTCAGTACCCGACGGACCAGTGGCAACACTGCTGGGGAAGATCGAAGGAGGTCTCGACCACTGGCTCACCTTCGTCGGTGAGCCAGCGGTCTCTCCGACAAACAATGCCGCAGAGAACGCACTTCGTGAGCCAGTGGTTCTCCGGAAAATCATCGGAACGCTCCGTAATGACCGAGGAATGTTCGTTCACGAGACGGTCTTGTCCCTGCTGGCGACGTGGCGCCAGCAGGGACGCAATCCATACGAAGAACTTCGTCGAGTCGTCAGCAATAATGAGGTTATGTCACGGGCTCACGCTGTGCCGGCTGTCGAGACCTCGGGGTAAACACGTAC
>NZ_BBJP01000050.1 GCF_000739595.1 Halorubrum halophilum | reverse complement strand
AGAGTGGACAACTAGCGATTATGAGAAAGTCCTGATTAAGACTAACGACCGCGTGGCATATCCGACTGGAATGTCGCCGGTGGATTGTCGGTCAAAATGTCGGATTCATCCCGCGCCTAGAGGCGCGGGTATTCTCCTTGCCCTCTATAATTTGCGTGGGAGTAGAACTATTTCTGTCGATCTAGTACCATAGCGTATGTCACCTGCGAACCCACCCGACGACCCGGACTGGATGGAGACCTGGAAAGAACACACATCGGCGTTTGATCGAGTGAAGTCAGTGACGATGATGCTCTCGGAGCCGCAATCCGCATCGTGGATCGCGGAGCAGGCTGCCGTTTCCCCGAATACGGCACGGGATCATCTCTGCCGGCTTGTCAATCTCTGAGTTGTGACAGCAACCGATGACAAACTACAACACCTGGACAGCTGACCACAGCAGAAAGAACATCACTTAAGGAGGGTCTTCTTCGGAATATTCATTGTACCACTCTAAAATCTCATCTTCGACGATGCGCCATTGATCACTCTCTCCCATCTTTTTGTTACAAAACTTTCTAAAGCTTATAATCATGTCGTGATTAACCTGATTCGCACCAATTACATCAGAGAGCATCGCTGCTGCCAATTGCGTTGGGCCTGCACCACGATACCCCCAACTTAGACTGCCGGATGATGAATAATCATACAGGTCAGTCCGTGGATCTAAGTGGTGACCATTCACTGAAACTATGCGCCGGTTTTCTGTTGTATATCGGCCGTCATACACCGATTTGAAATAGTGATCGGCGTCAAATTCAAGGCTGCTACTATCTCTGTTGATACGTTCTGTGGCTTTTTCGATGTTCTTCCGAATCGTCTGTGTTGATTTCTCTCGTTCTGTCGCCCAGTTTGGAATGGTCTTGTTTTGAATTTCGACCATCCAATAATCAAGCGCCTGTGTTGGGGAAATTCCTTTTTTGATCAATTCAGTTAGTAGTGTCTCCATGGACTGGGTCGCATGAGCCCAGTGTTGTGGTACGTTGATTATCCATGTATCTCCCTCTCGGGGGGGTTTCTCAGTGAAGCTCCTGAAAATCTTATTTGCCATTCTAGAATGGAGCTTGTGAATAAGTGAGAGATCACATTCAAAATTAATGTTGTCACTGAGCCCTTCAGTGAGTATTCCATCACGATCGTCAAAAATAACATAACTCGATGACTGCCAGAGAAGGTGAATATCATCACTGCCAGTCATCGTACACCCGAGAATATACTTCAGATTTTTTTGGAGTGTCTTTTGAGTATCTTTCAAATCACTGTTGACCACCTGTGATTCGTTGTTTAATTCCGTTTTAATACCCAGATCTGGATCTTCGGTGATGTCTGTGATGTGTTGACGAAGCGTATTCATGAGTGTCTCTTCGTCAATTGGATGATTTACATTCATACTCTCATCTTCTTTTCCACCTCCAAAAATATCGACGGTACGGTGGTTGAGTACAACAAGAAGAAGCCCCAGATATAAATACATATTTTATAGCATAAAATCAAGTACAATTCCGAACGAGAAAGGTGATTTTAATACTATTTCTGTATCATTCCCCTGCAAAAGAACTATAAGCCATACTGTAGTACGCATCTACTGCAAGAATGCAACAGGAGCATAATGCGTCAGTCGACACTGGATGTACAGTCAGCTCTGGGTCTCTCACAGATCCGGATCAAACAACCACGAGGAGCAATCCGACAGTAATCAATCCTCATCAGTCCACTCGGATCTGGTGCAATCAGGGAGAGTCAGATGAGTAGCACGGATGAAAGCGGACTGCCCCACTGGTTAAAAAACATCCCACCAGAGGTGGTTCTGCTGGGACTAGAACTCCTGATCTTGTGGATGGTGATACCCAGCACTGGCCTGTGGATCCTGTCCAAAAAGGCTCTCATTATCGTGGTGCTGGGGCTGAGTATTCTCCTAGCATCCGTGGTGTACGTCTATGCTGAGCTCATTCTGTGGCGGGGTGTCGGATTTATCACCTTGATTGGGCACGCAAAGCGCAAGAATCTGGCCCACCGGCGCAAAAATCCTAACCAGCCGTCACTCTTGGACGCATGCGTCAGCCGGGGTGTCTCGTGGGCACGTCACATCCGAGACAGAACCAACGCCGTGTGGACGAAGACTCGGCGTCGGATCACTCCAAACGATGAGTAACTCCCCCACATCTCTCAACCCACCGGTCGTACAGCTCAAGCCGGAGAAGCTCGCTGACTACTCGCTACACGACTTGATATTCAAGCAAGGGAGTTGTAACCTGCCGGGGAATTTGGCCGTTACACTCGGGTTTCACGCACCGCCGGGAGCTGGTCCGACCCCCGGCCAAACAACGACGGGAGTCGCACAGGTCATCCCCGAACAGAGTGACACCGCAGCCCACCAGTCGATCACCGCGGAGTCACCGCTCATCGACACTGCTCAGCGTCAAGACATCACTCATCCAGTCTCGCTGCAAAAGTCACTCGGTGACATTATCGCTGCCAGAACACTGACAGTCAAAACAACCCAGTCACCGCCGTCACGCATCCCTATTCCCGGCGGCTCCGAATCACTCGAGACACACATTGATTCCGCCGCGGGCACAATCGGTGAGGCCGTCTCGCGAATGCGTACCAGTCCGCATGACATCTATCTACAGGTGCTGATCGTATCACTGGGCACCACAGATGTCCCGGTACGGGAGACAAACCACGCTACGGAAGAGCACGGCCCAACACCGACACACGAGCAGTCCATTGACGAGGACGGTGACCGTGTCCGCACCACAGAAGAACGTATCTACGGTGTTGGCGTCACAGCCGCAGTCGGCCAACCAACCACGCAATCGGCACGGCAAGCCCGTCTGTCCCCGGATCGCACGGCAGCAAACGTGCTTGCTCCGTTTGGGACTAAACGGTCGGAAACCGGCTTCATTACGGTTGCGCGCGAACCAGCACATGTTCGTGAACGGCTGGAGAACCCGGATACGAGAGCGTTCGGAACTGGAATGTGGAGCGTGATACAGGCATCCAAAATCGCTCCAACAGAGATGCTCCAACGGTATTTTTCGCTGTCAGGAAGACCGGGAATGCCACGCGTCTGTGAGTCAGATCTGGGCTGGTTCATCGGTGGAGCAAGATAGATACATGACTGATAACGTGACGGTTGATTCACTACGCCATCAGACTCCCTCACCTGACACGTTAGCGCCGTATTTAGACGCTCCGTTACAGATCGGTGAGGTGTACACTGCAGACAGCGGGTCTCCTGTTTCAATCGGCGTCCCGCTCGACCGCCAACGCCGGCATATCGCCCACATCGCTGCTGCGGGCACCGGCAAAACCATCACCGCCCAGCGGGCAGTCCTCTCGAATATGCAAGCGACCGACGGGATCGACATCGTCGTCGACCCGAAGGGTGGCTTTGCTGATGGGTTCTTGCCGATGGCGTATCACGAGACGGGGACACTTGAAGACGTCACGGTGATCACAGCGTCGACCGAGATGCTGCGACTTCCCTTATGGGATTTGCGGCCGTTTCTCGACGCTGACCTCGATATCGGGCGCTCGCGGCTGATCGAGATCGTCGTCAACGCCGGCATGGAGGTGCTGAAGAGTGCAGCCGACTCTCCGGAGTCCTTCGAGAGTGCCGGGCAATCACTGGAACTGATCCAAACGTTACTGACGGCATCGTTCAGGGCTGGTGCTGATACCGTCTCGCTTCAGGACCTACTCGAACGGCTCGGTGATGTCGAAAACAGGGCGCTCTCACTATCAGTCTCCGACCCACTGTTCGCAGCGTATCTCGAGGCAGAGACAAGCGCCGATGCACGGACGCGTCGGGCGATCGTCGGTGGGGCTCGCCGCCGACTTGCGCCGTTGATTCGTGATGAGCTGCTGGCGAACGCCGTTGGCACGCCGCCTGATGACCCCACCCACCAGTTCGATGTCGTCGACGCGCTCGACCGCGATGCGGTCATCATCATCGATACGGCCGGGCTTGATGCGCCCCACCGGGAACTAATCATTCGGACGATCACCGCCCGCGTCTTCGCTGCCGGGCGCTTGCGGCAACTCGATCAGGGACGCGACGACCAGCCGCTCGCAAACATCTACCTCGATGAAGCGCACGTCCTCGGAGATAGTGACGTGTTGTTAGATCTGCTCTCCGAGGGGCGCGCCTTCGGCATCTCGCTGTATCTGATGAGCCAAGAGTTGGCACAGTTTGGTGAGGAAGCCCAATCGCACATCGAAACCAACGTTGGGACAGTCCTCACGGCACAATCCGATACCGCGATGGCACACGCAATCGCCAGAGGACCCTACAGCGCCCGACAAGCCGAACATCTCGTTGGCCGCATCCCGGCAGGTGACTGGCTCGTCCGGTTCCGGCCACACCGCGGGCACGCCGTTCCGGATCCGTTTGTCATCAGTGCGGGAGCACTCCCACAGAGCCACCCCGAACACCCAGAACACGACGCGCTTTCGCCGGCTCGCCGTGAGGCGTGTGCGGACGCGATCGATGCCTGTCGCACGCGGAGTCGTAACGACACCCGGGTCGTCACGGCATCGACGGAGACGCCGTCAACGACTGACACCGAAAAAATCACCCGCGGACTCACGCACACACTTTGGCTCCCAGCCGTCGATATTCCACCGGGCGCCACCTACGACGACGCCACAGACACACTGCGGTGTGCTGACTGTGGCGAGGAGTTCCTCGTAAGCTTCCCAAAACTGCGTGCGGCGATTCGGCACTGTGAGCCCGATATCGATCTCTCGACGTGTGATCTCCCGATCACCGAGATCGGCCTCGAGACAGTCACGACTGAGGCGATCGAGTTGTGCCCGCTCTCGATCACCGAAGTCATGTTTCTGCGGCTTGTCGAGCGGGCCCGCCGCCGGGCGATCGATCACCGAGCGTGGGATGTCCGCGATCAATCGATGTACCCGCTCCGTGCGGCGGTCGGTCTCACGGGTGCCGAACCGAAAGAAGCCCTCGTTGAGGCGGGCTATATCACGCTCCAGTCGGATCTCCAAGGCGATTATTATAACCTCACATCCAAAGCACGAACCCTCCTCGAACGGCTGCGAAATGGCGGGGATCCACCCGAGCCCAAACGCGGCGACCCCGCCGAGTCCGTCCTCCACATCAAAGGCGTCGAGTTGGCGGCACAGGCGCTAGAAACAGGCTGTGAAGACCCGGACCTCCCGATCGAGGAAGTGGAACGCTACTGGGTGCCCCCTGAATCGGAAGCCCGGATCGACGTCGTCGGACTCGATGCCGACGGCCAGCCACGTGTCTGCGTCGAAGTCGAACGCTCCACTCACGATCTGTCGACCGGTGTCCTCGAAGACGCCGATGCGATGGCAGCGTGTGACCCCGATGCGAGTATCTGGGTCGTCACGAACCGCTCGCTTGGACACACCGTCGTCGATCATCTCGCGAGCCCCGCATCGGGGCGCCCGCGGATCGACCTTGATCCGGCGGATCTGCTCAGTCCGAGCACGGCCCTTGCGAAATACGATCTTACTGCGCCGGGCTGTTCGGCGGTGATGACCTACGGCCAGCTCAACGTCCAGACGATCCGTGACGCATTCACTCCGTCGTGACAGGCCGCAGAAATCACGGAAAGCCGGGGAGAAATCCTCGCGCTTCAGCGCAGAGAGGATATCAAGTCATCACATGTTTCTAGGTTTGAGGACGAACCCAGAGACTTCGTGGAATACCCCCACCCCACTGGTTCCGCTGTTACGGTGGAAAAACGGGGAGTGAAAACAGAGCGTGTGTGTCCCCAAAACGGTAGTCTGTGATACTCATACTCACCCCACTGCTTCCGCTGTTAACGTGAATCTCTTTGGGCGGTGCGCTCGCGCACACAACCCCACTGCTTCCGCTGTTAGTATAGAGAGACAGATCCATCCACGAACCGAGTGAAGTACACCAGGGATACAGATGGATACGAGACACGGTGACGCTAACAGCGGAACCAGTGGGGATCAAGAGTACATAAATAAGCGTAACAACGGAAACAAAAGAAGTTATGGTTTTATACACTACTAACTAGATACTGTTCATATGGGTGACTTCTCGTTCACACCGAATAACTCCATCTTCGAGAATCGGGAGGCGCTTCTCGAAGAGTGGACGCCAGATAGTCTCGTCGGGCGCGACGAAGAGCTCACCCGGTACCACGCGGCCCTCCAGCCGGTCATCAACAACGAGACTCCCTCGAACGTCTTTCTCTATGGAAAGAGCGGCGTCGGAAAGACTGCAGCCACGCGCTATCTTCTCCGTACGCTCAAAAGGGACGCAACCAACGTGCCGGAACTCAAGCTCACAACGATCGAAGTCAACTGCGACGGGCTGAACACATCCTACCAAGTGGGTGTGAAGCTAGTCAACGAACTACGTGAGCCGGGACGGCAGATATCCAATACAGGGTATCCACAGGCGAGTGTGTATGAATTCCTTTTCGACGAACTCGATGCGAGCGGGGGGACGGTGCTCATTGTGCTTGACGAAGTCGATCACATCGGAGACGATTCGCTGCTCTACAAACTGTCGCGCGCTCGCTCGAACGGTGACATCTGTGATGCGAAGCTCGGTGTCATCGGTATCTCGAACGACTTGGATTTCCGGACACAACTGTCTTCGAAGGTCCAGTCGTCACTCTGTGAAAAGGAAGTTTCCTTCAGCGCGTACGATGCAGACGAACTCCGGCTCGTACTTGAACAGCGTGAACGGGTCGCCTTTCAAGACGGTGTCCTCGAAGACGGGGTTATCGCGATGTGTGCAGCCTACGGGGCGAAAGACTCCGGTGACGCACGGAAAGCCTTAGATCTCCTCTTGGAGGCCGGCGACGTCGCACGCGAGAGTGGTTCCGATGTTGTAACCGAATCGTATGTACAGAAAGCCCGGGAGCGTGTTCAGATGGATCAAGTAGTCGAGGGGATACAGAACTACTCCCAGCACGGAAAACTCGTGTTGTACGCACTAGCACTCCTCCACGAACGTGGTGAAACGCCGGCACGAACGCGTGAGGTCGTAGACACATATCGGAGAGTCGCTCATTCAGAAGGGGTGAGTCCGGTTTCAGAACGGTCGGTCCGTGACTACCTAGGCGAGTTGGCACAATTGGGAATCACGAGTTCGACAGAACACAATCGGGGGAAGGATGGTGGGAAGTACAACGAACACCGGTTGGAGCAGTCCGTTTCGGCGGTGCGAAGTGGATTATCGACATTATTGGAGTCCGCGTGAATCGGAGTTCCGTCGGTTGTCCTGATCACAGTGGTGTCCGCTCGTGCTAACAGCGGAAGCGGTGGGGTGGGTGTGCAGGATCTCAACGTGATCGGCATCAAGAGCTGGCGCGTCGACGTGGTGTATCCCGAAGAGTGGGATCGGGTCACGGAGTCGCTTCAGGCGAAAGACCTAGCAATTGACATCCTCCCCGCGCTGAAGCGGAGGATTCCTTCGTGGGACAGCACGCCGGTCGTGTGCCCCCGAAGGCACCCTGACCGAGACCACCGGGGTCTCGGCTGTGGTTTGTGAGTAGTGCGTCAGGCCTCCGAATGGAGGCGTGGTGTGCTTGGGTATCTGCTTGCACCTCACAGGCCGTGCCATCGACCTGACTCACCCGCGAAGGGCGAGTAGAACATCCGACGCAGGGTTGCTTTTTGTTGACGGAGACCCCAATCCAACTCCAATTTTCGCCTGGTGTGCTTACGTTACAATATACTGTCAAGCGTTATAAAACTCGTGTTTAGTGTCTCTGTTGTCGGATTCATCCCCGCGCTAAACAGTAGTTGCCGAACCTCACAACACGTCTCATATCGAGGATACTGGTCATCAAACTCGGTGTATTCTATTTATATATCTCTTTATTACGTATATAACTGAAGACCGTTGTTCACACCCGATCGGTGACTGATACGGGCCGATTCGGCAACCACTGTAAAGCGCGAGGCTTTCTCCTCGATTTTCCGTAACAACCGCGAGAAGGGGCGCTCTAGGGAGGACCCTCCGACGTCTCGATCGAGCTGTTTTTGGCAGACTCTGGATGTACCGCAAACCATGCCTGCGCTTCCGAGATGGGCGTAGCATTCTCGGATTGTGTAGCCATGGTCGGTCCTGAAGTGTTCACTACGAACGTCATGGAGGACCTCACTACATTACTGTGCGTTGCGATGTCATTCAATTTCGTCTCGAACGGACTCGATCTGTGCTCCTAAGGTTGGCACCTCTTCTTGGATAGTTGTCCAGACAATTTGTAATTCGACGGTTGCGTATCCGTGGATCAACTTATCACGCATTCCAGCCATTTCTGACCACGGCACATCATCATACTCTTGACGGATATCATCAGGAACGTTCTTCGCTGCCTCGCCGATCACCTCAAAATTCCGGAGTACTGCGTCGACTGTCTTTGGGTCGTCAACGAACTCTTCGTAGGTCATCCCTCTTGTATATCGCTTGATCTTCGCAACGCCGTCAAGAATATCATCTAGATAGTCCAGAACCGCTGTCATACCAAGACGAGATCGTCACTAACGCGAGTCTCTATCCGTGGCTTCAACGAATCTTTCGTCACCAGATCGACCTCGATACCAAGCTCGTCCGTCAGTTCGTTTTCCAACCGAACGAGATCGAACAATGTCACTGGTTTTTCGAACGCGACGAGTATGTCGAGGTCGCTGTCGGGCTGTTGTTCACCACGCGCATACGACCCAAAGATACCCAGCTCGCTGATCGGATACTCCTGCTCAAGTTTCGGCTTGAGCTGTGCAAGTCGAGTTGAGATATCTTCGGTTGCCATGGAATACCTACGGTTGCGCTGGGTAATTACGTTTGGGCAAAAATGACTCTTCAGATTCGAAACCGACATGATCGCCCGCCGGGACAAACTGGGGCAAGACCGGGAACAAGAGACTGCACTCGTGGCCGTTCGACCGTCTCTACCAGTACCTCGAATACAAAGGTGAGATGCGCGGTGTTGAGGTGCTGAAAGAGAACGTGTGGAACACCTCGAAAACGTGTTCACGGTGTGGGGACGACACAAAATCGAACTGAGTTCGGATTGTCGCTCGGGGAGACTCATGTGAACTACCCCGACCTACTCACTTGCCGCTGGCGCGGCTCGTTCCTTGAGGTCGGGGCTTCCTGTTTCCACGACGCGCTTTGCAGATACGGATGTATCCACAGGGAGCGCAGTCTCCACAGGCGTTGATTCGGAGTATCCCACTTCTACATCTTCGAGGCCGCGAGAAAGAATGTTCCACGCCGCGTTCGCGTCCCTGTCCGCCTCAAACCCGCAGGCAGGACAAGAGTGTTCGCGGACCCACAACGGCTTGTCCGTCGAGACGCCACAGGACGCGCACTCCTTGGTCGTCCCTCTCGGGTTGACCGCCACGAAGTGCGCCCCCTCTCGCTTGCACTTGTATTCGAGCAACGAGAGGAACGTTCGCCACGCCGCCGACGCCGTGTTGTGGCTGTTCGACGGCGACTCCATCATCCCCTTCACGTTCAGGTCTTCGACCGCCACGAGGTCGTACTCTCGTGCGTAGTACGCCGAGAGTTTGTGTAAGAAGTCACGGCGCTTCCGTCGGAGGTCGGCGCTCGCTGAGGAAGGGGGCTTAGCGCCTCAATTCAGCTAAACCCTCTCCAGACAGCAGTTGGGTCCCGTCAGATTCGAGATTGTCTCCCCATCCAACGGGGTGGATGAGTCATCCCTTTCAACATTTTCATTACTTTCACGCCGAACGCTTTTTACAGTCGATGCCGTATTCCTAGTCAACAATGTCGATTGACCGAGACACCTTCGAAAACACGAGCAAGGAAGAGCTTGCGGGCCTTTCGGTCCCAGATCAGGTTCTCGGGTTTCTCGCTGCCAACGAGGATCGGGCGTTCAAGGCCCGCGAAATCGCCTCCCAGATCGGCGTCGATGAAGGGGCGGTCAGCACCGCACTCTCACGGTTGAAAGACCGTAGTCTGGTCGAACACAAGGCGACGTACTGGGCGGTGACTACCGACACAGAGCGCCTCGAAGGATACAGCGGGTACGAGCGGGCGACCGCCCTGTTCAACGACCAACTTGGTGCGGAAGACCCGGAGGCGTGGCGTGAGCATGCACCTGATGAATCTCACCCAAGCGTCGAGGACGAACAGTGACCGACGAAAAGGCTCCAATTTTCGAGCGTGGCGACATCGTCTATGGAGATGATCCGTTCAACGGTGAGGAGGACGCTCGGCCCTGGCTCATTCTCTCGAACCACGAAGGCCGTCCGTTCCACGGCGACCAATATATCTCGCTAACGTTGACATCGAAATCTTGGATGGATGGACTGATGGAGATTCCAGAGACGAGTTGGGTTCGTGGTGGAACACCAGATGAAAGTCGGATCGTTCCATGGGCCATCCAGTCGATTGACCACGAAGACATCGACTTCTGGCAAGGCCGTATTGACAGCGACCTTGTTGACCAGGCGGTAGCTGCACGCCTCGGTTCCAACCAGCAGGTACTAGAACAATACTCGGCTCAGGAAATTATTCCTCGAAGAAAGAATTATATCTGTAGCCTCGAAAGAGCGCGTATGCCCGACACAGCGTCCACAGACGGGCCCCCCTCTTTCGATGACCCGTTTAGCGGGGACGACGTCGAACAGCGTATCTATGGAACTATCCTCCAGACTCGGGAACCATCGACGGCGAGTGCTATCGCCGAGCGAGTAGAGTGTGACCCGAAAACCGCCCGAAAGTACCTTAGCTGGTTCTCGGATCTCGGCATCGCGACACGCCATGACGGTCATCCAACCACCTATGAACGCAACGACGCATACTTCGAATGGCGACGCATCAACCAACTCGCCGCAGACCACTCTATCGAAGAACTACAGGCACGCGTACACGAGCTGACGACGCGAGTTGCTGAGTACGAGGACACGTACGATGCCGCAACACCGGCTGCGGTTGACGCCGTGGCTATGGCGGAGGCGAGTGACGAACGAACGATCGACGCCGTGTACAGTGACCTCGCCGACTGGGCAACCGCACGGGAAGAACGTGAGCGTTACGAACGCGCTCGCCAGCAACGTGCCAGCGCCGACGGCGAACAGGCCTCGGGGTAGCTCGCTGGATGGTGCCACCAACAGGCGATGGCGGGAGCCCTGCTCCCATCGATCGGCCGATACTCGAGTTCCTCCAGACGCGTCTCCGAGCGACACAGCAAGTCGAACAAGCGACTATCACGAACGCCAGTGGCCACCTCGAACTTCATGTTGCATTCGTATCATCGTACTATCCAGCGACCGTCAGCGAGGCGGTCCTGGCTGTCCGCTGGTACACGAATGACGACTTCAAGATTCAGTATCGAGAGACGCACCCCGAGAGTGCCTGGGAATGCCGGTGGGACCGCCATCCGAATCCCCACAACACACGAAACCACTTCCACCCCCCGCCCGCTGCCCCGACGCCCGGTAACGACGCCTCTTGGCCGACAGACCATCGCGACGTGCTGACGCTAGTCCTCGACGAGATCGAAGAGCGGATCGTCGCCATCTGGAGCGAATGAACATCGACCGCCACGAGGCACGTTCCGGACTCGCCAAGAACCGCGCGTGAGCGCCGTTCACGTTGACGGCCACCGGCAATGGATCGTCGACGACGCGTCCACGCGGGCCACGGCACGTTCACTATCTGCGGCGGGGCCATCAAACAGGGAACCCACCAGCGCCCCGCTGGTGACGCCTCGACAGCCCTCGACGCCCAACCGAAACAGCGCTTCGACCACCGTCCGTAGCGGGTGTAACCACGGCGACACAGCGGACTGGTTGGAGATGCAGCAACGCACAGCGACAGCTACAGCACTCGACAAGGGAACAGCCCACCACACTGCACTTCCGATTGCTCTGTTGAATAGCGGTGCCATCAGCAAATGCCGGAATGAGAAGCAGCGTGTGAGGGGTTGCTGTAGGTGATCCTAAAGTGGAGGACACTTTGTTTCGACTCAGAGGACGCTATTCAACACAGCAACGACTCAGCTACTTCGGCACCTACTGTGAAGCCGTGGGAGGATGTCAATGGAGTCACTCGTCTCGATCCCGCAATATGGTGTATCTGGATGGAGACGGTCACGTGTGCTACCGGAACTCACTGTACACGCTACAAACAACACCCGGCTATACGTTGAACACGTATGGAAACTAGTGAGACAACAGGGACCGAGTTGGCAGCCGATCCGAATACGCGACAGCGTCTTGCGCTGACACTCACTCCAAATGCTATCCCTCCACGAGTTGGAGAAGCACTCTTGTTGCAATTCGTGAGTGCGCCAGTACCAGCTGTCACACAAGAGAGACGCCCGCTTCATCTCGGTCTCGGACTCGACAGACGATACTCATCGAGGTCCATAGCTGCCGAACTGCGTACCGTCACTGATGGTGCCGTCGGTCTCATCCCCTGTGAAGCGGCCGACCGAACCGCTGCCATGTACACAAACGCTGGCGGCCCCCTCACAGATCCACAGACCGCGTTGACGGTGTATTCGACGATCAGATTTGCTGACCCAGAACTCCAGACAGCAATTTCACAAGGGATGCGGACTGGCAACGTCCCGACATGGACTGCTGAGGACACCCACTCGGCGCCGGGAGCCATCACCATGACCTGGTGTACTGGCCCCCATCAGCGCGATGATAACTACGCCGAGATCGTCCCACAACTAGCGACGGCACTTGATGTTGTGGTCACCGCTGATCTCACAACCGATCGCTGGCTCAACAGCGCCACACCGAATCAGATTGAGCCGGTTGAGCCCGCGTTCGCCGGCGCGTATCTCAACTACGCCCGACAGCTGACAACAACACTCACCACGGAGGCCCGCGACCATCTTGAGCGGGAGTATACCGCATCTGAAGCCGCAAGGTGTACCGGAGCCGATAACACAGGGTCATCGATGCGGACCGCCACGACAGACATCCTCGAACGACTCGCTATTGCGAGTGCGCGACTCGAACACTCCGAAACGGTCACCCCAGCACACGTTGAGACGGCGAGGCGACTGTATGCCACCACCGTACACGAGATCGAAGAGAAAGCCAACGCCTGAATAGTAGGTGCCGAAGTAGCTAAGTCGCCGTTTTCGTTTTCGGCGACCAATCTATGGTATGATCCACGCAACTGAGGCGAAACAACTGTCTCGTGCTGCTTCTTCGCTGCTATTCACAAAGTGGCTCACATCGTACACACGAAAACACGTAAGTACGTTGGCTCACATTGTACACATAATGAGCGCCGAGAAAAAGCGCGTACAATTTCGAGCCCCCGATCGTCTCATCGATCGGGCTGATGCACTCGCCGCAGTTCTCGGAGAAGATCGGACAGACATCCTCGTCACTGCGCTTCGAGAGTATCTCCAAGACGCGACGCACGACGATACACTCATCCAAGAGATCGCTGCTGCGTACTACGACGACGAGATCGCCTACGAGCAGCTCAAAGCACTCGTTGGGGCCGAAAAAGCTGCCAATCTCCGTGTGTTGAAACAGCAGCTGGACGACGGTTTCATTGACGAGGTCGCCGACGCATAGATGGTAGCGCTTGTCGCAGACACATCTGCTCTCGTGAGTCTGGGTATCGTTTCGAACTCCGACCCAACTCCACTCTCACTCTGTTTCACCCACTATGATGTGTTCATCCCGGCAGCGGTCGTCGAAGAACTCCAAGAGATTGCTTCGTACGATGATCAGCATGGGCAAGCGGCAACCGCAGTCCTTGATCGAACTACTGAGCTCACAGTCCGATCAGTAGATCTGGATACCGAGTTCCCACTCGATGATGGCGAAAACGCTGCCATTACACTTGCAAACGAAATAGATGCCACGCTCTTCCTCTGTGATGAATTCAATCGTCTTGGTCTCATTCACGCCTCACTGGTCGATACGCGACTCGTGACGACGCCAACACTGCTCTCGGTATTCGTTCGAACAGAGCAATTGACGCCTGAGAAGGCACGCACTCTCCTCGAGAACATCAGCATCGCTCGAAGTTGGAACGCGAACAGCTACGTCCAGCGAGCACGCTCACTACTTGAGGACGTCTAGCGGCAAACCCTCGGCCCACTGCCACTGGAAGTGCCAGCCAAGGTGACCGGGATCAGAGAATATCTACGCCGAGTCGGTATCTGCAAGAGTGTCGATATCGCCGGACTCGATGCCGACAGCCAGCCACGCGTCTGTGTCGAGGGCGAACCCTCCACACACGATCTGTCGCGGGCGTGCTCGAAGACGCCGATGCGATGGCGGCGTGTGACCCCGATGCGAGCATCTGGGTCGTCACCAAACGCCCGCTTGGACACACCGTCGTCGATCACCTCGCGAGTCCCGCGTCGGGGCGCGCGCGGATCGAACTTGACCCAGCGGACCTGCTCAGCCCGAACACAGCGCTTCCAAAGTACGATCTCACTGCGCCGGGCTGTTCGGAGGTGGTGACCGACGGCCAGATCGACGCCCAGACGATCCGTGACGCACTCACTCCGTCGTGACTAGTCGCAGGCATCCGCCTTGCTGTTCGGTGAAGCGTCCGTAGTCCCTGTCGCTGTCTCAAGAATACTGGAGCCACCTACTGGCACAACAATAATTTCTCCGAGAAACATATATTATGATCGAGCACGGACTTTCCCCTATGGGTTCCGACTCCGATCCTGAGACGCTCAGTAGCGCCCGTGACGGGTGGAAGCGGTCGACAACAGCATTAGAGCGTGTCCACCAGACGATTGAACAAACGACATCGCCGAAAACCGCGGGCGACATTGCCGATAAAGCCCTTGTGAGCGAGCCGACTGCGCGAAAACATCTCAACTCGCTCGTAGAGGTTGGAACGGCGACTGCAATAGAAGACGGTACTGGAACGAAGTACACGCGCAACGAGGACACGCTTCTCTACCAGAGGCTCCGGGAGCTATCGACAGACCACAGTAGAGAGGCCCTGATCGAAAACGTCCAGACAATGAAACAGCGAATTCGGGACTTCGAGGAAACGTACGACGCCGTGTCTCCGGAGGAACTCGCGACTTCGCTGGAGAGCAATCCCTCTACAGGGGCATGGGAGGCAGTCTCTGAGTGGCAGACGACTGAACGGAACCTCCACATTGCTCAAGCCGCGATCAACTACAGTCGAGCCCGCGACCTTGGCGCGGCGACACAGGACTGATGGCCGGCGACATCGCCGGCCCTGTTGGGCCCGTCGATTCCGTTGTGCTTCAGCAGATTCGGGACGTACTCGTGAACGAGGAACCACTTGTCGACTCTGCGGCAGTCGACGATCCGGTGAATCCGACCGAACTCGTCGTTGAATTTTCGTCCGGGCTGGATACACCGGGCCGAATGGAGATTACGTGGTGGAAGAGTGGGACATACCGCTATCACTACACGGAGCCCGACGGGATCGATTTTCGATTCGACAACCACCCGAAAGAGAACGCACCCGACGCGCACTTCCATCCACCACCGGACGCCGGAGCTGCTGAGCCATCGTTTCTCGGCGAAGAAACCCAACTTCAGGTGATCACCCGAGCGGTGATCACCCGTTGGCACAAAATAGCGGTCGAGGGAGCAACTCTGGGCTCGCTCAACGTAGGTACTGGAGATTGAGTTCTCCCGCTACACACTCGTGGGGGAGAGCTATCGGCGTCGTTGTGATCGGTGAGCGGATTGATGGGACCACACAGCCCGCGCCGCCGGACGCCAACCCCGATGCCGTCGGCACGTTCGATCCGATAGGAAACTCCCGAGAAACGTGTCTGACGCGGGATCGTTCCGGGATATATCAAGAAAAAGAGTTGTTCCGTCGACTACGTCAGAAAAATCGGTGCTCACCTACTCCTCGTCGACGCTCAGGTTCGGGGATGTCGCACCCAATCCAGTAGCAGAGGCAACACGGGAATTCGGCCGTCGGCTTCAAAAATGGTCAGCAGACCAGGCTGGTTGATTACTCTGCTTCTGCTGCGAGAGTGAACGAACGGAGAACTGACTGCTCTCCACCCGGTCCAACCGCAACCACGTTGTAATCTCCTGGATCGTTAGGGTCGGTGGTAACGGTACTATCGAATGAAGCACTAGCTCCAGTACTGTTAAGCGAATCAGATCCGCGACTGGGAGTAACTGTACCACCGCTATTATTAACGACTTTTATGCTTTCGGCTGTCCCAGTGTTGGTGAGGGTGACGGTGACATTAGTTGTACCATCGCCATCAACAGTGACGCCGGCAGTAGCTGACCCGCCAAGTTGGTCACCGAGCCCAAGTACGAACGTCCCGATCACAGCCGCTAAAATTACAGTTATTGCGACCATGAGTATAACGCCTATAACGGGGCTGACGGCCCGTTCACTGTCCTGAAATGCTGATTTGGGGTTCATAGTTTCGTTGTGTCTCCAACGAGACAGATACGAAGATTAACCATACTCGGGCGCAGAGAAACAGGTGCCCATTGAGGCGCCCTGCACTGTGCAGCCGAGTCGGGTGGTCCCGCCACCCTGATCCTCGCTTTGTCTGTTGGTATGGATCAATTAACGCCGAGTACAGGCATAAACACATCGGCCCGAATCTCCGGTTTGAGAACGAGCCCGGAAGACGTATCTCTCAGGCTGTCAACAGACTGCATATGGAACCGACGGCGCGCTCGATCGCGCGGACCTACTCCGACCGCGTCTACCCCGACCCGTGGGAAAAGGTCGAGGACTACCAGCGCGTGCAAGCGTACGCCGCCGAGCATCCAAAGGCCGGCCGGACGGCCGTGGGGACCGCACTCGAACTACCGGCGGGGCGGGTTCGACCGTGGCTCAGCGGCGGGAAGCCCGATCCGGTGCGCGGGATCGAGACGGCGAGTGCGAATGGCTGGCTCGATCCCGACTGTGATATGGCCGGTGCGCTCGTCGAGCTGCTCGCGCACGTCCTCGCAGGTGGGAGTGTCGACCAGCGATTCGTCCCGGCAATCTCGACCGGGCGCCGGGTCGATCACGCGACGATCGAGGACGCGTTCGCGGCGGTCGGCGTCGACACACAACAACGACACGTCAACAGTGACGGACGCGCGACCGAACTATACCCAGCGACGGATGCCTCCGTCCTCGGCCGGTGTCTCGTCGCCATGGGCGCACCGCATGGCATGAAGACGGCTCTCGACGCCGTCCCGGCGAGTGTCTGGGAGAGTCCCGAGCCGATCCGGCAGCGATTCGTGGAGACGTACGTCGCACACCGTGGCGCACACCTCGAAGGGAAGGCGACGACGCGCGTCCAAGAGGAACGCCCGGCGTCGTACCTCGAAGACCTCTACGCGCTGATCGGCGAATGTGTCGAGGGCAACGTGTCGATCGGCGAGCGAGCAGTGACTATCTCGGCGGACGCCGCTCGCGAACTCGGCTTGTCGTAGCTCGATCGGAAGGTCTGTGCGCCAATTTCTCACCGACTCTTCAGGGCAGAGAGAATGTCAATGACTTGAGGATCTAAGACCCTTCCTCAAGGAACGAGCGAAGAGGATGAGAAGAGTGAGAGGGTGTCACTCAAACAGGCCAGCGAGATCGTCCAGCCCGTACAGAGATAAGTCAGGACGCTCATCAGCGATTGACTGTAACTCGTCGGTGAACCCGGCACGCGAGAAGAGCACATACCTCACGTTCCGGTCGTCTCCGTGCCACCGGACCGCTGACTCGAGTGCTGTGAGCTCGTCGAATAACGCACGACCGACGGGTGCTGACGTCCATTTGCACTCACCGAGCAACAGGGTATCTGTCTGTTGATCGATCCCAACGACGTCAATCTCCTCGCCGTCGTACCACCAGCGACCGACCCGCGAACAGGAGACGGGAAATCCGGATGTCTGAACCGCCTGCTGGCAGACAGTTTCGAAGGTCCGACTCGTGTGTCTCGGGAGTGTGTCGGCGATCGCCGCCCGGACTGGTTCCGTCCGTCCCTGCTCGAGCGTTCCCTGATTCGTTGCCACGTACCGGAACCAGAATCGAAGAAAATCATCTGTCAGTCGATACAGCCCACGACCGTCTGGATCTGTGACTGGATGCTCTTGCTCAAGGATCGCCAACTGTGTGAGGTTCTGGAGGTATCGAGAGAGGCTGCTTGCATCGTGGCCGATCTCGTTGGCGATCTCGGTGACACGAGTCGCTCCACCGGCGATAGCTTCGAGGATCGCTATGTATGTCGCGGGCTCGCGAAGCTCTTGCCGGAGCAGGAACTGTGGCTCCTCATAGAGGAACGCACCTTTCGAGAGGATAGCCTGTTCGATGTTCTCGAAGAGGCTCTGCTCGGTATCAAACTGTTCGAGATAGGCTGGAATCCCGCCCAGAACACTGTATATCTGGATCTGCGTCTCAATACCTGTGTTCGGAAAGAATGCGCGAGCATCTGAAAATGACAGCGGAGCGAGCTCCCACTGCCCGGTGCGGCGACCGTACAGCGGGCTCTCGTAGCTCAATACACCATCTTCCATCATCGAAATCGATGACCCCAACAGCACGAGAGAGATCTTCGTCTCGTCGAGGACTTCGTCAATAATTGTCTGAAACACCGAAGGAATGGTCTCGTCATCTGCTACGAGATACGAGAACTCGTCCAGTGCGACGACACACGGTCCGTCAACACGGGTTGTGAGATACTGAAACGCCTCTGCAAAATCCTCGACAGCCGGCGTGACATCATCGAACGTCTCGGCACACTGAGCCGCAAAACGCCGCGCATTATGATGCGACCCACGCTGATCACACAGATAGTATACCGAAGTCACCTCCAACTCCTCAAGTGCAGTCGTCACCAGCGTCGTTTTTCCGACTCGACGTCGACCATACAGCACGAGTAGCTGTCGTTCTTTTCGAGAAAGATGTGACGTGAGCCACTGCAACTCTCGCTCTCTGTTGATCATTATGCATTCGATAATATGATCGCGTTCATAATTAGTGTTCGGGTGCCTCTTGCAGACGTTGAGAAAAAACGGACACTCTAGAGAGACCCTCTGATGTCTCGATCGAACTGTGTTTCGCAGTCTCCAGATGTGCCGCGAGCCATGCCTGTGCTACCGAGACGGCCGTATCAATCTCGGATTGGCTGTGAACTATCCCATCCTACTCAGCCACAGGCGTTGCCTCGGTGAGGATCGGGCTTCCTGTTTCGATGATGCGACATCGACGCTGGCGAGGCGATCGTCGCGACACTCGACGCCCACGGGTTCGAGAACCGTGTGCGGTTCAAAAACGGGTTCGGGTTGATCGACGAGATCACGTAAAGCACAATTATGTTTCGATCGAGACGACCACAGAGGAATCGGCAGAGAGTCGCCTGATATCGCCAGAAAATTCAAATCTCACGGTGGCGTCGTCCATCGTTCCGATCACCTGCGTGCCGACGCTGCTCGGTGAAAGCGATACGTTCGAGAGGGTTCCGAGCGACTGCAAGTCGCCCGTAACCAACAGGGATAGCTCTCCGGGGCCGTCGTCGACCCTCTCGAGTTCGATGGTGTATGGAAGTTCGGACAAGGACCGGTCGGCATCGTCGATGGTGATACATTCGCCCGGGACGGAGACCTCCGTCGCGGCCATCGTGATGCCACTTCCCGGCTCCATCTGGATTCCGTCGCCCGATTCCGTCTCGATTCGACAGTTCCGAATGGTGGTGGCGTCGCGACCGTTTTCGACGCGGATGGCGGCGCCGCGCCCGCCCGTCCCCGTGATCGTTACGTTCTCGATCTCGAATCCGTCACCGCTTCCGTCCTTCAGCAGTATCGGATAAATCTCGGCGTCGTTCACCGAGATGCGGCAGTCGCGAATCGTCGTTCCGCCTCCGTGAGTGCTTTCACCCGTAATGGCTCCGGCGCCCTGGCCGATGTCGTGAACGAACTCGCAGCCCTCGATGAGGACGTCTTGGCCGTGTTTGAGTCGGATCGATCGAGTCTGGATGACATTGCTTCGCCCGTCCCAGTGCCGCCGTGGAATCGGGTTCTCCCACGTGACGGTCTCGCCCTGACGAGTGTCCTGCTTGACCGAGACGATGTTTTTGACCGTGGAGCCCGCGCTGCCGACGCGGACGTCACAGTCGTTGTTGTTCTTGTACAGTCCGCCCTCTACGTGGACGGTTCCACCCTCTCCGACATCGGGGTGGGCGGGATTGGACGCGTAGATGCCCTTGCTGGGGAAATGCCAGATGTCGCAGTTGCGGATGTGGATCTCGCCGGCGTGTGACGGGCCGACGAATATCCCGGTCGCCGACTGACCTTCGACGGCTCCGTCGCGCATATTGACGTTGTCCACCGTCGCAACGCCATCCACCGAGTGTGCTTCCACGCGGTAGCCGTCGACGTTCCCGGCCAGTTGTCCCTTCGTAGTGACATCGAATACGGAGACATCGCCGCTCTCGGCGATGAGTTGGACACGTCCGCCGTAGTCCGAACCGCGGGTGAAGTCCAGATCGAACCCGCCGAACAGGATGTCCGACCCTCGGATGTTGACGAGAAGTTCGTCGTCCGTGAGCTCGGAGACGGGTCGGTCAGGAACCAATGTCGGCGTCGCGCCGTCCGCTGCGACGAGCCCGACGTTCGACATGTCGCGTTTTGTGATCGATCCGATCCGGTGTCGGCCCCCCGGCACGGTGACGAGCGTGCCGTCCGTGAGGTGCGAATCGATGGCGGTATCTATCGGTTCGTCACCCTCTATGTCGGCGGATACGTCTTCGAGTTTGACGACCGTCTCGAATTCCGAACCCGAAAGCCGGGACGGTGTCGTCTCTGATTGAGAGGTCTCCGTTCGGTCGGACCCGGAGTCGAACAGCGAGCAGCCGGCGAGGAAACTCGTGATCCCGACCGCCCCCGCAGCTTTCAACAGGTTTCTACGTTCCATTCCTCTGGCACCGGGTCACCGATGGTCTGTGAGGCGGACGCGCGTCGCTCTCGATACGCGTCATCGTTCCCGATCCCGATTCTCAGGCACCTCTTGCGTCCCATATCGTTGACCTCATCGAGATCGCAATCGACGATCACGGCGTCGCACGCGTACACGATGGCCCATTCAGGGGCGCGTTTCTCCGATCCTCTCCCGATCCCACACGGTTCGCACGGTCGTCGTCTCCCGTCCGAGGAGGCGCGTGCTGATCCGTCACGGTCGGAACCGTGGTAGATCCGGTACATGTGTCGCTCTCCTGCAGACGGTCTCCGAACGAGCCCGTTCGAACCACCATACTTGTTCGAAACAGTCGTCGTAGCTTAGTTACAAAAGTGGTAACACAGCTAATTGCGCCGTAACCCGAGGGGTCAGTCACTCTCTGAGCTGGTTGACCGAGCGGTACACCGCCCGCGCCGGTTCAATCGTCGATTTACCGCCGAGTGCGACGATGAAGTACAGATACGCTGAAACCTCCGTCGGATGATACCGAATTGACCGAAGCAGGTACTTCCGAGCGTCCCGCGCGTAGCCGTGTCTAACTGCCGATTTTCCAAGTTCTAGCGACTGGGAAGCGACGAGTCGCCGTTCGTACTTCTGGCCGTACGTCGCCGCTAACGGTCGAAACGTCTCCAAGAACAGCGGGTACGCGGTGTCGCGCTTGGTTTCGAAGTCGTCGCTGATCTGTTCGTGATCCGTCGATCGTCGGACGACCACGGACTCGGAGACAACCGCGAAATCGTACTCCGTGGAGAGGCGAAGGAGCCACTCGCGGTCCTGCCAGCAGGGGAACCGCTCGTCGGGACCGCCGACTGTCTCGTACACCTCCGACCGCACCATTATCGCGGAGAAGGTCGACATAGTCGCCCCACAGAGTATGTCCTTGGTAACGTCGCCTTCAAGCGTCGGGCGGGAGACGCTCGTCACCTCGCCGTCGACGACGAACTGCTGTCCCGTGTAGACGACGCCGACGTCCGAGCCGGCACGCTCGAACGCCTTGACCTGCCTTTCGACCTTGCTCGGCAGCCAGTAGTCGTCGTCGTCGAGGAACGCGATAAACTCGCCTTCCGACGCCTCGATTCCGGTACTCCGGGCCGCGCTGGCCCCCCGGTTTTCCTCGTGGCGGATGCAGCGTAGCGTCCGATTCTCCCCGACTGAGACGTCTTCAAGTCGGGGTTCGATCGGGTCCGGCGAGTGATCATCGACGACGACGATTTCGATTGGACCGTAGCTCTGGCTATCGACCGACTCGACGGCATCGACAAGGAACTCCGGACGGCCGTACGTCGGAAGGACGACGCTGACGAGCCCGTCGGTGCGATCCGCGTTCATCTACTGTCTCGGTCGTGCGTCGGGTACGGCCGTACGTTTCTCTCACCGGCAGTGAGTGTTGTCCTAGGGGTGCCGATATCCGGACCGGCGTGAGCAACGGAGTGGGAGACAGTCATCAGGCGTCCACCACCCGTTCGGTCGACCCGAGGCGAGCCACCTCCGAAGCTAAGGTGAGGAGCGTGAACGCCTGCTTCGAGTTGTAGGCGGCGCGGTCGTTTGCGATATCCTCGACGACAGTCGGCGAAAAGTATCGCTCGACGGCTCGGTCTGACAGTCGGCGCGAGAGGAGATGACCGGCGACATCGTCCTCGGAACGCGAGCTCCCGCCGTCGTGAATCGTTTCGACGATCCGTTCGAGACGTGGATAACCGTCTATCAGATCGAGCCCCTGCTGCACGGCGTAGTACACCGGCGAGTCGAGCGCGAACCCGAAGTCAGCGTGCTCGATGCCGGTGGCCGCCGGCCACAGCTCGTCCAGGAAATACCGGTAGAGACGGTAGCCGGACTTCTGGGACGCGGGGACGTTCATCGCGTACTCGAAGAACCGTAGCCCGTAGAACGGGCTCGTGCTCCAGAGGTACCCGCGGTTGCGGTCCTCCCCTTCGAATAGCCAGTTTTGCCCCCGCTCGGCGACGAGGAAGTGAACGTACAGGTTGTTCCACTCCGACTCGGGATACGCCGAGGTGACGGCGGCGATCTCCTCCCTGAGTGCCTGCTCCTCGACGCCGGTCAGCTCCTCGACCGTCGCCGGGTCGAAGATGGCATTCTTCGAGCAGACGTACGAGACGAACTCCTCGAGCGAACGGATGTCGGCGCTCGGGCTCAGGTCGGGAATCGCCTTGTCGCCGCCATCACCCGTTACGTACGTTGTGCCGTGACCGTGTTCCTCGAGCAGACGCTCGAAGAACTGGAGAATGAATCCCATCTGGACAGGGTTCAATCCCTCTTTCATCCGGAGAAGTTGGTTCACCTCGGCCTCTCCGAATGGTTCCAGCGTATACGTCTTCCAGTCGAACTCCGCCGCGTCCGCGACCTGACGAGCGATCTCGACATCGTCGCTCGTGCTCCCATCGTCGTGCATGAACGTCGCTGCGACGAACGAGATGTCCCGCGCACGGAAGCCGCCGGCGACGGCGCGAGAATCTAGCCCCCCGCTGAGCGAGAGGAGGGTTTGCCCTCCCGGGCGGGTTCTGCGGTCACAGGCATCGGTGAAGAGCTCCGCGAGATTTCGAGCATTCTCCTCGACGGATTTGTCGGTGTGTCGCTTCTCGCTGAAGTCAAACTCGTAATGGCGGGTGCGCTCGGATTCGCCATCGCTGTTGACAACGACATGCGTTCCGCCGGCGAGTCGCTCGATGTCCTCCCACAGCGTCCGATCTCCCAGCGTGTAGCCGAATAGCAGACTCTGTGCGAGGCCCATACGGTCGAACTCGTTGTTCTCTCCGTTGCCGATGACGAACCGCGGTTCTCGCGAGAGGACGAACCCGTCGGCATGGTCGTCACAGTAGACTGGAAGTCGCCCGAAGGCGTCGTTGACCACGGCGACGCGTCCACTCTGGCGGTCGATGCCGACCACGAGGAACTCTCCGTCCGTTTCCCGAACGAACTGGGCAACGTCGTCCGCCGTCAGATCGAACAACGCAGGTGCCAGCGAGCGCAACCGCTCGCGCACGTCGCCGTCGTCGTAGCAGTACCCTTCGAAGTACACGATATACTCCTCCGTTTCGAGGGTGACAATGGGGTATCCGGGGTAGTGCGTGTATCCGAGAAAGCGCTCGCGATCCGCGCTGATCGTCTCGTGCGCGTAGGTATCGAGATGTAAAAGTGAATTGAGGGAGTGACGCGGCACCTTCCCTCCTGGATGCACGTCTAAACAAACGCCAGGCATACGATACGCGTCGAATAGAACGCAAATAGTTATTCAGCGCTTACTCGAAGTTCACCTGTGCGTTTCCGTCGATGTTCAGTTGGGTCAGATCGCCGGAGAACTGGTAGACGTCGATGCCGTCCCACACCGAGCCGACGACTTCGCTACCGTTGACGGTGTCCTCGCGTTCGTCCCACTCGTGGCCTTGTTCGGGAACTGTACTGGCGTTGTCATCGCGAACGAGTTCGTCGGTCACTTCGATGGTGTACTCCGCGCCCCCATCGGCGACCTTCCCATCGACCTTGAGAACGTTAGGGAGCGAACCATCGAACAGGGCGGTGTCGACCTCCTCGCCGTTGATGAAGAAGGTGGCGTCCGCGCTGAGTTCGAGACTCTGGATCTCACCACTGAACCAGAACCAGTCACCGGCACCGTCGGCGAGAGTTCCGGAGATCGTGTTCGAGACCGAGGAATCGACGGTTTTTCCGTCCGATCCGTCGACGATACCGTCGCTCACAGTGATGGTGTAGTCTACAGCGCCACCGGTCGCGCGGAGCGTAGAAGTGTCCGACAGCGTCTTTTCTGTCGTGCCGTCTTCCTCTTTGGTCGTACCGTCTTCCGAGGCAGTCTCGTCGTCGGCCGTGTCTTCGAACTGATCGGTGTCAACCTCCTCGCCGTTGATGAAGAAGGTGGCGTCCGCGCTGAGTTCGAGACTCTGGATCTCGCCACCGAACCAGAACCAGTCACCGGCACCGTCGGCGAGAGTTCCAGAGATCGTGTTCGCGACCGAAGAGTCAACAGTGCTCCCGTTCGATCCGTCGACGATGCCATCGCTTGCGGTGATCGAGTACTCCACTGTACCGTCGGTCGCTCGGAGCGTACACGTGTTCGACAGCGTCTTCTCCGTCGTGTCGTTTCCCGAGGAGTCTCCGTCGTCGGTCGTGTCGTCTCCCGAGGAATCGCCGCCGTCAGTCGCGTCGTCGAACTGAGCGGGATCGACCTCCTCACCGTTGATGAAGAAGGTGGCGTCCGCACTGAGTTCGAGACTCTGAATCTCGCCGCCGAACCAGAACCACTGCTCGTCGCCGTCAGTGATGGTTCCCGAAACGGTGTTCGCGACCGAGGAATCGACGGTCTTCCCGTCCGATCCGTCGACAATACTGTCGCTCGCGGTGACCGAGTAGTCCACGGTACCGTCCGTTGCGCGGATCGTACACGTGTCCGAGAGCGTCTTCTCCGTCGTGTCGTCTTCCGAGGAATCCCCACTGGGAGGTGCATCGTAGTCCGTCGCATCGGGGAGTGGACAGCTGTCCGTGTAGGTGAGGCCGCTCGTCTCGACGCTCGCGTTCCTGTACTTGACGGCTTCGCCGTCGACTTTGATGTTCGAGTCGGCCACGACGCAGTCGTTCGAGCCGATGATCTCGACGCCGCATTCGCCCGCCCCCGTGAGATTGATACAACTGTTCCGGACGGTGGTGCCGTCGCGGCCGTCTTCGACGCGGATGGCGGCGCCGCGCCCGCTCGTCCCCGTGATCGACACGTTCTCGATCTCGAATCCGTCACCGCTTCCGTTCTTCAGCAGAATCGGATAGACCTCGGCGTCGTTCACCGAGATGCGGCAGTCGCGAATCGTCGTTCCGCCTCCGTGCGAGCCTTCGCTCGTAATGGCTCCGGCGCCTTGGCCGATGTCGTGAACGAACTCGCAGCCCTCGATGAGGACGTCTTGGCCGTACTTGAGACGGATCGACCGGGTCTGGACGATGTCGGTTCGCCCGTCCCAGTGCCGCCGTGGAATCGGATTCTTCCACGTGACGGTCTCGCCCTGACGAGTGTCCTGCTTGACCGAGACGATGTTTTTGACCGTGGAACCGGCGCTGCCGACGCGGATGTCACAGTCGTTGTTGTTCTTGTATAGTCCACCGTCCACATGGACGGTTCCACCCTTTCCGACATCGGGGTGAGCGGGATTGGACGCGTAGATGCCTTTGCTGGGGAAGTGCCAGATGTCGCAGTTGCGAATGTGGATCTCGCCCGCATGTGGCGGGCCGACGAATATTCCGGTCGCCGACCGTCCTTCGACCGCGCCGTCACGCATGTTGACGTTGTCTAGCGTCGCAACGCCGTCCTTCGTGCGCGCCTCCACGCGGTAGCCGTCGACGTTCCCGGGCAGCTGCCCCTTCGTAGTGACATCGAACACGGAGACATCCCCGCTCTCGGCGATGAGATGGACGCGTCCGCCGTAGTCCGAACCGCGGGTGAAATCCAGATCGAACCCACCGAACAGGATGTCCGACCCCCGGAAGACGATCAGATACTCGTCATCTAAGAGGTCGCTCGTGGGAGCGGCAGGGACGAGCGTCGGCCGAGCTCCTTCAGCGGCCACGAGGCCGACGTTCGATAGGTTCGTGCCGATGAGTGTATCCTCGATCGTGTATCGACCGTCGGGGAACTCGATGAGCGTTCCGTCCTCTAAACTGTCGAGAAGCGCCGAATCGATCGCTCGCCCACCGGAGTTGTCGAGCCCGAGATCGTCGACCGCGTTGAGGACGCGATCGAACTGTATCCCGTGCCGCTCTACCGAGGCCGACCCCAACCCCGAAGACACGAAAATTCCACCCGCCGCCGCCGCGCCAAGTTTTACGTACTCCCGTCTGTTCAGCAATCCACCAGTGGCCCCAGGGTCACCGTTTTCTCCGCCCGATTCTTCGGTATCGCTATACCTGTCGCTATCGCCGTCCTCGCTTACCAGCTTGCGTGCCATGCAGATATTAATAAAACATTAGCGGTGATAAACATGCCGTTAATTTAATGTTCTATCTTATGTGAATATCATAAGATTACATATGAATAAGATATACAGTTGACTGAATCAACAGTTCTATATCGGCCCATAGTGTCCCAATTGGGCCGAATCCGTGGCTCTGGATATGAGTTAATATCGTCTTAACAGCTCTGACGCCGTTGTTCGGGACCGACTGACTCGCCTTGAAACCGATCCGAGACAATCTATCTTTCTACGAGGAGAGAATCCCGGCGTTTACGCCGGGAGTGAATCTGACAACGCTGACACAGTCAACCGATAGCTGGAATTGACCCCTTCCCATGACTGAAGTCGTGGGCTCTCTCCTTGTTCTCTGTAGACCGGGTAGGAGTTGTCGGATTCGCCCCACGCCCTGAAGGACGAGGCTTTCGCTTCGAATTTTCCGGCTCTGTTGAAATCCTCAGCAAGTGATATATTCTCACCCAGTCGCGGTCAGTACAGGTGAAGGACACCCCATTTAGCACGATGACATTTCCCGTAAGGGGGGAAACAGATTTATATACAGAATGAAATTATTAATGAACAGATATGACCCCGCTCAGCAGATTCCGTAAGAACATAAATTACGGACAGTTTCGCACAGCGGTCCTCCTCGGAATCGCTTCGATTCCATTTACTTTCGGGATTAATTGGGTACTCACGCCTGACCCGGTTTCAGCAACGCCAGTGTTCATTGCATCCATAATTTCAGGGTATCTATACCAGTCACAGCCAATCAAAGGAACCCATGCAGGCGTAGTAACCGGGCTAACTGGGGGTATCCCGATTATCCTCTGGCAGAGTGGAGTAACAGTCGTTGACTGGTGGGGACATTCAATCCTCGTGGATGCTGTCGGAGACTCTTGGCTGATGGTTATCTCCTCAGTTGGAGCAGGTGTGGCCACCTTAGGTATTATGACGGTTGTCATTATGGTAATTGGAGTAATTGGTGGATTCATTGGTGAATGGATGAACAATCGCATGGACCGAACGCCCACGCTCGGGTCAGAAGCATAATCGTTTCTGAGGGAGTCAAAATCTACCTATGCATTGATTCTATCTACGTCTACAGAGAATCAGGTGGTAAGTAAGCAGTTTTCATCGACCGGCTGTTTCAGGCGAGAATATATCTGAAGAATAGGATTTCAACAGAGCCAATTTTCCGTAATCTCCGGACGATTTCGATACTCAATCTCGACGGTACCAAGCATCAACGTGACAGTCGGGCCCGTACGATTTTCCGACAACGTCGAGCGAACCGTCACCAGTGAGGTCGGCTGTCTTTGCCTCGTGAGTCGCGATCCCCCTACTGATCTTGACGCGCTCGAATCCCATGCCGGTGTTCCGGTAGACGAACATCCTCGGGTCCTCTGTGCCCTCCAGACCCATCTCGGCGACGAGCAGGTCCGGTCGGCCGTCGCCGTCGAAGTCCTCAATCTGGATTGTGTGTGGATTGAACAGGTCGTCGTCGAGCGTCGTCAGGGACCAGTCCGGCGGGTCGAACACGCCCACACGCCCTCGTCGATCGCCTTGGTACGGTAAGTCACCCTCAGTTAAGACGATCTCTCTGTCGCCGTCACCGTCGAGGTCTGCGATACCGACCCGCGTCCACTGCCAGTCATCACCGAGGCGTTCGCGGTCCCAGTCGTCGGCGGACCCGTTCCGACGAAACACGTTCGGTCCGGCGACGAGTTCGGTAGTCCCGTCGTCGTCCAGGTCGGTCACCGCAACGCCTTCGACGCTCAGGTTCTCGGCGATCATGTGTCGGTGATCGTCGGGCCAGGGAGAGACAGTGGGGTCTTCCGGAACGTCGTAGTAGCAGACTGTCTCGCTCTGTTGTGAGAGAATGACGACTTCCGGCTCGCCATCGTCGTCGACGTCGGCGATCTCCGTGTCATGGTACTTCCGGAACTCGTCGGTAATCAAGTGACGGGACCATGTGTGTCGCGGGTTCGACGGAATATCGAACCAGTAGAGATCGGTCTCACCGTTCTGTCCGACCACGAGTTCGGGCGTCCCGTCGCCGTCGAGGTCACCGATCGATCCGCCGACCGAGAGCTCGGGTATCCGTGCGACCTCATGGCGCTCCCAACCAGGGTTCTCGTACCAGAATATATTGGATTCTAGATGCTTAATCGCACTTCCGACGACCGGCAGATACCGGAGTATGATCCGTTTCCCGAGTACGTTCACCTCCTTCTTCGCGCCCATTCCGCCGACGATCACGTCGGGTCGCCCGTTTCCGGTAAGATCGGACGTGAGGCAGAACGTGAGCCGACCGCAGGGAGGGTCATCGTCGATGCGTTCGTGTTGGAACTTCATACAGGAATTCCGGACCGCCCGGGCAAGAGTAAACACATCTTAAACGAGATGTATTCACCCGATCCGCTCCACCCATTTCTCGGCCTGCCGACGAGTCCGAAACTCGTTTCGCGGATTCCGGGGCAAAACGTCGATTGCTGCCTATTCAAAACTTCATAACAATATCCGTGGTCAGTCTCGTCTGCCGTATGACGTTGGAGAGCACGACCGGACGGTGGCATGATTGATCCCGACGACGACCGAATCTCGGTGTTGATGTGCCCGGATTACAGAGGTTCGAACCCGTATCAGTCCGAACTGATCGCGGCGTTAGAGAACCGAGGTGTCGAAGTCACGGCGACGGATGGTGGTTGGGCGTTTCCGCTCCTCGTGGGCGTTCGTCGTCATGGGGTGCCGGATGTCTTCCACATTCACTGGTTGGACCGCTTCGTCACCACCAACCGCCGGTTTCCTGCTGTAATTGCTGTACTGCTCGGTGTGAGGCTTATTTTCGAACTCGTCCTGTTGCGAGCACTCGGAGTCCGGATTGTCTGGACCGTCCACAACCTCCTCGACCACGAACGAGCTACCCCGCGTAGCGAACTCGCGGTCAGACACGCAGTTGCACGTCTCGCCGATAGGATCGTCGTTCACTGTGAGGAGGCGATCGAATCCGTCGAAGAGACGTACCGACTTCCCGACCGAGTCGCGAACCGCGTTCGCGTCGTTCCCCACGGACACTTCTTGGGCGTCTACGAGAATAATATCTCGCAGTCGACAGCCCGTGCTCGACTCGATCTTCCACCCGACGTGCCCGTTGTAGCCTTCTTTGGGTTGATCCGACCCTACAAGAACGTCCCAACGCTGATCGAGACGTTCAAGCACGTTTCTGGGGACGCGCGACTCCTCGTTGTCGGGAATCCGTTGAACGAAGACGTGGAAAACCGCGTTGAAGAGGCTAGTACCGGTGCTGATCGAGTACACACGGTCCTCGAGTACGTCCCTAATGACGACATTCAGCTGTACATGCACGCTGCGGATGCGGTGGCACTTCCCTTCGACTCGATACTCACCTCCGGTAGCGCGGTACTGGCGATGACGTTCGAGCGCGCCGTCGTGGCGCCGATGCTGGGATGTCTTCCCGGACTGATCGGCTCCGACGGAGGGCACCTGTACGATCCGAAAGACTCTGCAGGACTCCAGATTGCGCTCCGAAAGGCGATAGATGATCGCGAGCAGCTCCAAGAGATGGGACAGCGGAACCGGGAAATGATCCAAGCGTTCGACTGGGACCAAGTTGCCGAACGGACGCGGAACGTGTATACGCTCGATGTAGAGGGGACGTGTCGATGCACAGAGGATACCGGATGATGGAATTACGGAAGTTCGAGGAGGAAGCCTCGCGCTTCAGCGCGGGGAGGATGTCAATTTGGTAAGTGATACATTTTGACATGGTTCCGATCAGTACAGGGGACTCACGTACCCCTTTGCTGGTTGAACTGCTCAACAGGTATCAAGAACACTGTGCGAGATACAGACCGTGTAGTCAGCATCAAAATGTCCTCGTTTCACAAAAAGAGAACACCTCTCGGCATTTCAGTCGGGGATCACTCGCGTTTGACTCTCTCACCCGCCAGTAGAGCGACTCCTGACTATTCTTCAGAAACTTCAATCAACCAATAATTATATGACAATGGGAGCAAATGTCGCAGGTGAGGCGAGAGCATGGGTGAATACACCACGGAAGAAATAAATCAACGATTCGCACTATTAGACCAGTACGAGCGACGGTGTATTATCTATTTCCTCCAAGAAACTGAGACAGATCACGTATCGATCAGCGACTTGGTTAGTCACCTCCAAAGGCAGGATCCGACACCAGACGAGCGTGACAAACTCGCAATCGCCCTACACCATAGCCACCTTCCCAAATTCGGTACAATTGATACGTTTAATTTCGACTCCCGTTCCGAGATAGTCCGGTACGACGGTGACGAACTTCTTGAAGCACTTCTCGAACCGATCTCGGAGACCCACAGTCCAAGCATCTGATACCGCCGATACTGTGGTTGGCGTGGACATCAACGAGCGCAATGTCTCGCTCACCGCTCTCGACCGCGAGATGATGCGGACGAAGGGTACGCTCGTCCTCGATTATGGACGAGTCAAACAGGAACGTCAACGCTACCACACGATCACGAAACGCTGTCAGGAACACGGGAAGCCGAGTATCCACCGGAAACTCGGTGACAAGGAAGAGAGGTTCACCAAGTGGGTGTTGCATCGTCTCTCCCGTGCTGTCGTGGAGTTCGCAGAACAGTTTTCGAATCCGGTTATCGTGTTCGAGGATATGAGCGGTATCCGCGACGAAATCAAGTACGGGTCGTATATGAACCGCCGATTGCACAAACTGCCGTTCCACAAGTTCGAGAAGTTCGTTTCGTACAAGGCGACGTGGCGGGGGATTCCGACGGATACCGTAGAGGGTTACTACAACTCGAAGACGTGTTCGTGCTGTGGTGAGCGGGGCAGTCGTCAAGGGCCGGCGGTTCCGGTGTACGAACGACGAGTGCGACGTGGTGCAAGACCACGCCGACCGGAACGCGTCGGTGAACATCGCATGGCGCGAGAAGGCGAAACTCAACGGTAACAATACGAATTACCGGACTCACAAAACCCAACCGCAGGTTCGGTTGGTGCGTCTGTCCGGGTCGGGGCGTGTAAGCCGCCCACCCTCATCCCGCTCGCTTGCCGAGCAGGGAGTGCTAGCGCACGGCTGAGGAAATTAGAAAAGTCTCGGGCCACCGCGCCCGAGGCTGTTTACGATACCCATAACGAAGTCCGGCACCCGGATGATTTGCTAAGATACTCATAACAAAGTCCTCCACTCGCTCTGGGAATACGTGAGGCCGGATCGATACACTGCGGTCCGCCGACGGCGACCGAGAGAAAGCGATCCGGAGTGCGACGCTACGATCGGCTAGCGTCGGCCGATGGCTCGGCCTAGCCGTCCCCGTAGCCATCTGCGCTTCAGACCAGCTGCAACGGGCACCTAGCATGTACGAATCCCACCCTGTCGGCGTTATCATCCCGGCATACAACGAGGCGGACTTCGTCGGCGATGTCATCCGCGACATCCCGGAGTACGTGGATCGCGTGTACGTCGTTGAAGACTGTTCGGACGACGAGACACCGGAGGCGATCCGCACTGCGGCGGAAGCCGAAGCAACAGACGCGTCATCCGACGCCGACCGCCGTGACAACGGCCTACCGAGCATCAGCGAGCTGCATCTCGAAAGCGATGAACTCGCCGAGAATGTGGACGAATTCTACGCCATCGGGCGGACCGTCGCGATCCATCACGAGGAGAACCTCGGTGCCGGTGGGGCAATAAAGACCGGGTATCAGTTTGCACTGGAGGATGATACCGCCATCGTCGCGACGATAGACGCCGACGGGCAGATGGATCCTACCCAGCTTTCGCGGTTCCTCGATCCGATCGTCGCCGGGGAAGCCGACTACACGAAAGGAGATAGACTGTCGAACGACGAACACAGCCGCGAGATGCCCCAATTCAGACTGTTCGGAAACTCCATACTGACGCTCCTAACGCGAGTGGCGAGCGGCTACTGGGAGGTCACAGATCCGCAGAACGGGTACACCGCGGTTCGAACCGACGTTCTCGAACGCGTCTCCGTCGAGGAGATGTACGAGTACTACGGCTACTTGAACGACCTCCTCGTGAGGCTCAATATCGCCGGAGCGGATATCGCCGACGTTCCGCTTCCGGCTGTATACGACGAGGAGGACAGCCACATCCAGTACGAGGAGTACATCGTCAACGTCTCGCAGATGCTACTGCGGAACTTTCTGTGGCGGCTCCGGGTCAAGTATCCTCCCGCAAAGGGTCACCCAATAGGATTGTTGGCTGCCTTCGCTGGCGCGACCGCGACAGCCGGAACGGTCCAACTCCTTCCGTTTTCGACTCGTCTGGGCGATGCTGACGAACCGAGGGGCATGGTCGGCGCAGTAGTGATGTATATCGTCGCCGCGGTGTCGGTTCTGCTCGTCTTGGCCTTCGACCGTGCTGTCCACACGGACGGACCCAGTTACCAGTGATCGCCCCGCAGAGGACTTCGCGGCCGGACAGAGGACGCACCGGTGTCGAGCCGGTCGAGAGTTTCTTTCGACGACATCGGAGATTAGGAGAGCAATTACATAGTGCTGAACAACGCTTGTTCCGGTAAAATGGGGCGTTCGAGGTCGTCGAATATCGATGCATCACTGCACAGTCCGACATCTCGTTCGGAGCGGATCCAATGAGTCTACTCGAACGCCTTCTCGTCCGGATCAAGGGGCTGAAACCGGAGGGGACGATCGCCGAACGGACCGTGAAAAGCGCGGGGTGGCTGATGGGGCAGAACATCGTCGGCCGACTGCTCCAGTTGGGGATGCTCGCGGTTCTCGCCCGGCTCGTCGGCCCGGCCGAGCTCGGCCTCGTCGGTATCGCGCTGTTGACGCTGAGTGCGACCAAGAAGTTCACCAACATCGGGTTGAATAAGGCACTCATCCAGAAGACCGAGGAGAACGTCGACAGCCACCTCAACACGACGTGGATGCTGGAGGTCGGGCGGGGCGTTCTCATCGCCTCCCTCCTCTTCGCGATCGCCCCGCCCGTGGGAGAATGGTTCTTTGACGAGCCCCGGGCAGTCGAAATAATCCGTGTCATCGGGCTTTCGCCGCTCCTCCTCGGGTTCCGGAACCCCGGCATCGTCTACTTTCAGAAGAACCTCGAGTTTCACAAAGAGTTCGCCTACAAGATCGGCGGCGATTCCGCTCAGTTCCTCGTCGGCGTCGGATACGCGCTGGTCAATCCGACCGCGTGGGCGTTCGTCTTCGGGTTTCTCGCGGCAGACGTCGTCAAGTTGGTCCTCTCGTACGTGATCCACGGGTACCGGCCGTTCCCGTCGTTCGACCTCGACGTCGCCAAGGACCTCGTCAACTACGGGAAGTGGGTCACGGGTTCGTCGATCCTCTTTTTTATCTATGGCGAGGGTGACGACGCCTTCGTCGGGTGGTTGCTCACGCCGACGGCGCTAGCGTACTACCAGTACACCTATCGGTTTTCCAACGCTCCGGCGACCGAGCTGTCTCAGGTGATCACTCGCGTCATGCTTCCGGCGTACTCGAAGCTACAGACCGATGAGGAGGTCCTCCGAGGTGCGTTCCTGAAGACGCTCCGCGTCACCGCGCTCGTCTCTTTCCCTTCCGCGATCGGCATCGCCGCCATCGCGCCCGACTTCGTCGTGGCAGTCTTCGGCGAGGAGTGGACGCCCGCCGTGCCAGCCATGCAAGTCCTCGCATTCTACGGGCTTTTCCGCGCGCTCGGCAAGACGTTCGGTCCGATCTGGGAAGCCATCGGCCGTCCGGACTACGTTACGAAACTGTCCGCGCTCCGTGTGGTTCTGATCGCCATCTTCATCTACCCGATGACCAACACGCTCGGCATCGTCGGAACGGCGCTCACCGTGACCGGCATCTACGTCTTCCCGATGATGCCGCTCGACATCTACGTGATGTCTCGTTCCATCGACCTCCCGATGGGTGAAATCTACTACGAGTTCGTGTACCCGTTCATCGCGAGCGTTACGATGGGCCTCACCATCTGGTACCTCGGAACGGTCTCCCCGTTCAGTCCGCTAGTGAATCTCGTAGTCCTCATCCCGGCCGGCGTCGTCGTGTTCGTCGCGCTGGCGTGGATCCTCGAACTGGTCACTAACTGGACCGTCAGGGACAACTTCGAACAGATATACCGGAACCTCACGGCATGAGCTCGACGGCACGTTGACGACTGACGCGCGCCGCTAGGTCTGTCTCGTTCCTCGATATACCCACCCGCGGCGGGGGACGGAAGCGAGCCGACGGCACAGATCGACGGTGGGTCGGGGCGACTACCTCACAGCTGCTTGTAGACGAATCCGTTACGCTCCGCGTCCTCGGCGTCGAATATGTCCTCGATGTCGACTAAGAGCGGTGTTTCGTTCATCTCCGAACGGGCGTCTTCGAGGGACAGGGATCGGAACTCGTCGTGACCCGTCGCGAGAATGACTCCGTCGATGCCGTCGAACGAGAGCTCCTCGCAGATGGGAACGTCGAACTCGGATCGCAACACTCCGTCGTCGACTTGCGGGTCGTACCCGGCGATCGAGATGTCGTACCGTCGCATCTCCGAGATGAGGTCGTCCACCTTCGTGTTTCGGACGTCGTCCACGTTGGCCTTGTACGAGAGGCCGAGTATCAGCAGCCGGCTCTCTTTCGGTACCTTCCCGCAGTCGTTGAGCCCGCGAATCGTCAGTTCCGAGACGAACTCCGTCATGAACTCGTTCATGTCGCGGGCCGTGTTGACGACCTGCGGGGAGAATCCGGCGACCTCGGAGCTGTGAGCGTAATGCGCGGGATCGACCGGGATGCAGTGACCGCCGACGAGCCCCGGGGAGTACTCGTGGAAGTTCCACTTCGTCCCGGCGGCCTCGAGTACGTCGTCGGTCTCCATTCCTAGGTGGTCGCAGGCGACCGCCAGTTCGTTTACGAGGGCGATATTCACGTCGCGCTGGACGTTCTCGAACACCTTCGTCATCTCGGCCACTTCGATGCTGGGCGCGGTGTGAACGCCGGCGTCGGTGACATCGCTGTACAACCGTCTGACGCGTTCCCGCACCTCCTCGTTCTGCCCGCTAACGACCTTCACGACGTCCTTGATGCCGCTGTTCTGATCGCCCGGTGAGATACGCTCCGGCGAGTATCCGACGTCGAACTCCTCGCCCGCGGTGAATCCCGAGGCCCGTTCGAGCGCCGGAATAAGCACCTCGCGCGTCGCTCCCGGGAACACCGTCGACTCGAGGACGACCGTCGTCCCCGGAGAGAGGTTCTCGCCGATCGTCTCGCCAGCCGACTTCACGTAGTCGAGGTTCGGTCTCTCCCGATCGTCCGTCGGAGTCGGCACGGCGATGATGACGAACTCGGCTCCCGAGGCGAACCCGGGGTCCGTGGTGAAGTGGACGTCGAGCTCAGAGAGCTCCCGTCCGGAGACGACGTTCGAAGACGGGTTACCGCGCTGCAGGCGATCGACGGTCGACTCGCTGATGTCGTATCCCACCACGTCCCAACCCGCCCTGTCGAACGCCGCCGCCACCGAGAGCCCGACGTACCCGAGACCCGCCACGCATATCGTCCCGGTCGAGCGTTCGACATCTACTTCCGATAACACCCTCGCTTCGTTTTGAGCCATATTAATTGACTAAGACTGACACCGGCGACGTATTGTTATAGATTCGTTAGGGTATCAGAGGTCCACATTTGGGAACAGACGGCTTTTTCGACGGACGCCGAGGAACCAGCTGATGCCGGTCAGTTACGAGACGCCATCTCGCGGATCTGTTCGACGATGACGGACGTGGTGTCGACCTTGTCCGCGAGCAGTTCCTCGCGTCGGCGTCGCCACGTGTCGACCGCGTATCCGTCGAGTATCGACACCGCCTTGGACAGCCCGCGCGACTGACGGTCGTCGCCATTGAACTGGAAGACGAGCCCGTACTCGTCGGCCAGCTCGTCGATGTATCCCCGACGGAGCTGGCTCACGAAGACTGCCGGTGTGCCGAGAACAGCCGATTCGGCCGCCATCGTCGCACTCTCTCCGATAAATAGGTCCGCGAAATGTAGCACATGGTGGACCTCTTCTGGCGCCGTCGGCATCAGATAGTCATCGAATCGGTCCGGGAGCTCACCTTCGGACGTGATGATGACGCGGGTACCCGTCGATTCGAGCCGCTCGATGACTGCTTCAAGCTCATTGAATCCGGCGCTGCCGATGTCGTGAAGGGCGTTCCAAGCGACGAGGCGAAGCACCACGTACTTCTCGTTGGGGTCGACGTCCGTGTCGTCGAACACCGATGGATCTGGCGTAAACCGGTCGGGATGCAGGTACGCCAGCTCGTGGTACCCCGGATACCTCCACTGCTTCTCCCCGAGGTCGTCTCGGTAGCAATCGGGGGTACAGATCCGATCAGCGAGCGGGAACGCAAGCATGTTCTGTATCGTCGCATCCTCCGTATCCGTGAATATCAGCCCGTTCGTCCCCAACAGCGTCGAGACGTGTGACACACCTGGTTCGCCCATCCCGACGATGACGTCTGGGTCGATCTGTCGACAGTTGCGGAGGAGACGCAGCTCGTAGAGGGTTTGCGCGACGGCGAGTCCCGCGAAGGACTCCGTTTCCGGCGCCAGTCGGTTGTATTTGATGCCGTAACCGTCAAGAAGGTCCGTCGCGACATCGTTCTCCCTGACAAACACGAACACGCTGTCGTCCGATTCGACGAGCTCTCGGATCGAGTTCCTGAACAGGTGTACGTGTGCAGGATGCTGGATCGTGTAGGCGACGCGCATGCTCAAGCACTCTCCGTGGAGACTCTGTTGTGAGAAGGGTATACACGAATGGTTCCGGATCGATATCTCGTGTGCATTTCGCGATCGTGCCGTCTATCGGGTTGTGAGAGGCGAGTATTGTTATATATTCGATAATTAATGAGTCTGGTTCGAGACGCAATCCACAGCGGTGAATTGTCCGTTTTGGAGGTCGTACCGTCGAAAAAGGTAGCTCCTAATTATACGGTATCGGTTCTACACTCGAAGTAGACTCGAAGTAGAAGCTCGCAGCGGTCGTCTTGAACGAATGAAAAAACGCGAGCGGATGACCCCACCGAAAACAAAACACGACACACATGCGAACACTCACATACGTTTCATTCACGGTCGGCATGACGATATCAGGAAAACGTCGCGACGGTCGACTTCGGACGATCGGCGGATGATTCGGGACATTTCCGACGACGTATGGGCCTCGCTGGCCGCGATCGTCGTTCTGGCCGCGGCGGTCACCCTCGATCCGGGATCCGGTATCAGAGTCGCTATCGCACTTCCCATGCTCTTAGTCCTACCCGGATACGCTCTTGTGACCGCCCTATTCCCTGAGGAAGGCGGAAACGGTCCGAACGTTCTCAGCCGACGCGTCCCGAGGAATCTGACCACATCTCTGATGGGCGAGGATCCGGTTCGGCTCTCGCCGACCATACGATTCGTCCTCTCCGTAGGCACCAGCGTCGCACTACTCCCGCTGTTGGGACTGCTTACGTCGGCCGTAGCCGGAACGATCACAGCCGAGACGGGAGTGGTAACCGTTGCGCTCTTCGTCTGCGTCGCCACCGCCGTCGGGACGGTGCGCCGACTCCGAATGCCCGTCAGTGACCGCTACGCGCCGTCGTTTGGCGGGGCAGCGTCGGCTATTGGAGAGAGTCTCTCCGGACGAACGCGGCGGGAATCGATACTCAACGCCGCCCTCGGCATCTCCATTCTAGTCGCCGTCCTCACCACTGGGTTCGTTCTGACTGTCCCCAACGACGGCGAATCCTACTCAACCGCTTCTCTGTACGGAACGAGCGACGACAACACGCTCGTCGCGGGAAACCTCCCGAACGAGATAACCCTAGAACAGACTGAAGAGTTTGTCTTCGTGGTGGACAACCATCACGACCGGAGCGTTGACTACACGGTGGTCGCGAAGTTACAGCAACAGAACTCGGACGGAACGGTGATCGCCGAACGACGGCTCGACACGTTCAACAGAACCGTCGCGGCGGATCAACGATGGCAGCGTTCACACGATCTGAGTCCGACGTTTACCGGTGAGCGAATCCGCGTCGTCTACCTCGTGTACGAGGGAGAGCCGCCGGAAACGCCAATACGGTCGAACGCCGACGCCGAAGTGTACCACCGGCTGACCGTCACGGAGCAATAACGTCGCGACGACCGCGCCCCGCTATCGAGTCGGCGACGGTACCGAGAACGTCGGCCGTTCAGGCCCGGAGACGGCGTCGTTGGGGCCTACCGTCTCCGTTTCGTTCGCCGGTTCGATGTAGTAGAGCTGGAAGCCCTTGTTGGAGATGAGTTTGCTCACGCCGGATAGCTCGTCGAGCTGATCGAATCCACGACTGGTAAACCGGAACCCTTTGTAGACGACGACTTCACGGTCGTAATCACGTGGCAGAACGACAAGATAGTGCGGATCGTCGTAGTACGTCGTCATGTTTCCCCGGTTGAATACCCCCTCCGGAATCGGCTCATCAGCTCGGTTGATATCCATCTGTTCGCTCCCGTTGCGGCCGTACACCGCATCAGAGTAGCGTGACGTCCCGCCGCGGATTTTTGTGAAGATTACCTCGTCGCTTCGGTGGTCGATAGCGGTCTCGTACCCCGTCAGTTCCATCTCCGTGATGTGGGCCGACTCCTGATAGATATAGGGCGACTGATACACTGAGGCGGCCGATAGAAGTAACATGACCGCGAGGAGGGGACCGGCGATCCCGACGACCGACCGGACGGAGAACCGATCGGCGAGCGCGGTCAAGCCGTCCGACAGCATAACCGCGCCGAGTATTGACGCGACCATCGCGAGGAGTCCGAGCTGTCGGTAGTGCTGCGTCGTCACGCTCGACAGGAAGTACACCGCGAATATCGCCGTGAGAGCCGAAAACGATATCGAGAGGTACTTGATGACGGCTCGTTTGTCCACGTCTTTCCAGTCGATGCGGCCAACATAACTGAGTAGCATCAACAGTCCAGCGGCGATGAAGAACAGAAGCGTCACGAGAAACAGTTTCACGAAGAGTTCCTCGATGCTGCCACCGATATCGCCTAGCGACCTCCCGCGCTGTGCGGCACCATCGACCGGTGATTCACTGGTTCCGGTGACGAACTGGATGACTCGGTCGATGATGATACTTCCCGGTCCGGTCGCGCGTCCGTGTTGTGGCACCCACAGTCCGAAGAGGACAGCGAGGAAGATGGCAGGGAAGTAGGCGAGCCGCTCCGTGACGATATCGTAGTCGCCGAGCCGATCACCGGCAGCCCTGTATATCGTCTGTACGACCGAAATGGTCACGAACACGACGAGGAGGTTCGCGGCCTGCTGTGGGTGGACGAAGAGGAGGGACGCCATCACGACGTACAGGAGCACGCTCCACGAGCTGGCGGAGAAGGGGAGCCACTCGGCGTCAGGGGGTGCCCTGAGATATCGGAACGTCACGAAGAGCACGAGCGGGAAGAAGAGAATGGCCTGCGTCGTCGGATGCATCATCCGGAAGACGCTCACGTTGTTGACAGGCAAGAGGAGGGCCGCGGCGAAGAGACCGAACGGGATCGCCCAGTCGCTATCCGAGAGGTAACCGACACAAAGCGGGAGAAACAGGAGGTACACCACGAAGTAGACGACGACGGTCAGCTTTCCCGCCCGCGGAAGTTCTATACCGCCAACTTCGCCGAACAAGAGCGCGATGACGTGCGTTGCCGGATAGAGAATGTCGAAGGGTTGCAAGGCCCCGGTACGGAAGTCGCGTATCCAACCGAGGTGGGTCAGCGAGTCCGCCGGACCGAAGAACTGGTAGTTTCTAATGACGGGTATCGAGATGACCGCAACGAAGACACCGACGGCGAGCAGGAGCGCTATCGTCCGCAGGCGCGGCGATCGGTCGCGATCGAACGCGACGACCAGCGAGACGAAACCACTCAGCGCCGTGCAAGCCCAGAAGGGTATCGGCGTCGAGGCGTACGGTGACAGTTCGTACCCCGAGGCCGGTTCGACGTACGCTGCGAGGAGCCCGATCGTGAGCAGTACGAACCCGAGTATGAGAACGATCTTCGGTCGAGGAGCCCCGCGCCGGCGTTGCCTACGGGACATCCGAATAGATCACATCTGAGGAACCGTCGCTGTCGGATACGACTCGACCCATTTCTGCTGCGGTACTACCGTGGACCCACACTTTGTTACGCCCTAGTTATTGGTTCTCGGAGCGTGCGTATTGGTCAATATCGGGACACTGCACGCCGGCAGACTCATAGACATCCAGAATGCGTTCCCGCATGTTGGTGAGGCTCGATATGTTCCCCGACTGCCGGCCGTCTGACCGTTCGCCGGCGGCAAGAACCGAAACAAGCGCGTTCACCAACTCCTGATCGCTCTCACAGACGTGCGAATAAGAGACACTGTTGAGACGTTCAGCGACGTCGCCGACATCCGTGGAAACGATGGGTAGGTTACACGCGAGCGCCTCGCGGATGGCGTTAGGCGACCCCTCCCACTTCGACGTCATGAGAAACGCGTCTGCGGCGTTGATATAGAGTGGAACTCGTTCGTGTGGGATGTTGTAGACGGGCTGTATCGCTACGTCCTCGTCCACCTGACCAGCCACCTCAGTGACGATTCGCTCCGCACGCGGGAAGTTCTTGACATGTCGGTCCGGATCGTATGGAAAGAGAACGTGTTTCAAATCGGCGTCCCAGCCCACTTCGCGTCTGGCCTCCATCCGCGGCATCGGCTCGAACAGATCAAAGTCGATACCGTGCGGGATAACGTTCGCCTCCACGTCCACTGCGTCGTTCATCTCCTCGGACATGACGATGACGGCGTCGGTCCACCGGACGAATCGGTCCGTGACCCACCCGTACTCGCCGAAGACATCGGTTCCCCAAAGGGAGACAACAACTGGTCGAATCGGTTGAGCGAGTGCAAACGGGAGTGTGAGCCCGAAGTTCGCATGGACTAAATCGTACGTTCCGGTCGCCAGTTTCGAGAGGATCTGTCCGTAGAACACCGCGTACTCGTGTCCCAACCGGCGCCCGTCCGCAGGCGGAACGCGAACGACGGTCGACGACACGCCGCTCTGCTCAAGTACCTCTACCTGCTGCCGGAAAAACGGTCGCGGCGTTGTTACGAGCTGTAAGACGTTAACCGACTCTTCGTCTGACCTCATCGGTTACGCTCGATCGTTCTCGGAAGGGCCCGCCGCCGGGTGGTCGACGGTGCGGACTGGAACCCCTGTTTGAGGCGGTTCGTACCGCCCCATCTCAGCAGTGGGCAGATCGGTTCGAGACCGATCTGCGGAGACGGGTTGCCCTCGGTGATACGTGCTCTCGAACTATCGTCCATCTCCTCTCCGTCTTTTTACTCAGGTGTTATTGTTATGAGTTGATTGCGTCGACTGCCAAGCACACCTCATCAGTACGTGTAATGCGACGGCAACCCGCGACTGCGACGGACCCCGATACCATACTGCTAACAAGCAATTAATACCTCTTTTTCGGTAGACAGTCCGGTTTCGACACGTTCGATCACTCCGGGATTGTATACCCGCTGAGTCACCGTGCTATGCTGAGGGATACGGGTATTACGAGAACGAACCGGACCAAATTGCTGTGAACCACTTCGGGGTCAACCCACGGCCGTAGCCGGTTCGTCTCGACTCCCGTCTGCGGTGGGCCCGTCTGGGCACCCAGATCGGTCCTTCAAGAAACAGCCACACCACACACTCCGCACGCTCACCGAAACCGATCTGAGGCGGTATCTAGCCCCCGATGTCGACGGGCCAGCATCTCCGAGACGATACAACCCCACAGCTATCAGGGTGAGACGCGCCGAGTCTCACCCTCCGATCACCGATCGGGCTGTCAGTTAGATCTGTCGTCGATATCGAGCAGCCGTCCCGGAGCGAACGCGGGCCCACATGGCTCGACGCGACCGGGTCCGAGCTCATGAACGGCCACGAAGCACACGGCGCACACACCAGACAGCAGGCGTCCGGCCGAAGCTGATTCAGTCCTGAACGCCGAGCATGCCGACGACGATCACCGCAAGTGCACGCGGTAACATCGGCCCCGGATGGAGCCGATCAGCGGCGTCCAGTGTGAGACACCCAGTATCACGTAAGCTGTCGAGATGGCTCTGTTTGATGTTTGTTTGAACCTCGGTCACCGACCGAGTTGCGGCGTTAGTCGGCGTCACGTCGTGTTCGACGGCATACAGCGTCTCCGAGATGGTCCGCAGCTGAATCCCCGTCTCGGGAGCGCCGGCGACGACCAAGAGGATGAATCGGCGCCGTCGGTGCGACAAGAGATCGAACAACGCCGCCACGCTGGGGGGCGTCTCGTCCGGCTCCTTACGCATGATTCACCCCAGTACAGCAGGCGTCAGTGAGCGGTTCACGGCCGATGATCCGCCACGTACAGCCGGTCCACTCGTGAGTGATGCGCCACCAGCCGTCGGCATCCGTCCGTGGTTCATACCGCACTCGACGTCGGGGCTCACGCTCCGGCGTGAACTCGACGGCAAAGCCGTCCGGTGGCTCGGCTCCCGCAGGAGTGGGAGCGGTCGATTCGTCAGTCGTCGCTGGTTCGTCACCAGATGGTCGCTCAGTCATGAAATCACGGTCGAAGGAACACGACCGCACCCATTCCGGCACATAAATGACCCTGACACGCGAGTTCGCGCCAACGACAGCCGGATGTCAAGGGAGGCGCGCACCGGAGATATCAGCACTGTCGAGGTCAGCGCCAGAGAGGTCAGCACTGGAAAGATCGGCGTTGGAGAGATCGGCTTGCTCGAGTTGGACGAAGCGAGAAAGGGTGACGAGTAGACCCGCTGCGGAACGACGAACGTGCGGTCGTGCCGCCGAGCAAAGCGTTCGAGAGCGGTGTACGTGTTGTTCTGACGGCACCAGCCGGTAGGGCTGTAGCCCAAAGTGGCCGCCGCTTTGTCCAACTGCCCCGGGCTACCTGGATTGTTGGTGTCGCATCCTCTTTGTCGACGACTGGTGGTCGAGTATCACGTTTAGCGATCCACTCACAAATTTGCTCAGCAAGCTTTTAGCACAATGAGCTTAATTGCTCGGTGAGCATGACATCTTCGTCTGTTACGTCAGCTATCCTCTCGGTCCTCGAGGAAGCGGAGCCGAACGCAGCCGTGAGCGTCGGAGAAATCGTAGATCGCGTCATTGACATCCTCCCCGCGCTGAAGCGCGAGGATTCCCACGGCACCGCACCGCTGGGTTGGGATAGTGTGGTTTACGACGTAACCCGTTCTTGAGGTGCGAACGCACCAGTTTCCTTGTCAAACAGGAACGTCGATGGCTGTGCCAACCAGCCGTTACTCCTATCACCGCCATCCGTGGCGGGACTTGGAGATACTTTCTGCCGAATGTTCTCAGCGCCGTTCACATCTGCGTTCGCTACTGTACCGCACTCATCGCAGACAGACAGTCCGCGTTCAACACGGTTGGCTTCATGCTTCCGGCCACAGCACGAACACGATTTCGAGGTATCCCGCTCAGACACTTGCTCGACCGTGATACCTTCCATCTCGGCTTTGTATTCGAGTAGGTCGCTGAACCGGTCGAACGCCCACGAGTGCAGGTCAAGATTACCGTGCTTGCCCCAGTCCTTCGCCTTCCCACTCCACACA
>NZ_BBJP01000051.1 GCF_000739595.1 Halorubrum halophilum | reverse complement strand
CTCCACACACCCAAAGAACTTGTGCGCCTCCTATGAGACAGCAGCGAAATCACTTCGGGCTAAACACATACTCCTCGCGAAAAGCAGCCGAGAAGTCGATGCTCGAATTATCCAGAGTTCTAGTTCCCGTCAACACTGAAGATGATAGCTTCGAGATCTCGTCGCTATCGCGAAGCTACTCGATCTAATCTTGTCGCCAGATGAAGGGGATTTCTCCTCGCGGAAGCGGCATACCTCGACAACTACAGTATCTCCCTGTTTGACGTGTAGGTTGTTCTTCGATGTTTATGGCGATCTACTTCCACCACCCGATGACCGGCGCTCCCGGTTTCTCCCTGAGATATCCGTCCGCAGTTCGCTAGCACATAGTGCTAGCGAACCGAAGAGAAATTCTTCTAGTACATCCATATTATTCCTATTTTGTTTAATGTAATAAAGTAGTGCGTGCCGCCAGAGTTCGGCCACTATAGGACTTGGCACCGAGGACATTTTTACAAATATTAAATATGGAATAAATGTAGGTGTCAACCTATGAGACTCCTCTATTTACCCCTCTGGTTGGAAAGATCTGAGACGGTGATCCCAGCGTTAGAGAAGAACCCTCTGTCGTCTTGCGATTAATCCCTCTAAATCCAAGATGGTAGTACCAATTATGTTTTATTGACATTCAAGAGTCATTTTCTTCTCGTTGCTCCTGAGTTCGCTCTCGAACCCCGCGCACGTACTCACGGATGCGCTCCGCCGGGGGACCGTGTCGTAGGTACTCTCGTCGACGGCGAGGTTCATCTCCTCGTAGCTCGGCGAGCGGTCGGTGGGGTAGTCCTTCTGGATGCGCGCGGGGATCGCCAGGTAGGCCGGGTCGTCGTCGAGGTGGGGGAAGTCAACGTCGATCTCGTAGAGCCGGTGGAGCGATGGAGCCGCGTTTCGAGGTCGCGGCGGAAGGCCGCAGACGTCGCGGTCGCGCTCGGTGTGTGGACCATCTTCGCCGGCGTCGTGTGGGGTACGACCGGCGCGTTCCATATCGACCCGGTGGCAGGTGAGGTACACGCCACCCCGAGAGCTCTCATCGGTCTCGCTATCGTTTTTGTCTACATCGGCTACGAGACTCCAGAACTCTGACAGCGTTCGACGCCGGTAACTGGCGCGCAGGTTTTTATTCGGCTTTCTAGCGTCCCTGCGATTGGAGCATGAACATGCTCATCGACGCGTTCGTCAGTGAGTTCGGGCCAGCAATCGCGCTCGGCGTTCTGGCGGCGCTCATCTACGTGGCGGTACAGTACGTGCGCAACCAATCCTAAGACCACCTGCGGTGTGGGGCGAGCCGTCCCCGGATACAGAATCCGGGGCAGGCTTGATTATCTCGCCCAGTGGAACCACACTACCCCCGCGGGTGCTGGCTACGGATCCAAGTGCGCTCGCTGATGAGCTGGGCTACGACAAGGGCGTCATCAGCCGCTCTCTCCGGGAAACTCGCTCGCATCGACGTCGTCGAGTACGTCGAAGAAGGCCGTGCGAAAGCCTCGCGGCTCAAATACAATTATCATAGGTCGTGGGCCCTATAATGATCAAGATAACTTCTGAACGGTAAGGAACTTCTCACACCACTTCTTCGCGTAGCTGACTCGCTGTGTCACTTGTTCAAATACGTCTTTGACGAGTTCGTGGAATTCGTCTTCGTCGCCGACGATGATCGGCGACATCGTCCATTTCAGCTGTTTCCAGACTTGCTCGATTGGGTTGAGATGCGGCGAACCTGATGGAAGGAAGATCAGGTCGATGCCAAGTTGATGTGCGCGCTTGCGCGTGTATTCACAGATGTGCGATCCGTGCTTGTCTAAGACGAGCAGAATCCGCTGTCCCGGATTCTGCTCGCGGACCGTCTCTAAGACGCTGCAGATCTTCTCTTTCTCCTCAGTTTCAGTCCAGCGAACCAGGCTTTCTCCGTTTAACGCATAAAATCCAACCGCCGAATCTTCGGTTTTGACTAACGGCCGTTCAACGTGTGGGTCATCGACGTACCACACCCGCCGCGAATTATCGTACGGCTGCGGGTGTGAGGCATCGAAAAAACCGACGACTGTTCCGCCGTCTGTACAAATATCATCGTCAACAACCCATCCGTCTTCTTCGTCACCTGCTTCCTTGTTGTGGGGTTCGTCGTCAGTCTCGTCGAGCGCGTCAGCGACGCGCTCGTCGAGGACTTCCTCGGGATTCTCTGGCCTATTCGGTCGTTTTGGACGTGGTTTGCGTACGACAACCCAAGATCTCGGAGAAACTTCCCGAGGTAATCTGGGTGGTACTCGACACCGAACTCCTCTGCCAGGAGGTGCTGTATCTCCTGTGATTTCCATGGTTGACCCTCTTGGAGCAGTTCGAGCAGTTCTTGTTGTTCGTCCTCGTCAAGTTTCGGGGGCCGACCGCCCCCGAAACTCGGCATCAATTCTTCGAGTCCGCCTTCGTTCCAAGCATCCGCCCATCGACGGCCGGTCGCTGCCGACCGAGCTTCGCGGTCGGCAGCTTCCGCAATCGTATCGCCTTGATAGAGATTCTTCACGAACCCGAGACGCCGAATTCTGTGCTTATCTTCGGCGTCACGGAGAAACTCGTCGAGCTTCTCCTCCGAAAGGTGACGCTTGATCTCTTTGCGTCGCTTGCGTCCCATTACCAGCACTTCGAACCGACCCTACAAAAGATTCCTCACTCATTAATGGGCCCACGACCTGTAAGAACTTCTCGGGTTGAGGAGCAGCTGACCGGGAACAATTTGCTCGAACACCATCTTCATAAGTGAGAGCGGCGTAGACCAGAGCAAGCATGGACTACGAAGAACTTCGATCTGCCCTCGATGACCGGGCTGGTGAGCGGTCCCAGCTTAGCAAAGGTTCGCGTGAGGTTGGTCGGAAGCTAGCCAACCTCCCAGACTGAGTGCTTACTCCGCCTGTAGCCTGTCGATAAACGCCCTTCTTCCATCATCAGTGACCTCCCGTAGGTGAGTGACATCTGCCTCTTCTAACAGTCGCCTCACGAATTCCCGGGTCCTCTCGCGGTGGCGTTGAGTGTAGTACTCGTGGTGGTCCCGTCGATCGAGATCGACGTCGTCAAACGAGATGACGATTCCTTCCTTCCGCTCAACAGCACCGTACCCGTAGTGTTCTGCCCACCGGAATAGGGCGAGGTGATTCCGTAGCGTGAGAATCCTTTTTGAGTCGTAGATGAACCCCGCAATCCAGTCGTACCATCCCCCCTCCTCGCCTGTGTCGGGCACCTCGAAGTCGGCGTCGTACGACGTGAGATAGCGATCAACTAGGCCGATCGCTGTCCGGTGGTTGGTGTTCGGCATTGGGTGTATGAGCACAAAATAGGACAGTAGCTCCGCCGCTACGTCGGGTACAGACTGCTTCCACTGTACTCGATTCAGAACATCTGGAACACGGTCGAGGTGTATGCCCTTGTACGTCCGGAAATCACTGTTCTGCTCTACTTTCTCCTCAAGAATCCCATCAAAGATGTCCAGTACGGTCGAGACGACGACTGCGCTCCGTTGCGTGAAATTCTCCAAAATCCACTCGATGCCGTCGTCATCAGAGTCTGGCAGTCCGGCGTCGTAACTCTCCCAGGTATAGATTAAATAAATCAATTCATCGCCAATCTGCTCTACACGCAGGTTCACCGCGACGTGTTCCTCGTCTGTATACGCATCGGCGCGTCTCAGACACTCTTCGCGGTCATTAGTGATGAATTCGATAGAGTACCGTCGGTCATCGAGGTAGTGATACTGTAGTACAAGTGTCTCCTCGTCAGAACTCATTTGTGTCAGGCTCTTCTGGGTTGCGGTCGCGCATCTCAGCAGCCCGGTTCTGTACTAACTCGACGTACGTCCGCACCTGGTCCTCGGAGAGATCGTAAGCTCTGGCGACCCATTTGACACCCATCGACGGGTTCGAGACGAGATACACCATGACGATGTCCTCGCGAGCACGAGCAACGGCCGGGGGAACACCCCGCTCCCCGGTCTTCTCCTCACGGAACCCGCCGGTGACGGTGTGTACGTCGGCATAGAGTTGCGCTTTCTCCGGGGAGTAGAACGACTTCACACGGCCTAGCGGACCTTCGTAATGGAATCGGTCCTCTTCTCCTTCGATGTGCTCGCGTACGATTCGGCAGTCGTGCTCGTACTCCTCGACGATCGTCTCGTCGTTACTCATCGGCTGCCGCCTCCAGCTCCTCCCGAACGACAGAGCGGATCCGCTCGTCGAGGTCCTCCGCCGGTTCACCCCGCAGATCTTCGAGCGGCCGCAGTTCTTCTACGGCGGCGTCGACCCGCCCATCGAGCTTGTCACCCTCACCTGCGAGGAAAAGCTCCGCACGCTCCTCGTGGAGCCGCGAGAGCGTACTCACAGGAACACCCGTATCCTTAGCGACAGTCGATTTCCCCTCCCCGCGCTCGACTCTCGCGATAGCCTCTCGCGTTCGGAGGAACTCCTCGGTGTCGACGCGGAGACGGGAGTCGTCGTCGACCTCGAACCCGCGGGGAGGGCGGCCGGTCCACTTCCCGGCCTCCTGAGCCGCGCGGATCCCCGACCTGATCCGCCGGAGCTTCTGTTTGTGTTCCACCCGAGCGAGGTCGCCCATCACGCCGGCGATCAGCTGCTTGACCGCCCGGTCGACGATCCCGTCGTCGAGGTCGAGTTCGAGGCCGACCTCCAGGTCCTTGACCGACGTCTCGTGTTCGAGCGCGTGTTCGAGGAACTCGTGTGTCGCGCCGGCGCCGAGCCGGGAGAGTCGAGAGAGTTCGTGAACGACGACGGCATCGAGCTTCCCGTCACCGATATCGGCCCACAGCCGCTCGTACTCTGCGCCGCGCTGTTCTTCGGCACCGCCGATCACGTCGGCGTAGAGCTCGACCTCCGGATCGTCGTACTCGCGAAGGGCGTACTCGCGCGCCTCCTCTATCTGCCGGGTAGCATCTTGCTCGTCAGTGGAGACACGGGCGTACAGCCCGATTCTCGTCATAGTTCTGGTTTTCTCATCGTATCATATAAAGAGTGGGTCTTTTGGGAATACTTCTGGAAGGACTGCAAATCGGATAGAGCGTTAGAACCGACCATCCCCGGTCGAGACCAGCGATTATTCGGGGAGGAGGAAAGTCAGACGAAAGTCGGAGCAGTACGCCGACTTCTCGGTGACGTGTATCCTGCAGTCGTTCGATTAGCGAACCGTATCCGTCCATCTCATCGTCTTGAAGATGAAATCGCCGAGCTCAACGATGCTATCCGAGTCTACCGAACCTATCAGCGACTCTTTAGAGAGAACTCTTTACCAGGACGCAGCCGGCGCTACTATATCCGAGAGCGTCATGCTCGACGGAAGATTGCTCTCACTGAAAATGAGTTCACGAATTGGGGGAAATTATCACTACAGCGTTGGACGATGCTCTATGCCGAGGGAGCAGTACAAGTTGTACTCACGTCGATCTTCGTGATTTTTGCGTTCACCTTGTTGCTACCCCTTTTCGGATTACAAAGAGCGGGGGAACAAGCAGTATCTACACCGACATCCGTCACAGAACTCGTGTTGACTAGCAGGGATCTACTCAGCTACAGCCTTCGTAATTTTCTCGCGCTGAGTAGTACCGAGTTTACCGCTGTCGGGTGGACTGAGTTATTGGTGATGATCGAAGCGTTCGTCGGTGCGCTTCTGGTGGCTCTGTTAGTCTTTGTACTCGGCAGACGGGCGACTAGGTAGTTTTAGTGAATTAGACATACCACATTCGCTCTTCGGAAGTACACAGCCTCGCACTGTCTCCGATAGTGCGGAGATTTGCTTCAAGAGCAGTGTTTGGATCTATTGGTTCATCTGGGAAGTCCATGCTTACAAAACTACCCAGCTACTGTGGCTGCTTTGTTGACTTCTCTCGGTTGTCGAGGAATTGATCACACCACGTCGGAAGGGAATCCATCGGTCCATTTTCAGTCACAGTCCCATCGCCTGCAATCCGGGTGAACACGCCGTCCCGTCCCCACGCACACACGACTGGCTCTTGGTCTTGGTCGGGTCGAGTCACGATTCGCTGTTGGAGTCGCGACGTATCCTCACTCACATCCTGCAGTACTGTGAGGAGCTGTCCGAGAAGTGGATGACCTGGTGCAAGATGCTGAACCGATGGGAACTCGTCAGCACACACAGCCGAGAACGTCACCGCGACTTCATCAGCAGCAGTCGCAATTGCCTGTGCAATCGTCTGTTCCCCATCCCCGGCTGGGACCTCAATCGGTGCGTCACCCACTGAGAGGCGATATGTACTGTCCGCAAAGTCGAAGTCCCCGTCATCGTACTCAAAGTCAATCTCGTGAACCGGGGTGAATTCGACACCGGCCTCGGCAAGAGCGTCGTTATCGACCAACACTGACTGGAGACTCGGTGTCTCGAACGGAGGTTGATACTCGTATTCCTCCTCGCCGACATCGACGAGATCTGGATGACTGTAGGACTGCCACGCATCAAGTTTTGCTTCGTCGACGACGTCCTGAGCGACGAGGTCGTCGACGTCCTCGAGTGACTCTCCGACATCGACGCGGTCGCCCTGATCGCGTTCTTCGAGTTCTTCAGAGAACTCGCGGTCAGCTGATTCGACTACAGACTGGTCGTCAGCGCTGTCCGCGTTCAAGGTCGCATCCCGAATCTGTTGGCTGACGCCGGAGAGTATGGGTTGCATCTCACCAACGACGTTTTCGAAGAGCCCAATCCGGTCGTCAAGGCGATCGTAGATGTCCGTCTCAACCGTATCTTCGTAGCTGTAGTTGAGAATGCGAATCTCGTCGAATCGTTGGCCGATGCGGTCAATCCGACCGATACGTTGTTCAACCCTCATCGGATTCCACGGCAGGTCGTAATTGATGAGCGCCCCACACTCCTGGAGGTTTAGCCCCTCACTCGCGGAGTCGGTACAGACGAGGATATCGACCTGCCCATCATCACGTGAGAATTCACGCTTCACGCGCTCTTTCCCGACATGCTCCCAAGTTTCAGAATCGGGGTCGTACAGCTCGCCGCCACGACCGGAGTACGTCGCGATTGTTGCTCCAAGAAGGTCCGCGAGACTGTCCCGGATGAAGTCCATTGTGTCCGCGTACTGCGTGAAGACAATCACCCGGTTGTGACCAGCCCGGTCCAGCTCGTCGAGGTCGTTGTACAGCTGCTGAATCTTCGGGTCAGTATCAACCAAGTCTAAGTCGTTGACGAACGCTTCCAGGGCCTCGATTTCTTCCTCGATAAGCTGTTTCCCCTCTTCAGTCACGCTCGGGATGAGTTCAGAGAGGTCCAGGTCGTCGCTACTAGCGTCGAGTTCATCCAGAACGTCCCCGTCGTCAAGGTCCGCATTTTGTAACGTTTCGAGGACGACCTGCTCCGCATCACCATAGTCCCGGTCACGAGCGCGCTCCCGACCGGCGAGCACGGTTCGTTGCGCCCGGAGTGTCTCAAGCCGGTGTTTCAGGCTCTGGCTGATCGCATAGACACTCGACGTGAGTCGCTGCCGGTACGTGGTCATCACGAACCCGATGGCGCGTGTTTGGGCTTCGTCAGTCTGTTGGGCTCGCTTGTAGAACTCACGTGTGTACTCGTCGATCTGGTCGTAGACCGCGCGTGTCTCCTCGGTGAGTTCGATTTTCCGTTGTTCGGGATTCCGGTTCGGAACGGTCGTATCGAGGAGTCCGACCGCCTCGTACTTCCGGAGTGTATCCCGTGTATTCCGATGGATGAGCGCGTCGACGGGCGTGGACTCTGCGAGAACATAGCGGATGACTCGCCAACCGCCCGGGGAAAGTTCGTCAAGTGCGTCCTGTCGGTCGCTGCGGGACGCCATCAACCACTCGTCGGCGTCTTCAGGATAGAGGAGTCGTTTGAGTTTCGTATCCTCGCTCGCCTCGAAGCGGTCGATGTCATAATCTGCCATCGCATCGTCGACATGGTCGAGATAGCCGTCGTAGGCGTCTCCATAGGCTCGTGCGAGCCGGCACGCGGTCAGCACACGCTCTTTGGCAATGGCACGGTCCTGTCTGTCCTCATTGATCTCGAGTTCGTCTGCAAGGTGCTGGAAGACTTTTGAGGAGAATGGTCGGTCCGTCGGGAGCCGGTCTTGGTGTTCCAGTCCATCGAGCGTGGCTTGCGTGTCCCAGGAAGCCTCCGCTTCGTCGGACTCTGAACTAGGGTTGTCGAGAACCTCGTTGAGGGCCTGCGACAGCCCGTCTCGGGTTTCGAAGAACTCCATGAAGGTATCCCGGTTATCCCAACCACCCGGAAGATCCAGCAACTGCATCAAATCGTAGAGTTCGCCAGAGTGCAATTGCATCGGGGTAGCCGTCAAGAGGTAGTAGGCGTGCGTATAATCGCGAAGCTGTTCGAGAAGAGCGTAGAAATTACTGCCACGCCGGGCGTTGTGCGCCTCGTCGACGATGACGGCGTCCCACACGCCCATCCGGTCTTCCGTATCGTGGTCGCGTCCGCGACAGCTTGCCGGGATGACGTCCCGAGACCGGTCGGATACCCGGTCTAAGGGAGCGACCTGATCCCACCGGTCGTCGAGACGAGCCGTGTGCCAGGACATAATGACGACCGTCGGCCCATCCAGCGGCGACGATGCATCGGCATCAGTCGACTGCTGTTCGTAGAGGAACCGCCAGATGGGGCTGTCCGCCCATTCGCGCTCCCCAGTGAGGTCGAGGTCCGTTGCCGATGGTGGATAGTGGTCGCGACCGCGGACGTCCCGGAATACGTGATCGCCCGCTGTATCCCGGTCGAATCGGACGGCGTTGATGTTGAACTTCTCCCAGAGCTCTTCCTGCCACTGCCGCTGCAGACTCGCCGGAACCAGCAACAACCCGGTTTCCAGCTCGCCGGTGAGTCCGAGCCGGGAGAGTGTAAGACCGGCCTCGATCGTCTTCCCGAGTCCCACCTCGTCACACAGCAAGAAGCTCTGTGGATACGTATTGACGAGTGTGTCCGAGACAACTCGTTGATGCGGCCACGGCGTGATCGTGCTCGCCTCCTCGGCCAGTGCGAGCCCACCGGGCGAGAGCGGTCCATCCTGAATGATGTTCGCTTTGTCGCGCTCCGTCGGCGGAGCTGTACCGTTCGCGATCTGAATCGCTTCCTGGAGATCGCTCTCGGTGTCTGGGGCTTTCCAGTCGATGATGTCCTCTTCGATCGCCTCGGGGAGGTCATACACTTCGACGAAGGGATGTTCATCACTCCACAATCGCTCGAAGGTCTCCTCATCGCCGGCGACGTAGTCCGCCTGTTCAGGAACCCACGACCGATGAACTTTGAACCGCTCATAGTTGCGAGCCCAGCCGCCGACCGTCTCGTTGACGCTGCCCTCGAACGAAATCGTGTTTCCGTCGCTATCGTGGAAGAGTCCAACTTTCGGATGGAAGATCTCCCAATCGTGAGAGGGAGAGCGTGGATAGGCGACCTTGATGTGGATCCGTCCCTCGCGGAGGAGACGCGCGAGAATACGGAGATTCGCATCCAGGCGTTCGTCATCGAGGTCCTCGAGGTTTTCCTCGAGGCGGTCGGTGAGCGTCTCTAGAACCGGACGGTCTGACTCGTAGAGTTCGGTGCCGACGATGAGACGCATTTCACCATCATTCTCGACGAGGGCGTGAATGCCGTTGGCAGCAGCCGCGAGTGCCGTACTGGAGAAGTAGCCCGCAATCCGGTCGTATTGCTGGCTGCGTTCCAATGCGGGCTCGTAGAAGTCCTTGACGAGATGGGCGCGTCCCTGCTCGGGTTTGCTCTCGTAGATGGACTGCCACTCGCGGTCACGTAGATTAGTCATACTAGAGGAGTTTCGAGTTAGGCATGGTCACCGAGTTCGGTCTGTTCGGCCCTGTCTTCTGAGACGTCAGTGAAATCAGTGGGGGTGAATTCGAGACCAAGTGCGTCGTGGGTCCGACCTAAGGCGAGGTCACGAGCGGCTTCCCATTCCGAACTCCTCTGGGGAAGAACTTGCAGGAGAGCTTTCAGTGTTGCCTTGAAGCCCGCGTCTGTGTCGAAGTTGCGTTCTTTGAGCCAATCGATCGCGACGTCCTCGCCCTGTTTCTCGTAGACGTGCATAGCGGCGTGAACCGCATCGAGGGCGATCGTGTAGGACAGCGCTTCAGGATCGACGGGCGTCCGGTTAGATCTCTCTTCGGGGGGCAGTGTGATATCTTGGACGCGGTCCTCATGAGTTTTCAGCTGAATATCCCCACGTTTCTTCCCCCAAATTTTCGTAGAGCGCTTAATATCGTCAATGTCGACGCCAATACCGAGCCCCAGCTGATGGCCGTCATCGTAATGGAAGGTATCGGATTCGTGAACCAGCCAGGAGAGGATATACCACTCTGTGATGTCATCCAAGTCGTCTAGTCGCTCGCCTTCAAGATATTCCTCGACGAGGACTCGCGTTACGGCCTCGCGTGCTTCTTCTAAAGCTCGCCGTGGAGGAATCTCATTATCCTGGTCGTCGACGACAGGATAGGCATCTGCGTAAACTTGCAGTGTCGGCCCGAACGCCGAAATGATGACGTCTGTTTTCGTCAGAGAGAGGCCAGCATCAAGCAGGTCTCTCGCTGCCTCTTTCGCTACTTCACGGGTCTCAGCACGGACATCGCTCCACAGGGTTGGTACCGCTTCAGATTCCGTCTTACTATCGTGCGGTTTTCTCCCTGTGAGCAGCAGAGTACTGTCAGCTGAACCGCCACCACGGGTGTCGGTCCGCTGGGGCATCTCGCTGGTGATTGGGTGGGTTGATGTGATGGTGAACCCAGATCGAATCAGCGACTTTGTGAGGGTATCCCATGCACTGGATTCTTTATGGGTGAACATGACAGTCATCACACCGCCGGGCTCGAGAACACGGTAGAGTTCTTGGAAAATCTCCGCCATCTTGTTCTCGTAGTCCTCGGCAGCTAATTCGGACTTAGATTTGGAATCCGAAGCGACTTCCTCGTATTCGGCCACATTAGCAACCGCCTCTTGGCTTTTGTCAGTAAGGTCGTCAGAGAAGATGTCTGGATAGATATCTTGGAGATATTCTTTGAGCCAAACATAGCTCATATCGGACATCTCAGAATAGATGATGCTATCGTAGTAAGGGGGATCAATTACGATGGCTTGGATGGAATCTGACTCAAACGATAGATCGGCAGCATCTCTTTGTGAGACGTGGACGTTTTCCGCATCTTCATCACGGAGATAATCGGCGATTTCTTCGTAAGAGTCCCTAACTCGATCAACAGTATCCTGATAGCTCTGATTCCCTGCCGAAGGGTTGTTTTCGACAAACGACCACTGGAGTGTGAAGTGTTTACCACCGAGGGAATTTCCGAGGAGGCCATTACTGATGTCCAAAGGCGCAAAACGAACATTTCTATCTACAGTCTTTCCGGCCACTAACGCTAATACAGCCAGTATTCCCTCTGCTTTTTGCTTACTGTACTGTTCGAAGATCTCAGCTTGGCACTGTTTGTAAGCTTGGAGATACTCATATTGAGTTACCAGCTGTCTTGGTGTGAATGCATCCCGCCACTTAGTGACGCCATATGGTCCTGCACGGTCTTCGTCACCAATATAGCGCGGTACATCCAGAAGCGAGCTAAGCTCAAAATCAGCTTCAATTCGATCTGCCGCTTTTGATTGGGCCTCATTATCTTCCGGAATAGGCGCTCTCCAGGCAGTCCCCCCACTCGATTTCTCATATTTCACGCCGTAGATTTCATACTCGAACTCGTAATTACGGATCCGGTCTTGAATGGTGTCGGATTCCATTACGATACCGCAGTTGAGACATTCGGCTCCACTCCGAGTATGAGGCCCATCTTGGGGGTTGTATTCAGACTTTTCAACGTCATCGGGGAGTCTAACAACCTCGTACTCAATCTCGGTACCATCATTAGACACAGAAGGGCGTGCTGCGACACCTTTCGATGAGGATTGCTTCTGAAGCCACCACTTCTTCGTTATCGGGATATCACAGCCACATTCCGGACAATCAACTGCGTAAGTACACGCATAGTGGGAAGGTGTCTGCCGTTCACCATCACTCGGGAAATATGGTTCAAGCTCCTCGCTAGCAAGTTCATCTATTCGGTCGGCCCACTGGTTGAGTTCGCTCTGGAGAGAACCAACGCTGGGAGCATACTCAAGGAGGACCTTAAGCATCACAGTCGGGACAGGGTTGAGTTCGTTCGCTGCTGTCGGTAGGCCATAGCGCAGAGATTCAAACGGAATAACGCCCCCACCGGCAGTCGGGTCTAAGACAGTAGGTAGCTCTCCGTCCCAATGCTCCCGAAGCAACTCGTGCATCTCCGCTTTCTCATCTGTAGTCGGTGTCCGAGTGTACGGGCGAGGATATCCGTAGTGGTCTTCTAAGTTTCCATCCCGATCATCTTCAGTACGCTTCTTTTCTGCCACGTATTCCTCAATATCGACATCGATTTCGTCACGAGGCTTGATCTGCATCCAATCCAGCAGCGTGTTGGCGTCCACCTCTGGAGGAAGTATGGAGGCAAGGATAGCCAGTCTAGAAGCTGGAGTTGGACGACGTGCAAACCACGGGTGAAGATACCGATGAGGCGGCATAAAGTAGGGGTTAGCCTCTTTCAGATTCTCGATGCCAACCGCCTTCAGGGGAAGGTTCCCCTCAATTGCGACACGCTTCAGCTCCGAATCACTGTCCTGGCTTTCGGGGTTTTGACTCATAGTTAGATCACTCGATGTGGTCCGTCAGCAACACTCGAAGGGCCTTCTCGCCGTTCGGACTCGATGGAGACCGACACTTTGCGTACCAGTAGTAACACTCCTCATCGCTCATCCGTGCAACGCCGCGAGCCAGCGACCGCATCCGGTCGATACGTTGGATCGGCTTCACGCCACGGAAGGCAACAGCAAGCCGGACGCCTGCCGTTTCGGGTAGGAACACGAACCCAGCCCCGCCAGTGAGAACTTCTGATGAATCTCCTGGCGTGCCTTCAATCGCCTCCCGGACGACGTCCTGGAGCGCACGGACGCGGGTCGGGTCAAGCCGTGCGACCTTTGCGCCGGCCCACTCATCCCACGTCCAACCATCGAGCTTGGATAGGAGGTCGTCCCCAGCAATGTCCGAGACGAGATCCTCGACTGGTGTGATACTCAGCGAACGACCATCCCGCTCCAGGCGATCACGGCGGGCTTCAGCCTGTTCGCGAGGGAGTAGTTCATGCAGCGTCCACTCTCCGCCGCCGTCTGTCTCTCGTCGGACGAGTGTGAACGTCGGGCGGCCACCGAACATACTCGTCCCGTAGCGAACCAGCCGATCCTCCTCTGTCCCCTCGGCGGGTGAGGTCTCAAATTCCGAACCGCGACTCGCCATCAGACCGTCACCTCCGAGCTCGCCTGAATCGGGCCACGCCCTTCGACCCGGACGTCGATGTTGCCCGCATCGAGGTCATTATCGAGGGCAGCGAGGAGGTCGTCACCCTCGTCAGTAATCGGTTCGGGCTCGTCAAACTGGAAGCGGAACTGGATGGTCTCTCGATCATCGCCGAACGAGCCTGGCTGGTCGATCACGTCCCGGAATCGGCTCGGTGACCCTGTGAATTCCGCGCTGTACGTCCCGTCGTCAGTCCGAGTTTCGTACTGCATTCGAACCGTCACCGAGTCTTCGCGAGCTTTGAATCCGGGACGCTGACTGATGAACTTGGCCGCTTGGAAAGGTTCGTCCCCACCGACCTGGATGGTCACCTCTTCAAGCAGCGGCGTCCGGTCAGTTCCGGCCTTCGATTCCGCATCGCGACGGACCTCCGAAAATGCCCGTGAGGCAGACATCATCTTCTTACTTGCCTCCCAGGACTCGTCGGGCTGGCACTCCTGGCATCGGCCGCGTTCGTCCAGCAGCTGCTCGCTAGCGACCTCTTTTCCGCAGGAACTACAGGTCGTATCGGACTGGTGTTCCTCACAGTAGTAAGGTTCGTTGCCTTCTGGGTTTTCAACCTCCGCCCCACACTCGGCACAGGTAGCAACCGTCTGTTCTGGCCGGTCGATTTCGTCGAGGTGGTCGTCGACGAGCGCGTCGATATCTCGATAAACGACGAAGGCACTCCCGATTTGGACATCGCTGTCCCGAATCGAGGTCTCGACATCGGGGGATTTCGCGAACGGTTCCGGATGCGGCCACGTTTCAGGCTCCGTTGTCCCGACCCAGTACGCTGTCTCAGACTCGCCATCCCAATATGCGTACCCGTGGTCACTAACGAGGGAGGAGACAGTCTCTCGAATCGGTTTTGTGCTGAAGAGGTAGTCCAGCCCCGGCTTCTTCGCGTATTGGTTGACCAGCGCTTCGGTGGACATAGCGTCCTGGGTCTGCTGCCAGAGTTTCTGTTGGACGTGAGCGGACCCACGAGCGCCGGCGTCGCGTTTCACGATCTTATCCTCGAGCGTTGTCTGGACAGCGTCGACCAGTGTCGTCCCGCCGTTGGATTCGGTCGCACCGATGGTGATGTGGGTAAGCCCGTCCCGATCAGGGTAGTAGAGGTGCCGGTAGACGTTCCGAACGAGCTCTCCGAGCATCAGCTGTGCCTCGTCGCTCCGTTCTCGGAGTTCCTCGATTTGTTCCGAGGAGAGGTCGGCTTTCTGCTCAGGGCTATCAAGCAGGGCCTCGATAGCCTCGAGACGTCGAGCTTCGTCGACCGCCGCATCTCTTCGGTCGTCGTCAGGGGCGAGGAACAGAGCGTAGTTCTTGTAGATTCGCGTCTCAGTCTCTCCCTCGTGTTTTGCGGCTTGCTGCTCATAGAGCTGAGTCACTCGGTTCGGCGGTGTATCACCGCCGTTTTCGACAGCAGCGGTGTCTGGATGCATCACCGCGAGCTTCGGCGTATCCGGGGTATCCGGTAAGTCCGCCGGCGATTCAGGGAACTCCACCGGATGGAAGCCACCATCGCCGATTTCCTTCGACGTGAGGCGGTTCTCAAAACGCGAATGAGCGCTCGCATCGGGGGTTGACTCGATCCGCTGGTCGATGATCCGGATCAGGTTTGGTTCTTGCTTGAACCGGAGACGCTCTTCCTCGTAGAGGAAGTAACACGCGACGTCCATATCGTCGCCCCGGAGTGCGGATAGTGCGGCATCGTAGTCGTCGAAGTTCAGATCGGGATGACCGATGGCGAGGTTCAAATCGGCGTGAGTTAGGCCAGCGGCCTGTTCACCGTATGCGAGGCTGTGCCAGAGAACTGTCGTCGTCAGATGGGTACCGAGAGGTGGTAGGCCGTTTTCTGTCCATTTTCGGTCCTCAAGCTGAGCGTGCGCGGTACCATCGTCGTCGTAGATGTCGGCGGTCACTGCGGGACCGAGATCGACGAAGTCGAATAGGCGCTCACGAAGGATTGTCTGAATCCCACCGCCAGGATCGTCGTCGGCGACTGTGAGGTCGTAGATCCGAATCCAGTGGCGGTCGTAACTGTCGGGCTGGTGATTCCAAAGGTAATAGACAGCTCGTGCAAGTAAGCGGAGGGCGTCACGAGTGCGCTGAAATCGAGGGATTGTATCGATCTTGTCCGTGAGAGCGTCGATTAAGGAAGGATGGAAGGGGTATTCGCGTGCGAGGACATCCACGTAGCCAGCGTCGGTGGCTTCCTGTGGATACTGCCGGTCTTCCTGGTCATAGAATTGGAAGTATGAGTCAGCGGCTTCGCGCGCGGCGTTTTCTGGGACTTCCGAGAAGAGTCGGTGCTGGAGGACTTGTCCGATCTCGTTTTCGTCGGTCGGCGTGACCGTCTTGTGCTGCCGGCGGCCGATCTCGTTGACTTCCTCAATGTGATCGCGGACGCCATCACGAACCCGGTCGGCCTGCTCACCAAACGCCGTATCCGCGATGGAGTAGACGACCGTGACGTGCTCCGATTCGGCAGCCGCTTCGAGGAGCGCCATCACGAACGAAAGCGTCTGATCGGCGAGCGTCTTGTCGCCGACAGGCGTGCCCGCGGCTTTGTTCATGTAGTCGGCGATTTCGTCAATCAGGATGAGAGCCGGCTGGTCGTGCCGGGCGAAGAGTTTCGAAAGCGTTCCTTCACCGGGTGCATCCCTGTCCTGGTCATAGTCCTCAAGATACTCGTAGCCCTCGAACCCGTAGAGTTGGTACGCGAGTTCGCCCCACATCGTCCGCGTTTTCGGGGCATCGGGGTCGTCGTCGGCGTGTCGGGCATCCTTGCTATCAGCTTTCGTCCCGATGAAAACCCCCGTTGCGATGTCCAGGCCCTCGGCTACCGCATTTTGGTAGTCACTCGCAAGTTCCTTATCACCGTTCAGCAGGTAGTGTGAGAGGTCGTCAATCTGGGCAGGATTTTCGGCAAGATGGTATGAAGCGATGAGGTCGTGGGTTTTCCCACCACCGAAACGCGTATCGAGGCAAAGGATACTCGACGTGTAGGATCCAGGGTTGTATTCTGTCGTCGCCAAGAAACGCCCAGTGAGATTGGAGAGCAGCGTACGGAGTCCCTCCGTGGGATAGGTCATATCATAGAATGAGTCTGGATCTCGGTAGACCGGTGCCGCCTTCTCAGGGTTGTGAACGACGGTCGAGAGTTTCGCAGCGAACTCTTCCTCTTGAAGTGATCCGTCCAAGACGTCGTCACGAGGTTGACAGCTTTCGAAGAGAGACGGATGATTGCTACTCATTGGATTCCTCCGTGGGTGGTGAATCAGTAGCTGGTTTGGAGACAATCACGAACTCTTCCTCCGAACTGTTCTCTATGATCGCTTTGGCGATCCCTTTCGACTCAGCAATATCTACCTTGATTGGATCTCCAACCTCCGCACGGAATTGATCAAGCTCAGGACCGGATAGATTCACTCGGCCTGATTGACCGGTATTCTGTCCAATTGTCTTCTGAGTCATCTGATATCTACATCACATGATGGAACCATTATAACCTTTACTTAGTCTAAATTGAACCAACAGCTGTAGCATTTATTTTGGGTGGGACATCACTCATTCGACACAATACAGCATAAAACTGCCAACTACTAGAAGTCGAACTAATCGCAGTATTCACCTTCTTGCTACAGGTGCCCGATATTGTTAGCGAGAGACACTAACCAATTATTTGGCTCCCGAGAATAGGTCACCAAAGATATGACCGGAATCCGGTAGGCCGAAGAAGAGATCCAGCAGAGCACGATCGTGAGCGAGATTGCGGCGTTATCGCCTTAAGTCAAATTCGTTGTGGGCACCCTGCTTACACTCGATATGTTATAAGGTGTGTGGCCGTTTGGGTGGCTCGACGGCATCATGTGTCACCGGTCGACCACACAATCGTTCGGGACCAAGATCGACGTGTCCCGCTCGCCGTCCGCGCCGTCGACGATAACCCGCGTTCGACCGCCCCGTCGGAACCGTGAACCCGGCCGACCAGCGTGGATCATCGCGTACACACCACCATATCAGCGTCCGGCGTGTGTCCGCAACAACCCACACCGCGAAAGGAATCAGGTGCTTAGGGCTGATTCCCACCGGTGCGATGCGGATTCGCACGTGGCACCCTCACGCCGGCGAGCGGCGGCTCTCGCGTTCATTTCACTCCTCGTCGTCGTTGTCGTGCCCGATGATCCCGAGCTCGCGAAGCGACAAGAGCGTGACATACGCTTCGTCAATTTTCGAGGGGCTGAACCGGTCGCTGTCGCCGTCGCGGTGAGCCTTCACAATCTCGATCTGGTCGGCGATCTCTCTCCGGTCAAGCTGGGCGCGGAGAGTACGCCGATCGACCTGGCGTTGCCCGTTCCATACTTCGGCGCTTGACCAACTCACGGCGTCGGCGTCACACTCGGGGAGCGGCGACGTTTCGTCGTCGCGAGCCATACGCCGCGCGACGTGGGTACACTCTTCGCAGAGTTCGACCGCCACTTCGCCATCAATTGCGCTCGGATCAACGTTGTCGCCGCCGTCGAGCAGCCGAACACACGGCGCGGGCAGCTGATAGCCGCCGTAGGGTTCGGCGACGCAACACATGGCACAGACCGAGACGTTCGCGCTCATTTTTCGCCCCTCGCCAGCCAGTGGTCGATATTCCCATGGGTCGCCAGTCCCCGGTTTCGGCGATATGACGCCCGGAAGGGCCCGGAGCGTGTCTGTGCCCTTCACGACACTTGCCCAAAAAGTCTCAGGAGTTCGACACTTAACGATGTCGGGACTGGCGAGTGAGGCGAGATGGTCGTTGCCCAGTTCACCGTGCTCGCGAAGGTGGTCGTACATTTTGAGGATCTCCTTGGCGCGACGCTCAGAGAAGAGGCCGTCTTGATCTGGCGGAACCTCCTCGCTGAGCTGGTCGCGCCACGCGTCGCGATCGAAGGAGGCGTTCTCGTCGGTCATGGCTCTACCCTGCTGGTGTTCCACAGATACCTGTATCGCCAACCTGACACCCGACGAGCCGCCGGAGTCCGGGGTCGACCGCTCGCCTCCACCAGCTCGCCGTCTCGAGCGTGCTCCCGTCCGCGAGCGCGTCGACGAGGTCCGCCCGCCCGAGTCGGTCGCCCGTCACCGCGAGGGCGTCGTCGAGGACGTTCGGCGCGAACGTGGTCGCGCCGGCGTTGGTCGCTCGGGTCATACGCCCCCTTAACCGTCTTTCGCCGCTCGGAGATCCACCACACCTGGTCGTGCGCCCCTACCTTCCGCGTGTCGAGCGTCCCGCGTTCGACGAGCGCGTTCAGTTTGTTGTGTGCGGTCCGCCGGGCGATCGCCAACTCTTCGACGACTTCCGTCGCCGTCACTGGGCGGGCGGCGTCGTCACGCGCGTTGTCGGTCACGGGGTGACCATCCCAGGGCACAGCAGGCGGGATCGTAGTGTTTGACGGGTCATGCGTAGCGTACTCATTCGGTTTGACGTCACTTAGTACCGGCGTGTGAACGGGTTGGAACCGGGGTTCTCGCAGCATGTCGACGGTAGGACCAGACTTTTCAATTCACCAGTAGAAGCCGAAACGCCGGAGTGTAGGGTCGGGAAGTGAAACACGTTCCGGGGACTCCTCGGCGACGACAACAAACTCCTCGGCCGCCGCTCCGGCCCGGAATACCTCTTAGTGCGAGCAGTTAAAACTCGTCGCTGTTCGCCGGGGCGATCGCGACTGTGTCGCCGTCGACGTAATTCTCGGTCCGGTCCCATTTCCACCGAGAGAAGTCGTCGGGACTGTCGGCGTCGGGTCGGTGTCACTCCACAGCGCGAATGGGAGCTTTCGTCCTCGCCGGTGCATCGTATCCACCGCTCGTGGTCGAGAAGCGCGGGCGGGTAGGTGTGCAGTCGCATCGTTGAAAAGTCTGTACGGCCCCAGCCGGCGGCGCATCGTCGTTAACCAACAGATCAGACGTTTCTGCCGCCTATGTTGGTTAATCAAAGAGATTTTTACTCCACATGAATTGGCTGGAGAAGTCCTTGCTCTACCCGCACCTGATTTCCCAATGTCTACGCGTTCCGATCGATCCAGTCACAGAACTCGTCGAAGTCCTGTGCACCTGCTCCGTCGGCGATCTCACAGAGCGTCCCGGTTCGAAGCTCGTTGCTAGTGTCCGCAGGAACTGGATCTGCTGTCACTATGTATAGACATCTGTGCTTGCGTTTAGTACTGGTGTCTGCCATCAGAGTCATCCGGTGTCCAGACAGACAGCGGCTCGATCGTCTCAGAATTATAGTACCCCCGAAGATATTACGTGTTCGCTCATGTGTAGCACATTGTTGATGAAGAGCCATCTTGCGATTCTGCGGTGCGTTGAGTAGATTGAGAACATACGACTCAGCAGCTCTGACGGGTAACTACTGAATGAGGTCCAACCTCGGAGGCTGTATCAACAATCTCCTACTGAAGAGCGTACGTGTTTACCGTTTCTTTGAATAACAAGATATTAATATACAAATGTGGTTTAATAAACAATCCACATCAAGGCATAGTGTGGTATGGGGATTTAACAGAGAAACAATTCCTTAGTATATTCACATGGAAGATGAAGGCTCATCTAGTGATGTTTCTAAAAAAAGTTCTAATACAAACACAAAACACGAAGAAATTTTAGCACAATACCAAGAGATCTGGAAAAAAGTAGTTAGACTAGATGACAAAACGTCGGATTCCTATCCACTTGATAAATTCGATCCAGAGAACCTTTCATCTGGTGTTCAAAAGATCGTGCTGTTAGACCTAGAGAATCTAGCTGAAAAAATGGAAAACGCAGCGGAACGGGAATCTCAATCATCTTCGAACGTTAGTGAAGGCCAAGAGCCTCAATCACTACCGAATCACAGTAGTAATGTACATACGCCATCACGGTATCAGCAACTGTGGAAAAAAGCTAATCAGGTCGTCGATACTAACTCATCTACTTATGATCTCGAAAGATATGACCCGGAAGGTCTCTCTGGTGGCGATTGGTCAAATAGGATAAAACAACTGTATCAAATTCTATCCATAGAGGATACGGAACAAGAATATTATCTCAATCCTTCAACTAAGGCTTCAATGATAGCATTATCGCGGTCTGAAGTTGTTACTAGCCGCCTCCGAGATGTGGTCGATACTGAGATAACAAAAAATTCAATTGAGGATATAGTTACTGACAGTGAACAGCTCCGATTGTGGCTTCAAGTTTGGGCTCGATGGAACAGTTTACTCAGATCCCAGTCTATAGAACGTGAAGAAATTCAAATATCAGAAATATATCATTTAGACGAATCGACAGTCAGGGCCCTTGAACAAGACAGATTCGAGACATTAAGTGCCATCCGTAATATAAATATAAATACATTACGTGAAGTAGATGGTATTGATAAAGAACTGGCTTCCGAATTACAATCGTGGACTTGCTTTCGTTCCATCAAATCGATTCAAGGTGTAAGTCCTCGAATCCAACAGCAATTAAACAATAATAAATTATGGACCGCTGCTGATCTCACTGCAGTAAAAAGTCACCAAGTGACAAATATTGAGGGTATTTCCGATCATCAAGCGCAAGACATTATGAAGCGCGCTGCAGCATGGCTACCACCAAAGAGTGATTTACCTGAGTCGATAATATATCAATTTGGGCCACCCTACAAGTCACTGGAATCAGCTGAATCACGACTAGATCAGCTTGAGAGTTTATTCACAACCCATTCTGAAATTGAACCGCTTATATCAGAACTAGAGACAACCCCGTTCGATAGTTTCGATAGAACTACACTAATAAACCACATTTATCAGGAGTATCCGAAGTTCACCCGGCATACGGGGTCTACAAGTAAGCATCGTGTGCCGACGTGGACAGATGTACTACATGGGTTGCTATCCCTTGCGAATCAAATTGATTATGAACACCCCCCCTCACGTATTTATGACCGATTCAATACATCGGGTTTACCTAGTGATGAGATAGATATAAGTACTATTTGTGAGATAGAAGCTCCGTCGGAGGCTCTAAGGAGGATATCGTCGGCAGAACAGATAGCAAGTCGCAATAAAAGATTTAATCAATTATCTTCGTATGCAGCTGATATACAAGATGGTTTAGGAGAGACTACAATCTCTGGTAAAAAAGAGCTCTCTGACGCGATCTCGAATCAGGTATCGATCGCTCATGGTCAGCTAGTAGAGGGTCCGTCTAGTGAATATCTCGACCAACTAGAAGAATATTTGACAGCATGTCAGAAAGCACTCAGTCTTGCAGAAAATCATACAGAATATGGTTTTGAATCTCTAGTCCCTATTCTAGCAAAAAAGAGCAGAGATAGCGAGTTACCGAATGAAACAATTGATGAAATTAATAGTATTCTGACAATATCCATGAATGCGCTCGGTTTACTTGCGGAATTAGATTATAATCACCCATCAATTGACCGTAAACTTTGGAAAAAAAGTATTAGTACTGCTGTAGATGAACAATACTTACCTATTCTTGAACCAGTAGATAGTGAATTATCTAGGCTTAACGGGGGACTCTGGGATTCGAATGATTTGGAAGAATATGATTGGCGAGAATTTGAATACATCGTTGGTGATCTCTATCGTGATGAGGGTTATGAGGTAGAGGTAACCCAATCTACGGCAGATCTTGGAGTAGATATTTGGGCGACAGATGATGGGAAGAAAACTGCGATTCAAGTTAAACACTTTCAGGCGGGTAACACAGTAGGACGAGAACCGCTTCAAAAACTCGTGAGTACTCTCGCTAAGGGAGATGCCGATCAGGTTGAGATCATAACTAGTTCGAAATTCACTAAAACTGCGAAGCAATACGCAGAGGACTTCGGCTCTGAACTTACTCTTACATCTTCGGACGATCTTATTAAGCGACTGAGTGAATCTCAAATTCCTCCCCAATCGTAATATTCTTCACAGAATTTCAAAATCCGATCCTGTGGCTTTGTTAATATTCACAGTCGGTAATCGACTCCAACGAATGTGCTGAATATACGGTCTGGGCCTTGTTTAGACGCCAGCGTTCAGCGGTGTGCCCCCTCGATCGCGTGTTCGATGTTTCGCACCGCTGATTTCATGACAAGTTCGCGGAATTGACCGAACCACGTTCTCGCCCCATTGGTGTTCGGTTAACACTGACAGTAATATTCTGGGGGCAGGATCTACCTTGATCCAAGCCATTGAGACACCGTTTTCGGTCGTTTGGGCGTGTTCGGTCAGAGCCCAGGACGGGTCGATAAGATGCTCACGGCCTTAACCGAACACGGATGGCTTCCCACCGATAATTTCCACTCAAGCATGACCGGAATCGTGATCCTCCCTGCTGGTCGCGACAACGTGTTTGAGGACTACAAACAGTTCATCCGAGATGGGCACCCAATTGAGGATATTGAGTCCTACCTCAATGACGAGGATCTCGAACTGTTTCAGACGACATCTGACGACGATCTCGTCCACGTCTGGGGGACCTCAGTAGATGGGACGTGGCGGAACGTCGAACGCAACGACATCGCGCTCGTCTACCACGATGGCGCCTTCGTCGCGAGGGGGCAAGTCCTCCAACTCCGACACGACCCCGACCTTGCGGAGTACCTATGGAGAGAGAACGTTGAACACGGTCGCTGGAACGAGGAAAGCCCCTGGGAGCATCCGTCTTTAGTTAAGCCTCACACCTCGGTTGTGTAGCGGTAGCGAGCGTCTCTTGTAAGATTGGTCGTTGCTGGTGGATCTTTTGAGCGTCTTCGATCAGCCGGTCGAGCAGCGGCGGCGGTGAGTAGCCGAGGAACTCACCGAGTTCGTGGAGAATGAGCTGGGCGTGCGACCGGAAGGTCGCCGCCCAGCGCTCTGTCGGAAACACAAGCTCATCATCCGCCTGCTCAGTGACTAGATCCAACAGATCGCGGCTTACAAGCAGCGACAGCAGCGCTGCGTACAATCGCTAGTTGTCCACTCT
>NZ_BBJP01000052.1 GCF_000739595.1 Halorubrum halophilum | reverse complement strand
TCGTCAGCAATAATGAGGTTATCTCACGGGCTCACGCTGTGCCGGCTGTCGAGACCTCGGGGTAAACACATACCTCCAGTGTACTTGACTCGCTCTCTACGGTTGGCCCTGATTCAATAATGCTTGTTGTCTCTGTTGGCTTCGGTGCTAGTGCGTATCTCATCACTAAGTTCACCGGCGGCGGATTCTAACTGCCTGACAGAATCTTTCATAGGTCGTGGGCCCTATGGGCCCACGACCTGTAAAGAATTCTTGGCGTTGAGGAGCAGCTGATCGGGAACAATTTGCTCGAACACCATCTTCATAAGTGAGAGCGGCGTAGACTAGAGCAAGCATGGACTACGAAGAATTACGATCTGCCCTCGATGACCGGGCTGGTGAGCGGTCCCAGCTTAGCAAAGGCTCGCGTGAGGTTGGTCGGAAGCTCGCCAACCTCCCAGACTGAGTGGTTATCCCGCCTGTAGCCTGTCGATAAACGCCCTTCTTCCATCATCAGTGACCTCCCGTAGATGAGTGACATCTGCCTCTTCTAACACTCGCCTCACGAATTCCCTGGTCCTCTCCTGGTGGCGTTGAGTGTAGTACTCGTGGTGGTCCCGTCGATCGAGATCGATGTCGTCAAACGAGATAACAATTCCTTCCTTCCGCTCAACAGCACCGTACCCGTAGTGTTTTGCCCACCGGAATAGGGCGAGGTGGCTCTGTTGAAATCATTAGGAACTGATAGGACCGGCGTGCGAGATACAGAGCGTGTAGTCAGCACAAGAACTGCGTATTTTCTCAAAAGATTCCAGAATCAGCCGATAGAATGTGCTTGTATACCTAAGACACGCGTGCTTACCGAACTTGCTGCCAAGATGGATTCACTTCGAGTTTTTGAATAGCTGGTTTGAGTTCCGATTGAATCGCCCCGTAAAATCGTTCTCGACCGACAGGAGTCCGGATACAGATAATGGCTGTTTCACTGGTAATCTCGAAAATCGACAGCCGCCACTGATTATTCTGATGAGTCCATTTACCAAGAATCGCTGCTTGTTCGTCCTGAACGGTGGAGTTGCCCAACTCCCAACTCTGCCGGGTTAGATGAGACAAGTCGAATGGTACCACATCAGGTAACGTGGCAGGGCTCCCACTTTTACCTCGGTTGTTACGGGCTGCCATAGCACGATATTTCGAATTGTTCATCAAAAATGTGTCTATCTTGGCGACTGGGACGAGACCGCCATTCGGGGCGATTATCCGAGAACTGCTCATTACGAAACAGAGCGCGCAGCCATACAGTACGAAGAAACCGCTCTATATGTTACGCTGGCTCTGTTGAAACCCTCAACTGATGACAAATTCGCCGTGCTGGATACAGAGCGTGAGTGCAGTAGTACTGCACTCTCCCAAGACGATCAACATATTGAGTATGTTGATTCCAAGGTCCCGGACGCTCCGAAGTAGAAGACGATCTCACCGAGGCAGTCGGAGACGGACACATTGACGCTAGCAGTGTTACCGGAGGACTCACTCGCGGTCACCGACACTGATCTATTGTTCTCTGGGAGAGATACTTCAGTGATTCCTGCAACCACGACATCCAAGCGTTCGGCGACTGTATGGGGCTCCTGATAGATCTGGGCTCCCTCGTGCGCGACAGTGATTGTCAGGGTAACCTCGCGTTCAAGCGAGTTATCGACGCGAATGGGGTGCGGATAGTCACCGGATCCGGAGACGACGAGATCGTCCGCTTCCGAGGACGAGGGTGAGTCCGACGGGGGATCCTCAGTACCACCGAGACATCCCGAAAGACCCACGACAGAGGCACTTCCAAGCGCTCCAAGCAAAATCCGTCGTTTCACACTCCTGTAAACGATGGATATCGATTTCTTTCTTTGGATATGTCAACTGATGATTTGACCGATGTGCGCTCTGTATTCAGCACACCCTGCGAAATATATCACTGATTAAGGATTTCAACAGAGCCGTTACGCTGATACAGACAGGGCTACGTGACCGGTATGCGCTCTATATTCAGCACAGCTGCAAAAACATATCACCTGCTGAGGATTTCAACAGAGCCGGCGAGGTGATTTCGCAGCGTGAGAATCCTTTTGGAGTCGTAGATGAACCCCGCAATCCAGTCGTACCATCCTCCCTCCTCGCCTGTGTCGGGCATCTCGAAGTCGGCGTCGTACGACGTGAGATAGCGATCAACTAGCCCGATTGCTGTCCGGTGGTTGGTGTTCGGCATTGGGTGTGTGAGCACAAAATTGGACAGTAGCTCCGCCGCTACGTCGGGTACAGGCTGCTTCCACTGAACGCGATTCAGAACGTCTGGAACACGGTCGAGGTGTATGCCCTTGTACGTCTGGAGCTCATTGCCCTGTTCCGCCTTCTCTTCAAGAATCCCCTCAAAGATATCCAGTACAGTCGATAAGACAACTGCGTTCCGTTGCGTGAAATTCTCCAAAATCCACTCGACGCCGTTGTCATCAGAGTCTGGCAGTCCAGCGTCGTAGCTCTCCCACGTGTAGATGAAATAAACCAATTCATCACCAATCTGTTCTACACGCAGCTTCACCGAGACGTGTTCCTTGTCTGTATACGCGTCCCCGCGGCTCAGACACTCTTCGCGGTCGTTAGTGATGAATTCGATAGAGTACCGTCGGTCATCGGGGTGGTGATACTGTAGTACAAGTGTATCTTCGTCAGAACTCATTCGTATCAGGCTCTTCGGGGCCGCTGTCTCGCATCTCAGCAGCTCGGTTTTGAACTAACTCGACGTACGTACGCACCTGGTCCTCGGAGAGATCGTAGGCTCTGGCGACCCACTTGACGCCCATCGTGGGGTTCGAGGCGAGGTACGCCATCACGATGTCCTCACGAACTCGTGCGACGGCTGGAGGCACTCCCCGCTCGCCGGTCTTCTCTTCGCGGAACCCGCCAGTGATGGTGTGTACGTCGGCGTAGAGACGCGCCTTGTCCAGAGAGTAGAACGACTTCACTCGCCCCAGCGGACCTTCGTAGTGGAACCTGTCCTCTTCTCCATCGATGTGCTCACGGACGATCCGGCAGCTGTGAGGATACTCCTCGACGATGTCGGTCATGTGTTCTCACCGTCCTCGGGCCAGTACCACACGACTTCACCGTCCTTGAGAGAAAGAACGCCGTCGGGCTCGGCACGCTCGTAGGCCGCCACCATCGGCGTGAACCCGACACGCTTCCCGGTCTTGGCGGTGAAAACCTGGGAGTATGCGCTGAGAAGTCGCCATCGACCCCACCGCGCCTGGAGTTCCCGCAGCTGCTCACGCATTGTTGCTCTCCTCTTGGAAGGCTTCGAGTTCTTCGCGAACAACTTGCCTCATCCGCGCTTCCATCTTTCCGGCATCATCCGAACCGAGCTCGTCTAGCGGGCGTAGTTCATCCACAGCGGCGTCCACACGCTCGTCGTATCCTTCTCCTTCCCCGGCAAGGTAGAGGTCTTTGCGCTCGTCGTAGAGCCGCGTGAGCGTGCTCTGTGGGATGCCGGTGTCTTCGGAGACCTTCACCCGGCTTTCACCGTGGGCGATGCGAGCGAGAGCGTCACGCATCTCTAGGAACTCCTCGACATCCACATGGAGCTTCCCGCTGTCGCCGACTGTGAATCCACGCGGCGGGCGTCCCGTCCACTTCCCAGCCTTCTGTGCCGCTCGAATCCCTGACTCGATACGTTGGAGTTTCTGTTGGTGTTCGATCTTCGCTAGGTCGCCCATGATGTTGGCGACCATTGTGTACAGCGTCTGCTTCAGCGAGCACACCGACGAGTCGGAACGTTCGGGTCGTGCTGACGCCCGACCCTCGCTTGCGGTCGAATGAGAGGGTGATCCGAGCGTCGATCTCCTGTCGCTGCAGGTCGTCGAGGACGTCCTGCAGCGACTCGCCTTCGAGTGGAATACTGTTTCCCCGCCATGTGCGAAGCTCTTCGATGATCTCGAAGTTCGCGTCATCTTTGACCCGTGAGACGAACCAGCCGTCGTTTTGGTCGATACGGTCGAACAACCAAAAGTCGTAGAAGCCGAGATCGAGTAAGACGAGTGCGCCAGCTACCCACTCGCCGGTGGGTAGCTGGCTCCGTTCCTGCGTTTTGGCGTCAGTCGTTTGAAACCGCGTAGGAAGTCCGGTTGAGAGTGATTCTGTGAGGTGGAGCTTCACGCCAGCTTGATCTTCGCCAGTCGCTGCGTAGACGTCTGTAGCGTCTTGGTAGAGTGAGACGATAGAGGCGTCAACAATAAGGACGTCTCGAAAGCGTTCGAGACGTCCGCTGAGGTCGGTTTGTCCCGGTTCGAGATTCTCGATGGCGTCATCGAGAATCTCTCGCAGGAGTGCAACGAACGCGGGTGAAAACCAGCCGTGGAAGGTTGGATAAGCAAGTTCGTCACAGTCAGCCATTTCGACGAACCGTTCGAGAAATGTCTGAATAGAGCGATCCGATCCAGCAGCGAAACCCAGTGAGAGGGTGTAGAACAACGCGACAGTGTCGAACTTGCGCTCTCGTTGGACGAGATTCGTTGCGCGAGCGCGCTCGCGCAACTCATCAGAGGGAAACGCTCTTTTGATCCGGTCAACAATCACTGAATCCGGTGGTTGGTAACTCACAGCAGCCACCGGGTTTCTCTGACAGGTAGTTCCAACGGTATTCAGATCAGCAGACGGCGCTGGCACGAGGAGTTAAACTACAACGGATGCATCCCACTCAGAGCTCTCTCGAACCGGCTCGACAGCCAAAATCAGCGGGATGTTTTGCCCGATGATCGAAAGCGTCGCAAATTTGAACGCTCGACCGTCTCTATCCTTCGTCCCGCTGACCATCGACATCTCCTCGACATCCCCGTAGTAGGGAATGGTCGTGATATCGATCGCAGCGAACGAGGCGATCGGCGACGAGACTGGTGTCGACTACGGGAGCGTCTGCGGCGCCGACGACGGCTGCTGTTAGGGGAGATCACAAAAGTCGTTCCGGCTGACGACCCTACCAATCGTCACTCCGCGGACGGAGTTTGCGACAGGAGTTCGTCGAACAGCGAGACGACACGTTCTTCGATCTCGTCACGGATCTCACGAACCTGCTCGATCGGACGCTCGTGGGGGTCGTCGAGCCCCCAATCGCAATTCTCGCCGTTCCACGTCGCCGGGCACACGTTCGATGCCGAACGTCCCATCCTGACGACGAGATCGACCGCCTGGAACTCGTCTGGCGTCACCTCTCGTGGCGTTCGGTCGCTGAGATCGATGTCTTGCTCTCTCATTGCTCTGACGACAAATCCTGCGGGCGGCCTCCCAGTCCACTCTTTTGGCTTTTACTACGGGAATCATTCATCTCGTGGCGACGACACGGGCCATTGAGATGAGCGTTGTACTGGCGGTCCTCTTCGTGCTCAACGGACTAGGTTTCCTCGGCGGAGCAGCACTGTATTTCACCCGGTTCTGGCGATAGATTTGCCCGTTCCTTCCGAAAGATGTCCCAATAAGCCACCGCAGTCACCCTATTTCTTGTTTAACTGAAGGCAGATGGTGTGTGCTGTGGGTCCTGCGTGACAATGGGGCGATCTTCTTCCAGCAGACGCCGGTCGCCGGTGAGATGCTCTGAGATAGGCTCGTTAAGATTGAGGGTGTAGTGGTAGTTAACGACCTACCTAGCAGATCTGTATCTAGCTCACCGTCGCGACGGCCAACATTCGAATGGATGCCGAACAGATCGTCGGCGCCAACGCGGTGGTATCCACGTTCAATTTTTGTATCCCTCACCCTCGATCGGACCGCTAAACACGCCATAGAGGAATTTGAAGTACCACAGTACAAGGAGAAGCGCCGGAAATCCGAGAATCGTCACGAGATTCAGGGCTAACGGTGAGACAACCGCTTCTCGAACCGTCAAGCCAGTTGGCGGATAGATCGTCGGATACAGCAGGAGCGCGACCAGCAGGCTCAACAGCGCAGGAAGCCCGAGTGCGCTCACCAGCCAAGCACGGTACTTGCCGCGCAGGGCAAGAACACTTCCCCCTCCTCCCGCAACAACCGACAAGACGACAATCGCACCTACGGGGAGCGAAAGAACCATTTCGGCAGCACCTCCGGCATCAGTTACGACAACGGTCGTCAGCAGAGCGACAACTCCGATCAAGTACGCCAGCGTCGCAATAATTCCGTACGTGCGCAGGTCTGACGCTAGCCGTGGCTTGGTTTTAGCCGTCAGAAAGGCCGCCCCGGTGGCGACCGAGACGGTTACGAGGCCGACACCAGTCAGCAGTGCCGGCAGCGACAGCGTCGGCGCGTCGAAGATCCACCGACCAGCGAGAGTACCGAACAGCAGCGGTGCGAGAAAGCTTCCTCCGATAAAGGAGTAATCCCAGTACCGCTTCCAGCGCTCGTTGTCGCGCTGTTCGCGCATTTCTGGACCGAGCCCGCGGAACAGCAGCGCGAGCACGAACCCGAGCGCGAGCAGGTAGTGGTCGGCCAAGACTCGCGAGTACACCGGCGGGAACGCCGCTAGCAGCATCGTTCCGAAGGCGACAACCCATACCTCGTTTGCGTCCCAAACCGGACCGAACGCCGTCAAGAATGTCTCCTTCTCGTGTTCGTCGTCGCGAGTCGCGTACAGCATTCCGATTCCGAAGTCGAACCCGTCGAGGACTACGTACATCGCCAGCGCAAACATGACGGCACCGAACCAGATCTCGGGGAGTGCGTCGACAAGATACGCGTCGACGAGCAACACAAGGTCAGTCATCGTCGCTCACCTTCGGGACCGGACCGTACCAGCGATCGTCGTCCGATACCTTCACTCCGAGTTCCCGGAGCTCGTCTTCGACCAGCCACCGCAGCACATGAAGAGCTACCAAGATCAATCCGATATAGATAACGACGAAGCCAACGAGCGTCAGAGTCGCTTCGGATCCGCTCAATGTCGAGGAAACGGCCTCACTAGTTCTGAGTTCATCCTGGATGACCCACGGTTGTCGACCGATCTCTGTGACGTACCACCCCGTGAGAAGCGCCGCATAGCCGAGCGGCGACGCAGCGATCATCGTCTTCAGGAATCGACTGCTCTCCGAGAGGCGTCTGTTGTAGATGAGATACCCGCCCCATAGTGCCAGCCCGATGAACAGGAATCCGAGTCCGACCATGAACCGGAACGACCAGAACACTATCGCTACGGGCGGGTTCTCCTCATACTCGTTTAATCCAAGCACTTCGGCGTCAAAGTCACCACCGGTAGCGAGGAACGACCCGACCCCCGGAAGACTCACAGTAAGGAGGTTCTCGGCTTTCGGATCGGTGATTGCGTCAATGCTCTTTGGGAACGCGAGCAGGTGTAAGTCCGCCGTGCCGGTATCGTAGTGAGCTTCCATGGCTGCGAACTTCTGTGGCTGTGTATCTGCGACGTGACGCCCATACGCGTCACCATGGACTGCCTGCAGAGGAGCGGTGACGAGCAGGATGATAACCGCGAGTTTCAACGCGGTGTTCCACGCAGCGGCATCGCGCTTCTTCCAGACGATGTACGCCGAGACCCCGGCGACCAGCAGCGCGACAGAAATAACCGACGCATTGACCATGTGTACATACATCCACGGCATCCGGGGCGTGAAGAACGCAGCCAGCGGGTCGGTTAGCTTTGCGACCTCCATACCGTTACGCGTGATCATCTCGAAGCCCTGTGGAGTCTGCATCCAAGCGTTGACGATCAGGATCCAGAAGGCCGACAGCCAAGCCCCGACTCCCACCAGTACCGACGAGAGAATGTAGGTCCGATCGCTGACGCGTTCCTGACCGAACAGCAATACCCCGAGGAAAACAGCCTCAAGGAAGAACGCCATCTTCGCTTCGAATGCGAGCGGCCCACCGATCAGCTCTCCAGCCACCTCGGCGAACTGCGGGAAGTTCGTCCCGAATTGGAAGCTCATCGGGATGCCAGTGACCGTTCCCATGACGAATCCGGCGGCGAACACCTTTACCCAGAATGATCGCAGCCGTGTGAACCGCTCTTCGTCGGTCCGAACGTCCTTCCAAGTGAAGTAGACGATGAACGGCGCCAGCCCGACCGAGAGCGAGGCGAAAATTATGTGAACGCTGATCGTCCAGCCGAACTGCGCACGGCTCGCAAGCTCCGGCGAGAGCTGTAGCGCCCATCCCTGAATCAAGACGTCGGGAAGCGCCGTCAGGAACATACCTCTATTTGCTCACGGAACTAAAAGAGAAGCTGTGTTATTCCCCCTTTCGAGAACTGTACTACGATGGTTTATATCCGCAGAGCCGTAGCTTCTGTAGTCAATCCGAGATGGTCACCGGCAGTGCCGAGGATCGGAGCTCAGAACACTTTTTATATCCTTGATGTTGGGACTTTTTCAGTAGCTGTACACTTTGTTGAGCATCACCAGGCACCTTAATCGGTTGCCAACACCCTGGTGTATATAAAGAACTGACTGGCTAGACCCGCCCGGATTGGACGGGAGTGGCGCATTCGAAGGTCACACCAGATACCTCAAGACCGCGGGACCGATACGCGAACGTATGGACCGACGGAGTTTCTGTAAAAGGGCCGGCGTCGCGGGAGTCACCGCCAGCACTGCCGGCTGTCTTGGTGTTCTTGGCAGTAGTGGCGCCGAAGGAACTGTTCTCGGACCGCCGGAGCGAGACCTCAGCGAGGCATCGTTTCCGAGCTACGGTGACGACATGCCTGAGTTCACCGTCCCCGACCCGATTCACGGCGAGGAGATATCGACAGGCCAGTTCGAGGGCGAGCGCGCGGTGCTGTGGACGTCATTTTACACCAACTGTCCGGACGGGGTGTGTCCCGCACTTATTCTCCGGCTCCGTCGCGGACAGGAAGCCGCTGCCGAGGAAGGGTATAGCGACCAGGTCACGTTTCTCCCCATCACGTTCGATCCAGAGCGCGACACCGCCGAGACGCTTCGTGAGTACGCTGGCCAGCAGGGGGTCAACCTCGATGCGGGTAACTGGCACTACCTCCGCCCAGAGACCTACGAGCGGGCCCAAGAGATACACGATGAGCACTTCGGTCTGAAGATTGAGAAGCAACCGGCAGATGATATCGAGAACCTAGAGTATCGCTTCCCGCACTATGGGCTCATCATCCTCGCCAATAAGCAAGGGATTATCGAGCGGGCGTACCCACGGGGCCCGCAAACCGACATCGAACGTCTCGTCGACGAGCTTGAACGAGTGGCCACCGCGTGACGGGTTGTGGGTTCCGGGAGGCCAGCTACTGTCGTTTTCCGCATCGTAGTTGTTGACTGGAGCCCGTCGCCGATATCGAGCCAGCGAAAAGTGTCTAGTGCTCTGTCAGTGCCTCATTGCGCCCCCAAGAGGCTGATAATGCGGGAACATCGGGTGTGGAAGGTGAACACCGAGTGCCATCAATCCGTGTGCGAACAACACGTATCCCAGCACAACGAACACCACGCCAAGCAACCGATGGACGCGACGGCGGTGGGCGACATCGATCGACTGGATAATGGTTCCATAGAGAAAGACAGCCGGAATCGTTCCAATACCGAGGGCACCGAGAGCGATTCCTCCAGTGGTGGGGGAGCCGCTCGCGAAGGCGAACAGATAGGCGGGATACAGCATCGGGCAGGGAAGAAACGCGTGGACGGCGCCGAGACCGACAATACTCGGGCTGTTCACGTGTCGGTGAACTCTCGCCGCGAGCCACGACGTAACGCGCTGGACGCCGGGTATTCGAATATCACCTCCGCTTCCTCCAATGACATATCGAACGCCGGTCGCTACAATGAACCCTCCGACCGCAAGACCGACAACACCTCGCAGGAGGTCAGCGATCGGTGTCAACTGGTCAGCGGTGACGAACACGACGCTTCCGAGCGTGCCGAAGACGGCCCCGTGAATCGCGTACGTCGTCGCCCGGCCGACGTTGAACAGGAAGTGTTGGCGAACCTCGTAGGTCGTGAGATGACCGGAACGCCCGTCGTTGGCCGTCACCGCCCCGCCGTCAGGTTGCGGCGTCATCTGCTTCGAGTACATCGTCACTAACGGCCCACACATCCCGATACAGTGTGCGCCGCCCAGCACGCCGATGAGAACGAAGAGTACGACGTCAATCCGGAGGAGCGACTCGATCATAGTCGTTCTTGGCTTCGTATGGATTTGTGTCGTCTGGTGTATCTCTCGAACGAAACTGGGCAGTACTGAGGACGTGTTACTGTAGAGCAACGAAGGGGCGTACTGGGGTGAGGCGTTCTCGAGTACCTGGAGTGTAGCTAGGGGCAACAATGAAAATAGAAATTAACAGGCAGTATGTGACTAAAATACGCATATTATTTTGTACATATGAATGGCGAATAGAAGGCACACATCAAATCCATCCTCCGAGGTTGTGGGCGCGAGCGGTATGGTGAGGTCGTTGACTTACCGGATACTCATCTCACACGCCGCGCGAGGAGGGTGGCCCCAATGAAGAGGGGAACGTTATTGGTACGTGTTTAGCCCCGTCTG
>NZ_BBJP01000053.1 GCF_000739595.1 Halorubrum halophilum | reverse complement strand
TCTCCACCCCCTTCCTCTTTGTAACAGAGACAGTTGCGTCTCACCCCGACTGCCCCGATGAGGGGCAGTTCGGGGTTAACGTCATCGCTCAATCAGCTCTGTCACGGTACGATCACCGCCTTCCTTACCGGAAGATCGCTGATCGCTTCGAGCAACTACACGGACTCGAACTCTCGGGTGCATCCGCGTGGCACGCGACCGAGCGCGCTGCGCGCGCCGGTCGCTGTGAGTACGAGCAGATCCGTCAAGAGATTCAGGATGCTGACGTGGTTCACATCGACGAGACAGGCATCAAGCGCGACGGTGAACAAGCGTGGATTTGGACGTTTCAGACCGTTCAACACACGTTGTACGCGGTCAGGGAGAGTCGCGGAAGTGATGTTCCCGCGGAAGTCCTCGGCGAGGACTTCGCGGGAACAGTCGTCTGTGACGGGTGGACGGCGTACCCAGCTTTCAGCAGCAACCTCCAGCGATGCTGGGCGCACATTCTTCGAGAGGCTGAGGACGCCGCCGAAAAGCAGCCAGAAGGTGAACCGATCTACCAGGCTCTCAGACAGGTATACGTCGCTCTCCAGGCTCGGCTGGAGAGCGACCCAAGTCCTCGTGAGAGAGCAGACCTCCAGCGTGTGGCGCGAAAAGAGCTTGAATCGCTGATTGACCGGTCAGTACCCGACGGACCAG
>NZ_BBJP01000054.1 GCF_000739595.1 Halorubrum halophilum | reverse complement strand
CGTGAGTGACGACACTGTCGCGTCGGCGGCAGTGCGCCGCCGACAGCGACGGTCCATCCTGAAGATCACACTCACCAGCGATTCGAAGACGCGCCACGACCAGTTCCATCTGATTCATCGCCATCAGACGAGATTACGCGGCTGTCGATGTGATCGACTGAGATTACGTGAGCAGGTTGAGTCAGGCGAGTTCTGGTAGAAACTCGCCTGACAAGCCGGTCAGCTCAGACGTTGGTAGTAGTGATATCTTTGGATCGGCGACGCACTCACCGGAGTGAGTGCGCCGCCTTCAGAGAGTGACACAGATCTCATCATCCGAGACAGAAGAACGTCCGTTCAGTTCTCCGATCACACTTCATCAGCGATTCGACTCAACACCGTCTTGCTCAACTATCCGCACAAACACCGCCTCAACGCGCCGCTAAACTACAACAGATGCCGTTTGATGACGGTCTTCTCGGCAGGCGTCGTGTTGACCTTGAAGTCCTGAACGTCTCCCGAGAAGTTGAACTCCGTGTGAACCCAGTAGCTGTTCCGTATCGCATCCTTGTAGTCGAGGAAGTCGTTGTACTCATACGGTTTGAGCTGTATTCGTTCCGAGAAGATGTCGGTCGCTGTATCTCCGCCTGTGGTTTTATTTTTAGTCATTGGGACGTACCCTGGAGAGAATGTCCGCTGTTGGTTGGCTTCTGTTTCGGTCGTTCGTTGGCTCGGTGCACTCGAACGCACACGTGTCGCTTTCTGTACGTCTGTCCGTGTCCTATGGCCGCTCGGTCGAGTACTGACCGAACATCCGTTTGATCTGTGTGTGTTTGTGTCATTGTGAGCCGTTCGGAGCTTCGAAGTCGTCAAGTTCTGCATCCAAGACTGCATCAAGTTCTCTCAGGAATTCCTGCGGCTCAGAGAATGCTTTGTAAACAGAGACAAATCGAATGTAGGCTACCTTATCGAGCGTGCGGAGGTTCTCAGAGACGAGTTCGCCGATGAGACTCGACGGGACGATGCGTGCCTCTCGATCTTGAAGCGCGCTCTCGATATCGTCGACGAGAGTCGTCACTGTTGTCTCGGCCACGTCTCGCTTCTCAACGGCTCGTTCGATCCCTGCGCGAAGTTTCGAACGGTTGAATGGCTCGATGGTTCCGTCGCGCTTCTTCACCTGGAGGGAGTCCCACTCCGGCCGTTCGTAGGTCGTAAAGCGGAACGAACAGCGTTGACACTCACGGCGCCGTCGAACGGAGGTTCCATCCGCGCTGGCCTCGGTATCGATGACGCGTGTTCGCTCGTCCCCGCAGTCCGGGCAGTTCATCGTTGTCACTAGTTGTCCCTCCAGGTGCTTAACACCATATGTGGGGGCTATCGTTTTCAGCTGCAATATATGGTGCCAGCGGCACCAATATAAATCCTTCCCAACCAGGTTGATGTACTACAACCTTAGTTGTATTAGGCAGAGATAGAATTGGGGGTGGTCTGCAAACAGGAACAGTCAATCACCCATCTCTGGAAAATATCTATATCTCAGACATCTCCGCGAGTTTTTGTCGGCGCTCTTGGCGTTGCTCTACTGCGATATCGCGCAGATCTTTCTGGGCTTCTGTTGGACATTGAAGCATCGGGACAGTTGTCGGAGTTTCGCTCGCGTCAAGGGTAACGAAGCTAAAAACGAGGTGGCCGCTTCATATGATTCTTTTCCCGTTAGTCGTTCTGCCTGCACATCGACTTTGATATCCATGCTCGTCCGACCAGTATTAAGACCGTGGCCAGTGACGATTGTGACATTATTCGAAACCTAGTACAAAAAATAATTTCATATGTAGTCAGAATGAAATCATTTAATCTATCCACTAATACTATCACAGCCATTGATTCTAAACAAGTCATCATTGATGATATTATAATGCTAAAACCATCTTATCAAAGATCTGATTTAACTACCGCCCGTTAGCTCGATAGCCTTTTGGCTGCTATCGTCATTTTATGAAATCTTGAATATCCACAATATACAAGTACACTTTATCTAATGAAATGAAAATTGTTTTAGGATAGGCCGCTGTGTCCTCTGGTGTGACTACAGAACACGTTCAAGAGAACCGGCCAAGTAAGAGCCTGCTAACACAGTCTCACTTCCATCTCGTTTGCATTCCCTCCCCCACCAGTTCACAGGTGAGTTTTGATGCATAGACGTTGCTCGAGACGGCGACTTCTCGGCGGTATCTCGGCTGGTCTTGTTGGGGTGATCGCAGGGTGTACCAGTTCACAGTCAAACTCGGATGGGTCGTTTACCGTTGCTCTCACCAAAGATCCAACACGAGAGAAATGGGATATCTACGGCGGTATCACGCCGTACTACACGCACGTCTTTGAGCCGCTTGTGAACACCACCGACGACATGGGGACCGAGCCGTTACTGGCAACCGAGTGGGAGGCCGTCGACGAGACGACTTGGGATTTTTCTCTTCGAGAGGATGTTACGTTTCACAACGGAGAACCGTTGACGGCGAACGCTGTCGTTCATTCGTTTGATCGCGTTTTCGAGCAGTGGTCGTATGTCCCGGGCTGGATCGGCGTCGAATCCGATGGTGTATCGGCTGTGGACGACTCCACGGTCCGCTTCCAGACGACGGAACCGTTTCCCGCGTTCCCCGGCACAATATCGCACAATTACTTCGGCATCCAACCCTCCGACACAGGTGAGACGCCGATCGGAACAGGCCCTTTCAAGGTAGAAAGCATCGAAGAAGAACAGTCGATTACGCTCACGCCATACGAGGATTATCGAGGAGAGACAGCGACCCCGACTGAGATCACGTTCGAGTGGATCAAGGATGCCAATACGCGCGTACAGACCCTCCAGAAGGGGTCGGTTGATATCGCACAGAAAATCCCGAAGAGCAGAGCTACAACTTTGGATAACTCGTCTGGGATGGCAATCGAAACCCAGTTGACTCCCCAGGCGGGACTCGTCGCGGTCAATCTTTACAAATCACCGACCGACGACGAACAGCTTCGCCAAGCCCTCAACTGGGCCGTCGACCAAAGTCAGGTAGTCGGGAGCGTCCTGAACGGAATCGGAAAGCCGGCACGGGGCCCGATCTCGTCGATTATCCCGTGGGCCATTCATGGCGACCTTCCGACATACGGTCCGGACAGAGACCAGGCACGGGAACTCGTTGAGGAGTCCGGATACAGTGGTGAAACGCTCTCGATTCTGATTAACAGTGAAAACACAGATGACCGTACGATCGCACAGATCCTTTCGGGTTGGTTCGAGGAGATCAACGTAGCGAGCAAAATTCGACAGGTCGATCCCGCATCGTTCTACGATACGTTCTCGTCCGGCGAGGCGAACCTGACGCTCGTCAGTTTTGGATCAAACAGCGCCGCCTGTGATTATCTCATCCGGGCGATGTTCCACTCGGAGGGGAGCGACAATCGAAAGCTCCACCAGCAAAATGGAACCGGGGTTTACAATCCCGGCGCTGATGTCGATCGTCTCATTGAGCAGGGATACCGGGCAGAGACGATGGCCGAAAAGCGTGAGCACTACGGAGAAGTACAGCAAAGAGTCATCGATACGGCGGCCGTCATTCCGCTATACTACAACGAGTACGTCTTCGGTCGACAGTCGAACGTTTCTGGAATCAACGGCCACCCGGTCGATAACATGGTCGACTGGTCTGGACTCTCTCGGAAGCAATGATCTATTCGCCGACGGAAGGTAATCAAATACTATACTCCTACTTCGGCGACGGAGTGGGAGCTTTCGCCGATTCGGGTCCGTTAGACGGTGATAAACTGGCAGCCAGACTGGTGGTGACGCACAGATCAATATGAACAACCATTACCTACTTCGACGGCTGCCAACGATGGTTATCGTCCTGTTTGGTGTCTCGCTTCTCACCTACGCGATGATCTTCGTCACGCCCGGCGATCCTGCTCGAACGATACTGACCCAGCAAATGGGTGGACAGACCCCATCTCAGGAAGCGGTCGAACAATTTCGGGTATCCGAAGGTCTCGACGATCCGTTTACTGTCCAGTACGTGCGCTGGATGGGCGACGTGCTGCAAGGTGACCTTGGTCAGTCGTATTACAGTGACCAACCGGTAACTGACGCGATCGCACAACGGTTGCCCAACACGATTATACTGGCCGTCGCGTCGATGTTAGTCGCGATCGCAATTTCGGTTCCAGCCGGTATCGCCAGCGCGGTCAATCCGGGCAGTCGAATCGACTACACTGCACAGTTCGGCGCGCTTGTCGGCGTCTCAATGCCGAACTTCTGGCTCGGTTACCTGCTCATCATCGTCTGTTCGCTCTGGCTCGACGTCTTCCCTGTCGCCGGTGTCGGCGGGCTCGAGCATCTGGTTCTTCCAGCAGTGACCTTGGGTTCGGGAATGGCCGCGGTCATCGCCCGGTTGGTTCGAACGGCGATGCTCGACGTACTCGATGCCGCCTACATTCGAACGGCCCACTCAAAGGGATTGCGCGAGCGGATCGTGATCTACAAGCATGCCCTCCGAAACGCGCTCGTTCCCGTCGTGACGATCGTCGGGCTACAGCTGAGTTATGTCCTCAACGGCGCTGTCGTCGTTGAGGTCGTGTTTCAACGACCGGGACTTGGTACGCTGCTGGTCGACGCAATCTTTGCACGCGACTACCCGATCGTCCAAGGGGTGACGCTACTCATTGGCGTCATCTTCGTGCTGACGAACTTGGCTGTCGACCTGACCTATAGCCGACTCGATCCGCGAATCGACCTCGGAGGTGAACCGACGTGAGCGATACGCCAGCTGATGCGCAAAAGCGGAAAGCGAACGAGCGCAAGAGTCAGTGGATCGACTCACTCTCGTCGGATCGTCTTACGCAGTTTGGCGTTGCAGTTGTGTCTGTGTTGTTCGTGGTCGCAGTGTTTGGACCGCTCGTGTCACCATACAGTCCGACTGAACAGAATTTGGTCAATCAACTCGAGGCACCATCGCTGATTCATCCACTTGGGACCGATCAACTCGGTCGCGACGTCCTCACGCGACTCCTTCACGGTGCGAGGTTGTCACTTGGGATCGCCGTTGCCGTAACGACCGTCCGACTCGTCATCGGCACGGCGGTCGGTCTTGTTGCAGGCTACGCCGGCGGATGGATAGACGAGGCTCTGATGCGACTCGTCGACACGCTGCTCGCGTTTCCCGGGATCGTACTCGCACTCGTCATCGCCGGAATTCTCGGACCGAGTCTCGTGAACGTGATGCTCGCGCTGGCGGTCGTCGGCTGGGCATCGTACGCCAGGCTCGTTCGGAGCAGTGTCCTCTCGCTTCGAGAGCGGGAGTTCGTGACCGCCGCTCGGTTACTCGGTCGATCCCGGATACACGTCACTGTCCGACACCTGATTCCGAACATCGCCGCACCGGTCGTCGTGCTCGCGACGCTCGATCTCGGTGGCGTAATTCTTGGAATTGCGGGACTGTCTTTCCTCGGACTGGGTGCACAGCCACCGACGCCCGAGTGGGGAACGATGCTCGCGTCGGGACGTACATACATCCGACAAGCGTGGTGGCTCGTCAACGCTCCGGGTGTCTGTATCATGATCACCGTCCTCGGATTCAACGTCCTCGGAGATAGCCTCAGAGACAGACTCTCTCCGGCCCAGTCGAACCAGATCGAGAAACTATGACTGATCAACTGCTTCGCGTCGAAGAGTTGCACACGCGCTTCGACACCGATCGAGGAACCGTTCACGCAGTCGACGGAGCGTCGTTCACCGTCGATCGCGGAGAAATCGTCGGAGTTCTCGGAGAGAGTGGTAGCGGCAAGTCCGTTACCGCCCGATCAATTTGCCGATTGGAAGAGCCGGGGAAGATCGCTAACGGGACAATCACGTTCGATGGGACTGACCTGACGACCGCCAGCAAGTCGACGCTCCGTCAAATTCGAGGGAACGAGATATCGATGGTATTCCAGGATCCAACTGAAACACTGAATCCGGTATTCTCCGTCGGCGAACAGATCGCCGAGTCCGTTCGAATACACGAGGCGAACGGCCGTCAGCGGCTCCTAGATTTCCTTGGCGTGCCGCTGTTTCGAGAGCGGTCGGCGTGGACGGATGCACGTGATCGCGCTGTCGAGTTGATGGACCAAATGGACATTCCGAACCCGGAATCTCGATTGTCGGCGTTCCCACACGAGTTTTCGGGCGGTCTCCGTCAGCGTGCGGTCCTCGCAATCGCACTCGCGAGTGATCCCACGTTGCTGATCGCCGACGAACCAACGACGGCACTGGACACGACGACGCAGGCAGACATCCTTCAGCGACTTCGCTCTCTGCGAGACGAGCGGGACGTCGGAATCCTCCTCATTTCCCACGATCTCGGCGTCGTGGCTCAGACCTGTGATCGCGTCGTCGTGCTGTATGGTGGACAGGTCATGGAGTCTGGACCAGTCAACGAGGTACTGACGGCCCCGGAACACCCCTATACTCGAATGCTCCTCGAGTGCTCAGTGCGAAACAGCAACCCGGGCGAACGCGTTCGATCAGTGAGTGGGACTCCACCAGATCCCATCGGCGGCTACGAGGCATGTCCGTTTGCCGACCGATGCCGGCACGCCACTACGGCGTGCCGTGAGGGATACATCCCAACTACTGAACTCGATTCCGAGCACCGGCTGGCCTGCGTCGAAGCTCCACTTCCTGCGGACGACGCACTTGCCCACCGCCAAGATGCACTGACGCCCGATGGAGGTGAACAGGATGACTCAACGTGAACGAAAGTCGAACGAACTGCAGTCGAGAACTCCCGTGATCGAGCTACAGAACGTCTCGAAGAGGTTCTCAGAAGAGCAATCCGTATTCGATCGGCTGTGGGGTACCGATTCGGCCGCGGAGGCAGTCTGTGACGTGTCGATAGCCGTCAATAGCGGTGAAACCGTGGGACTCGTTGGTGAGAGTGGGTGCGGCAAATCCACCCTTGCAAAACTTCTCACCGGCCAACTCACGCCGAATGATGGGCACGTTCGCCTTGACGGGACTCAAGTCGGGGGAATAGAGGATCGGTCGCCGGCCCAACGTCGGCAAATCGGTGTCGTGTTTCAGCACGTTCGGGAGAGTTTCGATCCCCGGTGGCCGATCAGTCGGTCGCTTACCGAAGCCCTCAAAGACGCCGAAACCGCTTCTGAGGTGGATACCGATCTCGACGATGTCGATAAGTTGTTGCGAAGCGTCGAACTCTCTCCAGGGATTGCCGATCGGTATCCCAGAGAGCTGTCGGGCGGACAGCTCCAACGCGTCGCGCTGGCCCGGGCCCTCGCACACGACCCCGACGTGATCGTCCTCGACGAACCGGTGTCCGGGCTTGACGTGGCGACACAGGCGACGATCCTCAATCTACTTGCGGACGTTCAGCACAGGTTCGATGTCGGATACGTGTTCATCTCCCACGATCTCGATGTCGTCAGATACCTCGCTGACAGGGTTGCGGTCATGTACGCCGGCGAGATTGTTGAGACTGGGCCAGCGACGGAACTGTTCGAGCATCCGAATCATCCGTACACCGACGCGTTACTTCGTGCGATTCCGAGCGATTACCCACGAACTGCCCCACCAAAGCCGCTCCAGGGTGATCCCCCCGATCCGACGGACCGACCGACAGGGTGTCCGTTTCACCCACGTTGTTCCGCCGCGACGGTGGAGTGTACCGAGCGCCAGCCAAACTTCGAGGCGATCGACGGCACACGCGTTCGGTGCCTTCATGCCCCTAATGCGACCAAGGAGAGCAGCACCGATACCCGACCGAATGAACGAACTGAAGCGATTAACCGAACAAATGACTGACAGTTACGACATTGCCATCATCGGCGGCGGACCTGCCGGCTCAGTGGCCGGTGTTTTCCTGGCTCGCGCCGACTTCGACGTATTGATTTTCGACCACGGACGCTCCGCGCTCCGAAAATGTGCATTCCTCGAGAACTACCTCGGCTTCCCGGCGGGCATCTCGCCGACGGCGTTCCGAGACCTGCTGTACGAGCACACTGAATCCGTTGGGTGTGATCGTCTAGAGACGACAGTCGAACAGATCTCGGAGAGAGTCGATAGTGGCGGATTCCGGGTTCACAGTCGGAGTGAATCTGGAGACAAAACGCATGACGTTCGGTACATCCTCGCCACGTCGTGGGCGGAGACGGAGTATCTTTCGCCACTCGGCGTCGATACCGTCCCGGAGGAACACCCCGGAGATGTCGAAGTGGTGTCGACGAACGATGATGGCCAAACCAACGTCGACGGAGTCTACGCCGCAGGTCGAATCACCGAAACGTATCATCAGGCGATCGTGAATGCCGGTGACGGGGCACGCGTCGCCCGTTCGATCGTTGAACGTGAGCGGCCGAATTTCTATAACGACTGGGTCGTTCCGACAGGATACTACGACCGCTACGGCAGGGCCGTTCCGGAGGGCGTCGAAGAGATTTCACACGAAGAGCGCCGCGACCGTGAGCGGCGGGCCGCTCGAAAGATGGTTGAGTTTTTGGTCGCGTCGCAAAGTCGTTCAGAATGCAGTTCGTCCCGTTCGCTTTGACAGGGTATATCTCTCGGATGCGTGACTTGATGATAGATAGACTACCTCTACCCGGTATTTTCGGCCATATCAGTCTTCTATCGAAATTGCGGGAAAATTTACCGTAACTCAGATTGAACGGTTTTCCGACGCGACCTAATGATTGACGACAATCGATAACTCCGCAATGAATCCTCCACAACCAGCATCCGAACCGTACTCGAAAGGCGATGAAGTAACCGTGTACGTAGGCGAAGACGACCCCGACGTCCGGTACCAACAAATCGCCCGCAAGCAGCCCAGTTTTCATTCGGCACGAGGGGGGTGTTTACTGGAAACGGTGGCGTGTTTGTAACCAACAGCGCGGGGAATGAGGTGGTAGCGTTGGTTAACAGATCACGCTCTTGTGTAGAGCTGCGGAAAGACGATTTGACATGTTGAGTTCCTGTTGCAGTCCGGCGATCTAAGTCTTAGTCAGCTCACTCAATTCAGTTCTGGGTATTAAGCAACCAACCTCTTTCCGCGTTGCTACATAAGAGCGAGAACTCGAGCCGCGGCGCCCACCAGAAATCTCCGATCACGTCCCCCGAGCCCCTGAGCAAAAGACAAAGTAGCGTCAACGCCAACGTCAACGTACAATGGGCGTCGCCAACGAACAGATCCGAGTGAGCGAGACGGTGAAGCGCGAGATTGAACGACGCCGGCGGGAGGGCGAGAGTTACAACGACGTCCTCGAGCGCATCCTCGACGAGGAGGACGCCGGCGATTTTGACGACGGGTTCGGCCGGTGGTCCGATGAGGAGGCCGAACGCGTCCGTGAGGGCCGGCGGACGTCAAAGGAAAAGCGGAAGCGTCGGATGCGCGAGCGGGCCGAGGACGCTGTATGAAGGTCCTCGACGCGACCTTTCTGATCGACTACCTGGACGGTATCGAGGCGACCCGTGAGTTCTACGAGGAGCACGGCGGTGACCAGACCCGATGGGTCGCTCCGGTCCCAGCGTTCGCCGAGGCTCTCGTCGGTGAGGGGAACCTCCCGAGCGGGGACGTCGACGGGGCCCGCTCGGACCTGGCGTGGGTCGACGTTCATCCCGTCGATGAGCGGACGGCGGTCACGGCAGGGTACATCGCGGACGAGATTGCGCCGGGCGGCCCCTACCTGGACGGGCCCGACGCGCTGATCGCTGCGGTCGGCCGCGAACTCGACGCGCCGGTGGTCTCCGGGGACGGCGACCTCACTCACGAGGAGACGAAGAAGGTCGTCGACGTCGAGGAGTACTGACCGCCGGCGAGCCCGTTCGTTCCCCCCGAGCGCGTTCGCCCGTATCTGAAGTGACTCACGGGACGGCGGCCGCTCCCTCCTGCGTGTGGTACGTGTGCAACCGAGTGCCGCTTTATCATACAAGTCGGAAACGAAACACCGGTATCTACCCCTATAGCGCCTCAATCAGGGCGCTCCCCATACCACTAAGTGCAAGGTTATTATAGAAGTCTGCATGAGACTTGAGGCGACCGCAAAGGAAGACGAGTACAAGGTCTGGATGACCGACGCCGAACTTGACGAGCTGCGGCGGGCCGCAGCAAGCCATCGCGACGACCTCGTCATCCAACTGGGCGGCTACGTCGGCCTTCGCGCCTTTGAGGTGCCCCAGATTTGTCCGAAGCACGTCAAGCGTACCGAGGACGGCGACCACTACCGTCTCCGCGTTCCTGAGGGGAAAGACACCACTGGGAACGGCGGAAAGCCGCGTGATGCCTACCTGCCACCTGACGTCGAGGGCGACATCCACCGGTACACGAACGCTGAGGACATCAACAGCTACGAGCCGGTCGTCGACCTCACCGAGCGCGGTGTCCGTGATGTCGTCAAACGCACCGCCGAGCGAGCTGCCGAGGAGACCGGCGACGAGGACTTCCGGTACGTCTCCAGCCACGATCTGCGTCGACGCTACGCCCAGCGCCTCCTCGTCGACGAGCAAGTTAATCCGCGGGTGGTGATGCAGGTTGGGGGTTGGGACTCTTTCCAGGCGATTGAGCCGTACCTGAACGCGCCCACGCCCGAGGTCGTGAATGAAGCCTTCGAGGAGGCTGGCCTCGTATGACCGCCGACGACGTCGATCCCGAGAACCCGCGACCCGAAGGGCATTATCCCCGATTTGCGGACAACGAATGGCACTACATCCCCGATGAGTTGGCGCAGACGATTTCGCTCGGGCCGGCTGGCGACGGTGAGGACGGCCAGGATTGGGTGTTGACGTATACGCCCGAGCGAGAGAATACGGAGGACCGGGAGAAGATACTGATGCGGCTCACACCACGGGCGCTGCACGAGCTCTACATCGAGACGAAAGGCCTCTCGACTGACCAGCGAATGCACGGTCATAGTGCCGAGTGCGATCTCTGCGGCGAGCAAGTCGATCTCGATGAAGCCATTCCCAATCCCCGCGGCGAGCCGTGTCACAAGCACTGCTGGGCTGAGTATACGGGCGCGCCGGACTGGTTCAGTGACTACGTGTAGACGTAGTTGCTAGCGCAGTATCTTCTGGGAACGACTGTTTCGACACTGATTAACCGGGCTGGTGTTTCCACTTCTACTACTAGACATACTCAATTCTACCAAAGATATTTACTTACCGAAGTTACTACAGTATATACAGGAAACTCCAGAATATGTCCAATCCGAGTAATTCCGTCAAAGTTGACGACGCAGTTCATTCAGAACTTGAGCGTCTCAAGGGGAAGTATGACGTGAGTACGTTCAACGACGTCCTCCGACATGAACTCAATATTGTACCAGACGCCAAGATTGATGAGCTAGCTGCTTTTCTCCCGAGCGAACTTCGAGAAGTAGCCCACGACGTTGTCGATACCATCGATGGGGTCGACGAATTTACCAGATCTGTTGAGGAGGGCGACTATGGAAAAACCTATTTGACCTTCACCAGCCCTGAGACCGAACGTCAGATTGCCTCAGTTGGATTCAATGAAAAAGAGTTCACGATATCGTACATGAATAAGGACGGAGAGATGGACCAATGTGGGCGGGGTCGGAAGAAGAGTTCAGACGAGGTTCACTACGGCACGAGCAGCAACACTTTCGAACATGTTGACCCAGAAGAGATGCTCAACAACGTAGAGGACAAGGTAGCTGGGTCGAATCGACGGTGGGGGTCGGAGTAGATTAACGGAGCGAACCTACTTGAGATGTCGTGGCAGCGTAGAATCCGATTCCGGCGGGAACGCTGATTATAATTTGATGGGGCACACCTGCAAGTAAGGGGTGCCTTGGTCCATCTAATTCCTGTTTGGCGGGACTCGGCTGGTTACTGGTTACGGTTACTGGTTACACTAAGCGGTTTCTCCAAAAGCTCTATATGAGCGCGGGAGTGTTTTCTAGGTGAGCGCGGAAGGTGCCGCGTGGAGGCTGCATGACCATGACCCGCAAGCCCCGAGGCGCAAGCCAACGGGCGTTGAAGACGGACGTGGGTGCAGCAATCCCACCTTGATTCTAAATCTCCAATAGTCGCGACGCCAGCTCGTCGTAGCCTTGACGCCGGGCATACTCAGCAACTGGTCGCAGTGATCGATTGAATTCGTCAGGCTCGCCGCCGCCCATCCAGCCTCGATACCAGCAGTTCACGCGGCTTGCGACCGACTCAGCACGGCGCTGCGTTATCGGCTCAACTTCGACTGGATTAGAATTGGAGAACAGCGAATTATACGCACTACCCCACCGGTCGTTGAAGTCCTCCTTCGTCTGGGGCGCTTCGGGTTCAACCGCTGAGCAGTGTCGTGGATGGTCGATCTGCCGGGCAAGATGGTTCGCAGAAACGTCTGCAAGGAGCGAAGCAGGATAGTAGTATTCTGACTGAATGCAGGTCACGACCGGCGGAACATCTTCAGAAATCCCATAGTCGCTAGTTGTCCACTCTGGCTCAGGAGTCCAGCAGCTGATACGTAGTCCTGAGTGAAGCGGATGAATCAGGAACCTGATTCATCCTCCCATACCTTTGCT
>NZ_BBJP01000055.1 GCF_000739595.1 Halorubrum halophilum | reverse complement strand
ACAAACAAAACAAAACAGAAACACTAGAGCCATCGGGGTGGGGCATCAGTTGTGAGTACTGCCCCCACACTATCCAGTCAGTAACCATATCTACAGAAACAGCTGAGAAGCTACAAGATAGAAGTATTCCTCCAACCCATATTGAGATAGAATGTCCTAAATGTGAGAATGATTTTTATTACACCGTAGTTGGATAGCGGCTTGCTGCCAGACCGATTTCGTAGCAGTCTCATGAATGGTCTCTCAATGGTGAACCAAGTGTGTCGCTGGGGATTGGCGGATCGCCGGAATCGACAGATTCCGCGATCCGCGCTGAGGACAGTACGCATCTCCGCCAGCAGCTCGTAGTCAAAGAGTTCGAGAACCGTCTTCTCCGTCGTCAACTCACAGCACAGCAACAGCAGATCGAGAATCTGCAAGCACGCCTCAAGTGGTACGAAAACCCAAACACACCACCCAGTAAGCAGGGTGGCGCGGCTGGATCACCTGGCAACGATGACAGCGACGAGGAAGAGAACGAAGACCAAGGGGACGACGCTGGCGGCGACGCCGACGCCGCCAGCGACTCCTCTCCAGGACGTGACGAAGGTCACGAGGGAACAACTCGACCGCCTCCGGAACCAGAGGAGACTATTCGAGTAGATCAGGGGTATTGCCCAGACTGTGAGCAGACACTCTCTAACCCGGACAGCTACGTCTCACGGACGATTATCGATATACCACTCCCCATTCCAACCACTGTCACCGAGTACGAACTCGGCAAACACCACTGTTCCTGTGGAAACGAGGTCGTTGCTGAACATCCTGACTGCCCGGAAACCGGGCGGTTTGGGCCAAATATCATGGCCCAAACCGCCCTTGGAAGGTTCCATCAGCGACTTCCAAACCGAAAGCAGGCAGAGTTGTTTGAGTGGGAGCTCGATCTCCCCATCTCCCACCGGACAATCTACAACCTGACCAAGCGGGTCGCAGACCGGCTGCGACCCGCGTATGAAGACGTCAAAGCCAGAATCCGGGAGAGTGACGTCGTCTATTGTGATGAGACGGGCTTTCCTGTTGACGGAGAGCAACACTGGGCGTGGACGTTTGTTACTGACGAAGAGGTGCTGTTCTGGGTTGATGAGAGTCGTGGAAGCCAGGTGTTAGAGGACGTCCTCGGCGAGGAATTCGCCGAGGACTCGACGCTCAGCTGTGACGGCTGGTCAGCATATCCGAGTTACCACACGAAGCTCCAGCGGTGCTGGGCGCATCTGTTGCGGGAGGCAGAGTACGTTGCTGAACGGTACGAGGAAGCAGAGAGGTTGTCTGAGGAGTTACACGCTCTCCACGACGATTTAACGGCGTTCGACGAGGAGGATCCGTCTGCCTCCGCCCGCGAGCAAAAGCGGGCGGAGGCGTCGTTACATCTGGAAGGGCTGATCAGGGAAGACTACGAGGCACAGGAGGTCAAGAAGCTGATCGAGAAGATCAGGAACGGGTTAGGCCACTGGCTGACGTTCGTTACAGAGCCAGACGTCGATTCGACGAATAATCGCGCAGAGCGCGCTCTGCGCGAGCAAGTTGTGCTGCGGAAGATGTTCCGGACCCTCCGCTCAACCGAAGGGGTCCAGATTCACGAGACGATCACAACCATGTTAGCGACGTGGAAACGGCGAGGACTTGATCCACCTGAACAGCTCCAGTCCATCCTCGGTGGGCAAGAACTCAGATCAGGATGAGAGGCATCACTAACCGGTGAATCCTGGTCACGCTATCCAACTACCTTGCCTGTTTTGGTGATGAATTTCTCTCATGCTCCGCCAACTCCTGAAAAGACCCAATCATCTCCTTGACCGAATTTGCATCATACTGATCTGATTCCAGATCTTCTACAACTTTTTCTAAATTCGAGGCAGATTCCTGGATCCGAGTTATCGTTTCATCTCCCAAATAATCCTCGTCAGTTTCTAACTATTTTTTTTTTTTAG
>NZ_BBJP01000056.1 GCF_000739595.1 Halorubrum halophilum | reverse complement strand
AGCCCGGGCTAAACACATACAAATCGAATAACCAAGAGATGCGATGTCCATCTGTTGCTGTAACCATCCCGGTGGCTGATCTTTGTCACTTGGCTCTATTACATTTAGTTGGTCAGTATCTCCCACTGAGCGTTCAACACGTACTTGGCCTTCTCCGGATTCCTCGACAGTTGCACGAACAACTGCCTCATCTGGATCTGCCAAGATGTGGGAAGCATGCTTTCGGAAAGATACCCGCTGCTTACCACGCCCCCGAAGTTGGTCTATATCGCCGGTCAAAAGGAATTCAATGGCTTGAATGACTGAACTCTTCCCAGAACCATTTGGACCTAGAATTCTAACATTTTGACCATTTATGTCCTCATCGCTCCACTTCGTAATCCCTCGAAAATTCTCTACCTCAATACTCTGAATCTGCATCTGAAACCTCCTCATCAATCACGTCTTTGATTTCAGCACTCTCCGTGAGTTCACCCGCTAGCTCCAACTCATTTAATCTATCAGCAACCGAGTCTGGAACCGAATCCTCATCCGAGATTTTCTCAGAAAACGATGCTTGAATTTCTTGCTCCAAATCCCGACCTCCATCTACCATAGATTATAGTATAAAAAACATAATTAAATAACTTGGCAATAGGAGATCGTTGATGTACTATAGATCACCACTAATGTTACAGGTCAGTATAGCGGAGGAATGAGTTCTCTAACTTGTATCTGATTTAAATAGGAAGAAGATCACGTGCCTCAAAGAATTTATTAAGAGCTGTATTGGCTACAGAGCGCTGCTCTGATTCAGAAACAGACTCCTTGGTGGCAGCAAGCAATTCAGATACACCCTCCTCTCGAAGTCGGAATAATTCTTCATACTGGTCCAATGTCAGTCCCATCGTAGATAACCGATAGGATCTGCCCGACTCAAAAATACTGATTAATAGCGAGTCACGAGCATCGAGTAGATTGGCCTGTGCGTCATCAAAGCGTGACTGCTCGAAAGCTCGTACTCCAGCTTCGATCGCAGTGGCTGAATCTAGATACGATTGCTGTGCACGAATGTACCGTTCAAAAACCTCTCGCTGAGTCAAAAGGGAGCTGACCACAGCTTGTTGATTTGGAACAAGCGTTCGGCCTTGTGAAGTGATCTCTCTTGGTTCTCGCTCAGCGTCCGCCAGCTGCGTTATTGACTGCTCAAACGAGGTTGTCTCTAGCTCCCTCCTTGGATTCAAGTCAGTGTCGACGCCGTGATTGAGTACGTCGATTTCGGTATTATCGATCGCTCTGTAAGTGGATTCTGCCTCTGCTAACGACATCAGAAATATACTGTAGTACTCTTTTGCTGTCCGAAGCGAACTGACTCGTTGCTCTATCTCCGGGTCATTGGGGAAATCCTGATTGAGAATGGGAGCAACAGTATCAACCGCTGTGTCCACCTCGTCGCGAAGCTTCCAGATAGATTGCGGGTCTGTGACATCAGTGTCATCAATTGTTGTTGCTGTCGACGCGAACTGTGTCTCAGCGGTTGTGAGTTGCTCTTCTATACTTGGTTGGTCCTCATCTGACTGACCGCTCAGCACTACCCGACCCACTACAACAGCAGCACCACCATATAGCAGCCGACGTCGAGTAAGCTCACCGCGGATATCCTCGGAATCTAGATCCCGAAGATACTGGCTCAGAGAGTCCACTATCTTGTCCATCTGTTTACAATACTTAAATTCTTGCGGCTCAATCAATCAGACATGACAGAACCAGACCCAGAACGGCTGTTCGAGATACAGTCCACAATCCAATCTGGGCTGCGGGTACACGCACGTGGCGAGCGACGTGTCCAGTCAGTCCAACTTGCTGATGATCTCTCTACAATCTACGCAGAACTTGATGACACAGACCTCCCAACTGAAGATGGAGTCGACGACGTGAATTACTTTTTCAGTACAACCGATCGGAGCCTCCAGCGAACGCGGAAGACCGTTGAAGTCGTTGAAGACAGCCTTGATATCGGACTTGGACACAGCAAACTTGCTCGGCTCGCGATGACGGGAGCTCAATTGAGTTCTGGGGTTGCCCTCGTGATTGCGACGCATAACCTTCTGATTAGTGCGAACAGTTTAGATCTCGCTCATGGTTCAGTCGAGTCAATTCAGGATATAGCTGCTGAGCGGTTTCACGAATTCTATCGTGCGATTGGACTATTCGTTACGGAGGCGATTCTGTTTGCGACCCCGATCAACTACCAGATTGCTTGGCGAGGTACGAGGTATCTGAACAATCGGTTCCTCTATTCACTCCGGCACAGTGGATTCTCAGGCACGATTGATGCAACGCTGAAAGGGCTTCATCGGCTCATACTGAGTGAGATCCACTACGTCATCCGCGGAATTGTCCCAACTGGGCTCCGGGCCCCGGAAGAGTTTGTGACGTATCTTACGTCAATGGCGACCCAGACGCTTGCGCTACTCTGGAAGTTCACAGATCTTGGGGTTGGAGAGATACGTGGGAAGGCAGAAGAGATTGTAGATGAGTATCAACAGTTCGTCGGGAATACGTACGAGGTTGTGACAGCTGATGTGGACGTTGATTCAGTGATTATGAACACTGTCGCTCAATTCAGAGACGATCTTGATTTCTTCAGACTGGCATCTCCGTATACAGACTCAAGCATGTGAGACGCTGTAGGCCGAGCTTTAGCCATAGGATTAGTTCTATTCCTAGTGTTCAGACAACCCCCGTTTTCTGTACGGTCGCTCTTCTGTAGGAGATTGTTGGTACAGTCGTTGCTAGTTGGGCAGGGGAACTAATCGATCTTCTAAGCATCGCCACCGTGAACTCGCAATTTGATTCACGCACCGCAAACCGAAAGACCGCAGTCCCTCAATAATGTGCTACGCAAAGGCTAACGGAGCCAGCGAGTGTCGGCTGTACCATCGAGTATCCGCCGCTATTCTGGTGAAATGCCGCGTGTCGGCAACCCTCTGAATTTCTGTCTTGAGAAATGCTTGGATAGTGTTATTATCCAGCCATTATTGTATTCGTTCATGAACAGTGAAGCAAGCATCCACGTGCTTCATGTAGACGATGAACCAGACTTCGCTGAGTTAACTGCGGAGTTTCTGAAACGCGAGGATGATAACTTCACCGTCACGACAGCGACGAGCGCCAGTGAGGGGCTAGAACACCTTTCTTGTGGCGACTTTGACTGTATCGTCTCTGATTATGATATGCCTTCACAGAACGGTATCGAGTTTCTCAAATCTGTCCGAGAGAACTATCCTGACCTGCCATTCGTGCTGTTTACTGGCAAGGGCTCTGAGGAGGTTGCTGGTGAAGCTATCTCCGCTGGCGTGACTGACTATCTCCAGAAAAAGCGTGTAGCTGACCAGTATACTGTATTGGCGAACCGACTGCGAAACGCCGTCGAACGATATCGTGCAGACAAAGAGCGCAAACGGCAGCGCAAAGCTATTGAAACGGCGCAAGAAGGCATCAGCATCCTTAATGAGGACGATGAGTTTATCTACGTCAATCAGGCCTACGCAGACATCTACGGATATGACCCCGACGAGATGGAGGGGGAACACTGGGAACTGGTCTACCCCGACAGCGACACAGCGATCGTACGAGACGTTATCTTGCCGACGGTCGCCGAGGACGGCTACTGGAGCGGAGAGACGACTGGGCTCCGGGCCGATGGGACGACCTTCGTCGAAGATCATACCGTTGCGCAGACGGACACCAGTGAGCTAGTCTGTTCGGTACGGGATCGCTCTGTGGAACAGGAACAGGAGATGGCACTCACTCAATTTCGCACACTCGTCGAGACTCTCAACGACCCGGTCTACGTACTTGATGAAACAGGACACTTCGAATACGTGAACGACGCGTTCATCGAAATGGTTGGGTACGAGCGTGAGAGAATTATTGGAGCGTCACCAACACTAATCAAATCATCGGAGGTGGTCGACCGCTCGAAAAATCACCTTGGGCGGATTCTCTCGTCGGACGGTCCCGACAGCATACAGTTTGAGATCGAGATTCTGCCCAATCAAGGTGAGCCAATTCCCTGTGAGGATCATATGGGCGTCTTGCCGTACGAAGGGGAGTTATTCGAGGGCTCAGTTGGGATTTTGCGTGATATCAGCGAGCGTAAAGAGCGCAAACAAGAGCTTGAGCAGACAAATACTGTCCTTCGCACAATCGTCGAGAATCTGCCGATGGGCGTGCTCGTTGAAGACGCTGAACGTGACGTACTCATGGCAAACGACCAGTTGGGCGAAACACTTGGCGTCCCGATCGACAGTGAGGAAGTAATTGGACACGACTGCGCCACAGCAGCTGAAGAATTTAAACACCGATTCACTGATCCAGAGGAGTTCATCGAAGTGGTTTCCGAGCGACTTGAACACCGGGAGCTGGTTCAAAACGAGGAACTCCAACTCACAGATGGTCGCGTGTTGGAACGTGATTACGTGCCATATACCCTGTCCGAAGGTGAAGCGAACATTTGGTTATATCGTGATGTCACGACACGCAAGCAGCAACGCCAGGAACTTGAGCAGGCCAACGAGTTCCTTTCACAGACCCAAACCGTCGCAGATGTCGGTGGCTGGGAGCTTGACCGCCGAACTGAGTCACTCCGGTGGAGCGATGAAGTCTACCGGATTCACGGCGTCGACATAGACTTCGAACCAACAGTCGAGAACGCCGTCGAGTTCTATCATCCGGAAGATCAGACGACGATTCAGGATGCCGTCGAGCGAGTGTTAACTGACGGGGAACCATACGAGTTGGAGTTACGCATCGTCACAGTTGACAATGAGGTGCGATGGGTTCGTACCCGCGGCGAGCCTTGGCGTGAGGATGGCAAAATTGTTGGTGTGCGCGGCACGTTTCAGGATATTACTCAGCGGATAGAACGCCAACAAAGACTAGAGGAGTTCGCCAGCGTTGTGTCACACGATCTTCGGAACCCGCTGAACGTTGCTACCGGGCATCTTGACTTGGTGGCCGACGAGTGTGACAGCGACCATCTCGACAGTGTCCGCCGAGCACTAGAGCGGATGGAGGCGCTGATTGAAGATCTTCTCATTTTGGCTCGGGATAATAAAGAGGTGAGTGACACTCAGCCGGTTGATCTCGCGACGATAGCTGACAGGTGCCAGGAGAACGTTCAGATGGAGCAGGGACGCGTAATTACTACCGTCGATCGAACCGTGTGGGCAGATAGCAGTCGTCTCAAGCAAGTATTTGAGAACCTGTTTCGAAACGCGGTTGAACACGGTGGGCCAGAAGTGACAGTGACGGTCGGAGAACTAACCGACGGGTTCTATGTTGAAGACGATGGGGCAGGCATTCCGACCGACGAACGCAACGCTGTCTTTGAGCTCGGCTACTCGCAGTCGGCAAATGGAACTGGGTTCGGACTGAATATTGTCAAACAGATTGTCGATGCTCACGACTGGCAGATTCGCGTTACGGACGGGACGGACGGTGGAGCACGGTTTGAGATCACGAACGTTAATTTCGTGAATAAATAGACGTTAAACTCTTGTGTAACACATTGCTGATGGACTGTAGTCTGGCGATTTGCGGGTGCGTGAATCAAATTGGGGGTCCACCAGTAGTTGAGACTGGCTCTTTCAATACATAGAGCCCAAGCCAGTTGCTCGATTTGCCGACAAGCCGTATGATACTCAGGACCCCCCGCGCACGAACTCAGAAGTCACACGGAGGAAAAGTACGACTGACCGAAGCGGAGCAGGTCTCGGTCAAATTCGTCCGGGTCGTCGACTCGAAAGTGGAAGAGCTGATTTCGCATATCCCCGATTTCAAGCACTAACTCGCGGATCACGTCCTGTTGATCATCAAAGAGCGACTCAAATTCCCCCCAATGAATCGAGATGAATTGGGCATAGTGTGCGTAACTGCAATGCTCGATCGACGCTGGCGTTGGCAGTGGGTGTTCCTCGTCGAACGTTTCGGCTAGCTGCTCCGACAGCGCATCACCGAACACTCGCGTGAAAATCTTGCGCAACTGCATCTCGATGGACTCGATCAACAGAAACGGCTCAAGCATCTGTTTCAGTCGTGTCAGGAGGTCGTAGTCGGTTAGAATCCGCCACTCGTCGTCTCGATCGACCACGATGTACGTGTATTCTGCGAGTGCATCGAATATGGCCAGAAGGTTCTCATCCTCGCTGATGGTGTGTGCATCTTCGACTGCTGCGCCGACCGAAATCTTATCGAGCGTTTTGTGTCCGACCTCCAGTTGATGGAATGCAAGGAGAGTCCGGACGACTGATCTGTAGGTGACAATCCCGACCAACTCGCCGTCGCGTTCGACACCGATCTGTGTGTAGCTGTGCTCAGACATCTGACGGAGTGCCGATTCGAGCCCGAGATCGTATTCAACCGTCTGGAGTGTATTGCCGATAGGTAGGTCAGCGATTGTGTACACGGATGCTTAGAAGGTTGGCCCGTAGCTAACTATGTGTTTCCGTCTGTGTCCAAATGACCGCTGTGTCCACGTAGTATTTGATGTCTCTAGGTGTTGGTCGGTAAGATGCGTCTCGGCTTCTGTTCACAGATATGGAGACAAACATTGCTATTAGCGGGCTATTCAGTAGTCCGAGAGACTTGATTGTTCATGTGGCTGTCTGCCGGTGAGAACGTACGATGCAATAGTTCTAAAGAACTCTGCGAGGAGGACAAGCAGTATTGGGCCAAGAAAAATCCCGTAGAACCCGAACGCGATCGGTCCGAGAATATAGGCAAACATCAGTAGGCCCACATGTGTCCGGTTGCCGCTCACATACGGGCGGATTAGAAAGTCAGGAATCGTATCAACGACTACGAACGCCAAAACGAGAAACAGGATCACGAAGCCGAACGCGCTTGCCTGACCACTGGTGACAGCAGCTATCGCGAGAATTGCTCCGACAGGGAGGTACACAATTTTCATTCCCACAACTGGTATTAAACTTCCTGCTCCTGTGAGTGCGCCGACTAGGGGCGCAAATGGAACGTTTACTGCTCCTGGTGCAACGAGATTATATCCAGAAAAGACAAGAATTCCGATGATACCGGTCACAAATGCGTTTAAGATATTACCGAAGAGGATGGAAGACAGTTCATCATCAACAGCTACCGCGTATGACCCGACAACACCTGATTCATCAAAATTGTCGAGAAACCAGTCTACAAGTCGGGAGCCGTCAGTAAGCATATAATATGTCCCGGCCAGAAGAATGAATCCATGGAGTGCTGCGTTTGCGATGAACCCGACTGAACCGGTCAGCGTAGCAACCATTTGTTCGACCCATGTCTGAACTGCGGGGTCGTTGAGGATTGCTACGACTTCCTCAGGGCTCAGCACAAGTATGTCACTGATTTCTAGCCCTACGAGTGGACCCGGAAGTCCACTTCCTTGTGCCGACTGTAGTGCAGACAGATATGCTACACCAGGACCATCCCCGCCAGCGAGCCGTTGGATTTCGGGAACTACCAGTACAAGGGTGTATGTGAGCAAAAAGAGAAACGGCAGTAGGAAAATAGCAATTGTAACCATGGCAAGAACTTGACGGCGATAGGGAACGCGATGGCCTTGGAGTCGCGACGGAAGCGAGAGGCTCTTGAGTTTACGATAAATTGGGCGGCTTGCGTAGTAAAGAAAGATTGCAAATATGAGCGTTGCCTGAAACTGGATTAAAACAAAAACGACCGCAGCTACTAATCCTAACCCTCCAATTCCAAAGAGAATCCGCCGTCGTAGTCCTGAGCTATATTCCATTTACCTACTAATTGCCACATTACAAGAAAGGTATGTTGGTGTGGGGTGGGTGACTTTTTGTTCGGCAGGACTCAAGATTCTATTCCTCTAGCAAGTCCTATGTTGAAATTCCCCTAGGCGATATACTCTGATCAGATGTCGATTAGTACTGAGGTCATCAACAACGTCCGCCTCCGTAATCTGGACGGTGAACACGTCGTGCTCCCGAACGAAGCCGTGAACAATCGAACCATCATCAATCGCAGCATCGAAGGGAAACTTCGGCTCCGGGTGGAAGTGGGGATCGATTACGACGTTAATCCCGACCATGCCGAATCTGTCGCTCTGGATGCGCTCACGGAACTCGAGGAGATCATGAGTCAGCCCGCCCCGCAGGTACTCCCGGTTCGGTTCGACGATTCGGCCGTGATACTCGAACTGCGATTCTGGATCGACAAACCGACCCCACAACGGAAATGGCGAGCTACCCAAGTAGTCATCCACAATGTCAAGGCCGCGTTCCGACGCGAGGGAATCAAGATTCCGTTCCCGCAACGTGAACTTATGGGGAGGAAAGAGACTGGTGGCTTTCGAGTCGTTGACGACGAGTTGAGCGGCCAACCTGAGGCGGATTCACACTCGCCGACCTCATCGACAGATCGATCCGAGTGAGCGGGAGCAGTGTCCCTTCCTCGGTCACCGATTTCCTTCGAGTGGAGTTCGTGCCTCGGCGATCGCGTCCGCACGACTGAGATTTGTCACCCTATCTCCCCACTTGAGTCACGACCGGCACCTCAGTTCGGAGTCGATGTACGAGGCCAGCGAGACGCGTGCTGCCGCCGCGGCGCTTTTGCGGTCTGTCGTCACGCGACCGTACATCGCGCCGTTGACCGTCGCTAGGATATGCTCCGCGACCCGCGACGGGTCGACATCACGGAAAGTGTCGTCGTCGATGCCGCGTTCGACGATGCTCCGGACGGTGGCTGCCAGTCGTTCATCGATCTGCGTGAATTGCTCGCGAAATACCTCGTTCGTCACGGCTTGGGAACGGAGACCGACTAGCACCGCTTGGAGCTGTCGTTGCTCCTCGTCGGGCTGAAGCGGGAGGAGCTTCTCAATGACGTGCTCGAGATCCTCTGGCGGTTCGTCGCCTGTCTCTGTCTCGATCGTCTCTTCGAATCTATCGACGGCGAACTCGAGAAACGCGACCAGAAGGTCGTCTTTCGTGTCGTAGTGGTAGTAGATAGCAGCCTTCGATTTATCGAGTTCGTCGGCGATTCGGGAAATCGACAGGTCGGCGTAACCGTGCTTGAGTAGTGCTCGATAGGTGGCTTCCATAATCTCTTCTTCGGCGGTGCTCCAGTGCTGTTTGGGTGAATCAGAAGCCATAGTCAGTCCGATTGGTTCTCGTCGATTCGTTCCAGTTTGGAGACGTCGACAACGTTGAATTCGGTTGTACACCAGTGGCAGAATCCGAGATCGGGATCGACCGGCTTTCCGCAGGCAGGACAGGCGGGAGATTCATCAGCCCCTGTTGATCCGACAGTATTGTTTGCTTGGAATCTATCGGGTTGTCTTCTAACTTTCGCGATGAGATACGCGTCAAGGACACTAGCGGCACTGATCAGGACTATCGGGAGAATCGAGAATGGATCGGTTAGCGTACCCGAACTAAGCGCGGATATCGTTGACTCGGGGACAAACAGAACTGAAGCAGCAACGGTGAGTCCTAGCCATCCAAGCGCTCTCAGCCAGCGCCGGAGGTAGAAGTGGCCAAGTCCGGTGACCACTGTTCCCAGAAGCGCAGCGAGTAGTGGATTGTTGCTGAACGAGACTCGTCCCATACTATTGACTAAACGTTCGGTAGGTGTTAAAACCTTCGTCGTATGTGTTTACCCCGAGGTCTCGACAGCCGGCACAGCGTGAGCCCGTGAGATCATATCATTGCTGCTGACGACTCGACGAAGCTCTTCGTATGGATTGCGTCCCTGCTGGCGCCACGTCGCCAGCAGGGACAAGACCGTCTCGTGAACGAACATTCCTCGGTCATTACGGAGCGTTCCGATTTTGATATACGTATAG
>NZ_BBJP01000057.1 GCF_000739595.1 Halorubrum halophilum | reverse complement strand
GCGGATCGAGTTCGTAGCTCATCGTTAAATCACCTGTCAGTAACATGGCTCGGAAACCTGTTAAAGATAATGAGTCATGCGGTACCACGCGTCACCGGACGTGAGGAACCTCGAACGAGAGGGGTCGAGAGCGCTTGGCTCGCGGTTCAGGCCGGCACGGGAGCTTGACGACGATCCGATCGCTCTCGGCATCGAGCCCAGATGTGGCTGAAAGCGGTTTCCCAGCGTATACGAGACGCGCGCTGACGGTGGGACTGGGATTCGAACCGATGCGAGACGGTCGCCCTCGCGATGCTCGGGCGCTGCGACTCGCAGGCTTCGAATCCCTGCACGAGACGCGCGCGGCGCGGAGTGCGCCGCGCGCTGACGGTGGGACTGGGATTCGAACCCAGGAAGCCGTGAGGCTACCGGTTTTCAAGACCGGCGCAATGGGCCACTCTGCCATCCCACCGCACCCCGACTGTCGGGAGCGTCCGACTAAGGGGTGTCGGTGTCGGGCGGGTCGGTCGCGTTGGTCGTCTCGCTCCCCCGAAGCCGGTAGTGGATCGCGAAGACGACGAGGGCGGCGAGGATCGGGGGCGCGATGCCGGCGATCTGCGGGAGCCCGTAGAGGGCGCCGACGACGGCGGACTCGGTCGGCTCGCGGAGTTCCGCCGGTGCAGAGATGATTAGCCCGACGTACAGCGAGACGAGGAACAGGAACCCGCCGTACGCGAGGTTTCGGTCGTACCCCGGCTTCACGGGGTCGCCACGACGGTGCCGCCGTGCGACGAACAGCAGGGGCGCGAGCAGCGGCGCGACCGCAGCGAATCCGGCGATCACGTACAGCGACCGCGAGAACAGGAACGTCCCGCCCTGCACCTCCGCGGTCTCGGCCATCCAGACGACGAGCGCGAGGGCGACCACGGTCGAGATCAGCCCGGCCGCGAGCGCGCCGATCACGCCGTACACGCGCATGGTCCACGACTCCGTCTCGCGGATCGCGTAGGGGATCGCACCGAACACCCCGCGGTAGCTGTCTGCCATCGACCGTGCTAGGGCAGAGGGCGAATTAAACCCCTCGTCGACGGGCGCGACCGGCCGGAGTACTGCGGTCGGCGCTGCTTCTCTCAGGGTCATGACGTTCCGGGTGACGTGAACTTTTATACCACGCGCCGGGACCTTCCCACGTGGGCCTGTACGACACGTATCTCGCCGTCCGCCACCGCTTCCACGACGGCGACCCGCCCGAACACGTCGCGATCGTCATCACCGAGCGCGACCTCCTCGCCGACGGCGCGTTCGACACGCTGTCGGCAGCGCTCGGGTGGGCCTTCGAGTACGGCGCGGCGCGCGTCACCGTCTCGGTGTCCGTGCTCGACGAGGCCGTCGTCCCGACGCTCGTCCGCGAGCTCCGTCAGATCGACGCCCCCCGACGGTTCGTCGTTCGTGGGCCGGAGGACGCGACGCTGGGCGGGGACGCGATCGACTCCGGAGACGGCTCGGAAGGGCGACACCGAGACGGGCGACCGGGCGACGCCCCGATCCGAATCACGGTCGGGCTCGGCGGGAAAGCCGAGTTCGCGGCCGCGGTCCGAGAGATCGCGGTCGACGTGGACGACGGTGACCTCGATCCGGAGTCGATCGACGCCGACGACGTCTCGGACCGGCTGGTGTTCCCCGAAGAGCCGGACCTCGTGATCAAGACCGGCGCCGAGCGGCTCTCGGACTTCGCCATTTGGCAGTCGGTGTACGCGGAGCTCTACTTCACCGACGTGAACTGGCGGGACTTCAGGAAGCGGGATTACCTCAGGGCGGTCCTCGACTTCCAGGACCGCCAGCGCCGGTTCGGTCGGTAGGCGGGCGGGTGAGAGGAAGGCGTTCGCGCCTCACCAGACGAACCGGAACAGGAGCGTGAACGTGACGAGCGCCCCGACCGTCGAGAGGATCGGGACGACGTTCTGCATCAGCACGACGCGCGCGCTCGTGCTCGGATTGAACAGGTCCGACGCCGAGGGGATGTCCGACGGGTCGCCCTCGCCGATCGGTCCCGTCTCGTCGGCCTTCAGCGCGCCGACGGAGACTTTCGGCTCCTTCTCGCCGCTGATCCCCTGTTTGACCGTCACGGTCCGCGTCGCGCGTCCCCACCCGAGACCGACGATGGACATCGTCGCGATGATGACGAACGACGCCGGGATCCCCACCGCCGAGAGGCTGATGACGATCCCGGAGGAGACGCAGGCGACGACGATCGCCGCGGTCAGCGGGAGGTCGGTGATGTCGTTGCCGAGCGTGTCGAGCGTCCGGCGCGCGATCGTGAACGCCCCGACCGCGACGGCGGCGCTCCCGAGGAGGATCATCGGTGTCATCTCGACGTTGTCGAGCGCGACGAGCGGGGCGATCGCGTTCGCGATGTTCGACGTGCCCGAGGAGAAGGCCATCAGACACCCGATCGCGATGACGACGAACCCGCCGACCATCTCGCGGCGCGTCGTGTTCGGGCCCGGGACCGGCTTCGGGACGATCCCCGACCGGTCGAACTCGAACAGCGCGCCGTCGGTGCTCTCGATCGCCACCCAGCTGTCGATCGCGGGGTAGAAGTACCGGCCGACGACGCCGGAGACCCAGAACCCGATGATCGGCGCGACGATCCACCAGATGGCGATCTCGCCCATCACGGCCCGGTCGAGGGTGCCGGTCGCCAGCCCGAGCCCCGCGATGGCCCCCACTGCCGTCATCGACGTCGACGCCGGCACGCCCGCGAAGTTGCCGACGAACAGCGCGCCGCCGATGAAAAAGAGGACGACGATGCTCGTCTCCAGCGTGAACACGTTGCCGCCGGTGACGAGGTCCTCGCCGAGCGTCGTCACGACGCGCTGTCCCAGGGTCCCCGCGCCGATGAAAAAGAAGATCGACATCAGCGCCGCGGCGCCCGACTTCGAGATCACGTCCGCGCCGACCGCCGGTCCGAACGCCGGCCCCGTCGTCGCGCCGCCGATGTTGTATCCGACGAACGCCGCGACCACGAATCCGACGAGAAGTAAGACCTCAACCATATACAGACCACAACGACACACGACGGGTTAAACGAACAGGTTTGCGCATCCCGAAAGAACCGGGCGGGTGGTCGTTCGGAGAGTCACACCCGAGCGCGTCGCCGGCGAGTCGGATACCGGGAGTATTTGTCTCGCGGTGGCCTCCGATCGGCCATGCGAACGCTCGTCTTCGACGGCCGGACCGGCGCCGCCGGCGATATGATCTGCGCCGCGCTGATCGCGGCCGGCGCCGACCCCGGAGTCCTCTCCCCCGTGACCGATCGGCTCCCGGTCCGGTATGAGGTCGGCGAGACGACCAAAAACGGGATCCGGGCGACGACCGTCGACGTGCTCCTCGACGATGACGACGGAAGCGGTGGCAGCGATGGAAACGGTGACGGCAGCGATGGCGACGACGACGGCCACTCGCACGAGCACGACCACACCCACGAACGTTCCCACGACGGCTCCGAGCACACCCACACTCACGACGGCCTCGAACACGCCGAGGGGGCCGGTGTCCACCGGAGCTACCCCGAAGTCGTCGCGCTCGTCGAGTCGATGGACCTCCCCGATTCCGTCGAGTCGGTCGCGCTTGACGCCTTCGAGCGCCTCGGACGCGCCGAGGCCTCGATGCACGGAACCGACCTCGACGAGACCCACTTCCACGAAGTCGGCGCCGACGACGCGATCGCCGACGTGGTCGGCGCGGCGCTGTTGCTCGACGACCTCGATCCCGAGCGGGTCGTGACGACACCGGTGGCGACCGGCGGCGGCGAGGTCGAGATGAGCCACGGCGTCTACCCGGTCCCGGCGCCGGCGACGACCGAGATCGCGGCCGGCGCCGACTTCTCGGTGGTCGGCGGGCCGATCGACCGCGAACTGCTCACGCCCACTGGCGCCGCGATTCTCGCCGCGGTCGCCGAGGGAGCCGATTCGCTTCCCGACTTCGATGTCGACGCCGCCGGCTACGGGGCTGGCGACGCGACTTTCGAGAGCCATCCGAACGTGCTCCGGGTGCTGGTCGGCGAGGGGGGCGAGCTGGACGCCGAGGATCGCGCTCACCCTCACGACCACGCCCTCGTCCGCGACGACATCGCCGTCCTCGAAACGAACCTCGACGACGCCGACCCCGAGGTGCTCGGCGGGCTCCAAGAGACACTCAAGCGCGCCGGCGCCCGCGACGTGACGGTCGTGCCGACCACGATGAAGAAGTCGCGTCCGGGCCACCTGGTGAAGGTGATCTGCAAGCCCGACGACGCCGAGGCGGTCGCGGAGCGGCTCGCCCGCGAGACGGGGACGCTGGGGGTCCGCCAGTCCGGCGCGAGCCACCGGTGGATCGCCGAGCGCGACTTCGAGACGGCGGTTCTCTCGATCGACGGCGACGACTACGAGGTGGCGGTGAAGGTCGCGTCGACCGCCGAGGGAGACGCCTACGACGTGAGCGCCGAGTACGACGACGCGGCCGCGGTCGCCGAGGCGACCGGCCTCCCGATCCGGGACGTGCTCCGTCGGGCGGAGCGCGCGGTTCGCGATCGGATCGGAGAGGAGTAGACGCTAACTGGTGCGACCCCCGGTCACCCCGGCGGTTCGACCCGCTCGACCCGCTCCGGCTCGACGCCGAACCCGTCGGCCAGCCGGTCGGCAACGCGCTCGGTGACCCGCTCGGAAGGCCGGTCCGCGTCCGGGACCGAGAGGGTCGCGACCGCCTCGACCGTGGTGTCGTTGAGCCCGGGCTGGAGGCCGGCGATCGACAGATTCTGGACGTCGACGCCGTCGACTTGCTCCAGTTGCGCGCGGGCGCCGGCGGCGAGGTCGCCGGCGGCGGCCTGCGAGACGCGCACCGTCACGGTCGCTTCTACGGTCTGCGAGTGGATGGCTGCTGCCATATCCCCTCGCCGCGAGTCGAACGCGGCACGGACCGGTCCGCGGCCTCGAGGGCGAGTCCACCTTCGACGGCGGACCCGACGCTCGCGAGGGGTACGGTCGCGCCCGGTGGTCGGTAGTCGGCGGCCGACGAGCGACACAGCGACGGCTGGAGAAGTCGGGATGCGGCCCGTCCCGCGGGGAACTCCCCAGCCGACGCGCGTCACGCGGTCGGGCGGACGGACCGTGTCTCCGGAGTCCCGTAGCCGTTCCAGCCGAGGAGCGCGCCGCTGACGAGGGCGGCGGACGCCGAGGCGGTGGAACGGAAGCGGGTCATACGTGGACTCCGGCGGCGCAGAGCGCCGTTACCGCTTCGGTATGTCGGGTGGTTATTAAATCTATGGCGACCGTGTGAAATGCTACCGAACATTTTACAGATGGGAGGCGACTCGACAGGCGGCAACCGCGAATCCCGCGCAGATGACCCATATCGGCCGGTTCCGGCGAGGGTGAGACGACAGGCCTATGACGAACGCCCGACCAGTTGCGCGTAAGCAACCCCCGTCATGATCGATCGAATCCACACGTCGGACGTCGAACCGGACGCGGACGAGGTCGCCATCGCCGGCCACGTCCACGAAATCCGCGACCTGGGAGGCCTCGTCTTCCTCATCGTGCGCGACCGCGAGGGACTCATCCAGATCGTCTTCAAGGAGGAGCGCGAGCCGGAACTGTTCGAGGCCGTCCAAGACGTCGGCGCCGAGGACGTGGTCCGGGTCGTGGGGGAACCGCTGGAGAGCGATCAGGCGCCCGGCGGCGTCGAGATCGCGCCCACCGAGTACGAAGTCATCGACGAGGCCGGCTCCCCGCTCCCGCTGGAGATCTCGAAGGACATCGAGGTCGACCTCTCGACCCGGCTCGACAACCGCGCGCTCGACCTCCGCAAGCCGGAGACGCTCGCGGTGTTCACCCTGCGCTCGAAGCTGATGACGGCGATGGAGGAGTGGTTCGACGACGAGGGGTTCGTCGACATCAAGACGCCGCTCATCTCGAAGGGCGGCGCGGAGGGCGGCGCCGAGCTGTTCCCGATTCTCTACTACAACAAGGACGCGTTCCTGTCGCAGAGCCCCCAGCTGTACAAGCAGATGCTGATGGCGTCGGGCTACGAGGCCGTCTACGAGACGGGGACCGCGTTCCGCGCCGAGGACTTCGCGACCTCCCGCCACGTCTCCGAGATCTCGATGTTCGACGTGGAGCTCGCGTACATCGACGACCACGACGACGTGATGGACGTTCAGGAGGAGTCGCTGCGCCACGCGCTCCGCGAGGTCGCCGAGAACGCCGAGCGCGAGCTCGACCTGCTCGACGTCGACCTCGACGTACCCGAGGACGACTTCCCGCGGATCACCTTCGACGAGGCGCTCGACATCCTCGAGACCGAGTTCGGCCACTTCCCGGACGACCCGACCGATCTCGACACGAAGGGCGAGAAGCTGCTCGGCGAGCACTTCGAGGAGCAGGGACACCCCGCGTTCTTCGTCGTCGGCTACCCCGACGAGAAGTTCTACTACATGCAGGACGTCGAGGGCGACGACATCGCCTCGCGGAAGTTCGACCTCATTTATAAGGGTCAGGAGCTCTCCTCGGGCGGCCAGCGCGAACACGACGCCGACCGCATGGTCGAGGTCATGGAGGAGGAGGGCGTCGAAACGGCCAACTTCGAGTTCTACATCGAGGCGCTCAGCTTCGGCACGCCGCCCCACGGCGGCTACGGGCTCGGCATCGACCGGCTCGTCCAGAAGGTCGCCGACCTCGACAACATCAAGGAGGCGATCATGTTCCCGCGCGACCCGAACCGGCTGGAGCCCTGAGCGAGCGAGAACCCTAGCGAGATCGATCCCTTCGGAATCGATCCGGTCTGCCGCGCGCGCCGAAGCTCGTTGCTGGCGCGGTCTGCGCCAGCGATGTCGACCGCGACCGATCGGCTGCTTCTTTTATAAATAACCGCTCGTTTTGCCGGAACAGTCTCGTCAGGTCGCCTTCCGGCGATTAAACCGAGTTAAATCGGGCGTAATTCGGGTGAACGGCTTGGGGTATTAAAGGTGACAGCGGCCCGAGCCGGAGTCGTCATGAACGCGATCCGAACGACACTGATCGTGGCGCTCGCCACGGTGGTACTGATCGGGACCGGCGCGGCCGCCGGTGCCGTCGCGGCGACGCCCGGGCCGGACGGCGCGCCGGGTGACGCGGGGCCGCCGAGCGACCTGCCGGACCAGGTGCCGGACTTCGTCGGCGGCATCCTCGATAGCGTGAACGACTTCCTCTCCGGCGGCGTCGACGACCTCGGTGAGAACGTGAGCGACGTGGCCGGCGACGGTGCCGGTGAGGGCGACGGGGCCGACACGGACGAGGGGGAGGCATAACGTGACGGACCGCACGCCCGACCTCGATGCGCTCGACCGGCGGACGTACCTGCAGGCGACCGGCGCCGCCGCGCTCGGCGTGTCCGGGCTCGCCGGCTGCGTCGGTCGCGCGACCGGGACGCTCGCGACCGCCGTCACCGACCAGCCCGCCGACATCGGGGACTTCGAGTCGCTCGTGGTCACCGTCGAGGGGATCTGGCTCGGCCCCGAGGGCGCCGAGAGCGGCGCGGACGGGAACGAGACGGACGACGAGAACGCGACCGACGGCCAGAACGCGACCGACGGCGACACCAGTAGCACCGACGGCAACGAGACCGACGACGGAAGCGACGAGGAGGACGACGATGACGACGGCGAACCCGCCGGCCGCGAGTATCTCGAGTTCGACGAGCCCCAGGAGGCCGACCTCGTCCAGCTGCAGAACGGGGAGACGAAGCTGATCGACGAGCGAGAGCTGTCGGTCGGTACGTACCGGTTCCTCCAGTTGAACATCTCGAACGTCGAGGGTACCCTGGAGGGCGGCGACGACGCCGAGGTCGACCGTCCGGGGAACGCGCCGCTGACGTTCAACGCGGAGTTCGACATTCAGGAGAACACCCGGACGGTGTTCACCGCCGACTTCGCTCCGGTCCGGCGCGGGAACGGGCGGTACCTCCTGCGTCCGGTTCCGAGCGGGATCGAGGTCGACTACGAGGAGACAGGTGGCGACGACAGCGACGAGAGCGGCAACGAGACGGAGTAGCCGGCGGCGCGTCGCGTTCCCCTCGGTCCCCCGTTGAAGCCACGGTCCGAACGACCGCGCGCTTCGGGGTCAGGGCTGGGAGCGGTCCCGGGATTCGGGGACCAGGGGAATGCACGCTCGCATCGGTCCCCCTGTCAGAGGCACACGACCCGTTCGATCGTCCCGACGCGGTAAACCGCGACGGGACGGTCGGGTTTCGTTCAACGCGAGGGCGCGAGACGACCTGCGCCGTGGCCACACCGGTCACGCGGTCGACGACGCGCGATCTCTTATAAACGTGCGATACAGCGGTCCGGCGAGCAACAGCGCCCCGAAACCGGCCATCGCGACCAGTGTGGTCGGATCGATCGTGGCGGCACCGCCGTCGGCGAGCCGGGTGACTGAGACCCCGACCGCGACGCCGATAACCGCCCACGGGAGTTCTCCGAGGGCGGTACCGAGGAGCAGCGATCGGAGCCGGATCCCGGACCCGCCGGCGGCGACCGAGACGGCGTCCGAGGGGACCGGCAGCAGACGCGTCGCGGTGACGGCTCGAACGCCGCCAGTTGCCTCGGTCAGTCGCTCGCCGGCGCCGCAGAGCCGGTCGGCGACCCGGGAGCCCTCGCGGGCTCGAACGCGCCCGGCGCGTGCGAGCCAGTACGGCGGAAGTGCGGTCACCACCATCGCGACGACGCCGAGGGGGAGCCCGGCCCACCCGTATCCGAAGCCGGCGACGACGGCGAGCAGGGTGGTCGGCCACGCGAGGAGGGGCCTGATCGCCGTCAGCGCGACCAGCGCGGCGCCGAACCGGACCGGGTCGTCGGCGAGCCACGTCAGCGGCCCGAGCACGGCGTCGGGAGAGATGACCCACGCGAGCGCCGCGAACGCGGCTACCGCGACTCCCGCGAGCACGTATCCGACGACGCCGGTTCGGCGGTTCACGGACGGTCGTGCTCTCTCGGGCGATAAACGCTTTGTGGAGCGTCTCGTCTTTTTAACCAGATTACTCCTCGATGAACTCCCGGCGAAACTCCGCCGAGAGGTGCTCGCGCTGCCACGTCTCGATCGCGGACTCGTCGAGGCGGGTTGCCCAGATCGAGAGCAGGACGGCCGCGAGGGCGACGCCGGGGAGGACCAGCGCGGCGGCGTCGACGAACAGTCCCGGCCGGAAGAGGAAGAGAGCGATCCGGTCTCGGAACGCGTCCCACGCCGGCTCGAACGCCACCCACCTGAACGCGGTCGGGACGAGCGCCACGGTCGCGACCGGGTAGACGAACGCGTCCGTCACCGGTCCGCCCCTGCCGCGGACGAACGCGGCGGCGTAGAACCCCCAGCAGGCCATCGACGCGACCGCGGAGGCGACCCGTCGGGGGCCGTCCGGCGTCCCGTGATCGAGGGCGCCGAGTTCGAACAAGAGCGCGGCGGCGCCGACGTAGGCGAGCAGGCAGGCGACCGCGCCGCCGACGAGGACGCCGGCATGGGCGGCCCGCGACTGGTTCGCGAACGGGGCCAACCCGATCGGAAGCGACATGGACGGGAGATGTGGCCGACTGGCGGTTGAAGCTTGCGAGTCGGTCGAGGAGATCAAAGGCGGGACGCCGGGCGGCTTCGCGTCGACCCGCTCACGACAGCTTCCCGAGCGCCTCGAAGAAGTCGGAGGGCGGGCCGGCGATCCGCATCGGGGGAGTCGATCGCTCGACGGTCACCTCGGCCGGGGCGGGGAGGGTCGTCACGTTTCGCCCGTCGCTGGCGACGACGAGCTCGTCGACGCCTTCGACCGCCACGGTCACGGTCGCGTCGGCGTCGACCACGAGCGGTGGCATCCCCTCGTCGGCGGCCATCTCGTTGACGACGAGCCCGCTCACCGTCGGGTGGACGAGCGGTCCTCGCTCCGAGAGGTTGTACGCGGTCGAGCCGGTGGGCGTCGCGACGAGGACTCCGTCGGCGTGCCCGCCGCCGTACCGGCTCCCGTCCACGCGGACCTCGTAGTCGATCCCCGCGCCGGGGCCGCGTCGGTCGCCTTGGATCACGATCTCGTTGGCCGCGGGGACGGAGGTCCAGTCGCCGGTCCGGGCGGCGAGCCGGGGCGCCTCCCGCACGTCCATCTCCCCGCGGTCGAACGCCTCGACCTCCGAGACGACGGCCTCCGCGGCCGCCTCCGGGGGGACGGCGTTGAGGAAGCCGACCTCTCCGAGGTTGATGCCGACGATCGGGGTGTCGCCGGCGTTGCGCGCGACGAAGAGGAACGTTCCGTCGCCGCCGACCGCGACCGCGAGGTCGCAGTCGGCGAGCGCGGCGACCTCGCGCCCGACCGCCGGTTCGCCAAGCGCGTCGGCGGTCTCCGCGTCGAGCCAGACGGACGCCCCGGCGTCGGCGACCGCGTCGCGCAGCTCGTCGGCGACGGCGACCGCGCGCTCGCTCCCCTTCCGCGCCACGATTCCGACCTCCATGCGCCACCGATTCTCGCCGCCGGACAAAAGGATGCGGACATCGGACCGCGGTTCCGGAAAGTTTCAAGCCGCCCGCCCGCCTTGCGGGAACCATGTCGACTCCCCACGGCCGACTGGAACCATGAGCGAGGAGGACGACTGGTTCGAGCGCGCGTTGCGGGACGCCGACGCGGACAGCGACGCGGTCGACGACGGGGAGAACGGCGGGTCCGGCGGCGACCAAGCCGGAGCGGACGACGAGGCGGGTGGCGAGAACGCGGACGGTGAGGCGTCCGAACCCGAGGGAGGAGGCGAGCCCGACGACGAGCGCGGGAGCGACCCGTTCGGCGGGATCCGCGAGGGGGAGCGCGACCCGTCTCGAGACGTCGTTGGCAGCCTCGATGAGGGTGACCTCAGCGATGGTGACCTCGGCGACGACGGTCCCGGAGGCGGCGAGTCCGGGGACGGCGACCCGTTCGGAGACGGCGAGTTCGGAGACGATTCGTCCACCGACGACCCGTCGCAGTCCGCCGACGAGAACGGCGACGAGGCCGAGTCCGATCCGTTCGGCGGCGGCTCGTTCGGCGAGGACGATCCCTTCGGCGGTGGATCCGCGGGAAGCGACACTGCGGACCCGACCGACTCCGGAGGTGGGTTCGGCGGCGGCTCGTTCGGCGAGGACGATCCCTTCGGAGGCGGCGGGGGCGGCGAGGGTGGCGGGCCGACCGGCGGCGGACAGACCGGAAGTGGGCCGACCGGCGAGTCGACGGACCCCTTCGGCGGGTACCGGGGGAACGCCGCGGGCGACTCGGGAGGCTCGAACGATGTCGGATTCGGCGAGTTCGACGGGGCAGAGAGCGGCGAGGCGTCGCCGGGGTTCGACGTCGACCCCGACGAGTTCGAGTCGTCGATCGAGCGCACCGACATCGGAATCGAAGGGCTCGACGAGATGATCCTCGGCGGCGTCCCGCGTCGCTCGCTGCTGTCGGTCATCGGCGGCGCCGGGACCGGGAAGACGACGTTCGCGCTCCAGTTCCTCAACGAGGCGCTCGAGTCCGATCGGAAGGGGATCTACATCACCCTCGAACAGACCCGCGAGTCGATCCTCGCGACGGCCGAGGAGAAGGGGTGGTCGTTCCGCGAGCACGCCGACGAGGACCGGCTCGCGGTGGTCGCCATCGACCCGATCGAGATGGCGAACTCGCTGGCGTCGATCCGGAACGACCTCGTCCGGCTCATCGCCGAGTTCGACGCCGACCGGCTGGTGCTCGACTCCGTCTCCCTCCTCGAGATGATGTACGACCACCCGGCGAAGCGCCGCTCCGAGGTGTTCGGGTTCACCCGGTCGCTGAAGGAGGCGGGTGTCACGACCCTGCTCACCTCGGAGGCGAGCGAGAGGAACCCCTACGCCTCCCGCCACGGGATCGTCGAGTACCTCACCGACGCGGTGTTCGTGCTCCAGTACATCCGCGGCACCGACTTCCGCGAGACGCGCCTCGCCGTCGAGATCCAGAAGATCCGCGACGCGAACCACTCGCGGCAGTCGAAGCCGTACGAGATCACCGACACCGGCATCTCGGTGTACGGGCAGGCGAACATCTTCTGACGGGCATCCTCGCGCGCGGTGGGTTTTACAATCGGTATCGCGCAACGGATCGCCATGTCTCCCGCGAACGTCGCCCTCGCCCCCTCCCGTCGAGCGCTTGGAATCGGCTTGTTCGCCGGCCTCGCACACCTGATCGTCGGCGGAGCGCTCTCCGTGTGGTTCGGTTTCTCGTGGGCCGCGAATCCGTTTCTCGCGTACGTCGCCCTCGGCGGCCTCCTGCTCGGAGCCGTTCCGGTGGTGCTTCTGGTCGAGAACCGACTCGTCGCCCCGTCAATCGTCGTTGCCGTCGCGTTCGTCGCGTCGGCGTACGGGACGTGGTCCGTGTACGTCGCACCGGAGGTGATCCCCGCACCGGTCGGCCCGACGCCGTTCGGCTGGTACCTGATCGGGTGGGTCGTCGTCCTCGGGGCAGCACTGGTCACTGGCGGCGTCGAGTACGGTCTGCGCCGGGTGGTGAGCACGTAGCGCGAGTGAGCGGGTCCAATTCGCTCACGGATAACCCGACGGCTCGCGGTGTTGCTCGCCACAGAAATGCACCGTCCGGGACCCCCGCGAGCTTGCGAGCGGGGGTACGGACGGTGCACGAACGAAGTGAAGTGCACCGTCCGGGAATTGAACCCGGGCTATTAGCTTGGGAAGCTAATGTCCTACCACTGGACCAACGGTGCTCACTCGAATGTTCCGAACCTTCACACTTGAACGTAGCGTTTCCGGTGCCGCGAGCCACACCCTTAACCCGCCACCGGCGGACTCGTCCCCATGCACTCACAGCCGAACGCGACGGACGCGACGCCTGATCCGGCGGCCGTCGAGCGGGTCCTCGAGCGACGCGCCGAACTCGCGCCGGCGCTCGGCCGGGCATGGACCGACGGCGAACCGCGGCGCTTCCTCACCGACCTCACCGCGATCGGGAGCCGGATGGCCGGCAGCGAGGGCGAGCGCCGGGCCGCGGAAATCGTCGCCGACGCGTTCGAGCGCGCGGGGCTCTCCGAGGTCGAGACGAGGGCGTTCGAGATGGACGCGTGGGAGCGCGGGGACGCGACGCTCCGGGTGACTGCGCCCGGACGCGACGGCGCGGCGGCGACCCGCGAGTTCGAGGCGCTCGCGCTCCCCTACTCGCCCGAGGGGGGTGTTTCCGGGGAACTCGTGGACGTGGGATACGGCACGCCCGCCGAGATCGACGAGCGGGAGGTCGAGGGGCGGATCGCGGTCGCGTCGACGACGACCCCGGAGGGCGGGCGATTCGTCCACCGGATGGAGAAGTTCGGCTACGCGCTCGACGCGGGCGCGGTCGGCTTCGTCTTCGTCAACCACCTCGACGGCCAGCTACCCCCCACGGGAGCGCTGACCTTCGGCGAGGAGGCCGACGCGGTCGCCGTCGGCGTCTCGAAGGAGACGGGCGCGTGGCTCCGGGAGTACGCGGTCGGCGGGGGTAACGGGGGCGGCAGGGCCGTCGGGGGCGGCGGGGTCCCGAGCGAATCCGACCCCGCGGCGACCGCCGAGCTGTCAGTCGAGGCGTCGACGCTGCCGGGCGAGAGCCGGAACGTGGTCGGTCGCGCGGGTCCGGACACCGACGAGCGGCTGCTCCTGCTCGCGCACTACGACGCCCACGACATCGCGGAGGGCGCGCTCGACAACGGCTGCGGGATCGCGACCGTCGCGACCGCCGCGGAGATCCTGACGGAGGCGGCCCTCCCGATCGGCGTCGACGTGGTCGCGGTCGGCGCGGAGGAGGTCGGGTTACTCGGCGCGGAGCAGTTGGCCGAGCGGGTCGACCTCGACCGGGTCAAGGGCGTGGTCAACGTCGACGGCGCGGGGCGGTTCCGCGACCTCGTGGCGCTGGCGCATGCCTCCGAGACCGCGGCGTCGGTCGCCGAGGCGGTGTCGACCGGAACCGACCAGCCGATCGCGGTGGACGCGGAGCCGCACCCGTTCTCCGACCAGTGGCCCTTCGTCCGACGCGGGGTGCCGGCGCTCCAGCTCCACAGCGACTCCGGCGACCGGGGACGCGGCTGGGGACACACCCACGCGGACACCCGCGACAAGGTCGACGACCGGAACGTCCGGGAGCACGCGATACTCACCGCGCTGCTCGTCGCCGAGTTCGCGGCTCCCGAGCGCGACGCGCCGCGACTCGATCGCGACGACCTGATTGCGGCGCTCAGGGAGGCCGACTTCGAGACGGGGATGCGCGCGGCCGACCTCTGGCCGGCCGGCTGGGAGTGAATCAGTTCCCCCGTCCCGTCGGCATCGGCGGACTCGTGCGCTTGTGCGCTGAGGCGCGGTGACGCGCGAGTAGGTCCGCGACCGTCTCCTCGTCGGCGTCGTCGCCCAGCCGTTCCGCGATCGCCTCGGCGTCGAGTTCGCGGTCGACCCCGAGCCGCAACACCGCGTCGATCACGTCGTAGGGGGCGCCGAGGTCGTCAGCATCGCGCTGTCCGGGGAGAAAGCCTGCGGTGGGCGGCTTCTCGACGACGAACTCGGGCACGTCGAGCTCGTCGGCGAGCGCGCGAACGTCGGTCTTGTACAGGTGCCCGAGCGGCAGCAGGTCGGCGGCGCCGTCGCCGTGTTTCGTGACGTACCCGAGCAAGTGTTCGCTCCGGTTCGTCGTCCCGCAGACGAGCCGATTCGTCGTGTTGGCGGCGAGGTACGCCATCGCCATCCGGAGCCGGGCGATCGCGTTCCCTGAACGAATCGGCTCGTCGTGGAGGTCGAACCGGTCGGGTGCGACCGCGCCGAACTGCGCGAACAGCGGCTGGAGGTGGACCGTGTCGTGCTCGATCCCGAGCGCGTCCGCCAGCGCCTCGGCGTCGCGAGCGTGCGGCGCTCCGATCTTGTTACAGGGGAGGATCAACCCGTACACGCGGTCGGCGCCGAGCGCCTCGACCGCCAGCGCCGCCGTGACTGTGGAGTCGAGGCCGCCGCTCATGTTGACGACTAGTCCGTCCGCGTTCGCGGCCGCGACCGCGTCGTCGATGAACGTTCGGATCCGGTCGCGCTCCGCGGCCGGGTCAGGGGCGTCAAGCAGGTCGACGGCGTCGTCGGGGATATCGTCGGCCGGCGAATCGTCTCCGCTCGCCGTCGCAGCCGCGGACCGGTCGGGTATCGCCTCCGGCTCGAACGCGGTCGACTGCGAGTCACCCATCGGTGCGCCCCCCGGACGGCGGCTCCGAGAGCGGTCGGTTCGGGGGCGGTCCGCTCGAAGCACTCGATCCTCGGACGGTTCGAGCGGTTCCCGTGACCCGTGTGCGCCGTGAACACCTGCGGGCATCGATTCGAAAGCTCATGTTCGCCCGTCGCTTCCGAACGAACGGGTAAATACTCACGGTGTGAATTATTTAAGGACTTACCCATATCACGCAGTGTAAGATCTGTTTTTCTATGAATTCTATCCTGAACGTCTATTTAGTACGCAGAATATCCACGAAAGACAACTATATCTCTGTCAGAACTAGAAATTTGATATACACGAGTAGAAAAGGCAGATTTTGAGCTAGATAGGAATATATTTAGTCAGAACATTCTTTATAAACAATATAAGGGAGAAATAACCAAACATTTATACATCAAAATTTGTTCGATGCGACTATGTCGACGATACAGCTCACGAGCAGTCAGAGACGGGTGCTCACGGCGCTCGTAAACCTCGCGGAGAACGCGGATCGGCCGGTCTGCGGCCGAGCGATCGCCGAGTCGATCGACCGCAACGCCGGTACGGTTCGGAACCGGATGCAGAGCCTGCGCGACATCGGCTTGGTCGAGGGCGTCGCCGGGCCGCAGGGCGGGTACGTCCCGACCGACGCGGCCTACGAGACGCTCGGCGTCGAGCGCATGGACGACGCCGCCAGCACGCCCGTCGAACGCGAGGGCGATCCGGTAGAGGGAGTGAACGTCGAGGAGATCGACCTCTCCAGCGTCGCCAATCCCGAACTGTGTCGGGCGGAACTCGTGATCCGCGGCCCGGTCGGCTCCTTCGACACCGGCGACCGGGTGACTGTCGGCCCGACGCCAGGGAGCGGGCTCCGGCTCTCGGGAGTCGTCGACGCGACTCACGTCGACGGCAACACCCTGTTGGTCCGCGTCGAGGGTATGGAGACGCCGGGCGGGGAGCAGGCGGCGTAGCGCGGTCAGCCGCCTATTCGGTCGTGTCGGTTCCCGCGATTCGGTCCCGTATCGCGCCCGTCGCCGCCGCGGCGTGTCGAGCGTCCCGATAGCGCTCCCCGAAGGCGATACGCGCGCTTTCGGCCGCCTCGGGATCGGTCTCGAACGCGACGCCCTCGTAGTCCACGTCCCAGAGCACCAGCGGCTCCGGCGGCGCGGGGCCGACCCCGAGTTCGCCGGGAACAGGTTCGGCGGCGAGCAGGCGGTCGATCAGGGAACGGTCGGCCGTGCCGCGGCCGACCGCGCGGACCGCGGCGACGAGCCGGCGCACGAGCGCCCGCGGAAACCCCCCGGCGCTCACTTCGACGACGAGGAGGTCGCCCTCCCGGGTCGCGGTCGCGGTCAGGTCTCGGACGGTCCCGGTCTCGTCGCTCGTCAGGTTGTGGAAGTCGTGTTCGCCCGAAAACCGGGCGAGCGCGTCGCGGACGCGGTCGTCGTCGACTGCGTGGTCGCGATCCGTCCCGTAGCCGTGGCCCACGTCTTCGCCGCGGGCCGGCGCGTACAGGTGGTACCGATAGGTCCGCCGGACCGCGTCGTGAGTCGCGTGGATCCCCTCCGACACGTCTGCGGCCGCCCACACGCGGACCGAACCGGGGAGGTGCCCGTTGAACGCCCGCGGGGTGAGCCAGTCGGGCGCCGCGAACGCGACCGTCTGCGCGACCGCGGAGACGCCGGCATCGGTTCGCCCCGCGGCGGCGTACCCCGGCGGCGTCGCGTGCGTCGGCCCGTCACCGCGATCGAGAATTCCGTGCTCGGCGAGCGCCCGCAGAAGGGTTCCCTCGACGGTCGTCGCGTGGGGCTGCCGCTGGAAGCCGGCGTACGCGCGGCCGTCGTACGCGACTCGGAACGCGCGGGTCGCCCGCTTCGAGGCGTCGGTCACTCCGCGCCGGCGCCGTCGCCCGCGTTCCCGGCGTCCTTCGCACGCTCCGCGGCGTCCGCATCCTCCTCGCGGTCGGCCATCGGCACGGTAACAACCGGGACGGGAGAGACGCGGACCACCTTCTCCGTGACGCTGCCGAGCAGGACGCGCTGGAGACCGGAGCGGGTGTGGCTCGGCATCACGACGATGTCGGCGCCCACGTCCCCGATCGCGTTCTCGATGACGTCGACGGGCTCGCCGCGGATCACGTTCCCGACCACGTCGACGCCGGCAGACTCCAGCTCCGCCGTCACGGTCTCGACCCGTTCCTCGGCCGCGTCCTCGACGCGTTCGGCGAACGCGCCGGCCTGCGGACCGCGCAGCGTCTGCGCGATTGTGTCGATCGCGGAGACGACGTACACGGTCGCGTCGTACCGCTCCGCGAGGCTCTTCGCGTGCGGAATCGCGTCGTTTCCCTTCCCGCCCGGCGCCACGGGGAGGAGGATGTCGTCGTACATGCGTGAGCGTCCGCCCGCCGGGTGCAAAACGGTACCGGCCGCCGTATCGGGGGCCGACCGTGGCAACCCCGGCGCTACAGCCCGAGCGCGTCGAGCAGGTCGAAGCCGACGCCGGCGTAGCCGACCAGCTTGAAGCCGAGGTAGATCCCGACGATCGCCACCACCCCCGGCAGTTCGGGCGGGGCGGGGATCGGGACGCGGAGGAAGGCGAACAGCGCGCCGACCGTGAGGCCGACGATCAGGGCCGCGACCGTCACCACGGGCGTTGAACTCATGTCGGCGGTTCGGCGGTATCGACTCATAAGGGCGGCGTTCTCGGCCGGTGCGGTGTGATTAGGGGGACCGACGACTCTCCGCCCACGCCGCGGATGGGCAGGGTTTTCAGACGGGCGCCCCTCCACGGGGACATGGCACGAGAGGTTTCCAACCCCGACAATCCGCAGGTGACGCTTGAGACGAATCACGGCGACGTCGTCGTCGAGCTGTTCGCCGACCGCGCGCCGAAGACGGTCGAGAACTTCCTCGGACTGGCGCGCCACGACCCCGCCGCCGACGCCGATCCCGCCCGCGACACGAACACGTGGGAGGACCCCGAATCGGGCGAGGTCCGCGGCGACTCGCTGTACGAGGGCAACGTCTTCCACCGCGTCATCGAGGACTTCATGATCCAGGGCGGCGACCCGCAGGAGAGCGGCCGCGGCGGCCCCGGCTACCAGTTCGACGACGAGTTCCACGACGACCTGACCCACGACGGTCCGGGAATCCTCTCGATGGCGAACTCCGGCCCGAACACGAACGGCTCGCAGTTCTTCATCACGCTGGACGCCACGCCCCACCTCGACGGCAAGCACGCCGTCTTCGGGCAGGTCATCGACGGGATGGACGTCGTTGAAGAGATCGGCGCCGTTCCGACTGACCGCCAGGACGAGCCCCGCGACACGGTCGAGATCGAGCAGATCGCGGTCGACGAGTAAGACGGATATCCGCGGCGCTGTCGGTTCTTGGCCGATGAGACATCCGACGGGGCGCCATTCTAGTAGGCTGTTGTTCCGCCTCCAATAGTTAATTTAATGACAATAATCTAGCGATAGTGTTTCTGAGTAGTCTATAACTATCAAGCATACACACGAATGTGGAAACGCTGGGATCATCCCAGTTCAACAATGACTGGCATAAACGACCCGGAGGCGTACGCGGAGCGGATCGCGGAATCGGTGAAAGAACAGGCAGAGCAAAGCGGCGGTTCTCGACGGAATTTTTTGGGCCGCTCGGTTCTGGCCGGAGGGGCGTTACTCGCACTTGGTAGCGGTACGGGCCTCGCCTCGGAACACGAGGACGACGAGCTGGAGGCGGACTTCGACGACGTGGCGGGAACCGACATCGACGTGCTGAACTACGCGCTCACGCTGGAGAACCTCGAGAACGCGTTCTATCGCGAGGGGAGAGACATGTTCAGCGTGGACGACTTCGCGCGGGAGATGTACGACAAAAACCTCGACGGTCTCAGCTCGGAGACCGCCGAAGAGGTCCAGATGACGTACGACCGCGTCGAGGTTATCGGCGAACACGAGGCGACCCACGTCGAGGTCCTCGGCGAGGCGATCACGCTGCTCGGCGGCGAGCCCAACCCCGAAGCCTCCTACGACTTCGGAGTCGACACCGTGGACGGGTTCCTCGCGACCGCTCAGGTGTTCGAGAACACGGGGGTCGCGGCCTACGCCGGTGCGGCCCCGTTCATCGAGAGTCCGGACCTCTTGGGTGCCGCGCTGTCGATCCACAGCGTCGAGGCGCGTCACGCCGCGTTCCTCAACGATGTCAACGGCGAGTCTCTCTTCCCGGACGCGTTCGACTCGGCCCTCTCTCAGGAGGCCGTTCTCGACGCCGTCGGCCCGTTCATCGAGTCAGACGGCGGAGAGTGACTGCGACGACGACAGGGAGCGTCGGATCGAATACGCTCGGCGCCTCGGGGCGTCCGATCACACCACCAGATTCTCCAACTCCTCCCCGCTGTCGAGCCGGCCGACGTTCTCCGCGAGGATGTCAACGACGCGCTCGTAGTAGTGCGGAGTGTGACCGGCGTTGTGCGGGGTGATCGTGACGCTTCCGAGCCCCCACAGCGGGTGGTCCTCGGGGAGCGGCTCGGGGTCGGTCACGTCGAGCGCGGCCCCGCGGATGCGGTTGTTCCGGAGCGACGAGACGAGGGCGTCGGTGTCGACGACCGGTCCACGCGCAACGTTGACGAGGATCGCATCGGCTCGCATCGTTCGGAAGGCGTCGGCGTCGACGAGCCCGCGGGTCGTCTCGGTGAGCGGACACGCGAGCACCACGTACTCGGCGTCCGCGATCGCGTCGTGGAACTCGTCGAAGCCGTACACCTCGTCGGTCGGCCCGCCCTTCTCGGGTGTGTACCGAACCCCGACCGTCTCGACGTCGAAGGGCTCCAGCCGGTCGACGACCGCCCCGCCGAGCGCGCCGAGCCCGACGACGGCGACGGTCGAGCCGTACACCTCGGTCGTCTCGTAGCTCCGCCACTCTCGGCGCTCCTGCTGGCGGTGCGCGCGCGGCCACTGCCGGGCGTGGGTGATCATCGACCCGAGGACGTGCTCGGCGATGTTCGGCTTGTGGACCCCCGAGGCGTTCGTCAGGGCGACGCCGTGGTCCGCAAGCGCCTCGCGAGGGAGGTGGCCCGTCCCGGCGAACACGCACGCGAACAGCTCCAAGTTCTCGGCCGCGGCCAGCAGCTCCTCGTCGATGTCGGGACCGATCGCGATTCGGGCGGTTTCGAGCAGATCGCGCTCCTCAGCCGGCGTTCGGGCCAGCACGACCGACCGGTCGGGAAGCCGCTCGCGGAGCGCCGCGGCCAGCTCCGCGCCGCCCGAGCCGTGAATCGTCTGTCGCATCACGAGGATATCTGGGTCGCTCATGGCGGAGAGACTCGCCGCAACGGGTAAAAAGGATGGTCGTCCGGCGACCGGTGCCGGATCTACCCGCCGGGAGGGCGGTCTCTACTCCAACGCCGCGTCGAACGCCCGCTGGAGGTCGGCCGTCATGTCGTCGACGTGCTCGATCCCCACCGAGACGCGGATGAGCCCGTCGGTGAGCCCGGCCGCGAGCCGTTCCTCGCGCGGGATCGCGGCGTGGGTCATCGCGGCGGGCTGCTCGATCAGGCTCTCGACGCCGCCGAGCGACTCCGCAAGCGTGAACACCTCGGTCTCGCTGACGACCGTCGACGCCTGATCGAGGGTGCCATCGAACTCGAACGAGAGCATCCCCCCGAACGCGTCCATCTGCTCGGCTGCGAGATCGTGGTCCGGGTGGCTCTCCAGCCCGGGGTAGTAGACGCGGCTCACGTCGTCGTGGCCCTCTAACCACTCGGCGAGTTCCATGGCGTTCTCGCAGTGGCGGTCCATCCGGACGGAGAGCGTCTTGGTCCCGCGCAACACGAGGAAGGAGTCGAACGGGCCGGGCGTCGCGCCCACCGAGTTCTGGTAGAAGCCGAGTCGCTCGTCGAGTTCGGCGTCGTCGACGATCAGCGCGCCGCCGATGGTGTCGGAGTGCCCGCCGAGGTACTTCGTCAGCGACTGGGAGACGATGTCGGCGCCGTGTTCGAGCGGGCGCTGGAGGTACGGCGTCGCGAACGTGTTGTCGACCGCGCAGAGCGCGTCCGCCTCGTGAGCGATCTCGGCGAGCGCGCCGATGTCGTTGACGTTCAGCAGGGGGTTCGTCGGCGTCTCGACCCAGACGAGCTCCGTCTCCTCGCGCATCGCGTCCCGGACCGCCTCGTGGTCGGTCGTGTCGATGAAGGAGGTCTCGATGTCGTACTGCTCGTACACCTGCGTGAGAATGCGGTGGGTCCCGCCGTACACGTCGTCGCCGGCGACGACGTGGTCGCCCGCCTCCAGCAGGTTCAACACGGTGTTTATCGCAGCCATCCCCGAGGAGAAGCAGCGCGCGTGGCTCCCCGACTCCAGCGAGGCGAGGTTCGCCTCTAAGTCGGTCCGGGTCGGGTTCCCGGTCCGGCTATACTCGTAGCCGCGGTGTTCGCCCGGCGCGTCCTGTTTATACGTGGAGTTCGCGTGGATCGGCGTCATCAGCGCGCCGGTCTCCGGGTCCGGCTCCTGTCCGGCGTGGATCGCGCGGGTCTCGAAGCGGCGGTCGTCGGCGTCGCCCTCACGGGGAGCGTCGCCCTCGTGTTGGGTTTTGTCCCCGCCGGCGTCGGATCGGTCGCTCATACAGAACGGTCGTCGCCGGGGGAAGTGATTCTTCCCCTTCAGAGGCGGGTCTGGAGAGCGGGAGACGCCGAGCGCGACCGCTGACCGCGTGGGACTGAGAGAAGTGCTCGGTCAGGGATTTGAACCCTGGTCGTCGGCTGTCTTCCAAACCGGCGCGTTTTCGCGCCGCGTCTGTCGAAAGGCCAACATGATTGGCCGGACTACACCAACCGAGCGCAATTTCGGATTGTGCCGCACCCAATTTAACTCTTCTCAAGTCGCGGCACCGTGAGGGTAGTCCCCGTGGTCGACGACCGGTCGACGCTCGTAACGCGGAGTCACGTCTCCCTCCCACGTCGTGCGGTTCGGGGTTTCAGCGCCGATCGATACGTGGGTCCCTGCTTTGAGACCGTCATCTACCCGATCTCGATCGTTTCGATGTAGCGAAGGAACGATTCCAACCCCTGGTTCGTCGTGTAGTGGACCGTATCGGCGTCGGCGTCGTACTGGATGATTCCGGCTTCTTCGAGCCTTGGGAGGTGGGTATGAATACACTCGATCCGGATCTGTTCGCGTGACGGCGCATCGCGGATCGGCAGTGATCGATCGATATTGTAGACCTCCTCGACCAGTTGATCAAGCGGGATCTCATCGATCGGCTGGCTCTTCAGGTTGTACAGCAGGGAACGTCGGCGTGGAGACGACAGCAGACCCAAGACCGTATCGAAGGAGTGCCGCATCGGTACCGTTTCGGGGTGGTCCGGATCCGTCTTCGCGCTTCCGCCCGGCGGTGGCGTCGTCGAACGGAACGTCGGCGTCGTCGTCCGCTTCTCACGCTCTGTCGGGATCCAGCCGTCCGGAGTGTACTCGATCACCGCATCGTACAGCGGCCGAAGCGTCGCGACCGTCTCCTCGTCGTGTTTACTCGGGTCGACGTGGTGATGAGCGATCACGCCGAGGTGTTCACAGAGAGTGTTGAGAGCGGTGACGAGACTGATGACTTGATCGGTGTCGTAGGCGGCGAGCAGTGACGTTACCGAGTGAAGGCACATGACCGTCGTTTCGTCGGTGTCCTTCCACGCACCAAGTTGGCTGGCGATAGCGAGGCCGATGTCGTAGAGGTCCGCATCTTCGGGAACTCCACGCACCGGGATCGACCCCGCTTCGGAGGTCGGGAGCTGCCCGTTGGTCATCTCTCGTCGTGCGTCGACGATCGCGGCTCGTGTTGGTAGCCCGCCGTCAGCTTCGCGTTGCCAGATCGACAGCCGCTCTGTCGGAGACGTTGAAAGAGTAACGCACAGCACATTTGTCTCATCGGGCGGATCGCGGGTTAACAGGTCGATACAGGCGCTGTCATCCGGAGATTCGAGTAACGGAGCGAGAAGAAGAATGGAGGACGACCTGCTAAAATAAGTAGTGAGTGTCTGTGACGGATCTGTCACTGCCGCCTAATTGGAAACTAATTACAAAAAATTTACTAATTATTTCACAAATTTGATAAACAAGGGATCGACGCGCTTCCGCAAGCCGCGATCATCTCGTGTCCGACCCGACGGTCAAGCAGATCGATCACTAACGGTTACATGTCGATTGTTGCCCTCTGAAACCGGTGTTTTGGCAACAGTTTCGAAAATATATAGTACTATATAAACTACTTATTTTTGAACGGAGAAAACGCTGTTTGCGACGGATGATATCTGTATATCCGTTTGAGTGCTAGTATATGGGCGGCAAGAGGCCTTCATAAGCGGATATATATTTCAGATAGGTTTAAGGGAGACGGGGAGTCATACCGAGACATGGAGACGAGGAAGGTGCAAGTCACCGGCGGGTCGACGTACACGGTTTCGATTCCGAAGACGTGGGCGACCGATAACGACGTCGAGGCGGGGACGGAGATCGAGTTCCACCCGGACGGTGATTCGCTGTTTCTCACGCCGCACTCCGAGGAGGAGCGCACCCGCGGAACGCTCGACATCTCGGATCTGTCGGGACAGGCCCTAACACGCGCGGTAACGACGATGTACGTCAGCGGATTCGACGTGATCGAACTCGAGGGCTCCGAGATCACGACGGAGCAGCGGTCGACGGTCCGCGAGGCGGTCCAGAGCCTCGTCGGGTTAGAGGTGTTAGAGGAGACTCGCGACCGAGTGGTCGTGCAGGACTTACTCGACTCCTCGGAGCTTTCGATCCACAACGCGGTCACGCGAATGCGACTGATCTCGCTCTCGATGTTGGAGGACGCGATCACCGCACTCGCCGAGCGCGACCACGACCTCGCGCGCGACGTGATCGGGCGGGACGACGACCTCGACCGACTGTGGCTCGTCGTCTCGCGGATCTTCCGGGCGACCCTCCGAACGCCGAAGGCGGCCGAGGAGCTGGGGCTCCCGCGCGAGGAGTGTTTCGATTACCACTCCAGCGCCCGCCAGCTGGAGCGGATCGGCGACCACGCGACGAAGATCGCCCACCTGACGCTCAACATCGACGAGCCGCTTCCCGACGAGGTCGTCGACGCGGTCAACGAGCTCTACGGCGACGCGGTCGAGGTGATCGACACCGCGATGGACGCGCTGTTCGCGGACGGCAGCGAGGAGGCGACCGCCCTCGCGAACGAGGCGCGTACCGGCGTCCGGGCGATCGATGAGCGGGTGCGCGCGATCGACGAACTGCTCCGCGATCTGGATCCGACCCGCGCGCAGTTGCTCGGGCTGGTCGTCGACTCCGTGCTCCGGTCGGCCGATTACGGCGGGAACGTCGCGGAGACGGCGCTGCAGAAGGCCGCGCCGACGCCGTGACCTGACGCCTCTGGGCCGACGACGACCGTCGGTCGGATCGCCGGGGAAGCGGGTTTTTTGAACGTCGCCGTCGGATCGATCGGTATGCCAGAGATCGAACTCGGCGTACCGAAAGGCGTCGTCGAGTCGCTGCCCGAGGAGGACGGCACCGCCGAACAGGACATGCGGCGCGCGATCGCCGGGATCCAGTCGCGACTGAACGACGAGATCGCGGACGCGGAGCCCGCGGAGGCGGCCGAAATCGTCGCCGACGCCGTCGAGCGCATGGAGTCGCAGGCGAGCACGTACCACGAGTTTGTCCCGGAACTGCGAGCGTGGGGGCAGTCGCCGATCTACGCCATCGCGTGGCGGAACCTCTACGTGGAGCTCATCGGTCAGCTGTACGAACACGAGTGGCTCGGCGACGACCTCGGCCGCGAGCGCAACTTCCGGCTCGTCGAGGACGGGATCCGGCTGTCCGACCTCTAGGCGCCGCCGGGGGTCCCCGATGTCGCCCGTTTTTAAGCCGCCGCGGCCCGATGTACCCGTATGGAGCTCGAACTGCGGTTCTTCGCGACGTTCCGCGAGGCCGCCGGCGGGAAAGTCGTCGAGGCGGAGTTCGCCGACGGCTCGACCGTCGGCGACGTGTTGCGAGAGTTGGAGGCGGAGTACGAGGGGATGAACGGCCGCCTGATCGTCGACGGCGACCTCGCCCCGCAGATCAACGTGCTGAAGAACGGCCGCGAGGTGCTTCACCTCAACGGGCTCGACACCTCCCTCGACGACGGCGACCGAGTCTCGGTGTTTCCGCCGGTGGCGGGCGGAGCATGACCGATTCGAACGCCGATTCGGACACGGAGACTCTCCCGCCGACGGAAGAGGGATGGACGCGCAAGACGATCGCCTACCGCGGAATCTCACGGCGACTCGCCGCCCACTACCTCGTCAATCTCGGCGGGCGGCTCGTGGGGACGGACGACCCGGCGGAGGCGACTCGCGTCGACGGCGACGGGTGGCGCGTCGCGCTCAGCGCCGAGAAGGTGACAGCCGCGGCCTCGATACGTATCACGGAGGTGACCGCGGAGTTCGTCGGTGACCCCGAGGCCCTCGACGAGCTGCTCCCGAAGTACAAACAGAAAGCGATGCGCGCGGGCGGGTGATGTCCGACGGCGACGCTCCCGACGGCAACTCCCCCGACAGCGACTCCCGGTCGCCCGGCCCGTATCCGATCGAGGGGACGGCCCTCGTGAAGACGGCCGCGCTCGCGAGCGTCCCCGCCGAGCGGCTCCCCGAACTACTCGCGCGGGTGCAGGACGACCTCGGGCCGCGGATCGACGAGTACCGTCGGCGATACGAACGGGTCGCGGCGGAGCCGGAGCGCGAGACGTTCCTCGTCGAACCCGACCACTGGGGGGGAGTCGCCGACCGGCTCGACCTCTCGGACCGCGAGCGCGACGCGGTCGCCCGGGCCCACGAGGCCGCGGTCGAGCGCGCCGGCGACGGTGACCGACGGGCGGAGTTCGAGACGGCGCTGGAGATACGGTCCGGGGTCGTGATCGGCGTCCCCGGTGACCCGGGGAACCGCGACGAGGAGTGACCGCCTGGTTGCGGCCACCGACGCCTTTTCGTCGCCCCGCGAAGACGTGCCGGCATGCGACTCGCTCGTCTGCTCACGCCGGACGGACCGGTTTCGGGGCGCTACGAGGACGGAACCGTGGTGGCCGACGACGGCCGGTACGAGGTCGGCCGCGACGGTCGCCTCCTCCCGCCCTGCGACCCGAGCGCGCTCTACTGCGTCGGCCGGAACTACGCGGAGACGCTCGACCAGATGGAGTACGAACGGCCCGAGGAGCCGGACTTCTTCATCAAACCCCCCGCGAGTCTGCTCGCGCACGGCGAGCCGATTCGGTACCCCGAGTGGACCGACGAGCTGACCTACGCGGGCGAATTGGTCGCCGTCATCGACGAGCGGTGCCGCGACGTGGACCCCGAGGACGTACCGGAGGTCGTCCGCGGGTACACGATCCTGAACGACGTGGACGCCTTGGACCAGCAGGGCCGGACCGCGCGCAAGGCGTTCGACGGATCCGCCCCGCTCGGGCCGTGGATCGAGACCGACGTGGACCCGAGGAACCTCGACATCTCGACGACCGTCGGCGGGGAACAGCGGCAGGACGCCAACACCGAGCTGATGCTGTTCGGGCCGCACGAGATCGTCTCGTACCTCTCGAAGCGGTTCACCTTCGAGCCCGGCGACTGCATCGCCTTCGGGAGCCCGGCGAATCCGGGGCTCGTCGAGCCCGGCGAGCGCGTCGAGATCACTTACGAGGGCGTCGGGACGCTGTCGAACACGGTCGTCGACGGAGAGTAACCGCGAACACTTTTAAACGAGGTGCGGTGGCGCGCGCCTCCGAGCGCCCAACGGGCGCGAGGAGCACGCGCGAGGGAGTCGGTCGCCCGAGCGAAGCGACGGGCGACCGACGAGGCTGGGGAGGTGTGAGGTGCGGGACGGTTGCAGTTGGGTGGGACTCAAAGGGGCAGCCGTGAGGACGGCGCAGGCGACGTAAGCACTGGAGGGAGCGAGCAACGCGAGCGACCGAAGCGCGTGGTTCGAGACGCCGGAGGCGTCTCGTCATCACGAAAGGCGCGAAGCGCCTTTCGAACGACAGCGAGCGTGCGCCGTCCTCACGGCTGGGGCTTTGGAGGTCTTTACCGCCTCGCTCACAGCAACCATTTATAAACGACTGACTGAGGTTCGCCGGAAAGCAATGACAGAGTTCCGATCGAATCCGTCAACACGTCCGCAGTCCACTCATTCCGGATTTCGCATCGGCTGTGTCTCCCCGTACGTGAGCGTCCGCCACACCCACTCGACGGGACCGAACCGGAAGCGCCGCAGCCACAGCACCGACAGGACGATCTGCACCGCCCAGACGGCGACGACGAACCCGAGCTGTTCGACGCGGCTGACGGAACCGAACAGCCCGAGGCCGTGCCCGTAGAAGACGGTGGTGGCGATGGCCGTCTGGAGCAGGTAGTTCGTGAACGCGGTCCGGCCGACCGCGGCGAGTCCGCGAGTCACGGGGCCGTCCGGTCGCCGACGGGCGTACAACATCACGAGCCCGAGGTAGCCGCCGGCGAGCGGGAAGCTGCCGACGTAGATGAACTGTCGCCAGTACAGCGCGGCGCCGGCGCTCCAGTCGTTGGCCTCGATGTAGACGACGCCGGCGACGGTGATCGCGAGGCCGACGACGCCGAGCGCGACGAGCCGGCGGTACAGGGCCGCCGACCGCTCGCCGGTCAACACGCCCCAGCGGTACAGCGCCATGCCGAGGAGCATGGTGCCGCCGACCTGCCAGAAGCTCCCGCCGATGTAGCCGGTCGTCTGCCGACCGATTGACGAGGAGACGCGGTGATCGAGCTGTTCGACCCACCCGCCGCGGTACGCCGCGACCTGCTGGCGGATCGCGGCCTCCGACGGCGCCCACTGGGAAGCGATCGCGTCGCCGCCGAGGCTGACCGCGGCGAGGAGCTCCGTCACGGGGAGGAACAGCAGGAAGACGGCGCTCAGTCCGGCGAGCTGTCGGGCTTCGAGGTTCCGGAACGCGACGACCACCAGCGCGGTCAGCCCGTACGCGACGAGGATGTCGCCGTACCACAGCAGGTACGCGTGCATGAGGCCGATCGCGATGAGGATCGCGGTCCGCCGGTAGTGGAGCCGCACCGCGTCTTGTCCCTTCTCCTTCTTGCTGTCGACGAACAGCAGGATCCCCGCGCCGAACAGCGCCGAGAACAGGGTGATGAACTTGTTCTGTCCGAACACGTGGCTGACGGCCCACGCCCAGTAGTTCGCGCCCGTGAAGTCGCCGTAGACGTTCGGGTTCAGGAGCGTCTGCTCGGGCATCGAGAACGACCAGACGTTGATCAGGAGGATGCCGAGCAGGGCGAGCCCCCGGAGCGCGTCGAGGCTGACGATGCGTTCGGAGGGCGGTGTCGGGCCGGCGTCGCGGGTCACGGGTTGGCTTCGAGAACGGACCGCAGGACCGAATAGGTTCGGATAGCGGGCGAACGCTCGGACCGCCCAGACCGTTTCGCCGCGGACCGATCAGTCCAGCCGAACGGCCTCGCCGCGCTCCGAAGACCGGTAGATCGCGTCGATCACGCGCTGGACGGACAGCGCCTCCTCGATCGTGTTGATGGCTGGCGCCTCGCCGGAGGCGACCGCGTCGAGGAACGTCGCCTGCTCGGCGGCGTGGCTGTCGCCCGCTCGCGTCTCGATCTCGGCGTCGGAGAAGTGGTGGTGGTCGCCGTCGGAGGCGGTCGCCTCGTGGATCGTGAGCTCGTCGCTCCCGCGGTCGAACGTCGCGCCCGCCTCCGTGCCCCGGATCACGAACTCGTCGTTGGTCGGGCGGTTCGTCGCCCACGCGACCTCCAGCGAGACGGTGTTGCCGTCGGCGTCGCGGATGAACGCCGACGCGGAGTCGTCGACGTCGAACCCCTCGGGACCGTCGTCGTCGCCCCACATGTGGACGAACGCGTAGTCGTCGCGGCCGCCGAACTCCGAGCGCGTCTCGCCGGACACCTCGACGACCTCGGGGTGGTCGAGGAAGTAGAGCGCGAGGTCGATCGCGTGGACGCCGATGTCGATGAGCGCGCCGCCGCCGGCGACGTTCTCGGACGTGAACCACGAGCCGCGACCGGGAACGCCGCGACGGCGGACGTAGTTGGCCTCAACGTGGGTGGTTTCACCGAATCGGCCTTCTTCTTGGTACCTTTTCAGCACCTGTACCGGCTCCGCGAAGCGGTTGTTGAATCCGACCATGCAGAACCCCTCGGCGGCGCGAGCGGCCTCGGCGATGCGTTCCGCGCTCTCGACCGTGTGCGCCAGCGGTTTCTCCAGGAGCACGTCGAGTCCCGCGTCGAGCGCCGAGACCGCGTACTCCTCGTGGAACCGGTTCGGCGTCGTAATCAGGACGGCGTCGCAGTCCCCGTAGAGTTCTTCTTCGCTCTCGTAGGCGTGAACGTCGAACTCCTCGTGGAACCGCTGACGCGCGTCCGCGTCAATGTCCATCCCACCGACGAGGTTCGCGCCGCGCTCGGTCAGCTTCGTCGCGTGGTGGTGTCCGATCCCGCCGAGACCAACGATGCCGACGGCCACGTCGTTCGCGTGAGTCATGGGTCGAATTCACAACGAGTATTGTTAACATTCACGCTCCAGATGGGGGTAGGGGGGGCAACCGAAAACGCGGGATCCGGAAGCGCGTCACGGAGCCGCCGCGAACGCGGCGAGAAGCACGTCGAGCAGTTCGAGCAACTGATCGACCGATTCCGCTCCCACCCCGAGACGTTCACTGTCGGTCAGGAACCGCTCGATCCGATCCGACTCCCGGGCCCACATGAACCGGCCGAGGACCCAGCCGCTCCCGAGAAACGCGATCGTCGCCAGGAGCCGCGAGATGAGGAGCAGTCGCAGGAGCAACGGAAGCAGCAGCACCGCGGCCAGCGCGGCGACCACGTACGTGACGACCGACGCGGCCGATTCACCGATCCCCGGATCCACGATCCCCGTTCCCGAGAGGAGCACGAATCCGCCGACAACGACGGCGAGCGCGCCCCAGACGAGCGTCGAGAGGAGGCGCACGTGGCCGTCGTACCCGGAACCGGCGTCCGCCGGCACGTCGTCGTGGATCCAAGGGTTACGCATGGTCGAAATTGCGCTCCTACCGGCATATATCTCGCTTCAGATACCTGAAACGCCGCCGGTGAGATGAAGCGCAGCCGATACGGAGCCGCGCGATCGGACTCACCGCTCCCGCGTCATCCACTCGCTCGCCTGCGGCTCGTCCGGATCGGTGACGACTTCGATCAGGGATGGTCCGTCACGGTCCAGCGCGGACGCGACCGCCTCGCGGACCGCGTCGCGTTCGGTCACTCGCTCGGCGCGGACCCCCATTCCGGACGCGACGGCGACGAGGTCCAGTCCCGCCTCCGCCCAGCCGTACGCGCCCGCCGGGAGATCGTACGAGCGCTCGGCCGCCTCGCTGATGATCGCGTAGTCGTCGTTGTTGAACGCGACGACGGTCACGTCGATCCCTTCCGCGGCCAGTGTGTGCAGCTCGTGAACACACATCATGAGCCCGCCGTCGCCGACGACCGCCACCGCGTCGCGGTCGGGGTTCGCGAGCTTCGCGCCGATCGCCGACGGAAGGCCGGTCCCCATCGTCGCCCACGACCCCGGGTTCACGTACCGCGAGGGACCGGCCGCAGGGAACGAGACGAGCGTCCACAGCCGGGATCCGCCGGCGTCAGCGGTGACGACGGCCTCTGCCGGAAGCGCCTCACGGACCTCGCGGAGGGCCTCGACGGAACTGAGAGGGTCGTCGGGAGCGCGCTCGTCGGCGACCGCCGCGAACCGCTCCCGGTCCGCGGAGCGGACCGCCTCGGTCCGGGCGGCGCCGGGCGACTCAGGACGGGAAGCCGAGCCCGCCGACCCGTCCGTCGACGCCTCCTCTTCCTCCTCCCCCAGCCGGTCTCCGAGAGCACGGAGGAACCGGTCCGCGTCCGCGACGACGCCGAGATCGGCCTCGTAGCCGAACCCGATGTCGTCGCCGTCGAGCGTGACGTGGATCAGCGTCTCGGGCAGCGACACCGACCACGAGGCGGTCGCGACCGCGTCGAGGTCGGAGCCGACGACGAGTCCGCGGTCCGCGTCGGCGAGGAGATCGCGGAGTTCCACGCTCGACCCCCCGCAGAGCACGCCCGCGGAGAGGGGGTGCGTCTCGGGCAGTGTTCCCTTCCCCTTGTACGTCGTGACGACCGGGGCGTCGAGGCGCTCGGCGACCGCGCGGAGCGAGTCGCTCGCGCCCGCGCGCCTGACGCCGCCGCCCGCGAGAATTACGGGTGCATCGGCCGCTTCGAGCAGGTCGGCCGCGCGATCGACCGCGTCCGCGGGGGGCTCCGGTGGCGCGGCCGGCTCGCGCTCTCCGACCGCCGGCTGCGGCGTCCGGCTCGCGAGCACGTCCTTCGGGATCCCGACGCGGACGGGGCCCTGCGGGTGCTCGCGGGCGACCCGGATCGCCTCGGAGACGGCGGGAACCGCGCCGGCAGGCGAGTCGACGAGGACGTTCTCCTTGACGACCGCGTCGTACGTCTCGGGGGGCGTCTCGTGGATGCCGTCGCCGCCGCGGACCTCGCGCTCGGTCTCGACGGCGATGTGGAGGAGCGGGACGCAGTCGTTCAGGGCGTTCTTCAGCCCGTTCATCGCGTTCATGTCGCCGGGGCCCGGGACGACGATGGACGCCGCCATCTCTCCGGGATCGCTCGTCTCCGCGTACCCCCACGCCTGATGGGTCACGGCCGTCTCGTGGCGCGCGACGACGAATCGGGCGTCGCGCTCGCCGAGCGCCCGGTTCAGCGGGAGGGTCTGCTTGCCGGGGATCCCGAAGGCGACGTCGATCCCGCGGTCGAGCATGCAGTCGACGACCGCCTCGGCGACGGTCGGAGCGTCACCCGCGTCCGGTTCCGTACCTACCGGGTCCGTGCCGCTTGGGGACTCGTCCGTGTCCATACGGCGAGGGCGACGGCACGGGTGTTGAAACCTTCGACGGCGTGGAATTCGGGGCGGGCGTTGCCGAGGAGGTCGCTGTCTCCGAGCCCGTGAGACACCCGAACCGATACGTCGTTGGGCGAGAGACGGCGGGTATGTTCGACATCGCGGTCCTGCTGTACACGTTGCGCTCGCTCGAGGCGCCGCTCCCGGAGCTCCTCGACCGGGTGGGTGCGGCGGGCTACGACGGGGTGGAGTTCGCCTACCGGGTGCGCGAGTCGCCGGTCGAGGAGGTGATCGCCGCCCTCGATCGGAACGGTCTGGACGCCGCGTCCGCGCACGTCCCGATCGAGGCGTTGGAAGACGCTCCGAGCGAGGCGTTGGAGGACGGGTTCGACGAGACCGTCGACTTCTACGACCGGCTCGGCGTCGACACCCTCGTTGTTCCGTGGCTCGATCCGGAACACTTCGAGAGCGCTGCCGCGGTCGACGCGGTCGCGACGCGGCTTGACGGCCTCGCAGCGGCCCTCGGCGCTGAAGACGTTCGCCTCGCGTACCACAACCACGATCAGGAGTTCGCGACGGTCGACGGCGCGCCCGCGATCGAGCGCCTGATCGACCGAACCGATGACCGCGTCGGGTTCGAGATCGACGTGGGGTGGGCGCTCGTGGGCGGGTCGGACCCCGCCGCGCTGATCGACCGACACGCGGATCGGATCACCCACGTTCACGCCGCCGACGCCGACGCCGCCCGCGGTGAGTCGGTCGCGCTCGGTGAGGGCGACGTGGACCTCGGCGCGGTCGTCGCGAGCGCGCAGCGTGCAGATGCCGAGTGGCTCGTCTACGAACACGACGATCCCGAAGATCCGATCGCATCGATCGAGCAGGGGGCGAAGGCGCTGCGGGACGCGCTGGAGTGATTCAGCGCCGGCCGACCCCCTACTCCGCCACGTTCGTTTCCCGCACCCGAATCCCCTTGCGCGCGAGGTGGCGCATCTGCCGTTGCGCGAACTCCTCCTCGCTCGACCCGCGGGTCGCGAGGACGTACACGAGCGCGGAGCCGGCCGGCCGCATGGTGCGGCCCGCGCGCTGAGACCCCTGTCGCCGCGAGCCGCCGAGCCCGCTGGCGACGACCGCGAGTTCGGCGTTCGGGAGGTCGATTCCCTCGTCGCCGACCCGGGAGACGACGAGGGCGTCGACGCCGTCGCGGTCGGAGTCGGACGACTCCCCGTCGTCGCGGAACCGCCGGAACAGCTCCGCGCGCTCGTAGTGGGGCGTCTCGCCGCTGATGAAGGGGACGCCGAGCGCGTCGGCGATCGCCTCGCCCTGATCGAGGTACTCGATGAACACGAGCGCCTTCTTGTCGCGATGGGCGGCCAGCAGGTATCGGATCTCCTCGATCTTCGCCGGGTTCTCGGCCGCGAGCCGGCGTCGCTCTCGGCCGTCGGCGCTGGCGTACTCGTTGCGCGCCATCTCGTCGCGCCACGGGACGTACCGTATCTCCACCTCCGGCTCCTGGACGAAGCCGGCCTCGAACAGCTCGTCCCAGTCCGCGCCGATCGGCCGACCGATCAGGGTGTATATCTCCTCCTCGCTGCCTGTCTCGCGGACCGGCGTGGCCGAGAGGCCGAGGCGGTGTTTGGTCTGGAGTTCGGCGGACCGGGAGAACACCGGCGCCGTGATATGGTGGCAGTTGTGCGTTAGATAGCCATTTGCGACGAACGTGTGATCCTGTGTCTCGAAGTCATACACCGTCTCAACCCCTTGTTCCGTGACCGATGTGACTTCGACGATCTGTAAATCTACGAGCTGATCCAACCGATCTGCATGCTTGGATGCCTTTATACGGGTCATTTGGTCACATTCACCGATCACTTTCTCTGTTTGTTCATCTCCTTGGCCAACCAGAGTGTACGCATGACCGGTTGAGACATCTATTTTGTCGCCGATTTCCGCGTATGTGACGTTATTATCTTCACGCATCAAATTGGTTGAAATTGGATCCGTTTGTGCGTATTTTCGAAGCCCCTCAGCGAGGGAACTCAGATGCCGTTGCCCCAGACGGTTGTTTCCACGAATGACATCTCCGATCGTTTGTCGGGAGACGTCGGTCATATCTGCAATCTGTTCGTTCGAGAGTTCCACGTCGTCTTTGATCCGTTTTAGATATGTTCCAACAGGAACCCCCGTTGCAGGTGTCTTGCCAACTGAGATCCGCTCCGATTTATGTTGTAATCTAAATCCGACTTTCTCAGAGAACAACACGCCGTACCGCGAGGCGATCAGTATTCGATACAGATCGCTGTGAGGAGCATCTCGGTCTATCTTGAGATATCTCGACGGGATTCCTAGGTGCTGTAGAAGCAAGACGACGTCTTTCGCGAGTCGTTCTGAGACCGTGTTGAACTGTATTCGTCCCTTCTTATCAACAGAGCCCTCAGCATCGAATAGTCCCCTCAACAGCGCACCGACTTGGTCTGGGTACCATCCGTATGCTTCCGACGGAACAGTCACTCTCCCCGCCTTACTCCCGGACGGGATATCCCACGGAAGTTTGTCTGCAAAGCGTTTCGACCACAGCGTGAGGTCACCCCTACTGTTCTCGAACACCGAGTATTCGAGCCCGAGACGGTCACACAGATCTTCGAGTATACCTATCTGTTCCCGCTTATTCCGTGCGAACGAGAACTTTGCATGTCCGTGGCGATCTCGGTGACCGTCTCCGAGGAACCAGCCAAGCAGTTCGGCAGATGCGGTGCTGGACGCGTTCGTCTCCGTATAATTCTTCGACTCTGTTTGCGGTCTAACAATGAAATCACCCTCAGAGACACCCTTTTGCTTCGAAATACGTGCAGACTCGGGGTCGAAGACGAAGTGAGTGTGTCCCGCAGTCGCCGTTATCGGGTATCCCTGGCGTGTTTCGATCCGTTCGACCGGTGCCGTCGATTTATAGATACCCGTGACGGGAGTGAACCGATACGTGCCCCGCTCTCGACTAAAAGTGCGGACCGAGAGATCGATATCTGTCGTCCACCCATTCTCCAACTCATATCTCTCATCGAGTTCATCGAACGTCGTTCTCCCAGACGGTGTTTCAACGATGGTATCTCCGGTCAGACACTCGTCGAAGCAGATCAACCCCCACTTTCGGGAGTCGAACAGGGCCCGGTGGCGGTCCATCCCGGCGATCTGGTAGGTCGCGATCGTGACCGGCCGGATCTCCTTCTGTCCGCCGTGGTACAGTCCGATGTCGGCCGGATCGATCGTGGAGTGCTCGAGCAGCTCCTCGCGCCACTGCCCGGCGAGCTCGCGGGAGGGAACCAGAATCAGGGTCTCGCCGCCGACCGCGGCGATGGTCGCGATGGCCGCGACGGTCTTGCCGGAGCCGGGCGGGCCGACGTACACCCCCGAGCGCGCGTCGAGGAAGGTCTCGACCCACGTCTCCTGATACTCTCGGAGGTCGGTCGTCAGGTCGATGTCGACGGGGTCGCCCACGTCGAGGTCGCGGTCGTCCTCGACCGGGTAGCCGGCGTCGTAGAGGGCGCGTTTCACCGCGGCGACGGCGTCCTCGTTGACCCACGCCTCCGTCTCGGAGATGGGCGCGCGGAGGTGGTCGTCGTCGAGGTGCTGGTCCGCGACGTTCCCCATCAGGCTCTCGGAGGCGGCCTGTAAGACGACGTATCCGTCCTCGTGGGTATATAGGCGAAAGCGGTGCGCGCGGCGCCACTGGTCGCGGACCCACTCCTCGAGGTGGTCGAATCGGCGGGGAAGCACCGAGCGGAGGCTTGCGATCAGGCCGTCGGCGTCGTCGAACGGCGCGGCCCACACGTCCTCCTGGCGGATCCGGTAGAGGTAGCCGCGCGTGCCGGGCTCGGTGCCGGTGGTGTCGACGAGGTGAGCGAACTGCGAGAGCCGCGCGCGGGTGAACTGCGTCGGGCGGTCGACCACGATCTCTCGGCGGTCGGGGAACGCGACGACGCGCTCGCGGGTCGCCAGTCGGCCCCAGTCGGTCGGGTAGAAAACAACGGGATCGCTCTCGACGTCGAGCCGGTCCACGTCGCCGCGGTCAACCAGCGCCGCGAGGGCGTCGCGCGCGGTCGCCTGCGAGGTGCCGAGCCGTCTCGCGACCTCGCTCGCGGTCGCGACCGGGCGCTCCTCGGCCTCCAACGCCTCATGGAAGCGGTCGAGCGAGAGTTCTTCTACGGCGCCGTCGTCCGGAGAATCGGGGTCCGAATCGGACGCATCGCCGGCGTCGGGATCGGGCACGTCGGGGGCGTCGCCGGCGTCGGGGTCAGGGTCGCCGGAGTCGTCGGTCATTACGTCGGGTTCGGTCGCGAGGGGGAAATGGATAGCGTCCGCGGGCGGGGAAGTGTCAGAGCTTCAGCGACCGGAGCGACCGTGACAGCCGCGGCCGGTGATCGCGTCCTTCGACCGGAACCGGCAGCCGCAGGCCGTACAGCGGACGAACGGCTCGCCCGGATCCGTTTCGAGCCGGTGGTCGCCGACGACGAAGGGGCGCGTCACGGTCCGGGGGCGGATCCGGTCGGGGATCGGCGTCGAGGCGGACTCGCTCAGCGCCGCCCGCACGGCGATTGTGTCGACGTCGACGGGGTCCCACCGGGGGGCGTCGAGGGCCGCCTCGCGGTCTGCCACCTCGGTCCAGCCGGTGACGACGACCGGGGAGTTCGTCTCCGTGTCGCTCACGACGACGACGAACCGGATCCCGCCGTCGACGAGGGCGAACCGCCAGCCGTCGGTCCGGTTCCAGCGGAGTTGGCCCTGCCGGATCGCGTCGCTGACGGTCCGTGTCGAGACGTACCGACCGGGCTGTTCCAACCGCTCGCGGAAGTGATCGGTGAGGGCGTATCGCCCGGGGTCGCGGACCGGCGGGTCCTCGGGCGTTCTGCCGGCCGAGGGGCGTTTCTCCGCTGTCGGGTTCCGGCTTCGGGGGACCTCCGGGTCGGTCCCGTGCGGGAGGGAATCCGATCTCGTCGCCGCCCGCCGGCGAGACCCCGCCGGCGCGGTCGTGGACGCGGTCCGACGCTCCGTCGATCCGGGACGGGATGACTCCGCGTCTCCCGGCCCGCCCTGTCGGGATGCCACTGGGTACTGGTACAGAGTGTGCTCTTAAGTGTGTTACGGCGACACAGGGACACGGTCGCTCGCGTGTCCCCCAGCGTCGTGTGATCCATCCGGGTCGGGCGGCCTCGGGGGTTGAAAAATCACAGCGCGGACGGGTCAGCAAGAGCGAGGCGAGTGGCGCGCCGATCACGACGCTGGTCGCGCGCCGATCACAGCGCGGGCGGCTCGTCCCGGCCGATGACGATCTCCTGTCCCTCGATGTCTTCCAAAGAGGCGACGCGACCACCGATGTCGACTCGACCCGTCTCGGTCTCGACGGTGAGCGACGCCACCTCCTCGGTGTCCTCGAACGCGAGGTCGACGACGCGACCCCGCACGGTCACCGAGTCGCCCGTCTCGATGTCGCGCCCCTCGACGGTCGCGTAGAACGTTTCGCCCTCGAACTCGCGGACGTCCTTGACCGCGCGGCGGATCGAGGCGTAGCGACGCGGGAACGGGCGGGCGGCCCCGTCGGCGGCGAGCGTCTCGGCGGTCGTCCACAGGACCGTGCCGAAGAAGCCGGAGACGAGGAACCCGAGCGCGGAGCGGTTGAAGATGACGCCGTAGCGCTCGCGGTCGTCGCGAAGCGCGTCCTGCGTGGCGTACACGGAGTACTCGCCGTCGCCGACGGCGAGGATGGGCGTGGTGATCCCGCGGCGCGCGCGGGCGATGGTCGCGACCTCCAGGTAGTCGAACTCCTCCGGGTCGGGCGCCCGCGACGCGGGCGTGACGAGGAGTTCGACGCTGACGCCCGCCTGGACCTTCGCCGCGAGTTCGTCGCGGAAGCGGCGGAGCAGCCCCGGCGTCAGCGAGAGCGCCAGCTCGTACTCGGCGCCGGCGATCACCTCTTCGAGATACCGGAGGATCGTCGACCGCGACTTCACCAGCGAGACCGCCTCGGTCTCGCGGGTCGGTGCGGTGTAGCGCGCCTCCAGTTCGTCCACCATCTCCGCGAACGACGACCGGAGGTCGCCGAACGCGTCGTCCGGATCGACGGCGACGATCTTCATCGGCCGCGACTCGCGGAGCTCGACGAGCCCCCGGTCAGAGAGGCTCCGGACCGTGTCGTACACGCGCGGCTGCGGGATGTCGGTCCGGTCGGCGATGTCGCTCGCGGTCAGCTCGCCGTGTTCGAGCACGGCGAGGTACGCGTCGATCTCGTACTCGCCGAGGTTGAAGCGGTCCCCGACGCGGTCGAGGGTGCCGCGGAGATCGTCGGTCATAGGCGTGTCGAGGCGGTCCTCCGGTATAGGTTTTTACTATGAGCCGAGTAGCACGCGTTTTCAGAGTCGCGTTTTACATGTACATTCGATCATACGTTCCGTCCGGCTCGCGCTCCTCGATCCGCTCGGCCAGGTCCTCGTAGTGGCGGCGCACGTCGGCCGCGAACGACGCCAGCGGCCCCGAGTCGACGCCCAGCTCGTACGTCTCGTCGATCGTGTCCACGAGCCGCACCGCGGCGTCGGCGTCCGGCGCCTGCGCGTGGACCGGCGTGATGAACACGCCGACGCCGAGCGGCGAGTCGATCCCCCGTTCGAGCAGTGAGGCGCTCGTTCCGTCGAGGAACCCCGATTCCATCGGCGGGACCCGGTCGTCGTCGAGGCGCCGCTCGTGATAGTCCTCCGTCGCGACGTGGAAGGTACGGTGCGCGTCCGGGCCGTGGGGGAGGGGAACCCCGGAGAGCACGGCAATCTCCGAGACGCCCGCCGACTCCGTCCAGTCGAGGACCGCCGCCGCGAGCCGCTCACCGAGCGCGGGCGGGACGAACTGCTCGGCCACGAGCACGGTGACGTCTAGGTTTTCCGCCGAGTACAGGCGGATCGGGTGACGCGGGCGCCCCTTCTCGAAGGGCGTGATCGAGGGGAGCCCCTCGGCGCGGACGAATCCCGACTGTTCGAGTTCGAGGTTCTCGACGAGGTAGTCGACGGCGGTCAGCCCGGCGAGTCCGAACGACGAGAATCCGGCGACGAGCACGTCGCTCGGCGCGGAGTCGTGTGTGACGCTGAAAGACGGGCCGCCGGGTGCGGAGTTCGGCATAAGCCCGCTTCGCGGGGGAACGTGTTAGTGGTTGGCCAACGGGTGCGCGACGCCGCGGCGGGCGACACCCGGCAGTCGTCGGGAGAAACGGTCGGCGTCCGGCGGTCGTCGGGAGAAACGCTTTTTCGGGTGGGCGACGGCGGGTTCGCTATGGCACAGTCCGGAGGAATCGCGTCGATCGCGAACTGGATCACGCGGTTCGCGGACGTGCTCCGCGGCGTCTTCGGGTCCGCAGGCGGGCGGCTGCTGCTCGTGATCCTGTCGGTCGCGGTCGGCGTCCTCGTCTCCAAGTTCCTCGTGCGGCTCATCGGCCGCCCCGTCGCGCGTCGCGTCTCGAGACAGAGCGTCGCGCAGACGATCGTCAGGGGCGTCCGCGTCGGAACGATCACGTTCTCGCTGCTCGTCGGCCTCTGGGCCGGCGGGTTCCGCTTCACCGACCTCCTCGTGGGGACCGCCGTCTTCTCCGCCGTGATCGGGATCATCCTCGCGCCGCTCGTCGGGAACTTCATCAACGGCGTGTTCATCCTCGCGGACCAACCCTTCGAGATCGGCGACATGATCGAGTTGGAGAACGGGACGACCGGGTTCGTCGAGGACATCACGATCCGGTACACCAAGATATTCACGCTCGACAACACGTTCATCGTCGTGCCGAACGGGACGATGCGCGAGCGCGACGTGACAAACTACTCCGCCGAGGACGAGCGGACCCGGCGGACGACCGAGGTACTCGTCACCTACGAGAGCGACGTCTCGGAGGCCCGGCGGCTCATCGAGCGCGCGGCGCGAGACTGCGACGCGGTGATCGACGGCGGTCCCGACATCCGGATCGGCGTCGCGCGCTACATGGCCGGCCCGGACTGCCGGATCCACGAGTTCGGGGATGACGGCGTCCTCCTTCGCCTCCGGTACTGGGTGAAGAAGCCGTACAAGCTCGCGAAGGTCCAGTCCGACGTGAACATCCGGATTCGCGAGCGGCTCAGGGACGCCGACGTGGAGATGGCGTACCCACACCGCCACCTCGTCTTCGACGACACCTCCGGGGTCGCTCGGGTCGGCGGCCCGGAGAACGGTCGTCCGGAGGGCGAGCGCGCCGGCGACAAGCCCGATCCGGAGGGTCGAGGCGCCGGTGAGGCGCGAGGGGACGAGACCGGGGCGCGAGAAGACGAGACCGAGGCGGACGACCGCGCGGACGCGACGCCGACTCGAGAAGAGCCACCGTCGAGACCTGACGCCGGCGGCGACGGTAGCTCCGGCGGCGATCGGTAACCCCGCTGGCGGCGCCGACTCCGGCGGCTATCGGTGGTGTTCACGCCTGACACGCGCTGTGACGGTCGCTTCCGAGGAACCGGAAGCCTGATAGACCGAGGCACCTATTTATAAGTCAGTGAGCGACGAGCCCTCCGAAGACCAGTCTGAGTCGCCTTCGGAGTTTGGCGGTTCAGGTCCAGATTCCGCCGATGACGCCGGCGACGACGGAACGATCGACGAAACGATCGACGAGACGAACAGTAACGACGCGGCCGGCGGCGGTCCCGCCGACCCCTCCGACGACCGCGTGTCGGAGGAGTCGATCACCGAGGGGAGCCTGATCCGGCCGCTGTTCCACCTCGCGTGGCCGATCGTGGTTATCCAGCTGCTGCAGGTGATGTACAACGTCGTCGACACGCTGTACCTCGGGCGACTGTCGGCCGAGGCGGTCGGCGCGATCAGCCTCGCGTTCCCCCTGATCTTCCTGCTCATCGCGGTCGCCGGCGGCTTCACGACGGCGGGAGCGATCCTCGTCGCGCAGTACACCGGCGCCGACGGGGACCGGTCCGCCGGGCTCGTCGCGGGTCAGACCATCTTCAGCGTCGCCGTGTTGTCGGTGCTCATCGGAATCGGCGGGTACTTCTACACCCGCCCGGCGCTCGAAATTCTGCCGAGCGACCCCGACACGGCGGCGACCGTGATCCCCCTCGCGGCCGACTACATGGAAGTCATCTTTGCCGGTATCCCGCTGATGTTCGGGTTCTTCGTGTTCTCCGCGCTGATGCGGGGATACGGCGACACTCGGACGCCGATGGCGGTGATGCTCGTCTCGGTCATCTTAAACGTCCTCCTTGACCCGTTCCTCATCTTCGGGTTCTCGGCGAACCCGCTGTTCGAGTGGCTGGCGGCGGTGCCGCTCGTCGCGGCGCTCGATCCGGTGGGGATTCAGGAGACCCTGTTCGCAGCCACCGGATTCACCGGATACGGGATCGAGGGGGCCGCGATAGCGACGATCTTTTCGCGGGGAGTCGCCACCGCGATCGGGATCTGGCTGCTGTTCGCCACGGGGCTGGGACCGGCGGTCTCCCTGAGCCACCTTCGTCCGGACCTCGGGTTCATCGAGGACATCTTCCGGCTGGGGCTTCCCTCCAGCGTCGAACAGACGACCAGCGCGCTCGCGATGATCACGCTCACCGCGATGGTGGTCACGTTCTCCCCGCCGGTGGTGGCGGCCTACGGGCTCGGGAACCGGCTCATCTCGCTCGTGTTCCTCCCCGCGATGGGGCTCGGGCGCGCGATCGACACGATGGTCGGGCAGAATCTCGGCGCGAACCGGGCGGACCGCGCGACGCGGTCGGTCAAGCTCGCCGCCGCGACCGGCGCCGGAGTGATGTTCCTCGTCGCGGTCGTCGCCGTGACGTTCACGGAGCCGATCGTCGGCGCCTTCCTCGGAGACGTGCCCGACGCGCCCGCGACCGTCGCGTCCGCGGTCGAGTACGTGCGGATCCGGTCGGTGGAGTTCGCCTTCATCGGCGTCTCGCAGGTGATCCTCGGCGCGTTCCGCGGGGCCGGCAACACGAAGACTGCGATGGTGATCTCGATCCTCACCCTCTGGGTCGGGCGGGTCGCCAGCGTGGCCTACCTCGTCTTCGTCGCCGGCTGGGGCGAGACGGGGATCTGGGTGGGAATGGCGCTCGGGAACATCCTCGGCGCGGCCGTCGCCGTCGCGTGGTTCGCGCGCGGGACGTGGACGGAACGGTACATCGACGACCCGGCGCCGGGCGTCGACCCCGCGGGCGACGACTGAGGGCGGGAGCAGGGAGCGGAGAGCGAAGTGACAGAGAATCAGTGCCGGAACAGGTGGATCGCGTCCTCGTCGCGGAGGAGGCAGAAGCGCGCGCCGTCGTTCTCTGGGAAGGTCGTCCCGGTATCTCGGGTGGTGAACAGCCGGTCGAACGGGTCGCCGCACACCGGACACGCCACGTCCTTCCGGTTCTCCCAGAGGCTCGTCGCGCCCGTGTCCTTGAGCTGTTTCAGCGCGTGGCGGTGGTCGTGCACGTCGAAGCGCGGCATGTGCCGAGAATCCTCGGGCCGGTAGTTGAACGTGACTCCGCGAGTATCAGTCCTGATTACATTTCGGCGTCGGGAGCGATCACGTCTCGGTGGCGATACCGGTCACGTCTCGGCGTCCGCGAGCCGATCGCGAGCCCGGTCGAGGGGAGTCTCGTCGCCGGTCCTGACGTACTCGCCGAGCGCGTTCGCTGCGTCGACGAGGGCGTCGGCGTCGCCCGGCGGCACGTCACCCGTGAGCGCCTCGGCGCGCTTCGTCCGGTCTCGGAGGCGTTCGAGGAGCGCTCGCGCGCGATCAATCCGGGCGAGCGGGTCGTCGCCCGCGACGGAGACCGTGGGAGCGGAAGAGTCGTCACTGCTATCGGCTCCGCTTCCGTCGGCTCCGTTGGTGTCTGCCCGCTCGATCCCGGCGAGTTCGTCGAGAAACGCGAGGAGATCGGTCCGATACTCGTCGACCGCGCGGACCGCCGCCATCCCCCGCGCCTCGCGGAGGGAGTCGGGGACCGCCTCGGTCTCCGGTCGGTCGCCGTTGTCGGCGCCGGCGAGCAGGCTGAGGAGGTACTCCCTGTCGCGGTCGGTTGGATCGCGGAGTCGATCGTACAGGTCGACCGCCTCTAGCAGTTCGCGGGCGGCGAGGTAGGTGTCATCGAGCGGGAGCAGTTCTCCGCCGCGGATGAACCCCCGCTTGCGGACGTACTCGCGGAGGTCGGCCTTGAGGTCGTCGACGCCCTCCTCGGGGAGCGTCCCGCGGGCGTCACCGAACCGGGCGCGGTGGGGGGTCAGATCGAGGGTCGCCGGCGCGTCGGTGTGGGCGGTCCTGTCGTCGACGCCGACGCTCCGGAGGGCCCCGCAGTCGGGACACTCGACGGACCCCGTCTCGTAGTACGACCAGCGCGCGCCGCACTTCCGGCACTCCCGTTCGCCGCGGACCTTCATGCGAGCCACTTCGTCTCGTTCGGCGTAAAGGGCTGTGGGTCGCGATGGGTGGAGAGCGTGACGGGTGGACGATCCGGTCGGGCTGCAGGGACCGATCTTCCGCCCGTCACATTATATATGCGTCCCCGGTGAATCGAGGCCCATGGGTTGGCACGCCGTCGAAGCCGTAGACGACGCCGTCGAGGCCACTCGTCGGTTCCTGTTCCCGTTTAGCCTCGTTCGCTGGGCGAAACTCGCTCTCCTCGTCCTCCTGATGGGCGGCGGTGCGAACGCCGGCGTGTCGGTTCCCGCGGCTCCCGACACCGCGGGGTTCGACACCATGGAGCTCGACACCGTTGTTTCGGACCTCCTCGCCGGTACGGCGGACGATCAGCTGATCGTCGCCGTCGCGGTCGTCGCGGTGGTCGCGATCGTCGGCGTGGTCGCGCTCTCGGTGGCCTCGCTGTCCCTTCGGCTGGTCTTCTACGACGCGCTCCAGACGAACGAGGTGCGGCTATGGCGGCCGTTTCTCGGTCGGCTCCGACAGGCGGTCGGACTGTTCGTCGTCTCCGCCCTCCTGTGGTTGATCGCTGTCTTACCCGTCGCCGTAGCGGTGCTCGTCGGCGTTGCGGGCGAGATGTCGATCGGGTGGGCGCCCGTCGACTCGTTCGCGGCGGCGGCAGGATCGCTCTCGATCGGCCCTGCGGTTGTTCTCGGACTCCTCGGGAGTGTCGTTGTCCTAATCGCGACGCTCGCGCTCCGACTCACCTACGAGTTCGCCGTCCCCGCGATGGTCGTCGAGGGGATCGGTGTGATAGACGGATGGCGGCGGGTTTGGCGCGCGATCAGCGGGGAGTGGGCAGAACTGCTCGTCTACCTCGCGGTCCATTTCTTCGTCCGGCTCGGAACCGCGATCGTTGAGGGGATCGCATTCGTGATCGCCGGCTCGGCGGTTCTTGTGGTCGCCGGGAGTACGCTCCTGCTTGCGGCCGTCCCCCTCGGCGGTCTCGGCGCCTTGGTGAGTACGACGGCCGGGATAGCGACCGTCGTGATCGTCGGAATCGTCGCCGTGGCGTCGCTGGTGGCGCTGACGCTCCCGGTCAGCGTCGTTACCCAGTCGTACGTAATTGCGTACGAGGTCGACACGCTCGGCGGAATCGACCCGGAACTGATGGTACTTCACCGAGACATCGATCCGGATTCGACTGTCCGCGACTGACTGCGATCCGGATTCGATTGAGTCGCTTTCGAGGCTCGCCGCTGAGGATCGTCGAATGTCGAATCAGTATTCGACGGGTTCACATACCTTTTTACTCCGTTACCGAATTGGAGGAGACATGGGACTAGACGACGACGCGAGAGAGTATCACCGACAGGAGCCGCCGGGGAAGATCGCGATCGAGACCACGAAGCCGACGAACACGCAGCGAGACCTCTCGCTCGCGTACTCGCCGGGCGTCGCGGCGCCCTGCCGCGACATCGCCGCGGACCCTGAATCGGTGTTCGAGTACACGGCGAAGGGGAACCTCGTCGCGGTCGTCTCGAACGGGTCGGCCGTGCTCGGGCTGGGTAATATCGGGGCGTCCGCGTCGAAGCCCGTCATGGAGGGGAAGGGCGTGCTGTTCAAGCGCTTCGCCGACATCGACGTGTTCGACATCGAACTCGACATCGACGAGGTCGCCCCGTTCTGCGAGGCCGTGAAAGCGATGGAGCCGACGTTCGGCGGGGTGAACTTAGAGGACATCAAGGCGCCCGAGTGCTTCAAGATCGAGGAGCGGCTCCGTGATGAGATGGACGTTCCCGTGTTCCACGACGACCAGCACGGGACCGCGATCATCTCCGGAGCGGCGCTGATGAACGCGACGGAGATCTCCGGGAAGGACCTCTCCGAGATCAACATCGTGTTCTCGGGCGCGGGCGCGTCCGCGATCGCGACGGCCCGGTTCTACGTCGAGCTCGGTGCGAAGAAGGAGAACATCACGATGTGCGACTCCTCCGGTATCATCACCGAGGAGCGCGTCGCGGACGGCGATGTCAACGAGTACAAGAGCCAGTTCGCCAGCGAAGGGGAGGGTGGAGACCTCGCTGACGCGATGGAGGGCGCGGACGTGTTCGTCGGCCTCTCCGTCGGCGGGATCGTCTCGCAGGAGATGGTCCGGTCCATGGCGTCGGACCCGATCATCTTCGCGATGGCGAACCCCGATCCCGAGATCACCTACGAGGACGCGAAAGACGCGCGCGACGATACGGTGATCATGGCGACCGGCCGGTCCGACTACCCGAACATGGTGAACAACGTGCTGGGGTTCCCGTTCCTGTTCCGCGGCGCGCTCGACGTGCGCGCGACCGAAATCAACGAAGAAATGAAGCGGGCGGCCGCGGAGGCACTCGCGGAGTTGGCTCGCAAGGACGTACCGGACGCCGTCGTGAAGGCGTACGGTGACGACCCACTCCAGTTCGGACCCGATTACGTGATCCCGAAGCCCCTCGACCCCCGCGTGCTCTTCGAGGTCGCACCGAGCGTCGCGAAGGCGGCGATGGACTCCGGGTCGGCGCGGACCGAGATCGACCTCGAACAGTACCGAGAACGGCTGGAAGCGCGGCTCGGAAAATCCCGCGAGATGATGCGGGTCGTGTTGAACAAGGCGAAAAGCGATCCGAAGCGCATCGCGCTCGCGGAGGGGACCGACGAGAAGATGATCCGCGCGGCCTACCAGCTCTCCGAGCAGGGAATCGCTGAGCCGGTGCTGCTCGGCGACGCCGACGAGATCGCCCGAACCGCCGACCGCCTCGGACTCTCGTTCCGTCCGGAGATCGTCGATCCCGACGACCGCGACGTGTCCGCGTACGGAGATCAACTCTACCAACTGCGCAAGCGGAAGGGAATCACGAGTCGGGAGGCGAACGAGCTGGTCCGGCGAGACACGAACTACCTCGGAAGCGTCATGGTGAAGTCGGGAGACGTCGACGCGATGCTCACGGGACTGACGCATCACTACCCGTCGGCGCTCAGGCCGCCGCTGCAGGTCGTCGGCTCCGCGGACGACACCGATACCGTCGCCGGCGTGTACATGCTCACGTTCAAAAACCGAGTCATCTTCTGTGCCGACACCACGGTCAACCAGGACCCCGACGCGGAGACGCTCGCGGAGATCACCCGTCACACCGCCGATCTCGCCCGTCGGTTCAACGTCGAGCCGCGCGCGGCGATGCTCTCGTACTCCAACTTCGGGAGCGTCGACAATGAGGGGACTCAGAAGCCCCGCGAGGCGGTCGATATCCTCCACGAGGATGGGGAGGTTGACTTCCCCGTCGACGGTGAGATGCAGGCCGACACCGCGGTCGTCGACGATATCCTCAACGACACCTACGAGTTCTCGGAGCTCGACGAGGCCGCGAACGTCCTCGTGTTCCCGAACCTCGAAGCCGGGAACATCGGCTACAAACTGCTCCAGCGACTCGGCGGAGCGGAAGCGATCGGCCCGATGCTGGTCGGGATGGACGAGCCCGTCCACGTCCTCCAGCGAGGGGACGAGGTCAAAGACATCGTTAACTTAGCCAGCGTGGCGGTCGTCGACGCACAGGAGTAAAGAACCCGACTTCGGTTCGGTACTTGCGGGTATTCGCAGCTAAGGTACCCGCAACAATCATGGTTATACCTGCAGCACCACGTTACGTTCGGGTTCTCGTTGTTTCTCTCGTTGTTCATCGTCGTTTCTCGTTCTATATGACAAAACTCGGGACGAAGCCCGTGACCAACCTCGGTGACGGGCGTATTGTCTACTGGGGACTTGACTGACCTGGGGACTTGACTGACTACGATCGTTTGAGAGACACACCGTATTTCCGGTGAAACGGGGCTGGTTGGAGATGGGAGGTTTGTGGGGGCGGCTTCGAGCGGTTAACTCGCGTTTCGCATCCCGAATAAACCGTCAAACATCCTCGGATGAAATAGGAAAAAACTATAAGTGATTTTTGAGTATAGTTCGTCAAGCCAAAAGTAAAATAAGATATAGAGCCGAAGGCGATGTCTTCACTGGAAACTGAATTTGATCGACGATCGACGATCGGGTCTTATCGAAAAGTGGAGTCTCATCGGAGACCGATGTTTATGAGGGAAGGATCCCGTTGGAAGTCGGGTTTCATCGGAAATCCGGTCTGTCGTTCCCACCGTAGCTTGTGTCCACTCACGTTCACTATCTCTCATATTTACTATCACTCATATCCATTTTGTGCCCGTGTTTCTGCCTGTGTTCTCGCATTTCTCGGCGAGGTAGACCCCATTGATGACACCGGGTTTCCGGTGAACCTGACTGCCGTAATCTCGACACCCGTTCTATGCCCTCCTCCTGTCTCCCCCGCCGACCCACCGGTCCCCACCCCTAACCGCCCCATTTCACCGGAAACACGGTGTGTGTCTCAAATCCCATCTCGTCACGTCCGAAGCGGAACGCATTTCACCGGAAACACGGTGTCGATCCCATGGACGCAGCGGACGACCTCTTCACTAGGGAGGACCCGATCTTCGCGAACAAGGAACTCCTCGAGATCAGCCATCTCCCCGGAGAGGGTCGGATCGTCGGGCGCGACGACGAGATCGCCGATCTCGCCACGGCGGTCAATCCCGCGATTTTCGGCCAGAGTCCGAGCAACGTTCTGATCTACGGGAAGACGGGGACCGGGAAGTCGCTCTGTGCGAAGTACGTCTCCAAGCGCCTCGTCTCGACGGCCGGAGAAGAAGGCGTCAACGCGACGTTTGCATACGTCGACTGCGCGCAGGACACGACCGAGACGCAGGCGGTTCAGACCATTGCCGACGCGGTCAACGATCCGGACGCAACCGGGATCAACGTCCCGGACAAGGGTCTCTCGACGTCGACGTACTACAAGCGGCTCTGGCGGATCCTCGACCAGCGGTACGACGTCGTTCTCATCATCCTCGACGAGATCGACAAACTCGATGACGACGCCATCCTGATGCAGCTGTCGCGGGCCGGCGAGGCCGGCAAGATCACCGACTGCAAGCTCGGGGTCGTCGGGATCAGCAACAAGATCCAGTACAAGGACCGCATGGACGAGCGCGTCAAATCGAGCCTCTGTGAACGGGAGTTCGTGTTCCCCCCGTACGACGCCAACCAGCTCCGCGAGATCATGCAGGCACGCGCGGACGCGTTTCACGACGACGTCCTCGAACCGTCGACGGTCCCGCGCGCCGCCGCGCTCGCCGCGCGCGAACACGGGGACGCGCGCAAAGCCATCGATATTCTCCGATACGCGGGCGAGATCGCACAGAGCAACGGTGAGCCGACTGTTAGGGAGGAGTTTGTCACACAGGCACGCGAGCGCGCGGAGACAGACCGATTCCGCGAACTGATCCGGGGATCGACGCCGCACTCTCGGTATGTCCTTCAGGCGCTCGCACTGCTCTCGCTTTCCAACAGCCGTCAGGATGGATTCCGCACCAGCCGTGTGTACGAGATCTATGAGAACATCTGCCGTCAGGAGGGATCTGACAGCCTGTCGCTCCGTCGCGTTCGTGACCTCCTCAAGGAACACGCGTTCCTCGACATTATCGAACAGTCGAAACACAGCGGCGGGAGCGCGGAAGGGAGCTACACAAAACACCAGCTCTTGGAGGACCCGAGCGTGGTCAAAGAGGTGCTGACGGAAGACTCCTCACAGTAATCTGCACGAAAGGCAACACCGATTCGTACTGAACCAGTCCGACCCGGTCGATCCGACTACCTGTCGTCCGTCGTCTTTCGTTCCACCGCAATTCGATCGCGATCCGAGCGCCCTCTGAGGGCGTCCCGCTACCCTAGTAGGCCAAGCCCTTCGATCCGTTCAACGATCTCCTCGACGGCTTCCTCCGCGTCGTCGGTCCGCTTCCCGCCCGTGATGACGATCTTTCCGCTCCCGAACAGGAGGATCACGACCTCCGGTTCGTCCATCCGGTACACGAGACCGGGGAACTGCTCCGGCTCGTACTCGACGTCTTCGAGCCCGAGTCCGATCGCGAGCGCGTTGAGGTTGAGGTTGTGCCCGAGGTCCGCGCTCGACACGATGTTCTGCACGGTGATGTCCGGATCGTCCTCGACCGGGATCTGTAGTCCGCGGAGCTTCTCGAAGATGATCCCGAGTGCCTCGTGCACGTCGTCGATACTTTTCGCACCCGTACAGACGATCTTCCCCGACCGGAAGATAAGCGCGGCCGCCTTCGGTTCTTGAGTCCGGTAGACGAGCCCCGGGAAGTTATCCGGATTGAAGTCCGCGCCCGGTAGGTCCTCTGCCAGCGCCTCCAAATCGAGCTCTTGGCCGATCCCCGTCGATGCAACTACGTTCTGGATCTCGATCGAATCTGCAGGGTTCGTCATCGTTCGCTTTTATATGTGTCCCCCTCCCTTATAAACGCCCGTGGTATAAACGACCGCTCGGTCGTCGATGGTTGTGCCTTGGTTGCTTGCGTACGTACGCGTCCGCCGGCGAGCGGATACTCGTTTCACAGCACGATCGACGACCGACTTCACCCCCGGTTTGACGCGTGCGTCGTTACCGGGAAACTATGATAAAATACTGATAACTCTGGGCGTATCCCGATCGTTGATCGAGCTGTCCGGATCGAAATTCCACCGGTTTCGGAGGCAGCGATCTGTCCGTCTCGTGCGAACTGCTCTCAATGAAAACGCATGACGTGGCGCCGATAGTTCGACGGGGTTAAGTATAACCCGGCATTCGTGTTAGATGCGAAGGTCCCCCGACGTGGGGGCAACGGTCGGCCGCACCGCGGCCGGTCGAAGCGTTCCGACGTGCTTAAGTGTATAAGCCCGTTCGGTTGAAACGCGAAGAACGCACCGCGGACTCGGGACGTTCAATTCGTCCCGGTTTCGCAGAGTCGGTTCATCCGACTCACCCGAATGAGGATTTCGCCCCCTGCGCTCCGGCGTAAGAGGAAATCTGATGTGAGCCGTGGTAGTTCGGTGTCATCCAGGATGGCAGGTGGTGGG
>NZ_BBJP01000058.1 GCF_000739595.1 Halorubrum halophilum | reverse complement strand
TCCCCACTTCACTATTCGTGAGTAACCGCGAGTAAAAGCGACACAGCCCAAACCGAAGGTCTTCGGACCAATGTGGTGTTCGGGTTGACAACCAAAACGCGAGCTCTCATTTGAAGTCTCCTGGAACGGAGCGTGAGACAGGGTGACAACCCCGTAGAATGAGACAGTACCGTTGGCGTCAATACCAGAGTAGCAGGGGTCGGATATCCTCTGTGAACAACTCAGGCATCCCCTGAGAAGGCTAAACACTCCTCGAGACCGATAGCGAACAAGTAGCGTGAGCGAACGCTGAAAAGCACCCCGAGAAGGGCGGTGCAATAGGGCCTGAAATCAGCTGGCGATCGAGCGACAGGGCGTACAAGGCGATTCTTGAAACGACCGAGGAGCGATCCTCTAGTAGGAAGAGAATCGAGCCGGCGTCGTGTCGTGCGTTTTGAAAAACGACCCAGGGAGTGCACTTGATTGGCGAGTCTAACCCGTGAACCGGGGAAGGCGCAGGGAAACCGATACGGCCGCAGCACTATGTGTGAGGGCCACCGTGTTCAAGCGCGGGGAGTCAATTGGGTGCGACCCGAAACCAGGCGATCTATACGCAGGCAGGGTGAAGCGTGGCGAAAGCCACGTGGAGGCCCGTTAGAGTTGGTATTCTACAATATCCTCTCGTGATCTGCGCATAGGGGTGAAAGGCCCATCGAGCCTGGCAACAGCTGGTTCCAACCGAAACATGTCGAAGCATGACCTCATCCGAGATAGCCCGCGGGGTAGAGCTACCGATTGGATGACCCGCCTCCGAGAGGAGTCGGCCATCCTGTCGAACTCCAAACCCGCAGGCGTTGTAGACGATGGGAGTCCGGTACGCGGGGTAAGCCTGTGTACCGTGAGGGGAACAACCCAGAGCCGGGTTAAGGTCCCAAAGTGTAGATTAAGTGCGATTCGAAGGTGGTCTCAAGCCCTAAACAGCCGGGAGGTGAGCTTAGAAGCAGCTACCCTCTAAGAAAAGCGTAACAGCTTACCGGCCGAGGTTTGAGGCGCCCAAAATGATCGGGGCTCAAATCTACCACCGAGACCTGGCCGTGCCCTTGACAGGGGCAACCGCGTAGGTTGGCGTTCTGTTCGGATGGAAGCTCGGGCGAGAGCTCGCGTGGACCGTTCAGAAACGACAATCCTGGTCACAGTAGCAGCGATAGTCGGGTGAGAACCTCGACGGCCTGATGAGCAAGGGTTCCTCGGCACTGCCACTCAGCCGAGGGTCAGCCGGTCCTAAGATGCACCGCAACTCGACTGCATCAACGGGAAACTGGTTAAGATTCCAGTGCCATCGTGCAGTAAACGTCGACGCCGTGTGGAACGCTGAGCCGGGCCTTCGCCCGGTCAAATCGTGGAACCTCGTGGATGCCGTCACGGCACGAAGCGAGAGAAGCGCGAGATAGCGCAAGTCAGCCGTACATAGGGCCCGTGAAAAGACAAGCACGATGTCCGTACCGAGATCCGACACAGGTGCTCTGGCAGCGCAAGCCAAGGCCTGTCGGGAGAACCGACGTTAGGGAATTCGGCAAGTTAGTCCCGTACCTTCGGAAGAAGGGATGCCTGCTCTCGACGGAGCAGGTCGCAGTGACTCGGGCGCTCCGACTGTCTAATAACAACACAGGTGACCGCAAATCCGCAAGGACTCGTACGGTCACTGAATCCTGCCCAGTGCGGGTATCTGAACACCTCGTACAAGAGGACGAAGGACCCGTCAACGGCGGGGGTAACTATGACCCTCTTAAGGTAGCGTAGTACCTTGCCGCTTCAGTAGCGGCTTGCATGAATGGATAAACGAGAGCGCCACTGTCCCAACGTTGGACCCGGTGAACTGTACGTTCCAGTGCGGAGTCTGGAGACCCCCAAGGGGAAGCGAAGACCCTATAGAGCTTTACTGCAGGCTGTCGCTGAGACGTGGTCGCCGATGTGCAGCATAGGTAGGAGCCGTTACACAGGTACCCGCGCTAGCGGGCCACCGAGGCAACATTGAAATACTACCCGTCGGTGACTGCGACTCTCACTCCGGGAGGAGTACACCGGTAGCCGGGCAGTTTGACTGGGGCGGTACGCGCTCGAAAAGATATCGAGCGCGCCCGAAGATCATCTCAGCCGGGTCGGGAATCCGGCGAAGAGCGCAAGAGCACAAGATGGTCTGACAGTGTCATTCCCAACGAGTGACGCTGACGCGAAAGCGTGGTCTAGCGAACCTACGAGGCTCCGGAATGGGGCCCGTAGATGACAGAAAAGCTACCTTAGGGATAACAGAGTCGTCACCCGCAAGAGCACATATCGACCGGGTGGCTTGCTACCTCGATGTCGGTTCCCTCCATCCTGCCCGTGCAGAAGCGGGCAAGGGTGAGGTTGTTCGCCTATTAAAGGAGGTCGTGAGCTGGGTTTAGACCGTCGTGAGACAGGTCGGCTGCTATCTATTGGGGGTGTCAAGGTACTTGACGTGAACGAACGTATAGTACGAGAGGAACTACGTTTGGTCGCCACTGGTGTACCGGTTGTGTGAGAACGCAATGCCGGGTAGCCACGCGACACGGGGTAAGAGCTGAACGCATCTAAGCTCGAAACCCACATGGAAAAGAAGTACCGATGAGGTCACTCGTAGAAGACGAGTTCGATAGACTCGGGATGTACGCACCGAGGCAACGAGGTGTTGAGTCCACGAGCACTAACAGACCGAAGCCACAGTCATACGGCACTGACACCACAGTTCGTATGAGTTCAGGCGGTAACTGGATCGCAC